>CAVTZX010000038.1:0-64398 GCA_963739275.1 uncultured Acidobacteriota bacterium
TCTATAGGTCGATGCAACACCATCTGATAGACGTTGCTGTTTAAGGATGGTGTTTATGAGCGAAGGGAAACAATCGAGACTTTCTCTCACCGAGAGATCCGAGATCTGGCGCCGTTGGAAAGCGGGGCAGTCGTTGCATGAGATCGGGCGCGCCTTTGACAAGCCACATAGCTGCATTCGCTGTCTGTTGTTGCCTCGCGGAGGGATTGCTCCAGCACTCCGCCGGCGCTCCCGGCTAGTCCTCTCACGGGCTGAGCGCGAGGACATCTCGCGAGGGATCGCTTCCGGTTCGTTGATTCGTGAGATAGCCAGACACCTCGATCGAGCGGCCTCGACGGTGAGCCGGGAGGTCACGCGCCATGGTGGCCGTCCTGCCTATCGCGCCCATGAGGCGGATGACCAAGCTTGGGAATCAGCGTTGCGACCGAAAAGGTGTCTTCTTGCCGTCAACCGCAAGTTGCGGAACATCGTTGCGAGTAAACTGATTCTGGACTGGTCGCCCGAACAGATTTCCGGATGGCTGAAGACCCAGCATCCCGATGACGAGAGCATGCGAGTGTCCCACGAAACCATTTACCGTAGCCTGTTCATTCAAGCGCGGGGAGTATTGAAAAAAGAGCTGATGGACCACCTGCGGTCGAAGCGGCGCATACGCCGCTCGCGACATGCAACGGTCAGCGGACAGTCACGGGGTCAGATCGTCGATGCCATCTCGATCCGCGAAAGGCCCCCGGAAGTGGACGACCGAGCGATTCCTGGCCATTGGGAAGGCGATCTGCTGAGCGGCGCCAAGAACAGTTACATTGCCACCCTGGTAGAACGCCATTCGCGCTTTGCCATGCTGATCAGGGTGCCGAGCAAAGACACGGAAGTTGTCGTTGCCGCATTGAGTCAGCATGTTCGCAAACTCCCCGCTACCCTGCGCCGCTCGCTGACGTGGGATCGTGGACTGGAGATGGCCAAGCACAAGGCCTTCACAGTAGCCACGGACGTCAAGGTCTACTTCTGCGATCCGCAAAGTCCCTGGCAGCGCGGCACGAACGAAAACACCAATCTGCTGCTGCGACAATACTTCCCCCGAGGCACCCGCCTGTCTGCCTATTCGCAAGCGCAGCTCGACCAGGTCGCGCTGCGCTTGAATCAACGCCCGAGAAAAACCCTAGGCTTTGAGACGCCTGCGAGTAGACTTCAAGCAAGTGTTGCGTCGACCATCTGAGCCGACACCGTTTATCGGGCAGTGAGGCGATTAGCCGGTGGGATCAGATTTATCGAGCGAGAATTAGCGTTTCATCTTCGCTCTCGAAATACGCTAGTTTTCCGGGAACACACGACAAGATCGTTCCAATTTGCCTGGCAATCACCTGTTCGAGTGCTGCTCTCAAATCCAGTTCCCGCCATCTATTTCAGGGTCTTCTGATATGACCCAGCAGGTCACGCTTTTTGCGCTCCGGATGGTTTTGCGGAGCCACGAACCGTATGGTTCGTGGCGGAGCGAGGAATCTGCAGCCATCGAGGGATCCTGAAACTACAGATTCCTCGTCGTGCCGTATCCTGAAACCTCCGGAGTGGGACACCTCGGAATGACGGATGGGACAAGTGTGTGCGTTAGGGTTTGGATTTCTGCTGCTTCTCGGCTTTTTCGATCAGCTTGCGGAACTCTTCGACTGCGGGCACGTCCGGGGCACGAAGGGCATTCTTGTGAATGTAGCGCCACACGGCAGGACCACCCACCATACGGCCGCCACTGCCACCTGAGTAGACCGCAAACATGTCATCCGCAGGCCCACCCTCTATCCTTGGGCTCGGCTTTTCGCCTCCCCCGGTTGAGTTGTTCCGATGGGGGCCCCCCTTTTGCACGCCGACGCGAGTCTCTCCAGGTATCGGCTCGATGATTACGGGACGCGCGTTGGGATTTGGCCCGCTGATGGTTGGGCTGGCCACCTGACCTGTGCCCTTGCGAACCTCAATCATCAAGTCTGCTTCCGCTGGCGTCATGACCAGCTTGAAGCGGCCCCACTTCATGATTGCTTTCTCTACGTTCTCTTGGGCGATTCGATTTCCTGTGGGGTCCGTCACCGACGTGCCTGTGTACGGGGCCACGATGACCATAACCGTCTCGGCTTTGAGCACATAGTCGGGCAGCGAAACCTTTTCCTTGTCTCCGGCAATGGCGAGAGAGGTAAACAGCAGGGGGGACAGCAGAACACACACGCGAGGTGACATGGCGACCTCCACTTCGGCTACCGCTAGGATTCTAATCCGGTGAGAAAAGGTTGTCAGCGGCTGTTCGCGGAATGTCGTGCAAATCGCCCACGACCCATTTAATTGTGTCGGCTGGCACGTTGGTACGTCGGCGATGATTTACCCGTCATCAGGCTAACTCCCGATAAGTCGGCTTACCGGACAAATGGTTTCAGTTTCCGGTTTGCACGTTATACGTCCACGTGGATTGTTTCCGAGTGCACCGTCACTCGGGACCTCAATGGGCTTGCGCAGACACAGATGGATGGATGCGAGCCGGGCTCCTCGTAGAACGTAGATGCACCTCAAGGCGTAGAATGGGTTGCGCGGTGAGAGCGCAACGAGGGAATTGTGGCCCACCCCCGTAAAGGTGACGAGACCATGACTCACCAAAGAACCTATTTGCCCGCGGCGGGCTACGACTGGTTTTTGCCCATCTACGATCCGTTGGTCAAGCTGTTTGGCGGCGATGCATTCCGCAGCGCGCTGCTTGATAAGATGGCTCTCGCGCCCGGCCATCGGGTCCTGGACATCGGTTGCGGCACGGGCACCGTGGCCGTGCTCATCAAGCAGCTTCATCCGGGCGTTGCCGTCGTCGGACTCGATCCCGATCCCAAGGCGCTGGCGCGCGCAGCGCGTAAAGCCGAGCGGGCGGGCGTTGAGGTTCACTTCGACCGGGGTTTTTCGGACCAGCTTCCCTATTCTGACGCCTCTTTTGACCTCATCTCCTGCACTGGCGTGTTAAGCTTGCTTCCGCGCGCGGAGAAACAGACAACGCTGCTCGAAGTCCGCCGCGTGCTGAGGGCCGGCGGCTCATTTCATCTCCTCGATCTCGTCGACACGCAAACGCGCCGAGGCTTTTTCGTGCGTCTGCTGATGCCGAAGTGGCGGCGCGTTCAGCTCAGCACCGTGGACCAAACTGTCGCCCTGATGCGTGAGGCCGGGCTCACCGAACCTACGAAGACTGGCCAACAAACGCATTGGCTGTGGACCCTCGCCAGCTACCGGGCCTCTCGATAGGCTCCGAATGGCCTGGCCCGCTTGACCGCCTGCTGGCGTGGGGCGAGTGGCACAGCCTTGCGCAAAGTTGTTGTTGGGTAAGCATCTGTCGGCACGACGCACAGGCTTGCGGTGGGCTGTGGCAGCGGCGCAAGTCTTTGCAGACCTCCAGTTACGGGTTGGGGGCCACTTATTGGAGCAAACCGTCAGTGCGGTGGTACTTTCCGCCCCGCAGTGGAAGTAGGACCAAGCTTCGCCGCCGCTGCGCGCCCAGAAGTTTGTCAGCGGACCGTTGCCCGGGCGTCCAAGAAGGGCGCCAAGGTCGAATTGCGCCAACTCCTGATAAGTCGGCTTATCGGAAACTGACCCACTGCCTCCACCACGCTTGCTGCTCGCGGCTTGACCGGCGTGCTATTCTGGAATTGAGGAGCTGTTCCGATGCGCGTTTTCAAGCGAAAAACACGGATTCCCTGGGACGCGGGCCGTTCCGAAGGCCTAAGTCCTCTAGAATCCATACTTACAGCAAATCGCGCCCATAAGCCCTTTGGAATCCATACTTACATTTTCATTGGACTTAAAGTCCCGTGGAATCAATACTTACAAAAATGGTGGGGAGGGGGGCGCGCTCTATAGCTCTTGACTCACCAGTCACAAGTCACGAGTCACCAATCGCGGCCGCCCGCGCCATGCTAGTCTGAACTTTATTCGGCTCACCGGAGTGAACGCCCATGTGCGGTATTGTTGGTTACATCGGCCCCAAGAAAGTCGTTCCCCTGATCCTCGACGGCTTGCGCCGCCTCGAATACCGCGGCTATGACTCCGCTGGCATCGCCGTCGTCGATCAAAACGGCAAACTCGAAATCCGCCGCGCCTCCGGCAAGCTGCGCAACCTCGAAGAGGCCATACGCCTCTCTCCCCTCGACGGCACCTATGGCATCGGCCACACGCGCTGGGCCACCCACGGGCGCCCCACCGAGGAAAACGCGCATCCGCACCGCGACTGCACCGGCGACGATCGTCGTGGTCCACAACGGCATCATCGAGAACTACATCGAGCTGAAGCGCCAACTGCCGCCGAAGGCCACAAGTTCGTCACTGAGACGGACACCGAAGTCGTCGCGCATCTCGTCGAGAAGAACTCCACGGCCGGCATGGCCAGCGCACGCCCCCTCGAGGAAGCCGTGCGCCTCGCGGTGCAGCAACTCACGCGGCGTCTATGCGCTGGTCTTCCTCTCCACCAAAGACCCCAACAAGATCGTCGCCGCGCGATGCGGTCCGCCTGCCGTGATCGGCCTCGGCGAGGACGAATACTTCGTCGCCAGCGATATCCCGGCGATCCTCTATCACACGCGCGACATCTTCTTTCTCGCCGACGGTGACATCGCCGTGCTCACGCCGCAAGGCGTGCGCGTCATGGACTCGAGGGCCGCGCCGTCGCAGCGCCCCGTCCAGCACGTCACCTGGGACCCCATCATGGCCGAAAAGGGCGGCTACAAGCATTTCATGCAGAAGGAAATCTTCGAGCAGCCGCGCGCCGTCCGCGACACCGTCCTCGGCCGCATCTCCCTCGACACCGGCAAGGTCTATCCTCGACGAGATGGACATCACCGAGCAGGAGTTCCGCGAGTTCACCGACGTCAAGATCGTGGCCTGCGGCACGAGCTGGCACGCCGCCCACGCCGGCAAGTTCATGATCGAGCGCTGCGCCCGCATCCCCGTCGAGGTGGATTACGGCAGCGAGTTCCGTTATCGCGATCCCATCGTCGGACTCAAAGACGCTTACGATTCTGCATCAGCCAGTCCGGCGAAACCGCCGATACCCTGGCCGCGCAGCGCGAGGCCAAGCACAAGAGCGCCAAGACGCTGGCCATCTGCAACGTCGTCGGCTCGATGCTCACCCGGGAAGCCAGCGGCACGATCTACACTCACGCCGGGCCCGAAATCGGCGTGGCCTCCACAAAAGCTTTCACCGCCCAATTGACCGCGCTGATTCTCATTTCGCTCTACCTCGGCCAGGTTCGCGGCAAGCTCTCCTCCGATTGCGCGAAGATGCTGTTGCAGGAGCTCACGCGCATCCCGCACAAGCTCGAAGCGATTCTCCAGGCCGACGAAACGATCGAGGAGCTCAGCCGCCAGCTTTTCCGGCGCAATGACTTTCTTTACCTCGGCCGCGGCATCCACTACCCCATCGCCCTCGAAGGCGCTCTGAAGCTGAAGGAGATCTCCTACATTCACGCCGAGGGGTACCCCGCCGGCGAAATGAAGCACGGCCCCAACGCCTTGATCGACGAGAATCTGCCGGTCGTCGTTCTCGCCACGCGCGACGAAAAAGATCCCGCCTCCATGACGCGGTATGAAAAGACCGTCTCCAACATCAAGGAAGTGAAAGCGCGCGACGGCATCGTCATCTCCGTCGTCACCGAAGGCGACCATCTCGCCCGCGAAGCCTCCGATCACGTCATTGAGATTCCCGCGGCGCCGGAATTGATGGTCCCGATTCTCGGAAATCGTGCCGCTGCAGCTGCTGGCCTACCACATCGCCGTGCGCCGCGGCTGCGACGTCGATCAACCCCGCAACCTCGCCAAGTCCGTCACCGTCGAGTAGCGCGTTTCCGGCCGCAACGGCTGTCCCGATTCCGCCCAACTCGCGTAAAATGGAATTGTCGTGCGGTTCGAGATTCCAAATCGTCTTCCTTTTGTCCTTCTGCTGTTCTGCGCGCTGGCAATTCCCGCGGCGATCCACGCTCAAGGAGCGCCGCAAAAGCCCGAGCCGCGCGGCAAGGTCGCTGAGATTCGCGCCACCGGCTCGAAGCGCTATTCGCAGGACGCCATCGCCGCTGCCAGCGGCCTGAAAGTTGGCGACGTTGTCGGCCGCGCCGAGCTACAGGCCGCCGCCGACCGCCTCGCCGACCTCGGCCCGCTCGCCAATGTCCGCTACAAGTTCACCAGCAAAGACGACATTCTCAGCGTTGAGTTCCAACTCGACGACGCCCCCACGATTCCCTGTTGGTTCGACAACTTCCCCTGGTTCACCGACGAAGAGCTGACCGCGGGCATGAAAAGCGCCGTCGCACTCTTCGACGGCACCGCGCCCCAGCAGGGCGCCATCCTGGATGCCATGGGAGACGCCCTCGCGCAGATGCTCGCCACACGCGGCGTGAAGGCCAGCGTCTCGCACACCGCAGTGGCCGCTCCGGGCAGCGACCAGATGATTCTAGAGTTCCGCGTCGAGGGCCCCAGCCTGACTGTCAACGCCGTGCAATTCGGCGACGCCATCGCCCGCGACTCCTTGCACTTGCAAAGCCTGTTGTCCGAGATCGTCGGCAAACCCTATTCGCGCTTCTCCATTGCCGTGTTCGTCAGCGAACAGGTGGTGCCTCTCTATCTTCAGCAGGGGTATCTCCGCGTCCAGGTCGGCGCGCCCCAGGCGCGCTTCACCGGCGATCCCAATAAGCCGCTTCCCGACAATGTCCTCGTCATCGTGCCAATCGATCCCGGCCCGGTCTACCAGTGGGGAGGCATCGAGTGGGCCGGCGACGCCTCCGCCAGCGTCTCTATTCTCGATCCCCTCATCCCGTTCAAACGGGGCGATCCGCTGAATGGGCAGGAGGTGATCGCCCTGTGGCATCGCGTCGAGGACGAGTACGCCAGGCACGGCTTTCTCGAAGCCAAGGTTGAGCCGCACGCCGTTTTCGACGACGCCGCTCGCCGGATTTCCTACCGGGTGAGCGTCACCGCCGGCTTCCAGTACCATATGGGCGACCTCATCCTCACCGGCCTCTCCCTTAGCGCCGAGAAAAAGCTCATCGCCGCATGGACTCTCGGAAAAGGGCAGATCTTTGACCGCATGTACTTCGACGAATTCCTCGCCACGGGCATCAAGAAAGTCTTCGCGGACGATCCCGTCCACTACGAAAAAGTTGGCCATTTGCTCCAAACGCACCCCGAAACGCGCACGGTGGACGTTCTCCTCGATTTTCAGTGAGCCCTCTTGCTGCCGCTTGTCATTCTGAGGGTGCGCCGCGCCCGAAGAATCTCATCGTATTGAACAGCTGAACCTGCATTCCCACCTGAGATCCTTCGCTTCGCTCAGGAGGACAGCAGGAAAGGACGCGGCTGCGCTATAATCCCGCTGTGCCAAATGACATCGTCTCCATGAAGTCGGCGGCAGCATTGCCGTCTGAAGCCCATCCCGGCGAGAAGGAGGAACGGCTGTTCGATTCTCTCCGCCAGCTCGATTCCGTGATTGTCGCGCTCTCCGGTGGCGCCGATTCCGCCTACCTCGCCTGGGCGGCGCAGCGGGCGCTTGGCGAGCGCGCACTGGCGGTAACCGCTCTCTCCGCGAGTTTCTCCGCGCACGACCGCGAGCAGGCCGAGGCGTTCATCCGCCACGCCGGCCTGCGGCACGAGTTCATCGAGACGCGCGAGTTCGAGAACTCGCTCTACGTCGCCAACAATGCCGATCGCTGCTACCACTGCAAGGCCGAGCTCTTCACCGAACTCGATCGCATCGCCGCCGAGCGCCGCTTCGCCGCTGTGGCCTACGGAGTGAATGCCGACGACACCAGCGACTTCCGCCCCGGCCAGCGCGCCGCCGCGGAACATAGGGTCCTGGCTCCGCTGCTCGAAGCCGGGCTGCGCAAAGCCGAGATTCGCGAGCTCTCGCGCCGCGCCGGGCTGCCCACGTGGGACCGCCCGGCCTCTGCTTGCCTTTCCTCCCGGATTCCCTACGGCACTCCGGTAACGCCCGAGGCGCTGAACCTCGTCGAGCGCGGCGAGGCGGTCCTCCGTTCATTGGGCTTTCGCCAATTCCGCGTGCGCTACCACCAGGAGCTTGCGCGCATCGAGATCTCGCCTGAGGAACTTCCTCGTGCCCTCGATCCCGCCATGGCCCGCACGATGGCCGACCGCTTCAAGGCTCTCGGGTTTGCGTACGTGACGCTGGACCTCGAAGGCTACCGCCAAGGGGCCCTGAATGCCGTCTTGAAGAAATAGCCCGGAACCTTTACTGGCCATTCCTCGTAAAATAGAGTGTGGGGTAATGGCTACTCGATGCCGCGCCGCGGGAGGCACCTTGCGCAAGCACAATCTGATTCTGGTCTGGGCAGCAGCCCTCCTTCTGCCATTCCTAGCCACGGGATGCCTTGTCCGCGGCACGACCTATTCGGGTAACTTCGAGCGGACGCTCACCGTCCAGGGGCCTGTGCACCTGGAACTTGGCAATGGCTCGGGCAGCGCCGTGATTCGCGCCGGGGAGACCAGCCAGGTGCGCATCCACGCGGAAGTTCGCATGCACTCCCTCTTGTTTGGGGGCTCGCGCGCGCGCCTGGATGACCTCATCAATCATCCGCCCATCGAACAAAACGGGAACACCATCCGGGTGGGCCTGGAGAGCGAGCGGCTGCGCTTCGTCTCCATCGACTACACGATTTCCGTTCCGGCGGACACGGAATTGCGCGCGCAGGTGGGCTCCGGCAGCCTGGAGATTCGCGGAATTCAAGGGCCGCTGCAAGCTACGACGGGCTCCGGCCGAATTACTGCCTCCGATATCCACGAGGACTTGCAGGCCACAACCGGAAGCGGGAGCATTCTCCTGGAGAACATCGGCGGCACGGTCCGCGCCACAACCGGATCCGGAGGAATCGACTTGCGCGACGTCAAAGGCGATGTCCGGGCCTCGACGGGTTCCGGCTCCATCCGCCTGGACGCTGCGTCGGGCCGGCTCAACCTCCGCACCGGCAGCGGGTCCATCCACGTGAACGGGGCCAGCGGCGACCTGCGCGCCAGCACGGGTTCTGGGCGGGTGACGGTGGAAGGAAATCCAGCCAGGAATAGCTACTGGGAGCTTCAATCCGGATCCGGCGGCGTGGACCTCCGCGTCCCGTCGGACGCCAGTTTCCGGCTGTATGCGTATTCCAATTCCGGCCGGATCTCCACCAATCTTCCCCTGATGATCGAGGAGCAATCGCGCCGCGAGTTGCGCGCACGCGTGGGCGATGGCGCAGCCCGCGTGGATCTGCGCTGCTCCTCGGGCAGTATCCACATCGAGTAAGCGCGGTTCGCCTCAACGCTCGATCTTCTCGAGACCGGGTTACAATTCCCGCGTGACGCATTCCCTCGCCGGCCTAATTGCGTTGTCGGTCATTCTTCACTCCGCACCGGCGGCCGCGCAGGCGCAGCAGAATCCTGGCAGCAAGACCGCCCTAGGGCAGGCGGCTCAAGCCAAGAAGGGTGCGGACGCCGAGGCGGAGTTCCAGAAGGCGCTGGACGATGCCGGGAATGACCGTGCCGCGCTCGTGCACAACCTCGAGGACTACCTGAAGCGCTTTCCCGACTCCCCGCACAAGGTGCAGATCTACCGCGCGCTGGTGGAGGCTGCGACGCAGCTCCGCGATTCTGCGCGCGCGCTCGAGTACGCCGAGCGCATCATCGCGGTCCGCCCGGACGACAGCTCGATGATGTTCACAGCCATCGACCTGCTCAAGCGCGCGGGCGATGCACACAGCCTGGATAAAGCCATCGGCTATGCCTCCCGCGTGCTCGACCTGGTGGAGAAAGCGGGAGCGGACGCCCGCTCGACGCACGTATCCGAAGCTCAGTGGCTGGCCACTCAGAAGAGAGTGCAGATGTCACTTTACCTGCTGCGCGGCAGCCTGCAACTCGACCGGCGCGACTATGAGGCCGCCGCGGCCGATTTGAACTCGAGCTACCGCTTGCTCCCGAATCCCGCGGCAGCGCTGCATCTCGGCGAGATTGCCGAAATCCGCAAGGACTACAAGGAAGCCATCGACCACTACGTGACCGCGTTTGTCTTGCCGGACCAGCAGGAATCCTCCGTGGATCGCCTCGACGTTCGCCGCAAGCTCGGCAACCTCTGGCAACTCGTGAACGGTAGCGAAGCCGGACTCGGCGAACGCATCTTGCAGTCTTACGACCGGCTGAACCTGGAGACGAAATCCACCGGCGCATCGGGAGCTAACGGCGGCGCTTCCGATCCCTACGCATTCGTGCTACGGCGCCTGGAGGGTCCCGTCCCCGTGAAGCTCGCCGATTGGAAGGGCAAAGTGCTGGTGCTCAGTTTCTGGGCCACCTGGTGCGAGCCCTGCCGGGAGCTGGAACCGCTCTTCGACCGCGTGGGGCGTAAGTATGAAAGCCATCCCGCGGTGGCCTTCTTCTCGGTCAACTCCGATGAAGACGAAAGCCGCGTGGCGCCTTACGTGGCAAAAGAGAAGTTGAAGACAGCCGTCGTCTTCGCCGATGGACTTGATGCGTTTCTCGAGATCCGGGGCCTTCCGACGGTCGTCATCCTCGACCGCTCGGGGCGCATCGCGTACCGCGCGGAGGGTTTCGATGAAGAAAGCTTTGTTCCCGCGCTGACCGCGGCAATCGAGCGCGCTCTTGGCCCGGCTAATTAAAGCCGGCCATCTGCCATTTCTTCAGCGTGTCTTGCACCAGACCCTTCACCTTGGCGATGACCCGCCGGTAGTAATCGTCCGCCTTTTTCTGGTCGAAGTCGGTGGGGTAGCCCTGCCCTTCCTTGTAGAGACCGATGGTGGAGGGAAACGGCACGGCGGCCCAAGTGCCCGCGACAGGATTCGCCGTGGCCATGTCCTTCCCGGTGTAAAGCTCCTTGTGCACGAGCTTGGGATTGACGGCTTGGACGAACGCGGTTTCGTTGTTGCCCGCGTGTCCACCGTCCTCGCCGAAGACGGCGAATGTGGCATCGCTGGCCAGCGACCACCAGTTGATGACCAGCGTGTTGACGTTGCGCGACATCGCGATCTCGCTGGCCAGCGAATTCAAGATGCCGGTCTGCGCGCCGCCGTGACCGTTGAGGATGATGATGTTCTTGAAGCCGTTCTTCACCATGCCTTCGAGCACGGCGCGGACGTATGCGCGGAACGCCTCCTCGGGGATATGTATCGCTCCCGGATAGGGCGCCATTGAGCCGGTCACGCCGTAAGGGATGTGCGGCGCGATGAGCGCGTTGACGTCATCGGCGATGGCTTTGGCAATCGCCACAGGTGCGATGTTGTCCGCGCCGTTGTTGATCACGCCGTGCGGCTCGAGCGTGCCCACGGTTACAAGAACGGTCTTCGTCTTCGCCGGAACGATCTGGCGGAACTCCGTCCAATTCAGATCGTCCATCAAGCGTGTTGAGAATCCACTAGAGCTAGCTTGCTGAGCGGATGTGCTCCCGCCGCAGACAAGACACAGAATCACAACAACACAGAGTGGAGACCAGCGCATGCGCATTTCTGCCTCCCGGAGATTTCCCGGCGGGGATTCTACTGCGGATGAGAAGACTGCTCGGAAGGATTATTTTCGAGCCAGCTCGCGGGCGGCGAGGATGGTGTTCTCGTGGATCTGCACCGTGTCTTCGACCCGACGCGCATAGCCTCCGGCGAGCGTAATCGCCACGGGCACGCCGCGCCGCCGCGCATGCTCGAAGACGAGGCGGTCGCGCTTGGCCAGTCCTTCGATCGTCAAGGAAAGCCCGCCCAATTGGTCTTCGCGGTAGGGATCGGCTCCTCCCACATAGAAAACCAGATCCGGATGGAAATCGTGGAAGGCGTGCACGAGATGCTTCTCCAAGATGGCCAGGTAATCCGCATCGCCGGTATGGTCCGGCAAATGCATGTCGATGTTCGACGGCGGCTTTGGCATCGGATAGTTGTTTTCCTGATGGATGGAAATGGTGAAGACGTCGGGATCGCCGCCAAAAATCGCCGCGGTGCCGTTGCCGTGATGCACATCGGTATCCACGATCATCGCCGTGGAAATGGATTTGTCCGCCTTCAACCGGCGAACGGCGATGGCCACGTCGTGAATCATGCAGAAGCCCTCGCCATGGTCGGGATGGGCGTGGTGAAAGCCGCCGCCGAGGTTCGCCGCGAAGCCATCCGTCATGGCACGCTGCGCCGCGAGAATCGAGCCGCCGGCCGCAAGCCAGAAGGCCTCCATCGTCTCCGGTGAATACGGGATTTCGAGGCGCATGAGTTCGGTCGCACTGAGGTGGCCGGTCTTGAGTTTGCGCACCCATTCCGCGGTGTGAACGCGGAGGACGTCTTCATCCCGCGCGGGCTCGGGGGCGAGAAAATCGGCGTCCCCGGCCAAGCCATCGTCGCGCAGCCTCTTCACCACGAGGCGGTACTTCTGTGACGGGAAGACGTGCGCGCCGAGGTGCAGGTCGTACTTCTCGTGGTAAATGAGTTTGAAGGGGAGCATGTGAGGAAAGTGACTGGTGACTGGTGATTCGTGGCTCGTGGAAGAAAAGAGAGATTCCTCGCTTCGCTCGGAATGACAGCGTCTTGATCAGCTGTCGCGTTCGAGGATGAAATCCGGCACGGTCATCAAGGCGCGGCCGTAATCGGAATCGGCGCAGCCGTTGAGCGATTCCTTCGCGCGCGCGGCGTAGTCGTACGCAAGCCCGCGGGCACGGTCGAGCGCGCCGGAATCCTGCACGAGCGCCAGGATCTCCTCGGGGCGCACGCTCTGGAAGCCGCGCTCCTCCAGGACCTTGCTCACCATGCGCCGGCCGGCGCCCTTGCCGTTCTCCATCGCGTAGATCAGCGGCAGCGTGACCTTGCCCTCCTTCAAGTCGCTGAGCACGGGTTTTCCGAGCTGTTCGGGCGAGCCGGTGAAATCGAGCAGGTCGTCCACAAGCTGGAAGGCCAGACCGGCGTAACGCCCGTAATCGGCGAGTGACTGCTCGACCGTCTCGCTCTGACGGCCCAGGACCGCGCCGAGCCGCGCGCAGCCGCAGAAAAGGCACGCCGTCTTCCGATACGACAGTTCAAGCGCGTCCTCGGCGGTCAAATCCATCTGGCCGATCTTGGTGAGCTGGAGCAGCTCTCCTTCGACCATGTTCTGCGTGAGTTCGATAAGGATGTCGAGGATGCGGAAATTGCGTTCGGCAAGGGCCATCTGAAACGACTGCATATAGAGCCAGTCGCCGGCGAGCACGCTCATGTGATTGCCCCAGCGCGAATTCGCCGAAGGGCGGCCGCGGCGCTTGTCGGCGCCGTCAATCACGTCGTCGTGAATCAGCGTGGCGCTGTGGATCATCTCCACGACGGCGGCGAGGCGAATGGCCGAAGGGCCGCGATAGTTGCACGCGCCAGCAGCGAGCAGCACGAGTGCCGGGCGGAGCCGTTTGCCGCCGCCGCCTAGAAGATAGCCGGCGATTTCCGCGACCGGTTCGATGGCCGAACCGTTCTGCGCCGCGATCTCGAGCTCGACGCGAGCCAGGTCGTCGCGAACCAGCTCAAACAGCTCTCTAGCGGTCAAAAGCGAGATGTCACTCCTCCCCTGACGTTGCGCGGTGAAGCGAACCTGCCCTAGCCCGGAGCGCTCGCCGTAGCCAGCCTAAAAAACCGGCGGAAATTGGCGGCAGTGATGCGGGCCACGTCGTCGCCCGGCAAGTTTCTCACACTCCCGAGGGTTCGCGCTACCTCGGCCAAGTAAGCGGGCTCGTTGCGCTTGCCGCGATACGGCTGGGGCGCGAGAAAAGGGGCATCCGTCTCGATCAGGATGCGGTCCAGCGGCAAATCGCGCGCGATATCGCGCAGACTCTGCGCTTTCGGATAGCTCACATTGCCCGCGAACGAAACCAGAAAGCCCAACTCCACGCCGTGCCGGGCATCCTCGAGCGTGCCGGTGAAGCAGTGAAAGATGCCGCCCAGGCCGCTGCTGCGCCATTCGCTCTCCAGCAGCCCAAGGCAGTCGGCCCAGGCGTCGCGGCAGTGAATGATGATGGGCAGTTTCGCGGCGCGGGCGAGTTCCATTTGTCGGCGGAAAACCACGTGCTGGACGTCGCGAGGCGAAAACTCGTAGTGATAATCGAGACCGATTTCACCCCAGGCGATCACGCGCGGATTCTGCGCGAGCTCCGCGAGCTTGGCGTAGTGTTCCTCGTGTGCGAGCCGCGATTCGTGCGGATGGATTCCGACAGTGGCGTAAATCCAGTCGTATTCCTCCGCATAGGGAACCGCGGCATCCAGTTTTTCCGGGCCCGGGCCGCTGCCGATGGCGAGTACCGTCTGGACCCCCGCTCGCCGCGCGCGCTCGAGCACTTCGGCGCGGTCGTCGTCAAACTGCGGGAAATCCAGATGCGCGTGTGAGTCAATCAATTCCACTGTTTCTCTCTGCGAATTCTGTGTCTCCGCGGCCTCTGTGTCAGAGTGTTTTATCTGCGTTCATTTCAAGCGTGCCCCGACTGGCACATCCTCGAGAAAACCCGCAAGCACAGGCTTGCCGTCGGGCGGCACGGAAGCGGCCACAATCATGCCGTTCGACTCCACGCCGCGGAGCTTGCGCGGCGCGAGATTGACGACGACAACGACCTTGCGGCCGACGAGGTCTTCTGGCTTGTACACCTCGGCGATGCCCGCGACCAATTGGCGCACTTCGTCGCCGATATCTACGAGCACCTTGAGGAGCTTGTCGGCGCCGGCGACGCGCTCGGCGGACTTCACCTGCCCGACGCGCATCTCGACCTTGGCGAAATCCTCGATGCTGATCTTTGCCGGCGGTTGCGGCGCAGGCGCGGCGGCCGTTCCGCTGGCTGCGGCAGGAGCCGCGGGTTTCAAGGCTTCTTCTTCCATGGCCATGATCCTCTCAGTGGTTTCCTTTTTCTCCAAGCGCGGAAACACGGGTTCAATCTTTCCGATTCTCGTGCCGGACTTTAGCTGACCCCAGGCCAGCCGATCCAGTCGCAATTGTTCCACCTTGCGGGTCTCACCGAGCTGCGACCAAATCTTCTGCGCTGCGGCCGGCACCACGGGACACGCGAGCGCGGTCACCACTCGCAGGGCCTCTGTCGCAGTGTAGAGAATGGCCTCAAGGCGCCCGCGCTCCGCCGCGTCCTCGGCCAGCGTCCAGGGGTGCATTTCGACCAGATACTTGTCCACTTCTGCAAGCAGCAGCCACACGGCTTCGAGGGCCCTGCCGAATTCGTACCGCTCGTAGCAACCGCGCGCCGTGTTGATTGCTTCCTCAGCGACGCGCGCCACGGCTTCCTCGCGCAATGCGCGCGTGGCTGAACGAGGAATCGTCCCCCCGCAGTAGTTCTGGATCATGGTCAGCGTGCGGCTGGCGAGGTTCCCGAGGCCGTTGGCCAGGTCGGCGTTGTACCGCGTGACCAGAGCGTCGTAACTGAAATTGCCATCCTGCCCGAACACGATCTCGCGCAGCAGGAAGTAACGCAGCGCATCCATGCCGAGAACCGCGGCGATGGGGCGCGGCCGCACCACGTTGCCTTTCGACTTGCTCATTTTGTCCTGGTCGAAGAGCAGCCAACCATGCGCCCAGATCTGCTTCGGCAGTGGGAGCTTCCCTGCCATCAGAAACGCGGGCCAGTACACCGCATGGAAACGAATGATTTCCTTGCCGACCAAGTGCAAATCCGCAGGCCAGAGTCCGCGCGCTTCGTAGTCGGGCCCGCCCACCGCGCTCAAATAACTCGTCAGCGCGTCAAACCAAACGTAGAACACATGCGGCGCTTCGCCGGGAACGGGGATTCCCCAGCGGATGCTGGTGCGAGTGATGGAAAGATCGCGCAAGCCGCCTTCGACGAAGCTCAGCACTTCGTTGCGGCGCGTTTCGGGTTGGATGAACTCGGGATGCTCGCGGTAAAGCCGCAAAAGCGGCTCCTGGAAAGCGGAAAGCTTGAAGAAATAATTCTCCTCGGTCAGCGTCTCGGTCGGCCGACCACAGTCCGGACAAGGATCGCCCGGCCGGACGTCGGGGAAAAAAGCGTTGTCGAAGATGCAGTACTGGCCGGTGTAATGCCCCTTGTAAATAAATCCGTTCTCGCGGCAGCGCCGGAAGAGCCACTGCACGGTGCGATGATGACTCAAGTCCGTCGTACGGATGAATTCATCTCCCTGCATCCCCAGGTCGTCCCACAGTTTTCGCCACTCGGTGGCCATTTCGTCGGTGAATTGCTCCGGCGTCTTTCCGGCTTTGTGCGCGGCGCGCTCGACGTTGATGCCGTGCTCGTCGGTGCCGGTGGTAAGCACGGCGGTGTATCCCGTCATGCGCTTGAAGCGGCGGATGACGTCGCACACGATCGTAGAATACGTGTGCCCGATGTGCGGCAAGCCGTTCGTGTAATAGATCGGCGTGGTCAGATAGAATTTGGGGGTTTCGGCCATGAATTAGCGCGGCTTCCCGTGGCGCTTCTCGAATTCCAGCGCGGCTTCGGCCAGCACCTGCTTCAGCGGCACGTTTTTCTCGAGGGCCGCCCGTTGGCAATCTTCGTACTCGGGCGCGGCGTTCAGGATGGCATCGCTTCCCTGCCGTGAACCATTTGTTGCGGCGCTGCGCGACACCTTCATGCGAATCGTGCCGTAACGCGTCTCCACCGGGACGCTCTCCCGCTCCAGCGTGCGCCGGTGCGCGTTGTGCATGCGCACGCCGATGGTGGTTGTCTCGCGGAAGATGAGCTCCACCAGACGGTCCGCTGCCAAAGGCTCGCAGAGCACGGTCAAGAGCTGTCCCGGCCGGCCTTTCTTCATCTGCACGGGCGTCGCAAACACATCCAGCGCGCCCGCGGCCAGCGCGCGCTCGGCGAAGTAGCCGTAAATCTGCGGATTCATGTCGTCGATATTGGCTTCGATGATGGCGACGCACTCCTCCGCATGGCCCCACCGCGAGGCGTCTCTCTCTCCGGCGGATTCACCGACAAAGAGGCGCAGGACGTTGGGTTGTTCCTTCAAGTCGCTCCCGCCCGCGCCGTAGCCCACCGCACTTGTGACCATCGGGGGCATCGCTCCGAATTGAGTCGCCACTGTCGAGACAATTGCCGCGCCGGTCGGGGTCACCAGTTCGCGCTCAATGCCATTGGAATAGGTAGGAGCGCCACGCAACAAATCGGCGGTCGCCGGAGCCGGGACCGGGAGATTGCCATGCGCCGTCTCCACGCGGCCGCCGCCTACGTTCAGCGCCGAGCAAGCGAAATCTTCCAGGCCAAGCAAATCGGAGCCGACGCATGCGCCGACGATGTCCACAATGGCATCCACCGCGCCTACTTCGTGAAAATGGACTTTCTCTAGCGGCACGTTGTGCACGCGCGCCTCGGCTTCGCCGAGCTTCGTGAAAATGGCGGTGGCGCGCTGGGCGACGCGCGGCGCGAGGTTTGCCGCGGTAATAATCTCGAGAATCCTGCTGAGCCCGCGATGATGATGGCGCTCGGTGGTCGCGACGCGCACCTGCGTTGCGGCCAGCGCGCCGCGCTTCACTTTTTCTGCCGAGATTTTCCAGCCGGGGACGCCGAGCTTGCGCAGTTCGCCTTCGATGCGCGCGAGGTCGCAGCCCGCGTCCACCAGGGCGCCAAGGACCATGTCACCGCTGACGCCGGAGAAGCAATCGAAATAGGCGATTCTCATTCGCGTGTGCCGATCAATTGCGGCAGGATTTCCCCGCTCCTGCCTTGCAAAGAAACGGTAGCGTACTGCGTCAATTCCGTGCGCTCGAGGTTGACCTCGATGAGGCGCGCACCCCGCTCGAGTGCGACCTGCGGCAGCGCAGCGGCCGGATAAACCACGCTCGAAGTCCCAACCACGAGAAAAACTTCTGCGCGCTGCGCCGCGGCGTAAGCAAAACTCATTGCTTCGGCGGGCAGCGATTCGCCGAACCAGACCACGCCCGGCCGAAGCAGGCCGCCACATTCGCATCGCGGAGGCAGCGGCTCGAGCGGCACGCGCTCGTCGTGCACTTCCCTGCCGCAAGCCACGCAGCGAAGCTGCCAGATATCAC
This sequence comes from uncultured Acidobacteriota bacterium, assembly GCA_963739275.1. Taxonomy (GTDB): domain Bacteria; phylum Acidobacteriota; class Terriglobia; order Acidiferrales; family UBA7541; genus JBGQGH01. Next base: position 18,001 of record CAVTZX010000038.1, read on the forward strand.
CGTGGAGCTTGATGATGCGGCAGCTGCCCGCGCGGTCGTGCAAGCCGTCCACGTTTTGCGTGATCAAGGCGAAGTCGTTCTTGCCTTGCTCCAGAGCCACCAGCGCGCGGTGCCCCGCGTTCGGTTCTGCCCGCGCGACGATCCCTCGCCGCCAGTCGTACCACTCCCAGACCAGGCGTGGATCGCGGGCGAACGCTTCCGGCGTCGCCAGCTCCTCGGGACGATATTCGCGCCACAAGCCGCCGGGGCCGCGAAACGTCGGAATGCCGCTCTCGGCGGAGATGCCTGCGCCGGTCAACGCAGCCACGCTCCGCGCCGCCCCAAGCCACTCCCGCGCTCGTTCGATGCCGCTCTGCGTGTTCGCCGCTAACCCGCTCAAAGCATTGATACTATTCGCGGCCATGTGGCCTGTCAAATGACCCCGGTGTTGTGAGGTAGTGAATCAGCTCGAAAACTTCGATGCCCTTCCAGTTTGAGTGAACCGCGAATGGATGCGTGAGACGAGCCACCACACCGGTCCAGTGATCGTTGACACTAGGGCATGAAGCGCTCAAAATCCAGGTTAACGCGTCCGGAAAGGCAGGTACCCACCATGAAGAACTCTTCCAAACGAGTTCTTTTCTGGACGCCGAGGATTCTGGCGATCCTGTTTGCGATCTTCGTCAGCCTCTTCGCCCTCGATGTCTTTGGCGAAGGATATGGCTTCTGGAAGACGAGTGAAGCCTTGTTGATGCATTTGATTCCCACCGGCATTCTCGTCGTCGTCCTTCTGCTTGCGTGGCGATGGGAATGGATTGGGGCAGTGGCCTTCATCGCCCTGGGGGCTTATTATCTGGTCTGGTGGCGGGGCCATTGGTCGGCTTATGTGGCGATTTCTGGACCGCTCTTCCTTCTGGGGTTACTCTTTGCAATAAACTGGGCCTACCGAAAAGAGCTCCGAGTGAAGGAGTGAATCGAGCCGGCTCGTTCTGGACCATCCAGAGAGGCACACTCAGAAGAGCGGCCAACAGAACGCCGCAGCCGGCACATTATTCCCGGACTCAAAGCGCCCTGTTTTGTTACCCGAAATTGTGACCTTGCCCGGCGGGATTCTTTGACGCAGTTTGCGCGATTCCCTTACAATCGATTGCTTTTCAGTCACGGAAAGAGTCGCGTGTATCACGTTATCGACAACCGATTCCGCACATCGCTGGCTGAATTCATCCGGTGCCGCTACAACCTCGAAATCTCTGTGCCCACGGAGCGGCCACCCAAGATCGAAATGGGCGAGATCGCCACGCCCGTGTGTTTTGAACTGGCTAAGCGGCTCAAGCGCGCGCCGCGTCAGATTGCGCAGGAGATCGCCGCCGAAATCGGCGCGATGGAAGGCATTGCGCGACTCGAGCTGGCGGGGGCGGGTTACCTCAACGCGTATCTCGATCGCGGCGCTTTTTTCAGCTCTGTCGTTGCGAGCGCAGGCCGTGAAGCAGCTCCGGCGAAGGCCGACGCGCGGAAAACGATTGTCGAGCACACGAACATCAATCCCAACAAAGCGGCTCATGTCGGCCATGTCCGCAATGCAGTGCTCGGAGACACGTTTGTGCGCCTGCTGCGCTACTCCGGCGAGCGCGTCGAGGTGCAGAACTACATCGACAACACCGGCGTGCAGGTGGCCGATGTCGTGGTGGCCTTCCTGCATCTCGAGAAGCGCACCGCGCAGCAGGTCCGTGAACTCGCGGAGCTTCCTCAAGCAAAAGGGGCGCGCTTTGATTACTACTGCTGGGACCTCTATGCGCGCGTGACGCAGTTCTTTGCCGAAAACGAATCGCGCGAGGCTTTGCGCGGCGAGACGCTGAAGGCCATCGAAGAGGGCCGCGGTGACGCCGCCGAGGTCGCCGAGATCCTCGCTACGGCCATTGTGCGCGCGCACCTGCGCACACTCGAGCGGCTGGGCGTCGAGTACGACCTGCTGCCCCGGGAGAGCGAAATCCTGCACCTCAAGTTCTGGGAAGCGGCCTTCGAGCAGCTCAAGGCCCGCGGCGCGATTCAGTTTTCGACTGCGGGAAAGACAGCGGGCTGCTGGGTGATGAAGCTGCCCGGCGCCTCCTCAGAAGAGCCGGGCGAAGCTGCCGAAGGCGCCGATCTTTACGCCGACGCCAAAATCATCGTGCGCTCGAACGGCACGGTGACCTACGTCGGCAAAGACATCGCCTACCAGCTCTGGAAATTCGGCCTACTCGGCCGCGATTTTCACTACCGCCGGCATTCCACGTATCCGAACGGACACGAATTGTGGGAGACGTGCACCGAGGGTGGCGAAGCGAACGCGCCGGCGTTTGGCAAAGCCGCGCGCGTGTACAACGTGATTGACACGCGCCAGTCCTACTTGCAGGACGTGGTCACGGAAGGCGTGCGCGCGCTCGGCTTTGCGGAGCAGGCCAACGCCTCGATTCATTTCAACTACGAAGTGGTGGCGCTGACCCCGCGCTGCGCCGCGGAAATGGGTTACGAGCTTTCGCTCGAAGATGCGCAGCGCAATTACGTCGAGGTCAGCGGGCGCAAAGGCCTGGGCGTAAAGGCTGACGACCTTCTGGACCGCCTCGAAGCAGCTTGCCGCGCAGAAGTTGACCAGCGCCACCCGAACGATCCCGAACCGGGGCGAGCCGCCATCGCGCATACCATCGCCATCGGCGCCTTGCGCTACTTCATGTTGCGTTTCACGCGTAACACGATCATCGCCTTCGATTTCAAGGACGCGCTCAGCTTCGAGGGCGAAACCGGGCCGTATTGCCAGTACGCCGTCGTCCGCGCGAAGAACATCTTCCGCAAACATAAGGAACGCGATCCCGGATCGAATTTCGAGACGCTGGGCTCATACCGCAACTTAGAAGCAGCGCACTTTCTGGATGGAGCGGAAAACAGCGATCTTTGGGAGCTTGCCTTGCTGGCAGGTTCGCTCGAAACCAGCGTGAACGCGGCGCTCGGCGCGCAAGAGCCGGCGTTCGTGGCCAAGTACGCCTTTCAACTCGCCCAAGCGTTCAATAATTTCTACCACAGGCACCATATTCTTTCTGAGGAAGACGCCGCCAAGAAGGCCTTCCTCCTAAGGCTCACGTCTGCGGTCGAGAGGCAACTCGTCGCCGCGCTTGGACTGATGGGGATCGATGCGCCGGAAAAGATGTAAGGGAGGAATCCCGATGCGCGGACTTCGCAGAATCGCACTGCTTGTCTTGCTCGCACTCGTTTGCGTATCCGCCGCGCGGGCACAGCAACAGCGCGGGCCATCCACCGCCGAGGAGCGCGCAAGAGCGGTGAAGATCGCACACGCGCTGGAGGCCGATCCCCTTTCTTCCGCACTCAAGAGCGACCGCGAATGGCTGCTGAAATGGATCATTGAGGTGCCGGATTTGACCGTAGACCTCTGTTCGGAATTCCTGAAGCCGATTCTGGAGTCGAAAAAGAACTATTCGCCGGAGATCTTCGCGCAAACCACGTTTTCACAGGCGGCGTTCATCATCGAGCACCCGGACAAGGCCAGAGACGAGGCTGGGGTCTATCAGGCGGGCCTGGAAGGCTCGCTCAAGGCCTATTCGGCCATACTAAAGAACAATCCCAAGGCGCGCTGGCCGTTCCTGGACGAGCTGATCCAAAAGCGGGATGCCGGGAAGCTCGAAGGGTATGTGCGGGAGAAGATGAAGGGCTGTAAGAATTCGGGGAGTTAGCCCTGCTGATTACAAAGGACGTACGCACCTGCGTCGAGCCTTAAAAACGGACTCGATCGCCAGAATTGGCCAGGAGGAGTCAGAACCGGGCGGAAGCGGCCTCTAATACCCCGGTGTAACCGGTGACACCGGGGTGCCATTCAACGCACCGGTCGGGCTGGTGGGGTGGGTAGCTCCCCTCCTCAAATCGTCGCTCATATTGAAACCCAGCGCGCTTCCCGGAGCAGGCTGCGACCCCTAAGTCATTTGTTTCCACCATCGAAATTCATCACCAAGTCGACGATGGTGCGCAAGGCGATGCCGGAGGGTCCTTTCGCGGCCCAGGGCTTCGCCTCGTCGAACCAGGCGGTGCCAGCGATATCGAGGTGGATCCAGGGAGTGTCGAGCGCGAATTCCTTCAAGAACATCGCGCCGATGGTCGCGCCGCCTCCTTTCCCGCTGCTGATGTTTTGAATGTCCGCGATGTTGCTCTTGATCATTTCGGCGTACTCATCATCCATGGGCATGGGCCACATTTTCTCGCCTTGCGCACGCGCGCTCCCCAGCAGCCGGTCGGTGAACGCCTGGTCGTTCCCGAACACGCCGACATTGACGTTAGAAAGCGCGACAACGATGGCGCCGGTCAGCGTGGCCGCGTCGATCAGGTGCGTACAGCCGAGTTGTTTGGCATAGGTGATGCCGTCGGCGAGAATGAGGCGTCCCTCGGCGTCCGTGTTCAGCACTTCGATTGTCTTCCCGGACATAGCCGTCTGGACGTCGCCGGGCTTTTGCGCCTTCCCCCCGGGCATGTTTTCGGTGGCGGGCACGATGGCGATGACTTTGAGGGAGGGTTTAAGGCGCGCGAGCGCGCGCATCACGCCGAGCATGGTCGCGCCGCCGGTCATGTCGTACTTCATCTTGTCCATGCCCTCGGAGGGCTTGATGGAGATGCCTCCGGTGTCAAACGTGACTCCTTTGCCGACGAGGCCAATCACCGGGGCGCTCGGGGCGGAGCTCGGGGGTGCGTATGTCACCACGATGACCCGCGAAGGCTCGGCACTGCCCCGCGCGACGCTCAGCAGCGCGCCCATTTTCAAACCGGCAATGCGCCGTTCATCGAGGATCTCGCACGCCAGGCCGGTCGCGCGCGCCATTTTTTCCGCGCGCGACGCGAGTATTCGAGGCGTCATGAGGTTGGAAGGCTCGTTCACCAGTTCGCGCGTGAAATTTTGCGATTCGGCGATGACGCGCCCGCGCTCGATCACGCGCTCAACATCGGCGCGCTGCTCCGCACCCCAGCCGGTCAAGGCCACACCTTCGATCTTCTTGCTGGTCTTTTTCTCTGTCTTGTAGCGGTCGGGCTCGAAATCGGCGACAACCAAGCCCTCAGTGATGGCCTGCGCGGCCGCCGCTGTGCGCTCGTTTTCCCGCGCCAGAATCGTAAGCTGTTTCACGGATCGCGACTTCAGGTGGCGCAGCGCCGCGCCCGCCAACTTCCGGAGCTCCGCCGTGCTCCACTTCGCAGCCTTTCCCGCGCCCACAAGCAGCAGACGCTGCGCCTTCAACCCGCCGGGATAGTGCACCAGGGTCATCTCCAGCGACTTGCCTGTCAGCTCGCCGCCCGACGCAAGCTTGCGCAGCGCGCCACCGGCGGCGGCATCCAGCTCCGCGACCGCGCCGCGAACAGGATCGTCTTCCTCGAAAACATAGGTCACCAGGGCCTCGGTTTCGATCTGCGCCGCAGGCCGTGTTTCCAGTGTGATGTTCATGCGTACCCTTTCCTTATGGAGTCAAATCTAGATTCTAAGTGCAGATGCCTCGCTTCGCTCGGGATGACAGAAGGCGAAAATGATTCGCCTTCTGTCACCGCCGCCGCGAGCGGTAGATGGCTTCGTCCGCTTCGCGCCGGGCTTCTTTCTCGCGTTCAGTCTGGCGGCGGTCCCACTTTTTCTTGCCCTGCGCCAGCGCCAATTCGCACTTGGCGATGCCGTTGCGGAAATAGATGCGCAGGGGGATCAGCGTCAGACCTTTCTGGTCGGTCTTGCCGATTAGTTTGCGGATCTCGGCTTTGTGCAGGAGGAGCTTGCGCGGGCCGAGCGGCTCGTGGTTCCAGGGGCCCCCGGGCAAGTACTGCGCAATGTGGCAGTTGAGCAGCCAAAGCTCCCGGCCGCGGACGGCCGCGTAGGCATCGCGGATATTGGCTTTGCCCGCCCGCAGGGCTTTGACTTCCGTGCCGCGCAAAACCATCCCGGCCTCGAATTTCTCCATCAAATGGTAGTTGTAGGAGGCGGCGCGGTTCTGTGCGACGACGTCTTCCCCTTTCTTCTCCGTTTTCTTTTGCTTGTGAGCCACGAGGGGTAATCTTATCCGGCGGTAGTAACTAGATGCAAGCAACTGCCTTGCGACCCTTTGGAGCGGGTGCTAGACTGGCTCGATAATCGCGCCTTTGCGCGGAGTGTCTATGAAATCTCGATGGATCGCGACGAGCGTCTTCGGCTGCGCCGCCTTGCTCCTGGCCGGCTGCCCGAAGGGTGGACAGGAATTCAGCGCCGGCCGACAAGCAGAGCTTAACCAGGATTGGGATTCGGCCGTCGTCAACTACGAACGCGCCCTCAAGACTGACCCGCGCAATACGGAATATAAGCTGAAAATCGCTCGGGCGCGCTTTGAAGCCGGCCAGGCGCACCTCCGCCAGGGACAGGCGCTGCGGGACAAAGGACAGCTCGAAGTCGCGCTGGCCGAGTTTCAGAAGGCGCTTTCCATCGATCCTTCGAGCTCCATTGCCGAGCAGGAAGTCCGGCGCACCCTGGAGATGCTCGCGGCCAAGAATGCCGCCGCTGCCGCGGCCGCTGCCCCGCCCCAGCCCGCCGAACAGCCCAAGTTGATGGAGAAACCGCCGGAACTCGCGCCGCTCTCGAATGCGCCCATCAACTTGAAGCTGAACCGTGACGCGCGGATTGTTTTCGAGGCGATTGGAAAACTCGCGGGCGTCACCGTGATCTTCGATCCGGACTTTCCGATACGCGCCGTCACCGTCGAACTCAACAACGTCACGCTGCAGCAGGCACTGGACACCGTCTGCCTGCAAACCAAGTCCTTCTGGAAGGCGGTGACCACCAACATCATCATGGTCATCCCGGACAATACGCAGAAGCGCAAGGATTACGAAGAGCAGATCGTTCGCACGTTTTACGTTTCCAACGCGCTGCAAGACCGGGATCTCAATGAGATCGTGACCGGCCTGCGCCAAGTCCTGGAACTCACGCGCATCCAGCAGGTGACTTCGCTGAACGCTATCATGATCCGCGATACGCCGGACAAGATTGCCCTGGCCGAAAAAGTGATCCGCGACATGGATAAGGCCAAGCCCGAAGTGGACATCCGCGTGGCCGTGTTGCAGGTACGGCGCGATCGCTTGCGCACGCTGGGTATTCAACCCGACACTTCGGTGAGGCTTACGCCTTCGCCGGGTGGGGTGACGACCAGCACCTCCGGGACGTCCACGCCAACGACCACGTCGAATGCAGTGACGTTGCGTGACCTCGCCCATCTGACCAGTAATGATTACAGCCTCTCCCTCCCAGGTGCCACGGCAACCGCGCTCTACACCGACAGCACCACGAAAGTGATTCAAGACCCCGAGCTCCGCCTCCTGGACGGGCAGCCGGGCATCCTGCGCATCGGCGACCGCGTTCCCATCGCCACGGGCAGCTTCTCAGCGGGCTTGACGGGAGGGCTCGTTGGTGGGGCTGCTGGCGGCGCAATCAATCCACTTGTCCAAACGCAGTTCCAGTACCTCGATGTGGGCGTGAACCTGAACATCACGCCGCACATCCACCTTGACGGCGAGATCAGCTTGAAACTAATGGTGGAGGTCTCCTCGGTCACGGGACACGTCAACATCGGCGGGATCGACCAGCCCACCATCGGTCAGCGGCACATCGAGGGGGACGTGCGTCTCCGCGAAGGCGAATCCAACATCCTCGGCGGGCTGATTGACCGCACGGAGAGCAAGTCGATGAGCGGTTGGCCCGTCTTGTCCAAACTGCCGTTCTTCCGCTACTTCTTCTCCAGCGAAACCGCGGAGACTCAGGAAAACGAAGTGTTGATCGTGATGACCCCGCGCCTGGTGCGCGCCCCGGCAATCACAGCGGAAAACTTGCGCAGCATCGCTTCGGGGACGGGCTCGAACTTCCAAGTGCGGCGCGAAGGCGAGGCGCAGGCTCCGGCCGTGCCCGTCGCCGCGCAGCCGCCGGGAGCCGCGCCCGCAACCGGCGCGCAGCCTCCCGCAGGCGGTGCGCAGGCGCCGCGGCTTCGCTTCGACCCGGCGACGCTTACGATGAAAGCCGGGGATACCGCCACCATCAGCGTGGCTGTAGATAACGTGCAGGACCTCTTCGCCATCCCCATTTTGCTGCAATACAACCCGGCGGTGATTTCGGTGGAAGAGGTGCGCAACGGCGGCTTCCTCTCGGGAGGAACGCAGGACATCGCCGTCGTCCAGCAGGTCTATAAGGACCGTGGGCAGGCCATCATCTCCGCCACGCGGCAGCCGAACACGCCCGGGGTGAGCGGGAGCGGCACGCTCCTCGGCATCGTGATCAAGGCCGTCGCCCCGGGGATGTCGTCGCTCTCCATCCTGCAGGTGAACGCGCGGGATTCGCAGCAGAAGGCCATTCAACTCGTGACCACGGAAGCGGCTATCCGGGTGCAATAAGTGATGAGGATTTCCGTGCGCCACACGCACAGAGTCGGTTCATTCTCCGCGGCGCAGGCCGGCACGACTCTCCTCGAGTTGATCATCGCGTGCTCCATCTTGATGATCCTCGCTTCCTCCGCCCTGCCGCTTGCGCGGTTCACGATTGTGCGCACAAAAGAGGCCGAACTGCGCCGCGACCTGCGCGAAATCCGCGACGCGATTGACCGCTACAAAGATCTTGCCGACCGGAACCTGATCCGCGTGGAAGCCGGATCGGAAGGCTATCCGCCCGACCTCGAGACGCTAGTCAATGGAGTCACCCTAGGGGCCAGCAGCGACCGGCGAGTCCGCTTCTTGCGCAGGATCCCCGTCGATCCCATGACCGGAAGGCCGGATTGGGGGCTGCGAGCGATCCAGGATGACCCCAAATCCACGAGTTGGGGTGGACGAAACGTCTTCGACGTGTACTCGCGCTCGACCGGGACGGCGCTGGACGGCACGCAGTATTCGGACTGGTGAGACGATGATCGCGCAGAGAATTCAGAAGCTCCGCGACACCCGCGGCTTCTCGCGGCAGCGGGCCATCGCGGCCGGATTCACGCTCCTCGAGCTGATGGTGGTCATCGCCATCATTTTCACCCTGCTGGCGATTGCGTCCATCCGCTTCGAGCGCGCCCACCTGCAGGCCCGCGAGGCCGTGCTGAAACAGGATCTCTGGGTCATGCGGCAGGCGATCGACCACTACACGCTCGACAAAGAGGCCGCGCCGCAGTCGCTCGACGACCTCGTCACCGGCGGCTATCTTCGCGAGGTACCTGTCGATCCCATCACGCGCGCAAAGGACTGGCGCACGGATACTTCCGATGTGGTGATGAGCCCGGAACAAACTTCTACCGGCGTCACCGACGTCCACTCCAGCTCGGGCAAAATCTCTCCTTCCACCAATACGCCTTACAGCACTTGGTAATGCGCTTAATTATCCCACTTGAAGGCGGTGAGAGTGCCGGCCTTGAACTCGAGGTCGGCCAGTAGTCGGTCGCCGCCGCCCCGGGGGCGAGGCGCAACTGGGTTTGTGCCCTGCGAGGTTGGGTTCGCGGCGCCACCTGGCGGACCTTGGTCACTGGCGGCGTTTGCGGGATTGCGGAAGAAGAGGCGAAATCGATAGTGGCCATCGGCGCCGGCAGGATTTGCGGCAGCCGTTTCCGAACCGGCGGGTTCCGCTTGGGTGACGTGCCAGCCATTCGTCCCGGCGTCGGCTGGACCAGTCATTCCCGCGTCGCTGAAGAACTCGGCGAGCTTGGTTTCGCCCACTTTGTAGGAAGTGAGATGGGCAACGATGGCGCGCGCAAGCTGGCTATCGCGCGGCGTGCGGCGAAATGCAGCGAACTCGCCGGGACGGAAACGCGGCTCGACTTTTTCGATTTCTATGCGGCCGTTGTAGAAGTCGTCGAACAGTTTGTAGGCCTCCGGGTCGTATTTCTTGAGTCCTTCGGGGCCGTTTTCGGGTTTGGGGCCGGTCATGTTGAGATCGCCGTGGGTGCCGAAATACCACATGGTCAGTTCGGCGAAGTATTCGTTGGGATTCGACCCCGCGTAGGAATTGAGCCAAAGGCCTTTGGATTTTGAGACCTGGTATTGATTGTCAAAGATCGCGCGAACTGGGCGCTGGATTCCGGCACCCTCGATGTTGTGGGCGAATTCGTGCAGGCAAATATCGCGGCCTCGATAGCGGTCTGTGGGGAGGTTGAGCAGGTTTTCCTCGCCGCAGGAGGTGATCAAGCCGCCCATGCCCCGGGTCCGCTGGTCGCGCGTGAGGCCATTGTATTCGTCGAGCGGGACGTGTTTGTCGTGGCGCCATTCGGGGAGGTCGGTGGTCACCTGGTCGCGGCCGATGATGTGCAATTCGGCGCCCGCGGCGGCAAGGTTGGTGACGACCATCGGTAGATGGGCGGTCTCCCTGCTAATGCGGTCGTAGGCGGCGTACAGAGCGTCGTCAACCACGACACTGGGCGCCTTGATCAGAATGCCGTTCAGGGAGAGGACTTTGGCATAGAAGCCGCCCTCCGGCGGATCGATGGCCTGGATTTTCGGATGGTCCTGCGATTGGGCCTCTGGCTTGTCAGGCCCCTGAGAAGCCAAGCCCCACACGGACGCCGCAGCAAGCCCCATCATTGCAGCGCCGCGGGCGATTTGCGCGATTCGCATAGGTTTCGCTCTCATAGATCCGTTAGAACGGACCTTACAACAGTGGATTCTACTACGTAACTCGCTTGAATGCGCCGCGCGGCCCGCAGACAACAAACAAGGCAGGTTCCTGAGATTGACCCGCGGCCCCTTGAAAGCGCCGTAAGCCTGCCAGAGTGATCACCGTTGAGACCTTTACTGACTGATCCGCGTACGAGCGAGGGAGAGATCGGCGCGGCGCGGCCACAAGGATGCAGCCGAGGCGATTATTGTCGCCGCGTCAACATCAAATGAAAGAGGACGCCTACCGCGGCCGCCTCGGAAGGTCAGTACGTTCGTGCCGTTGCCACTCACGAAGTGTGCGATTGCTCCAGAGGTGAGCTTCAGGCGAGGTGTTCCGGTCACGGTGACATTTTCACTGAAGATGACACGAATCTCATCCGCGGAGACCTGCACACCCGTGACGAAGGGGGCCGCGGTGCTTTCGGGATTCCAGTTGGCCAGCGTCCACGCTGCTGTGACTCTTGCCTTCGACTTTGCCGGGGATTGTTCGATGTTGTCTCGAAGCCAAGCGTAGTCGGGCGCTTTGTTGCCAGCGAAATAAATCCGGCCTTCTCCCCATTTCATTTCGTAGTTCTTTGCCGGCTCCCGGCGAATCTGGCCGTCCGGCCTGACATTGTGGATCGTGTCTTCGATGAAGTACCACGCAGCATCTCGAAAATACGAGCCCAACCCGAACGGTTCGGGGCCGTCGATGGCCGAGTTACGTACCACCAACTTGTCGGTCTCGCGCGTGATTCCTTCCGCAAACAGGCAGTTCCTTGTGCCGCCCAGGCACCAAAACGCGCAGTTCACTGCGTAGGTCGTGCCGCGCGGCACGAGGATGTGATACGTGCCCGACACGTAGACGTTGTTGAGGTAATACTCACCCCCATCTCCGATTCGGTCTCGCCTCGCGGAAAGCACGAGGGTGTCGCCGCCGTAACCAACGACGTCCACATCGGAAACCACGATGTGGGTGGCGTCGCCCACAACTGACAGAGCAGCTCCCTTCCCCGAACCCTTATAGGGGTTCTCGACGGTGAGGTGCTCGAAGACCAGGTCGCTGCCCTCAGCGAGAATGGTCGCGCAGTGTTCCTCTTTCGATTGGTCGGGTGATATCGGACAGGCACTGGTGTCCACTTCGGCGACAATTTGGGTCCGCTTGCGGTCTTCACCGCGAATCGTCAGGAACGATTGTGAAATCCGCACTTGCTCTCGATAGGTGCCGTTCTTGACGAGGATGATGATGCGCCGACGGCTGTCCCGGGGGACCGAGTCGACTGCGGCCTGCAGCGTGTTGAACTCGCCGGACCCATCGGCAGCGACAGTCAGGACACCCTGGGCGCATAGCGATGGAACAAAAGAGATGGCAGTCAGGACAACTGTGGCGATCCAGGCCGCACGGCCGGCGGCCCTACACCGCCGGGAGTTCTCATCGCGGGAATTCATTGCATCGCGTTTTCAGATGCGCTTGACGATGGCGCTCTCCGCGGCACCGCCCACAAAACTCACCTCTCGCGAAGCGCGCGTGAGCCGGTTGGTGATGAGGCTGATGTCGCGGTTCTCAGCGCCCCTCAGTTCCAGGAACGTGCCCGTGCCTTCCGCGGCTATGCAGGACTGCACAACGGCGTCATCTACCTTTTCGAGGCGGATGACCGGCTCGGCACGGTTGGGCTGGCGGGTGGCCAAGCGGAGAATCTCGAGTTGGCGGACGTTATCGGCGAAGAGAGCCGGCCCCCTCTCGGCATTCACCACGACGTTGTCGAAAATGACTCCCGTCGCGTTGGTGCACGCGATGCCCGCTGCGGCACCCTCCGCGACCAGGTTGCTGATGCTCAGCCCTTCGATCGCCCTCTCGGGCAGACCTTCGATCACGGCCACCCTGCGTGCGCCGGAAGCGACAATCTCACTGAAGTGGAAGTTGCGAAACGTCGGGGTGTACTGGTCCACGGGCTGCGGCGTGTGCATATCGCCGCCGGTGTAGAACATGGTCACAATCACAGGCTCTCCGACGTGTCTCATGACGAAGTTTGAAGCGCGCACATTTTCGACGACGTTGCCGCGCCCGCGCGCCGTCTTGAAACGCAGGCCCCGATCAGTGCCATCGCAGATGCAGTTGCTGATGGTCACATTCCGCACGCCCCCGGCCGTTTCGCTTCCGACACCGATCCCGGCGTGTCCCCTGCCGAACACGCAGTTCGTGACGCTGATGTCTTCGCAAGGAACGCCGCCGGAACGATAGCGGTAGCCCGACTTGATGATGATGCAATCGTCGCCCACGCTGATGGCGCAGTTCGCAATGCGCACATTCTTGCAGGAATCCGGATCAATGCCGTCGGTGTTCGGTGAGGTGTCCGGAGCGGTGATGGTCACGCCGTCGATGAGGAGGTTTTCGCACAAAACCGGATGAATGTTCCAGGAAGGTGAATCGACGATTCTGAGGCCGCTGATGAAAACGTTCTTGCAGCGGTAGAGATTGATCAGGCACGGGCGGCTCCACTGCAGCGGCGATCCGGGAGGATTCTCGGGCTCGCGTTCGTTCAGGCCCAGTTTTCTCCGCAGGTCGCTGACGATGCGGAATGCGTTCCACCACGCCTCGCCCTGGCCGTCGAGCGTACCGCGACCCGTGATGGAAACGTTTTCCAGGTCGATGCCCGTAAACAGAGAGGCATACACCGTACGGTCGATCCCTTCCCAGCGCCCGCTGACCGACGGAACGCTACTGATGTCAGTGGTGAAAAGAAGGGTCGCCCCCGGCAGAATCTCGAAGTTGATGTTGCTCTTGAGAAATATCGGACCGGTGAGGTATTTGCCCGCCGGAACAACAATCGTTCCACCTCCGGCCTGAGAGCAGGTATCCACCGCTTTCTGCAATGCAGGCGTGCAGACCGTTTTTCCGCCGGCAACGGCGCCGAAATCCAGCACATTGAAGAACGCGGTTGATGCTGAGCGTGGCAGGCCCTGCGCTCCCGCATTCTGCGCCCAGGCGCCGGCCGGCAGGGTCATGGCCGCCGCGACGCCCATTTGCTTCATAAAGATTCGACGTTCGCATTCGTTGAACATTTCTCTTCTCCCTCGCAATCGGCACCGGATGGCAAATCAATTCTGCGGCGCGAGCGTCACCTCGACCGGCGAACGCAAGCGCGCGCTGAAGTCGGCGACGTAACGGTCCCAATCCTCGACCGTCCGGAAATCGCCGCTCTTGTTCCAACCGAAGCCGGCGTAATAAACGGCGGGAACTCCAGGAGGCACCTTGGCGACGAGGAGATAGTTGCGCGCGTCCGCGGTGAATTCCGTCAGAGTTCCGGGGTCGACAATCACCGCGCAGCCGAGTTCACCCGCATCCTCCTTGAAGGGTTCCCAGGTGCGTAGGGTGCCCCGTTCGCGCGCATTGGACACCACGGATCCCTCGCTCTTCCGGATGCCGATGGCCTCGCTCAGTTCGCGCGGCCCGCCCTGGATCGTGTAGTGGCTCTCGAAGCGATCGAAGCTCTGCCCGGCATCGAGCGTAATCCGCTTCACCTCGGAAACACGCATTGCCGCGGCATCCCAAGCGGCGTAGGTCAGCTCGAACATGACACGGATGGGGCCGTTGGCCAGTGTCCGCGAGCCCCGGAAATTTGCAGACGGATACAGCTTGCCGCCAGCCCAAATGCCGTTGCCCCCACAGCCTCGGGTACTCCCGGCCGAATAGAAATCCGCGCCTTCGCCGTGGTCGCGGTGGTAGTCGTCAACCATATACCAGTCATTGATGACGAGCCGGCGAGTGCGCTTGCTCCAGACGTCGACGGCACTGCTGGTCAAGGGCTCCTGCGGCCAGGTCTCGAGCGCGGCACCGTACATGCGGTGAGCAATCCGGTCGTTTTCCCAGGCAAAATCGTCGCGGCGTTCCTGGACGAAGCGTCCGTAGGCCCTGAAGTCTCCAACGCTGGGGATTTGGCGCTCGCCGACGGTCAGCACGAGCTGACGTGTTTCGCGCGGAGCAAGGTCAATTTGGAAAAGGAACTCTTCGTACGTGCCGTCATCGTTCGTGTCCACCGCTTGAGTCAAGAGCTCGCGGCCAGAGCGATCATCGCGGACATGGACACGACGGACATCCTCGACCGCGAGCAGGCTGCGGAGCTTGGCGGCATCGAGCGTGATCGTCTCGCTTGGGCGCGGGATGTCGCTGGGATTGCGGATGGTAACGACCACGGCCGGCGAAGCAGCGATCCCGAAACCCGCAAGGAACAGGATGGCCATTGCCACGAAGAACAGAGTCAAAGCGCGGGCCATGAACGACCTCCTTCGGGGCCTCCGCGAGTCAATCCCCTCAGTGCTTGCGGGCCCGGTAATGAAATGTGTTGAGCTTTGCTTCGATGTCAAACGAGCGAAGCAACTGAATCATCTCCGCGCCGGCCATGAGGACCGGGCCGTATCCCTGCAGGGCGGCGACATCGGTCGGCCGGTTGTAGTAATAGACGGCGTCATAGGCCGCCGTCGTGCCGACGCAGATGCCCTCGATCTCGCCGTCCGAGCGGACGCGCTTGGCCACGGCTTGCCAGCCGGTCTGGGCCACGGGCGCGTAGGCCGGCGACACCCAGCCACGATTCACGCCGCGCGCGATGGCGAAGACGAACATGGCCGAGGCGGAGGTCTCCAGATAGCTGTCGGGCTTGTCGAGCAATTGGTGCCAGAGCCCGTTGCCACTCTGCGCGGCGGCGGCGCCCTGGACGGCGCGCTGGAAAATGTCGAGAACGACTCTGCGCTCGGGATGGTCGGCGGGCATGGCACTCAACAGTTCCGCTATGGCCATCAGTGCCCAGCCATCACCACGGCCCCAGTAGAATCGGGGGTCGTAGGCCGTATTCTCGAACCACGAATGGTCGAACAGCCCGAGGGAAGGGTTCAGCAAGCGTCGCGAGAACTGGATGACCTGACGGGCGGCATCGTCAAAATAGCGCCGATCACCGGTGAGTGCGCCCATTTTCGCGAGGAACGGTACGCTCATGTAGAGGTCGTCCACCCAGAGAGACACGGGTTGGGGCCTCGGGCGCGCCAGCGTGCCGTCAGGCATGCGCATCTGCTTGTGAGAAATATAGTCGGCAATGCTATCGATCGTGATGCGATAGCGCGGGTCGTTTTTCTTCTGGTACGCCTCGACCAGTGCCGCACCCATGGCGCCGCAATCATCCAGTTCGCGCATGTCCAGCAGGCGCCGGTAGCCGCGGGGCTGCGGGCCGAACTCGGCGGCCTGCCGGCGAAAGTAGTCGAGGTGGTCGAAGATGAAGTCGAAGTTTTTTAGGGCGTAGGCCTGGTAGCGCGGGTCCGCAGTGACTTCCGAAACCTGCAGCATGCCCGCAAGAACCACCCCCATCGGGTAAGTCCAATCGTTGAATTCGCTGTTGGGAATGCCCGCGGCCTTTACGGGACGAGAGAGGTCGGTAATCGGCTGTCCGGTTTCGGTGTCGACAATCTGATAGGGCGTGGAGCGAGTAAAATGCCCGAGCACGCGGTCGAGCACCCCCTTGATCTCCGCTTCGGTTGGCACGGTGTAATCGACGCCGGGAGCGAGAGAGGGCTGGGAAAACGAAGGGTCGCTACGGCCCCTTGCCGGCGGCTGGGGCCGCTGCTGCGCCCGCGTGAATCGCGGAGTCACCGCCGTCAGCAGCACGATCGCAAGAACTATCAGGAGGAACGCACGAGATCGTCGCATAGGAGATTGCCTCGGCGCGCTCAGTTCGTAGATGCAGCGCCTTTCGGGGTGAATTCACCAAGTTCGAGGCCCAGATAGTCCCTGGCATTGGCGTAACAGATCCGCCGAACCAGGTCACCAATCAGACGCTCGTCATTCGGGAGTTCGCCGTTTTCCATATCGGCGCCCAGCAGGTCGCAGAGTACACGGCGGAAATACTCGTGGCGCGGGTAGGACATGAAAGAGCGGGAGTCGGTCACCATGCCCACGAACTGGGAGAGAAGTCCGGCATTCGAGAGGGCATTCAGTTGAAGCTGTATGCCCTCTTTCTGGTCGAGGAACCACCATCCGCTGCCGAACTGGACTTTTCCGGCGACCGAGCCGTCTTGGAAATTGCCGATCAGCGTGGCGAAAAGGTAGTTGTCGGCCGGGTTCAGGTTGTAGACGATGATCTTGGGGAGCGCATGTTCGCGATCGAGGCGATCCAGGTAGCAGCCGAGCGATTCGGCCTGGGGCCAGTCGCCGATGGAATCGAAGCCGGTATCCGGGCCGAGCTCTGCCATTCGCCGCGAGTTCGCATTCCGCCGGGCGCCGAGGTGTAACTGCTTCGTCCAGCGCTTCTCGGCGTCGAGATGGCCGAAGTAGAGCATCAGGAAGGAGGCAAAGCGTGACTGTTCGGCCGGAGTCGCGGCTTTCTTACGGCGCACCTTGGCGAAGATCTTCGCGGCGACGGCCTCAGAGCAGAAATCAGCGTAACAATGGTTGAGGCCGTGATCAGAAAGGCGGCTGCCCATCTGGTGGAAATAATCGTGCCGGCGTCGCAGGGCCGTGAGGAAGTCGGTGAAGCGCGCGATGTCAATGTTGCTGGCAGCAGCCAGCCGGTCCACCCAGGCGTTGAACAGCTCCGGCGAGCCGACGTTCAGGGCCTTGTCCGGGCGGAATGCCGGGTAAACGCGCGTCGCGAGCTTCGAAGCCGCGAGGGTCTTGTGATGGGCGAGATCGTCGGTGGGGTCGTCGGTTGTGCACAGCGCCTTCACCTTGAACCTTGCGAGGATACTCTGCGCGCGAAGGTCGCCGGCTGCCAGCATCTTGTTCGCTTTTTCCCAGAGCGCGGGCGCACTTCGCTCATCCAGAAATTCCTCAAAGCCGAAGTAGCGCTTCAGCTCCAAGTGCGTCCAGTGATACAGCGGATTTCGGAGCGTATGCGGCACCGTGCGTGCCCAGGCCAAGAACTTCTCATACGGCGGTGCATCCCCTGCGCAGTATCGCTCGGGAACACCATTGGCCCGCATGGCCCGCCACTTGTAATGGTCGCCTTCGAGCCAGATCTCGTACAGGTCCCCAAACCGGCGATTCTCCGCAATATCTTTGGGGGAGAGGTGGCAGTGGTAGTCGAGGATTGGTTCGGCCTCTGCATACTGGTGGTACAGGCGCTTGGCTGCCGGGCTACGCAGCAGGAAATCTTCGTGAATGAAGGCCATCGCAAGTTCCTCTTCGACCGCGCCCCAAGGCGGTCAAGGTATCGTTGCCGAGGCTTGTTGGGCGCCGAAAATTGGCTTGAGGTGCCGCTCGTACAAGTTCGCCGTAACGTTGCGGGCGATCGACGCCTCGCAGGCGTCCAGCATGTTGAGATAACGCGTGCCAGTTGTGCGGCGATCTTGTAGCCGACGTGCAGCAACTGCCGAAAGCTCGGGTTGTACTCCGGGCACATCTGGTCGTGACGCAGCGCGCGCACAAACTGCTGCGCGGACCAGCTCTTGCACCTCGTGGGGCGTCGGAAGCTTAAGCACATCGATGTCAATCACGGTTGCGTAAGGGGCGCAGAGTTCGTCCCGATGGGCAAACGCCTGCGCGTAGATCTCCTTGCGCGAGCGCCAGGCCCTCGCCGCCGGCCTCCGCCAGCCCGATGAGTTCCTCGAGCCAGGTCGTCCCCGCCGTCTTCACATGCACGCCGGCGTCGAATGCCTCGCAGCGCCCGGCGAATCGCGGGTAGATCGAGAACTTGTCGCTGCCGGAGTGCACGCTGAGCTTCAGGTTCGGCCGGCAGGGAATAGGTGCGAACGGCGTGACGCGATGACCGCGAGGTCGGCGCGGAACTCGCGCTCGAACTGGGCAAGATCGCCCACGTAATCCACGCCCTTGTTGAACCGGCCGGTGAACTTCGGCGCGATTGTCTGGACGGGGACGCCCTCGTCGGCCAGCGCCGCGAGGATGACCAGCAACTCGGGCGGCGTTTGCGGCGCGTCGGTCTCGTCCATCGAGACTTCCGTGATGAAACGCCCTTCGCCCTTCGCCGCTTCGATCCGCCGGTAGATGCGCCCGGCTTCCTGTGCGGCGAAAAGATACTCCCGCGCTGCTTGCCTCACCTCAGCCGCCGACATCTGTGCCGGCGGAGCGGCACCGCGGAGCTTGATCGTGCTCGTCAGCTCCGGGTGGCGCGCGACGAATTGGTCCACATCGGAAGTCGTCGCAGCTTTTCCGATGGCGGCGGCAACATCGAGGGTGTAGTAATCGCTGGACTCGATGAACCGATCCACCGTTTCGAGAGTGATGTGGTCAGCATCGACGTGGAACCGTTTGCGCCAGCCGAGCTCGCGCACCGCCGCTTCGGCAGCGGCGCGCACACTGGCAGGTTGCGAACCGACGATGGCATGCTCACGGTACGACTTGTTCCACACCGGCACGACATCGATTCCCTGCTCAGCCGCCAACATGCAGGCGCGCAACTGGGCCTTGGCCTGGTGGGCAAAGCGGTCACCGATGCCAAACGAATACTTCGCCAACGGGATGAGTTTTCCGGCAGGAGGTGGATGCGGACCCGGCGTCGGAATCATGTTTGGCCCTCACGACTGCGGTGCGGCAGGGCACGGCGGTGCCGCCACGGCTCACGGGGGATCGCTTCTTGTTTCATGCAATAAAACATCGTTGCATTTGACAAAACCATGTTTTCGTGTTTTCTCTTATCTGTCAACTCTGAATTTTCCGGGCGCCCCCGGAACGTTGGTGCCGCGGTTCCGGTTGACGTAACGGGAGGAATGAATGGCCGAGCCTACAGCCGCCGCAAGCGGGATGCAAGGGAATCGTCCGCGTTCGAATGGCCACTCGGTTTTCGATTCAGCGAGGCTCGCCGCACTCTACGACTTCACCGGCCAGACCGTAGTCATCACCGGCGGAGCAGGTATTCTCGGCGGGGACTTGGCGTGCGCCCTTGCCGGTTGTGGAGCGAACGTTGCCATCCTCGACCTGAACCTCGAGCCCGGCAAGGCCCTGCTCGAACGACTCGGCAGACGCGCGGCACAGGTGGCACTGGTTCCCTGCGACGTCTTGAGCATCGAAAGCATAACCAAGGCCGCAGGCGACGTTTTGGCGCGGCTCGGCAGGATCGATTGCCTTGTGAACGCTGCGGGGGGCAACAAACCGCAGGCGACCACCAGCCGGGACCTGAAGTTCTTTGATCTCCCCACGGATGCGCTGCGCTGGGTGTTCGACCTCAACATCCTGGGCACGATCCTGCCCTGCCAGGTGTTTGGAAAAAGGATGGCGGAGCAGAGGCGCGGGAACATTCTCAACATTTCCTCCATGAATGCCTTCCGGCCGCTGACCCGCATCGCGGCGTATTCGGCGGCCAAGGCAGGTGTCAGCAATTTCACCCAATGGTTGGCCGTCCACATGGCGCAGGAGTACTCGCCCGCATCCGGGTCAACGCCATCGCCCCCGGGTTCTTCTTGACGCAACAGAACCGCTTCCTGCTCATGGACCGGGAAACCGGCGAGTTGACGCCGCGCGGCAAGACCATCCTCTCCCATACGCCCATGGGACGCTTTGGTGAACCTGAGGACTTGTTTGGCGTCGTCATCTGGCTGCTGTCCCCGGCGTCGGCGTTCGTTACCGGTACGGTGGTTCCGATTGATGGAGGTTTCGCGGCATACAGCGGTGTGTAGCCTATGCCGCTGGCAACTGCGTGGTGAGTCTGAATCCAGGCAGCCGAGACGATGAGGCAGCACACCCTTGGCAGCCGCGGGCGCTCGCCGAACTCAAACCACAGAGCACGCATTCTTTGTCGGCATCGACTCCGACGGCTGCGCCTTCGACACATGGAGATCAAGCACAAAGAGTGCTTCTGCCCAAACATCATTAAGTACTGGGATCTGCAGGGCGGTTTCCAAGTACGCCCGCGAGGCCGTGGAGTTCGTCAACCTGTACTCGAAATGGCGCGGCACCAACCGCTGGCCGGCGCTGGTCATCGGTCTTCGACTTCCTGCAGGGTGCGTCCAGAGGTCCTTGCCCGCCACTGCAACGTTCCCGAAGCGCCGAAGGTGCGCGCAGTTCATCGCCTCGGGCAAGCCGCTCAGTAACGACGGACTGAAGGCTTACATGGCCGAGCATCCCGACCCCGAACTGGATCTTGCCCTGGAGCTGGAGCATGGCCGTGAACGCAACCATCGCGGACATGGTCCACGGTCTGCCGCCCTTCCCGTACGTGCGTGAGAGCCTGGAGATGCTCCAGACCAAGGCGGATGCCATCGTCGTCCGCGACACCCGGCGAGGCGCTGGTGCGCGAGTGGGACAGAGCACGACATCGCCCGGTACGTGCGCGTCATTGCCGGCCAGGAGATGGGCACGAAGAAACAACACCTGAAGGTGGCGGCAGGCGGGAAGTATGCCGCCGATCACATGCTCATGATCGGTGACGCTCTGGGCGATCTGGAGGCCGCGCGGGCCAACAACGCACTCTTCTTCCCTGTGAATCCCGGGCATGAAGAAGAGTCCTGGGAGCGGTTTTACAGCGAAGGCATACACAAGTTCATGGCAGGTGAATTTGCCGGGGCGTACGAGGCGAAGCTGATCGCCGAATTTGAAAAGCTTCTGCCGAGCACACCGCCCTGGCAACACTAGCACGGGAGAGACCCATGGCCATCGGGATCGGTTCCGCGGAGCGTTACTTGAGCGACGGCGAAGTGCGGCAGATTGTCGCCCAGGCATTGGATTCGGTGAACTGGGCCGGCCGGCGTGTGCTCATCCTCATTCCCGACGGCACGCGCACCATGCCCATGCCGCTGATGTTTCGGTTGTTGCGGGAGCTGCTCCGCCCGCGCGTGAAGACGCTGGATTTTCTGGTCGCCCTGGGCACTCACAAGCCCATGTCAGACGCGCAGCTTTCAAAGCTCGTCGGCCAACCGGTGGCGGACGGCAGGGTAGGCGACACGCGGGTCTTCAATCACCGCTGGGAGAACCCGGAGAATTTCGTCCAGCTCGGCATATTGCCGGCCTCGGAAATCGCCAAGGTCACCGGCGGCCTCATGTCGCAGGACGTGCCGGTAACCCTGAACCGGCTCATCCTTGACTACGATCACATCGTGATTTGCGGACCGGTTTTTCCTCACGAGGTGGTGGGCTTCTCCGGAGGGAACAAGTATTTTTTCCCCGGGATTGCGGGGCCCGAGATCATCAACTTCACGCACTGGCTGGGCGCCGTCATCACGAGCTACAACGTGATCGGCGCCGGCTACACGCCCGTGCGTGCCGTGATTGATCGTGCCGCGGCGTTGATCCCGCGGCCGGCTTCCTGCTTCGCACTGGTGGTCACGCACGAAGGATTGGCGGGAGTCTACTTCGGGACGCCACCGGAAGCCTGGACGGCAGCATCGCAGCTATCGGCGAAAAAGCACATCACCTATATCGACCGGCCGTTCCACCGAGTACTCTCGATCATGCCGAGTATGTACGACGATATCTGGACCGCTGCCAAGGGGATGTACAAGCTCGAACCCGCGGTGGACGAGGGCGGCGAAGTGATCATCTATGCGCCGCACATCACCGAGGTCAGCTACACGCACGGAAAGATCATCGACGAGATCGGATACCACTGCCGCGACTACTTCTTGAAGCAGTGGGACCGCTTCAAGCACTACCCGGGGGGCGTATTGGCGCATTCCACCCACGTCAAAGGGCTGGGGTCTTATGACGCCGCCACGGGCACCGAGACACCCCGGATCCAGGTGACGCTCGCCACCGCAATTCCAGAAGAACGCTGCCGTCGCATCAACCTCGGATACCTCGACCCGGCGACGGTGAAGCTCGAGGAATGGCGCGGGCGCGAGCACGAGGGCGTGGTTGCGATTCCGCGGGCCGGCGAGATGCTCTTCCGCTTGAAGCAACCGGCCGAAGCCGCCGCCGATTAGGAGATCGAGATGGACTACAAGATCGGCATTGTCGGCATGGGCGTGATGGGCGGAAACCTGGCCCTCAACATGGAGCGCCATGGCTTCCCCGTCGCAGGTTACGACCTCGATACCGCCAAGACTCGGGAGTTCCTCAAAGGTCCGGGAAAGGGCAAGAACATCATTGCGGTCGACTCACCGGCGGCGCTTATGCGCGCTCTCGAGAAGCCACGACGCATTCTCATCATGGTGCCTGCCGGGCCGGCGGTGGACAGCGCGATCGCTCACCTGAAGCCGCATCTCGAGCCCGGCGACATCCTGATGGACGGAGGGAACTCGTTCTTTCTCGACACGGAACGCCGGAATAAGGAACTCGAGGCCGAAGGCTTTCGCTTCATCGGTACCGGCGTGTCCGGCGGCGAAGAGGGCGCGCTCTGGGGGCCGGCCATCATGCCGGGCGGACAGCGGGAGGCCTGGGAAGCGGTGGCCCCGATTCTCCGCGCGATTGCCGCACGCGCCGAAGACGGCGAGCCCTGCGTGGAATACATGGGGCCTCGTGGCGCCGGGCACTACGTCAAAATGGTGCACAACGGCATCGAGTACGGCGACATGCAATTGATCGCCGAGTGCTACGACCTGCTGCACCGAGGTCTGGGCATTCCCGCCGATGAGCTGCACGACGATCTTCAGCGAGTGGAACCAGCGAGAGCTGAAGTCTTACCTCATCGAGATCACCGCAGACATTCTCGGCCGAAGAAGATGACGACACCGGCAAGCCCCTGCGTCGACGTTATCCTGGATGAAGCGCAGCAGAAGGGCACCGGCAAATGGGCCAGCCAGAACGCCCTCGATGTCGGCGCCCCATTCCCGACCATTAACGCGGCAGTCGAGAGCCGCATCCTCTCCGCCCTGAAACCGCAGCGCGTTGCCGCAAGCAAGGTTCTGCACGGGCCTTCGCCGTCCTACTCCGGTGACAAGCGCAAGCTGATCGCGGCCACCGAGCAAGCTCTCTACGCCAGCAAAGTCACTTCTTACGCACAAGGGTTGGCACTCATGCGGATTGCGTCCGCGGAGTACAAGTACGATCTCCATCCCGGAGACATTGCCAAGATCTGGCGGGCTGGGTGCATCATCCGGGCCACCCTGCTCGGCGAGATCATGTCGGCCTACGCCCGGAATCCAGACTTGGTCAACCTGCTGCTCGACGATTCGTTTCGCGATGCCGTCGAGGCCCGCCAGCAAGGGTGGCGGTTCGTAGTTCAGACCGCAATTGGAATCGGCATACCGGTGCTGGCAATGAGCTCCTCGCTGGCCTACTTCGACGCCTACCGCAGCGAGCGGCTGCCGGCAAACCTGACCCAAGCGCAGCGGGACTACTTTGGAGCTCATACCTACCGCCGCATCGACAAAGAAGGCGTATTCCACACCGAGTGGATTCCCCGCGGGAAAACGGCCGTGCCCGAACGGTAGACGAAACCGCGGGAACCCAAGAAGACCCCTTGACAGGTGCCGGGAAAAGTGAGAGCCTCCGGGCGAGGTGTTCCACGTATTACAACAGCGTTTTACTGAGTAAAATATGAAACTCCCCCGCACGACACCCGGCCGATACGTTGTGGAAGCCGTGGCCAAAGCGCTGGACGTCTTGGAGAGCTTTTCCAGCGACGACGGCCTGACGCTCCATGAGATCAGCCGCAAGGTCGGGCTCAATAAGAGCCGCACCTTCCGACTGCTCTACACGCTGGCTGGACGCGGATATGTGGAGCGGAGCGCGGATGGGCTGCGGTACCGGCTGGGGGTCCGCCTGTTCGAGCGCGCGGCCAACGTCCGGCGCAACATCAAAGATGTTGCGCGCCCGTTCATGCTCGGGTTGCACGAACGGTTCAACGAAATGGTCAACCTGAGCGTGATCGATGACGGCCAACTTCTCTACCTGGACATTCTCGAAAGTACAAGGGCGTATCGCATGGTCGCGACCGTGGGCTGCCGCATGCCCACGCACACAACTTCCATGGGCAAGGCGACGCTGGCTTTTCTTCATGCGGACGAAGCGTCTTCGCCGTACGCCTCGGTTCTCGCCCGGCTCCCCCGGTCCCGGCTGCAAAGCCTCCGCCGGGAGTTGCAGCTGATTCGGCAGCGCGGGTACGCCATCGACAACGAGGAAAACGAGCCAGGAGTAGCGTGCGTCGGCGCGCCGGTGCTCGATTCAAACGGTCAACCGGTCGCAGCCATGAGCGTCTCCGGACCGGTGCAGCGGATCCTGTGCAACGAAAAGAAAATTGCCGAAGCGCTCTTGGCGGCCTGCGAAGGCGTGGCGCAGAACCTCGTCCCGAACACCGTGGGAACGAGAGCACCGCGTGTTTCCGGCATACGAGCGCGCTCCGGGCATGCGGCGTAGCGAAGGGCAAGAGGGCTATGGGGGGCATTTGGTGATGCCTAGCTGAGGCAGGCTCCGACTCGGAGGCGGCATGGCCGCAGAGAAGGACGGATTCGCGGTAGCCCAGGTTCCGGTGCTCGCACCGATGGCGGTTCCGGCCGCTGGCCATTACCGTTGGGTCATCTGCAGCCTCCTGTTTTTCGCTGCCACCGTAAATTACGTTGACCGCCAGGTCATCGGCCTGCTGAAGCCTACCTTGCAGGCTGAACTCCACTGGAACGAAATCGACTACAGCAACATCGTCTTTGCCTTCCAGGTTGCTTATGCCGCTGGACTCGTTTTTGTCGGCCGCGTGATGGACTGGCTCGGCACGCGCAAGGGCTTTTCCCTGGCTGTATTCGTCTGGAGCCTTGCAGCGATGGCCCATGCACTGGCACGTTCGGTTCTGGGATTCAGCGCCGCTCGTTTTGCTCTGGGTATCGGGGAATCCGGCAGCTTCCCTGCCTCGATCAAGACCGTAGCCGAGTGGTTTCCCAAGAAAGAGCGCGCGCTGGCGACGGGCATTTTCAATTCCGGGACAAACGTCGGCGCCATCGTCACGCCCCTCGTAATTCCCTGGCTGACGTACACCTACGGTTGGCAGATGGCCTTCGTCGCCACCGGCGCGATTGGGCTCGTGTGGCTCGTGTTGTGGCTGGCTCTGTATCACAGGCCTGAGGAGTACCCCGGAATTTCCCCGGCCGAGTTGGCCTACATCCGCAGTGACCCGGGCGAGAGCAGCGCGCCCGTTCGCTGGGTGCGGCTCATGGCCCATCGGCAGATGTGGGCCTTCGCGATCGGCAAGTTCATGACGGACCCGATCTGGTGGCTGTACCTCTTTTGGGTGCCGGACTTCCTTAATCGGAACTTCCACGTCGATCTCAAGGGGATGGTTCTTCCGCTCCTGGTCATCTACAACGCGGCCACGGTGGGGAGCGTTTTCGGCGGATGGTTGTCCTCGGACTTGATTCGGCGCGGATGGAGCATCCACGCCGCTCGCAAAACGGCAATGCTGGTCTGCGCGTTGGCGGTTGTGCCCATTGTGGCGGCATCGCGAGCTACGCATTTGTGGGTTGCAGTAGGACTAGTGAGCCTGGCCGCGGCCGCGCACCAGGGTTGGTCAGCGAACATTTTCACGATCGCTTCCGATATGTTTCCGCGTCGCGCAGTGGGTTCCGTGGTCGGTGCCGGAGGAATGGCCGGAGCGATCGGCGGAATGCTGATCGCCAAGGTCGTCGGTTACGTCCTGCAATGGACCGGTTCCTATTTCAGCGTTTTCATCATCGCAGGGTCGGCTTACCTCGTGGCTTTACTCATCATCCAGATCCTGGCGCCGAAGCTCGAACCTGTTGAGGTAGGCGTCCTTTGAAGAAGGCGTTTATGACCATCATCCCCGCGTCTCCACGGACTGAGGTACCGGGCAAGGCCGGAGGGCCTGGCAGTTGCAGCGGCAACCGGAGCAGATCCGCCGTACGAAACTGAGGTTGATGCAATGCTGCAAATCAAACCAAAGGCGGGTTGCAAATGGGACTTGGTCAGTCTGGGCGAGGTGATGCTGCGGCTCGATCCCGGCGACGAGCGGATTCATACCACACGCCATTTTCGTGTGTGGGAAGGCGGCGGCGAGTACAACGTCGCCCGCGGCCTGAAGCGCTGTTTCGGGCTGGATACGGCCCTGGTGACCGCTTTCGCCGATAACGCGGTCGGCAGGCTGATCCAGGATCTGATCTATCAGGGCGGCGTGGACCAGTCGCACGTTCGTTGGGTGCCGTTCGACGGTGTCGGACGGACTGTTCGCAACGGCTTGAACTTCACGGAGCGCGGCTTCGGCATTCGCGCCGCGCTGGGCTGCTCCGACCGTGGCCACACTGCCGTATCGCAGCTCAAGCCCGGCGATGTCGATTGGGAGGAAATCTTCGGCTCGCGAAGGCGCTGCGCTGGTTCCACACCGGCGGGATCTTCGCGGCGCTCTCCGATACAACACCGCAGGTCGCCATGGAGGCGATGCAGGCGGCCAAGCGGAACGGCGTCATCGTTTCCTACGACCTGAACTATCGCGAGTCACTGTGGAAGTCGGTCGGAGGAAAGAAGAGGGCGCAGGAGGTCAACCGGGAATTGGCCTCTTACGTCGACGTCTTGCTCGGAAATGAGGAGGATTTCACCGTGGCGCTTGGGTTCGAAGTCCCGAGGGCTCGATGAAAACCTTTCCAAGCTCGATCCCGAGAACTTTCGCCGCATGATCGAGCGCGTCGTCACAACCAACCCCGAGATCAAGGTTGTCGCCACCACCCTCCGCAACGCGAAGACAGCGACCCTGAACGATTGGAGCGCAGTCTGCTACGTGGAGGGGGCGTTTTATCAGGCCACCAAACGGGAAAACTTGGAGATCTACGACCGGGTGGGGGGCGGGGATTCGTTTGCCTCCGGCCTGATCTACGGGTTTCTGACGGGACGCGAGCCGCAGTGGGCCGTGGAATGCGGCGCGGCACACGGCGCTTTGGCGATGACCACTCCAGGGGACACAACCATGGCAACGCTGTCGGAAGTGGAAAAACTGATGAAGGGCGTGAGTGCACGTGTTGCTCGATGAGTAGCGCTACACCGCGCCGGTCGGCCGAACTTGGGTGCTGAAGCAACTTTCTTCCTAGGCGGAAGGACAGATTTGGAGGTAAGGTTATGAAGATCAAACAATTCCTAGCAACGGTAGCCGTTTTCGCGTTTGCCGCACTTACTGCCGCTCCACTGTTCGGCCAGGCGGTAAACTTTGCTCAGATACAAGGGCGCATCACCGACCAGAGCGGGGCGGCGATCGCGGGAGCTCAAATCAAGGCGACTCAGACCACCACGGCCCTGGTTCGAACCACGTCGAGCAACCCCGAGGGACAATACTCTTTGCCGAACCTCCCGGTCGGACCTTACCAATTGCAGGTCACGGCGTCTGGATTCCGGGAATACATTCAGAAAGGCATCGTCTTGCAGGTCGGCGAAGCTCCGCGGATTGACGTTTCGCTTCAGGTCGGCGGCGTAACCGCGATGGTGGAGGTAGTCGCCAATGCCGGAATGGTCGAGACGCAACAGAATTCGATCTCATCGGTGATCGACAACGCCCGGCTCATGGAGCTTCCGCTCAACGGCCGCAATATGGTCGATCTGGTCATGATGGCGGGCGGCGCAACCAACAACAGCCTTCCCAGCCAAGACCTGATGAGCAGCAAGAACTACGGAAATGGCACGAGTGGCGCGTCGCAGACGATTTCGGTGGTCGGCGGCCAGCAGAACGCCAACAATTACCTGTTGGACGGCGGCGACCACAACGATGCGTTTTCCAACGTGAACGCGCCGTTTCCCTTCCCCGACGCGATCCAGGAGTTCAGCGTCCAGAGCGCCGGGTTGTCCGCACGCTCTGGCGTTCACGCCGGCGCGACGGTGAACGCGGTGACGCGCTCGGGCACCAATAGCTTCCACGGCAGCGCGTTCGAATTCCTGCGCAATCCCGCCGTGAATGCCCACCACCTGCAATTCACGACTCCCGTCCCCGGTTTCAAAGATGACACCATCCGGCGAAACCAGTTCGGCGGGACCTTCGGCGGACCGATTGTGAAGGACAAGGTGATGTTCTTTCTCGGTTACCAGAGCACGCGACAGTCCTCGACCCCCGCACCTATCAGCGTCATTGTGCCCACAGCCGCTGCGCTTGCCGGGGACTTCACCACCATGTTGTCAGGCGCCTGCCAGAGCAGTGGTAACGCCAAGACTCTGAAGAGCCCGTACGTGGGCAACAAGATCAGTCCCAGCCTGTTCAATGCACAGTCACTGGCCCTGTTGAAGTATGTTCCAGTCGCCACCGACCCCAAGGGTTGCGGGAACCTCAGCTTCACAATACCGTCGATTGTGAATGAGGATCAGGGTGTCGCAAAAGTCGACTGGAACCTCGGTGCCAAGAACAGTTTCTTTGCGCGGTACTTTGGCACGGACTTCAGAGCGCCGGTGCCGTTCGACCAGAGCAACATCCTTCCTCAAGGCCAAACGGCCAGCCAGTTTTCACGGTACCAGAGCCTCGTTCTCTCCGATACCTACAGTTTCCGCTCGAATCTGATCAACTCCATTCACGTGACGGGCACACGTTTGGCGATCCACCGCGGCCCGGCCAGTGACATGATCAATCCCGCGACACTAGGGATCACCAGCCCCAGCCCGGTTCCCCAGGGCATGGTGCTCAGCGTATCAAACTACTTCACCACCGGAGGCGGGTCTCAAATGCCGGGGTACTTCATCAACAACCTGTTCCAGGTAGCGGACGACCTGGACTTCATCCACGGCAAGCACCAGTTCTCCATGGGGGCCAACTGGATGAGAATGCAGCTCAACTATATCTCCACCTTCCAATCGAACGGACAGTTCACCTTCAGCAGCACCAGCCTCTCGGGCGACAACCTGGCCGACTTCATGCTGGGCTGGCCTTCAAACTTCGCTCAGGGCAACCCGGAAGCGGAGAACTGGAGATTCACCTATATCGGCCTCTACTTCCACGACAACATCAAATTGCTGCCGAACCTGACCATGAACGTAGGCCTCCGCTGGGAGCCGTTCCTGCCCTCGGTCGACATCTTCCACCGCGGCAGCCACTTCGACTACACGTCCTTTGCCAATGGGACGCACAGCTCGGTCTTCCCGAACGCACCGGCCGGGCTGTTCTACTGTGGCGACTCGCAAACACCATGCGCTTTCGGAAATAAGAAAATGCTCCAATTCTCGCCCAGGATTGGTCTGGTCTGGGATCCCAGGGGAAAGGGCCAGGAGACCATTCGCGTCAGCTACGGCCTCTACTACGACAGCCCGGAGATGTATTTCTTCGACCGCTACGCCGACAACTCGCCCTACGGCAGCGGCCTGAGTTTTGCTCCCAAAACAACCTTGGGCGCTTCACTCACCGATCCCTACGTGGGCCAGCCGGGAACCGTTCCGAAGTTCCCGTTGCCTTTCCCGAATCCGGGCGACCCGAACGCGTACTTCCCGCTTAACGGTGTTTACATCAACAACCCGCTGGATATGCATCCCATGTATGTCCAGAGTTGGAATCTCAGTTTGGAAAAACAGTTCGGTGCGAACTGGGCTTTTTCGGCTAAGTATTTGGGAAGCAAGACCACTCACATCTGGGTTGCGTATGAAGCGAATCCGGGCATGAACGTCCCGGTTCCGGCCAATGCGCTCGCTGGTTGCACTCCCGGCCAGGCGGCCTCAACCAACAATACCAACTGCCGGCGCGCCCTCTACATTGCCAACCCGAGCCAGGGCCAGTACTTCTCGAACCTGACCACCGCTTGGGACGGCGCCGATGCCGAATACAACGCCCTGCTGCTTAGCGGAATGCATCGCTTCAGCAATAACTTCACCCTGGGGGCCAATTACACCTGGTCGCACTGCATCGCTGACCAGGACTTCACCGGCGAGCTTACCAATAGCCGTCCTACGTTGTATCCCTCCCCAGTCAACGCACCGAACGCCGGCAACCTCGCCTTGGACCGGGGGAACTGTGGCTTCGACATTCGCCACTCCTTCAACGCCTCGCTCGTGGTCAACTCCCCGAAGTTCAAGGGGAAAGTCACCGGAGCCCTTCTCAACAACTGGCAACTGGCCCCGCTCGTCAGCTACCGCACGGGGATCTACTTCACGGTTCTTACGGGCGTAGATACTGCGCTGACGGGTGCCACCACGGCCTTCAAAGATCGGCCCAACCAAGTGAGCGACCCGCTCCAGGGCGGCTGCACGATTGGCGGCCTGCTCATACCCGTGGGCAACACCGCTTGCTGGTTCAACACGGCAGCCTACACCTCTCCAGCAAACGGAACCTTTGGGAACGTGGGCCGCAATTCGCTTGCGGGACCGGGAGCTTTCCGGTTCGATGCTTCCATCTCCCGCAGGTTCATGTTCGGTGAGAGTAAGGAACTGCAACTGCGGTGGGAGACGTTCAACGTCTTTAACCACCCTGTTCTCGGCAACCCGGTGGCCAGCAAGAACAGCGCGAACTTCGGCAAGATCCAAAGCCAGAGTGGCGATGGACGCACGTTCCAGGCCGCCATCAAAATCTCCTTCTAGGACCGGGGCTCCTGCAGCCCCATAGCCCGGGCGGCAGAAATCGGCTCTGCCGCCCGGCGGCTCCGGCTTCGCTTGTCCTTCGGTTGCCGACGAAGGCACGCTCCTTTTGTCAGAGCCCCGAGGGTTAGGACCATGAGCACTCAAACACAGCCTTCTCTGGAAAAGATGGTGTTCCGCAATACCCATCGCCAGGTCGGACGGCATATCGCCGTCACTCCGGCCAACAGCACCAGCCGGCATCTTTCCTACGGCCGCATTATCCTAAACCCCTCCATCCCCTCGGCTTCATTCTCAAACGCGGATCGCGAGACCGCGTTCATCGTCCTTTCCGGTCGCGCCACGGTTCGCGTGCTGGGCCAGAAGACCGAACTCGGCAAGTTCGACTCCATGTACATTCCGCGCGACTCTTCCATCGAAGTCTCCACGCCCGAGCGCGTGGACATCGCCGAGTTTTCCGCCGACGTCGAAAACCACTATCCGCTCCGCGTCGTGCGCTTTGCCGATATCACCGCAGATCCCACGCAGGTCTTCACCGCGGGTGCCGGCACCGCCGCGTGCCGCCATCTTCACATGTGCATTGCGAAGAACGTGGATGCGGGACGCCTCGTCGCCGGATTCACCTGGTCCGAACCTGGCAATTGGACAAGTTGGCCTCCCCACGAGCATGCCGCGATGCTCGAAGAGATGTACGTGTACTTCGACATGCCGGCGCCCGCATTCGGGATCCAGCTCGTGTACAACGATATGCAGCACCCGGAGCTGGTCACCGTCGTGCGCGACGGCGACGCTGTGCTCATGCCCAGTGGCTATCACCCCAACGTTTCCGTGCCCGGCCATCGCATTTGTTTTCTCTGGGCGATGGCGGCTCATCGTGAGGGCATCGACAGGCAATTTGGCGTGGTCAATGTCCAGCCCGGCTTCGACCAAGGCGGCTCCGGCCTGGAGGCTGGCCGCAAAAAGTGAAGACGAAAGCATGATCCTCGACAGCTTCCGCTTGGATGGCAAGAACGCGCTGGTCACCGGCTCCCAAATGGGGCTCGGGCTCGCGATCGCGCTGGCATTGGCTGAGGCTGGCGCCAACGTGGGCTGCCACGGGCTCACTCCGGAGCCAAACGATATCTGCCAGGAAATCTGCAAGTGCGGACGGAAGACATTTTTCGTCCACGGCGACGTTTCGGATCCGGCAGTGCGGTCGGGGCTCGTGCGGCGCACCATCGATGAGCTCGGATCGATCGATATTCTGGTCAACAATGCCGGCACGATCCGCCGCGCACCCGCCGCCGAATTTCCTCAGGAATACTGGGACGAAGTGATTGCCGTGAACCTCACGTCAGTGTTCCACCTGTCGCAACTGGCGGGAAGACACATGTTGGAACGAGGGCACGGCAAGATCGTGAACATCGCTTCGCTGCTTTCGTTTCAGGGTGGCGTGCTTGTGCCTGCGTATGCCGCGGCCAAATCCGGAGTGGCCGCGCTGACGAGGGCCATGGCCAACGAGTGGGCGCCCAAAGGCGTCAATGTCAATGCCATTGCCCCGGGGTACATGGCAACGGAGAACACCGCCGCTCTGCGCAAAGACCCCGGGCGCAGCCGACAGATCCTGGAACGCATTCCTGCTGCGCGGTGGGGGGAGCCCTCCGACCTGGCCGGTGCGGCGGTGTTCCTTTGCTCCGCGGCCAGCGATTACGTCCACGGCCACATTCTTTTGGTGGACGGCGGTTGGATGGCGCGCTGAGGCGCCTTACGACTGGGATAAACCTCAGATACGAAGGGTCCTATGACCAAGCAAGAAGCGCGTGACCTAATCATGAAGGTCGGCATCGTACCCGTGGTGCGGGCATCTTCATTCAAGCAGGCCTTGATGGGTGCCGAAGCGGTCTGCAGCGGCGGCATCCCGATTGTTGAGATCACCATGACTGTGCCAGGCGCGATCGAGTTGATCCGTCAACTCGCGAGTACGCTTGGTCCAGACGCCCTCGTTGGTGCGGGGACAGTCATGGACGCTGCAACGGCGCAGCGGTGCATTGATGCGGGAGCGGAATTCATCGTCAGCCCAGGACTGGATGTGCCCACGATTGAGTTCGCCCTGGCAGAACACAAGCTGATCATCACGGGCGCACTGACACCAACAGAGGTGATCGCCGGATGGAAGGCGGGTGCCGATTTCGTCAAGATCTTCCCCTGTAGCGCGGTGGGCGGAGCCAAGTACATCAAAGCACTCCGTGGTCCGCTGCCTCAAATCCCTCTGGTCCCCACGGGGGGCGTGAACCTGGACACGGCGGCCGGTTTCATCCTGGCTGGTGCCTCCGCTCTCGGTGTCGGCGGTGAACTGCTGCGCGCCGATGCACTTGAAGTCGGGCGGCCCGGGACCATCACGGAGATGGCACGCAAGTTCGTCACCATCGTGAAAGATGCGCGCCTTCTGCTTCAGCAACGCCAGGGAGCGACGGTCGGAGTCATTGCCTGAGCCGAAATCAATACACGACCGCTGCCTTCTCGAGCGGCCGTGGAATCACAGTGGGCCATTTGCGAAGATTTGTTCCCCAATTTGTTCTCCACTGGCAAGAAACCTAGCAGTGCGCTCGCCAACTGAACTCAGAAGTCACGTCGATGGTTTCCGTAACCAAAAGCAAGAAGGGCGCTTCGAGGTTGAGCCTCAAAGCGCCCGTGGTTGCGGGGGCCAGATTTGAACTGGCGACCTTCGGGTTATGAGCCCGACGAGCTACCAGACTGCTCCACCCCGCGTAAAGATGATACTGGAATCACGACGACTCGTCAAACCATCTGGGTGTCGGGTTCCGAAGACTGCGTAAGTTCCTCAAAGCTCCGACCAAGTAGCGCGTAGAAGCCGACCCCGTTTTTCTGCTTCTTTAATTGAATCTCCCGTCTGCGTGCTTGGGAGTATCCCGCATACTTCTCAGAGTGGACCAGTCGCCATGTGCCGAATTTCGACGTCCAACGCGAAACGCCCCGATTATGCTGCTGGAGGCGGTGAGCGATATCCTCCTTGATTCCGATGTAGAAGCGACTAGCGGAGTCGCTCCACAGGATATAGACGAAGTAGGGCTTATCTGTGACACGAGACATGGCCTGAGAACGGAGAGCTTTTCGGAGAAAGGCGCAACGCGTCTTGGAACGCGGGGAAACTTGCACTGGCGATCCCGCTTCGCGGGATTATGAGCCCGACGAGCTACCAGACTGCTCCACCCCGCGAACTCATAACACTCCACTCGCTCCGGCGCGTCAAACTTCCGCGGGACGCTCACAAATGAATGGGTAGGCCGCAGAGCTTCCTGCTGACGGAGGCGACATCCGCGCGGTAGGAGAGATCCAACACGCCGGCATAAAATTTCAGAACGCGAATGCGCTCGCCAAACTGGGTCACCGCAAGATCGACGGCCTCCGGCAGCTCAAGCTCTCCCCGCGTCGAGGGCTTGACCTCGCGGCAGGCTCGATAGATGGATGGGCGAAAGAGCCAGCAATTCATGCCGATGAAGGCGTGGTCACCGTGTGTGGCAAGGGTCGCCGCGTCCGGTTTTTCAAGGATGCGTTTCAGGTAGCCCGCTTCGTCAATCTCCAGGATCGAATACCGTAGCACGCGTTCGGCGGGGACGTTGCTCTCCCGGATCAGCGCAGCGCGTTCAAATCCTGCCACTCCCGGCTCCCCCAATTCGCGGAGCTGGCGGTACATCTCGATGGGGTAGTAGTTGTCCGAGTTCAGAACCAGGAAGGCATCCGGCCCCACGAATTCCTGGGTGACAAGCATGGCATCCGCTGTGCCGATCGGCCGCTGTTGAATCGCAAAGTGGAAGCGGAGCCGATCGGTCCGCATCTGCTCGTAGTATTCGCGCAACTCGACGTGCTCGGGACCGATCACCATGCAGATGTCGCGGAAACCGGCGTCGGCCAACCCGCTCAGGACGTAGTCAAGGAACGGCCGCGCCCCGGCGGGAATCATGGCCTTGAGGCCGGCATCGGCCGCGCGCTCCTGCTCAGCGTCGAGCCGCGCGGTATCGTCAGGGCGGCGCATCCGCATGCCGAGGCCACGCGCGAGGATCACGGCCTTCGTTGTTTCGTTCGACCCCATTCGATGTGATGACCTTCCGGCGCTGAAAACCCAGGATGTTGCTCGCGGCCACGTATGATGACACAACGTGCCGAACCGCTCCGCATGAAAAAGAGGACGCAGAGTTCACAGAAATAGGCGAAAAGAACAGCAGGACTGCCGGAGCCTCCCTGTTCGGGTCCGGCTCCGGCAGTTGTTGGGTGGAGGGCTATGGGCTGGATCTTGCGGGGTAGGGGTTCGGCTGTTTGAGAGGCTTCAGGCGGCCTCCGGCAGATCGTGGTGCTGAGCGAGCCCCCCTTTGGCGACATGACGATTCCTCAACGCGGTCAGCTTGTTGCGAAAGCGCTTTGGATCGAGACCTGCGGCGTGGCATACGGTTGCAAAATCTTCTGTGTTCTTGAACAGGTAGTCTTCGGCCATCCTTTGGATGCGTTTGGGCCCGGAGAGCCACTCCTGCACGGCTCGCACAAGGACCGTAAGCCACAGCCGATGTTCCGGCGTGTTTGCTTCAATCTCGATTTCCATTGACCTGGTGTACATCGTTCTTCCCTCCGCGAGCTGTATTCATCGATCTTGTCGCCGCGCCCCCGGTAGGGAAAGCAACTCCTGCTCCATTCTCGTCGCTCTCAGTCATTCCGTGGCGGATCGCGAATCCTGCTGAATCCGCACGACTTTGCGAATTTCCGTCTGGCCGGATGGATTGCGGCACGTGACTCGGGGTGTAACGTTCCAGCACAGTAGTACTCAGAGTGTTTCAGGGACGAACGAAGGAGAGGAGGGTTCGCGGCGGCGATGGGCGGGCCGCAGAGGGTCAAACTCGGCGGCCCGCTACGCCAGTCAACTACTTGTGCGAGTACTTCTCGAACCAGTAGCGCAGGTAAAGTTGTGTGCGCATGAAGTTGGAGGGTTTTGACGTTGTCCCGTGGTACTCGTCGTTGAAACGAACCATGGCCGTGGGCACGTGGCGGAGCTTCA
Organism: uncultured Acidobacteriota bacterium; assembly: GCA_963739275.1. GTDB lineage: Bacteria > Acidobacteriota > Terriglobia > Acidiferrales > UBA7541 > JBGQGH01. The sequence continues at coordinate 53,991 of CAVTZX010000038.1, forward strand.
GAGCTTCGTAGAACTCCTCGGTCTGCGGGATGGGCGTGCGCATATCGAGGACACCGGTCATGAGCATGGTCGGAGTCTTGACCTTGTCCACGTAGGCGATCGAGGAGTGGCGCCAGAGCAGCAGTGGATCTTCCCAGGGCAGCTTGTCGAAGCGGTGATACGCCCACAGATTGATGTCCGTGGCGCCGTCGAAACTGAGCCAGTTGATCACGGGACAATTCGCCGATGCCGCAGCGAAGCGATCGGTGTGGCCGACGATCCAGGAGGTAAGCACGCCGCCGCCGCTGCAGCCGTAGACGAAAAGATTCCGCGGATCGACGTAGCCCTTGGCGATGACTTCGTCCACGCCCTTCATCAGGTCGTCGTAGTCCTTGTCCGGATAGGCATTCTTGATGGCGTTGGCGAACGCGGTGCCGTAGCCGGTCGAGCCGCGCGGATTCGTGTACAGCACGACGTAGCCGTTCGCGGCGTGCTCCTGCCAGCCAAAATTGAAGGCCACGTTGTACATGGCGTGTGGCCCGCCGTGGATGCTCGAGCATCAGCGGGTACTTTTTATGCGGATCGAAGTCCGGCTGGCTTGACGATCCAGCCCTGGACCTTAAAGTTGTCCGCCGAGGTGTACCAGATTTCTTCGACCTCTCCGAGCTTCACTCCGCGCAGCAAGTCGTCATTGACCGAGGTCAATCGCTTGGGCTGCGGCGTGTTCACGTTGACGCTCACGACGTCCGCGGGTTTCGAGTAACTGGTGAGCGTCCCCGCCGCGACCCCGCCGCGACTCAGGCTGCTCAGCGTGAGAATGTGATTGCCCTGCGTCACCTGGCGCACATCGCCGTTAAGCGGGGCGAACCAAATGTTGCGGGTGCCGCGGTCCTCCGCCGTGAAATAGACGCCGCTGTTGTCCGCCGCCCACTCAAGGCTCGTCGGCGTGCGGTCGAGTTTGGGTGTGAGCGAGCGTGGGTTCGATCCATCGATGCTCATCACATAGAGCTGTGAGTCGGTGTACTCATTGTCGCTGAAGTCGAAGCCGGTATAGGCGACGAGCTTTCCATCCGGCGAAACGCGTGGCTCCTGGTCCGGCCCTCTGCGGTGCGTCAACTGGCGAACCGCGCCGTCCTCCACGCGCACGGCATACACTTCGGACTCTTCCCAGGTGGTTTCCCAATCGTCCTGGCGCAAGCCGCTGAAGAAAATCTCGCGCCCATCGAGCGTCCAGGACAGCGCTCCGGCCTCGCCCCCGTCATTGAAATTGCCGGTCGTAAGCTGTCGCGGGGCGCCACCGGTGGCCGATACGACAAAGACATGGCGGTAGGCGTCTTCCAGGAAACCCTGCCGGTCCGCGCGAAAAACGAAGCGTTCGACGATCCGCGGATCGGCGGTCCACTTCGCCCCATCGGGACGCGCCGGCAAGCGAACGTTCCAGGAGTTCTTCGCCGGCACTATCATGGTGAAGCCGATGGACTTTCCATCCGGCGCCCAGGCGATGCTGCCCGGCGCACGCTCGGCATGCGTGATCTGCGTGGCGTTCTCGGTCCCGTCCATCCAGCGTACCCAGATCTGCGGGCCGCGCGGCTCGCCTTCGGCGGTGTAGGCGATGCGCGTGCCGTCGGGCGACCATCGCGCCGAGGAACCTTTTACAAGGAACCGCTGCCGACTTCCGTCCGCGTCCATCACCCAGAGCGCGGATTCCCACTTGTCGTTGACTTTGTCGATCCAGCGCCGCGTGTAGACAATCTGCTTCCCGTCCGGCGAGATTTGAGGGTCCTGGACCTCCTGCAAGTCCATGTACATTTCGAGCGTGAGCTTGCGGTTCTGCGCTTGTGACTGCGCAGTCGCCACCGCGGGCATCCACAACGCCGCCACACACATGCACCACCATGCCTTACGCAGCATGTTTCCCTCCTCTGTGAATTGTCAGGTTCATACGGGGAAACCGATATCCGGCGCTTCCGCCGCTAGAACAGGCCCAGGTGGCGCCCCACCGCGGTGCGCAGGCGTCCCCACCTGCCGAGAAAGGCTTCGCCCCAAGACAGAGCTTGCATCTCCGCAAGGTAAGAGTAGGCCACCGGCACCACCAGCAAGGTGAGGAGCAGGCAGAGTGTCTGCCCGCCGATAATGGTCACGGCGATCGCGGCACGCTGCTCGGAGCCCGCACCGATGCCGATGGCCACGGGGATCAGACCGGCAACGATGGAGAACGTCGTCATCAGGATGGGACGCAGGCGCACTCGATTCGCCTCGAGCAGCGCTTCGCGCAGCGGCATCCCTTGCGCGCGTAGCCGATTCGTGTAGTCCACCTGCAGGATTCCGTTTTTTTTCACGATGCCCAGCAAGAGGAAAACCCCCAGCGCGCTCCACAAGCTCAGGGCCCGGTGCGTCATCCAGAGCGAGAAGAGCGCAAACGGGATGCTCAGCGGCAACGTCAGCATGATGATGAACGGATACGTGAAGCTTTCAAACTGCGCGGCCAACACCATGTACATGAAAATCGAGGCCAGGAGCATGGCCAAAAGCAAGTTAAAGGTCGTCTCTTCCAGCAGTTTCACCGGACCGGAGAAGCGGAACGAATAGCCCGGAGGAAGGCCAACCGCGGAGATTGAGCGAACGGTGTGCGCTGCCGCGGCATCCAGTGGATACCCCGCCGCCATATTCGCGTTGACCGTCACCTGGAATTCGCGGTTGTAACGCCAGAGAGCGGCCGGCCCGGCGCCACGCTGGACCGTGGCGATGCTCTCCAGGCGCACCTGGCCCACCTTAGACGAGGGGACCATGAGCCGCGCCAAGACGTCGGGGTTGTCGCGCTGTTCGGTGAGCAACTGGATGGTCACCGGATACTGCTCCGAGCCTTCCTTGAACGTGGAGATCTCGTCTTGGCCGGAATACATCAGGCGAACGGTGGAGCCCACGTCCGCCATGCGCACGCCGAGGTCCGCCGCGCGCTGCCGGTCCACCTTCACCTGAAGCTCGGGCGTATTCAGGTTGAGGTTCGGGTTCACGTCCACCAGCCCAGGGAATTCGCGCATCCGCGAGGCCACCTGTTTCGAGATCTCGATCAGTCTGGGGATGTCCGGCCCGCGGATGATGGCGCGAATGGGATAGTACTGCTCCCCTCCCAGAGTGGAAGGCAGGCGAACGTTGTACGTCACGTTGCGGAATCCCCCCAGAATCTTGCGCACCACGTCGGCCATTTGCTCATGCGATTTCTTGCGCTCGCTGCGATCCACCAGGCGAATGTAGAGGTGCGCGTGATTGGTCGTGCCGTGCGTGTACGGTTGGACGAATTCCACTTCGGGCTGGGCCACGATCTGCCGCCCCATCTCCGAAATGGTTTCGAGAGTCCGATCGAGCGAGGTTCCCTCGGGCAGGTCCAGCGAGCTCTGCAGTTCGGATTGGTCGTCCGCAGGAATCCAGTCGCGTCCCACCAGCCGGTAGAAGAAAAACGTGGATGCGAACGTCACCACGCACACCAGCACAATCGCTTTGCGGTGATCGAGCGCCCAATCGAGACTGCGCAGGTAGGCGTTTTCCAACCCGCGGAAGAACTTCGATTTGCGCGAGGCGGCATGGCCCCCGCCCTGAAGTTTCAGGAAACGCGAACTGAGCATGGGGGTCAGTGTGAAACTCACCAGCAGCGACACCATGATGGCCAGGGCCATGGTCCAGCCGAACGAATTGACGTAGCGCCGGGCGTAGCCGGTCATGAAGGCGATGGGCAGGAAGATGATGACCAGAGAGAGGGTGGTGGCCATGACCGCCAAGCCGATTTCCCGCGTGGCTTCGACCGCTGCGCGCTTCCGCTCGACGCCCTTCTCCTCCATAAAGCGGAAAATGTTCTCGAGCACGATGATAGCGTCGTCGATCACGATGCCGACGGCGAGCGTCAGGGCGAGCAGGGTCATGTTGTTCAGCGTGAAATCCATGTAACGCATCAGTGGGAAGGTGGCAATAACGGAAGTGGGAATGGCGATCGCCGCGATCAAAACCGCGCGCCAGTTCCGGATGAACAGTAAGACCACCAGGCTGGCGAGCAGGCTGCCCAGGACAAGATGTTCGAGCAGCGAGTGCACGGATGCTTTGATGAAGGTGGAGTAGTCGCGCACCAGCTCGAGCTGAATACCCGGCGGCAGCTCCTTGCGGAGCGATTCCAGACGCTGCTTCACCTGGTCGGCGACGCGCACGGTGTTGGTGCCGGTCTGCCGAAGAACCTGCACGCTGACCGCTTCCTGGGGCGGCTGATTCTTGCGAACCAGCGCTGAATAAGTGCGCAGTTCCTCGGCGCCGTCTTCGACGCGACCGATGTCCCGGACGCGAATGGGAACCCCGCCGCGCGTGGCCACGATGATGTCGCCAAACTGATCGGCTGAGGTGACACGGCCCAGCGTGCGCAAGCCCAGTTCCTGCGGCCCGCGAATCAGGTGGCCCCCCGGGGCCTCGATGTTCTCGCGTTGGATGGCATTGCTGACGTCCGCCACGGTGAGCCCGTGCGCCGTCAAACGTTCTGCGTCGATGAACACGCGGATTTGGCGCTCCTGACCGCCCGTCAGGTCTACCTCTCCGACGCCGTCCACAGTCTGTATCGCCCGACGCACTTGTTTGTCGGCAATCTCCGTCAGCTCCCGGCGGCTCATGGGCCCGGCCACTAGCAGCGTCAGGATGGGGTCCGAATCCGGATCCACCTTACGGATGACCGGGGGAAGCACGTTAGGGGGAAGGTGGTTGAGCGCGCCGGAAACCTTTTCGCGGATATCTTGCGCCGCGTCTTCGATGTCCCGCTCCAGGACAAAGGTAGCGGTAATCCGCGCCGTTCCTTCGGTGGTGTAGACGTTCAGCTCGTCCAGACCGCTGACCGAGGAGACGGCGTCTTCGAGAGGAAGTACCACGCTCGTAGTCATCTCCTCGGGACTCGCGCCCGGAAGTTCCACGTTGACACTCACCGTCGCGGGGTCGGCGCGGGGAAATAAATCGACTCCAAGCTCACGGTAGGAAAAGACGCCGAGGGTCACCAAAAAACCGATCAGCATCACCGCGAAGACCGGCCGCGCCACGCAGATGTCCGCCAGCTTCATTGATCGTGTACTCTAACGGCTGCCCATCTGGCCACTCTGGTCCCGCACGATCGCGCCATCCCGCAAGTCACCCTGGACCGGCACGGCCACGCGCTCGCCCGCCTGCAGCCCTTCCAGGACTTCGACGCGCGAGCCCTGCTGCGCCCCGGGACGTATCTGCCGCTCCTTCACCTGTGCGCCGCTGACGACATACACGCGGTACACCCCATAACGGTAGTTCACGGAATCCGCGGGAATCGTCAGAGTTTTTTGCGCGGTCTCGCTGGGCATCGAAGCCTGGATGAAGAACCCGGGCTTCAGCCGCCCCGCCGGATTCGGCAGGAGGGCCTCCACCTCGAACGTGCGTGAATCCTGCGAGACCGCGGGATTGATGCGCACGAGCTTGCCCTGGAAAGTCTCGCCGGGATAGGCCTCCATTTGGACGTTTACCATGGCACCCACTTTGACCGCGCCCGCCCACTTTTCCGGAACCGCCAGCCGCGCCCGCAGGACGTCCGTGCGCACCAGGACCATCACCGGACTCTGCACCTTGAGATATTCACCGGGGCTCACGCGCCGCTCCTTCACCGCTCCCGGCAGCGGCGCGCGAATCTGAGTGTCCGCCAGTTTTTTTTCGGCGAGCTTGCTGGCTGCCTCGTTCGATTGGAGTTGCGCCTTTAGACGATCCACTTCCTGGATCGCAACGTCGTTGGCCGCGCGAGCCCCGTTGAAACGCGACAGCGCCTCGTCGAGCTGCTGGCGGGAAATCAACTTCTCGTTGAAGAGTTGCTCGGCCCGCTGGTACTTCTGCTGGGCATCGAACAGGTCGGCGGCCGCGCGCTGCACGAACGCGACCTGTGAAGCGTCGCGTGGTAACGGGTCGTTGGGGCCGATGCCGAGTTGCGCGCGGACTTGGCCGACCGCAGCGTGCTGCCGGTCAAGCTCATACTTGAACTCGATGTCGTCCAGAACGACGAGTACCTGCCCCTCCTGCACGATATCGCCGACGTCCGCCAGTACGCGTGCCACGCGGCCTTCCACTTGCGCGCTCACCGTGCTCTCATCCAGCGGGTAGAGAGACCCACGGCCTGCACGCGCCGCTGCACGATTTCTTCCGTCACGACGTACTCCCGCACGGCTATCGGATTCGAAGCATCACCGAGGGAGGACGGCGCGGGTGTTCGAGAGCAGCCCGTTCCCAGAACGATTGTGAGAAGACCCGCAGCGATCACAAATAACCGATGGGCAGCGCAAGTGGAGGATCGAACCGCGACGCTCTCTGGAAAAATACCACGGTTGCCGGTTGCGGAGCCTTGCGGGTGGCACGAGTCAGTATTCATTTTCCCCAGGGAGGGCAACTGACGCAGGAGTACCCGTCCCGCCTTCCAGAACTTGTATCACACTCCGCCGGAGTTGGAGAATGACGATTTGTGACCGGGAAGCGGTAGAATCGCGCCCCCATGAGAACTTCAGCTCCCATCCGATTGGGCACCTCGGCCTTCACGGCGGCTGGCTGGCCGGGGACCTTTTATCCGTCGGACATGCCCGCTGCCGAATACCTCACCCACTACGCGCAGCACTTCGACACCGTCGAGGTGGACAGCACGTTCTACCGCATTCCCAGTGCGGCAATGGTGCGCAACTGGCGCGCGCGCACGCCCGAGGGGTTCTTGTTCGCAACGAAGGCGCCGCAGACCATTACGCACGAGAATGTCCTGCTGGATTGCGAGGAGGAACTCGAGAGATTCCTTGAAGTGATGAACGGCCTGCGCGAGAAGCTTGGGCCCATCCTCTTTCAGTTTCCATACTTCAATCGCCAGAAGTTTGCAAAAGTGGATACATTTCTCGAACGGCTGGCCCCTTTTCTGGGACGGCTCCCGCGCAACGGACGCTTCGCGGTGGAAGTGCGCAATAAAGGCTGGCTGGTACCGCCGCTGCTCGATCTCTTGCGGAAGCATCGCGTCGCCCTGGCGCTGATTGACCATCCCTGGATGCCGCGGCCTACGGAAATCCTGGCGCGGATAGATCCCGTCACCGCCGACTTCACCTACATTCGCTGGTTGGGCGACCGCAAGGGCATCGAAGAGCGCACCAAGACCTGGGACAAGGTGATCGTCAATCGCACGACCGAGTTGGAGGAATGGGTTGAGGCTTGCCGGAAATTCAATCAGCGCAACATCGCCATTTTTGCATTCGCGAATAATCACTATGCGGGCCATGCCCCCGCGACCCTGAAGTTGTTCCTCGAATTATGGAAAGCGAGAAAGGGATGACCAACTAAGCCCTGCTCCAACCCTTGGGCAGCTCTTCGCGTCTGAAGAGTACGGTGTGCCGGGAGCCCCGGTACTCGTATTGGAAAAGGATCTCATCCCGGCCCAGCAAGCGTCCCGGACGGCGTATCCGGGATTCGGAAAGCACGATGGATTTGCCGAGAACACGGTACGTTCCTGATTCCCCCGCCAGCCGGTAGGTTCCCTTCTTGTCGAGATAGAGTTTCATGCTTTTGCACGGCAGGAAGATCTTGCCCGCATGGAACGCAGCGCACTGATACGTGCCCGCGACACGGTTTTGAGCGGCGAGGAGAGGAGATTGAAACAGCAGCGCAAGGGCAATGAGAATCAATCCTTGGGGCCAGATTCGGAATCTCACTGAGTCACTCCCTTGTCCAAGTTCGCTGGAGGCGGCTAGCCGCTCCGATCCAATACCTCGGAGCAACCGGGCAGCCAGGCGGCGCGCTCTTAATGTGTTGTTCCTAAACGACTTAGGTCCCGGGCGAGGATTTCCACTCTTGAAATTGGAGAGGGGCAGTTCCAATTCCTCACAATTGAGGCAACGCTCTGCCTGAGGATCGTCTTGAGTTCCAATAGGGGCAAGTGCAACCGGGCCCGCCACCCGTGGCGGCCAAACATTCGCAACGACTACGTGAAATCTCCCACCTGCGAGGCGATGCGCCGGTCGAGTGCGACAGCCGCGAAATGAGCGCAGTCCTCGCGTTCAGCGGTGACCCAGTAGGCGATCGCGGGCCAGAAACATGCCGCCGCACAGATAACACCGAGCACGAAGTGATACACGCAGATGGCAAGTACCTCCGCACGGTCGTCCCGCGGCGCAGGGTCACAATCCAGCAGCCGCAGAATGCGGGGAAAGGCGTCGTCCGGCCCGGCGACGTCAAAACCCACTATGCGCCGGACGTTTGCCGAGAGTTCGATCTTGGAGTACATGCGGAGCAGTGAACGGCAATACGCAAGAAAGAATTGAATCAGCGCAGACGCGGAGATGATGAGAATGAGTGCAGCAAGCATTCAAGCTTGATTCCAGTGTGCAGAGCCACAACTGCAGCCTCAATGTTCCGCGGCGAAAACCGGAGGCGACCTGACTGGACTTCTCCGCCACCAGTAGAGGCATACCCCTTGCCAATCGCCCGCCGGCAGCGAAATGCAGGCGGAGAAACCAATAAGTGGACGAGAACTACCAAAAAGATGAAATCCGGTGAGTGAGCGCTGGAGAAAATGTCCGCGAACGGCACATCCGGAGAGCTTTTCCGGGCCGCACGAGGGAAATTGATTGGAATCCGCGGGAAGCCACCCTCCCTCGCCAGGCGAGTAGGCAGCGAGCTACTTGATCGGGGGCAGTTCCGGAACGGCCGCGCCATCCTTGCGGGGATCGGACGCGCCGTAGTTCACTCCCGTCGAGAAATCGCGCATCACCGCCTGGCCGCCTCCCATGTCCGCCGAGAAGGCGCCTCGCAGATCGAACACGTGACCCTTGGCTGCCAATTCGTTGCGCACGTTGGCGGGAAAGCGATTCTCGATCTGCACGTCGCATCCGGAGAAAGTCTTCTTCGTGAATCGCGGGGCTTCGAGTGCGAGCTGGATGTTCATGCGGAAGTCCGCGACGTTGGCTACAAATTGTGCGTGCGCCTGCGCCTGATTCCATCCGCCCATGATTCCAAACGCAATGCGCACATCTCCCTTTTCCATAAAGGCGGGGATGATGGTGTGCAACGGCCGCTTGCGGCCCGCGAGCCCGTTCGGCGAAGCCGGATCGAGGTTAAACAGGGCCCCACGGTCATGCAGTACGAAGCCCGCGCCATCGGGCACGAGTCCCGATCCAAACGATTCGTAGTTGCTTTGGATGAGCGAAACCATGTTGCCGTCACGGTCCACGACGCTGAGGTAGATCGTGTCACCCGCGGCGGGCAGCGGCGTTCCGGGCTCGGGCGCGCAACTTGCTTTCTCCATGTCGATCTGCTGTGCGCGCTGTTTCGCGTACTCCTTGGAGAGCAGGCCGGCAACCGGCAGCGGCTTGTTCATGCGGGGATCGCCGATGTACTTCGCAAGATCCGCGTACGCGAGCTTTTTCGCTTCGATCATCATGTGCAGCGTCTTGGTGGCTGCAAAGCCGAAAGGGCCCGCCTGGGCGGGCGAGTTCGGCTGCGCGGGAGGGTTGGCTGGCGGGGGTCCCTGCGGCTGAGGCGCCGGCTGTCCCGGCCCCGGCTGCTGCGGGCTCAGCGGAAAACTCTCCATGATGTTCAGCATCTCGAGTGCGGCGAGGCCCTGGCTGTTCGGCGGCAGTTCGTACACCTTCCATTCCCGGTACGTGGTGGAGATCGGCTCGACCCACTCCGCAGAGTACTCGGTCAAGTCTTTCGCCGTCATCGTGCCCCCGTGGCGGCGTGACGTTCGAGAATCTTCCGCGCGATCTCACCCTTGTACAAGGCGTCCCGGCCCTGCGCCGCGATCTGGCGAAGAGACCAGCCAAGATCCGGGTTGCGGAAGACTTCTCCGACGCGCGGCGGGCGATTCTGGATCAGGTAGGTCTGGACGGCATTGTCGTCAGCTTGCAGAGCGCTTGTATATCGCGCCCAAGTCAAGGCCACCCACTCGGTCACGGGAAAGCCGTCTTCGGCGATACGGATGGCCGGCGCGAGCACTTCGGAGAATTTCTTCTTGCCGAAGCGTTCGAGCAGTTTATCCCAGCCGTCCACCGCGCCGGGCACGGTGACGGAATCGATGCCGCGGAGCGGCATGTCGCGGAGGCCTTTCTTCTTCAATGCGTCGATGGTCAGTGCTTCCGGCGCCCAGCCGCTGGCGTTGAGGCCGTAGAGCTTGCCGCTCTTGGCGTCGTATACGATGGCAAAAAGGTCGCCGCCGATGCCGTTGGACATCGGGGCGACCACGCCCATCACGGCGTTCGCAGCGACCGCAGCGTCCACCGCATTCCCGCCGCTCTCCAGGATCTTAATGCCGGCCTGCGCCGCTTGTGGGGATTCGGCGGCTACGATCCCGTACTTGGAAATTGCCATCGAGCGGGCTTGCGGGCGGTCCTGTCCGCTGGAGTCGGTCCCGGTCGTCGCCACGAGGCCG
>CAVTZX010000039.1:0-30232 GCA_963739275.1 uncultured Acidobacteriota bacterium
GCATGAAGGCCGGACGCCTGGGCCGCAAGGCGGGCCGCGGCGTTTTCGATTACCGCCCCGGAACGCCAAAAACGGTGGAATGACGCGCAATGAGCATCGCTGACAAAATCGTGATTCAGCAGGGTGACCTCACCGAGATGGACACCGACGCCATCGTCAATGCCGCCAACAACGATCTTCAGCTCGGCGGCGGCGTGGCCGGAGCCATCCGCCGCAAGGGCGGCGATGCCATACAGCGCGAATGCAACGCGATCGGCAGCATTCCCATCGGCGGCGCGGCCATCACCTCCGGCGGCAACCTCAAGGCGAAATACGTGATCCATGCAGCGAGCATGCAGCTCGGCGGACCAACGACGGCCGCCGCGCTGCGCCGCTCCACCGCGCACTGTTTGCGGATTGCCGCTGAGAAACACCTAAGGACGATCGCTTTTCCCGCGGTTGGGACCGGCATAGCCGGTTTTCCCATGCGTGAGTGTGCTGAAATCATGCTCGAAGAAGCCATCGCGCATCTGAAAAAGCCCACCACGCTCGAGACAATCTACTTCGTGCTCTTCGACCAGCCTGCGGTGACAACCTTTGAGCAGGTGTGGAAGCAGTTGGGCGCGGCGCTGTGAGCGGGCTTGTCAACAAAGTGCGCGCGGAGCTTGTGCGCTACGAACATCCCCTTTTCGCTTTTGACGCGCGTGCTGCCGCAGAAGGCGTCGAAGTCCTGATCCGCTTCCGGCTTGCGGATCCGCCGATCTACGAATACGTCTTCCTCCTGCGGCCGTGCGAAATAGAACACGCACAGTTTCCCTGGATGTTGCAGAAGCAGCTCTACGATTGCCTGCACGACTTCGTCATCGAGATGTTCACCTCGAACCCGCAGCGGCAGGACTGATGAGCGGCGCAACGCAAGTGCAACCAGCACCTCAGACTCCCCTCGCGCGGCTTCTTGCTGATCGCATCTGCGCCCGCGGCCCCATCACCTTCGCCGAATACATGCGCGAATGCCTTTACCATCCCCAGTTTGGCTACTACAGCCGCGCCGACGCGCGCCGCTTCGCTGATTACTACACGAGCGTGGACGTGCACCCAATCTTCGGACGCCTGCTTGCGCGCCAGCTCGCGCAGATGTGGGAGCAGCTCGGGTGTCCCTCGCGGTTTCATGCCATCGAAGCGGGCGCTGGAATCGGGCGTCTCGCTGGACACATCCTCGAGTTCGCCGCGCAGCAACTACCCGCGTTCTATGCGGCTTTGCAGTACGTCGCTGTCGAGTCATCCGCCGCGCGCCGCGCCCGGCATGGGGCGTACATCGGCCCGCACCTCGATGCGGGCCGCGCCTCTTCCGCCGAGGCGTTGCCTCAGGCAATCCCCGCCGGCTGCGTATTCTCAAATGAGCTGCTGGACGCGCTCCCCGTGCACCGCGTTCTCCGCGAAAATGGCGAACTGCGCGAAATTCTTGTTGACTGTGGCCGGGACGGCTTTTTGGAACGGCTTGCCCCACCGTCCACGCCCGCGCTCGCTGAGTATTTTTCTGCGCAGGACATCACGCTTTCCGAAGGCCAGCAGGCCGAAGTCGGCCTGGAGGCGTGCGCATGGATCGAGGACGTGGGAAAGCGGCTGGGCCGCGGCTTTGTGCTGACCATCGACTATGGACACGAAGCGCGGGAGCTTTACAACGAGCTGCACATGCGCGGCACGCTCCTGGCCTATTGGCGGCACCGCGCCGGAGAGGATTTTTTTCGGGCGCCCGGCGAGCAGGACTTGACCGCGCACGTGAACTTCACCGCGCTCGACTTAGCCGGCCGCCGCACAGGGCTGGCGCGCACCGGTTTGGTCTCACAATCCAGTTTCTTGTTGGCACTCGGCCGCGCAAACGAGTTCGGCGATCTGTACGACGAAGGACAGACGGAAGCAGAGCAATTCCGCGCGAGACTGATGTTAAAAACCCTGATTTATCCGGAAGGGATGGGCGAGCGCTTTCAAGTATTCATCCAGCACAAAGGGATCGAGGCTCCGCGCCTGACGGGTCTGGAGCCTTTCTGAGGGGGAGGGATGTTTACGGATTGCCGGAGCGCGCCGGGGCCTCTTCGGTGTACGGTTTGGCGAGGTACTTGTCCACTTCGGCCTGTGCGCCGCCGGTATCGTCGTTGGTCTGCTTGGCCTTGCTGTATTCATTGACGGCGCGCTCGCGCTGGCCGCTGATATCGAAAATCTTGCCGAGATAGATGTGCGACCACACCTCGACCCACTTGTAACTCAGGTCCAGGTCGCCGTCGATGGCTTCGCGGAAGGCATTTGCCGCGGCCTGCCAGTTCTTTTCGTAGAAGAGCGCCTCAGCGATGCGGAAGTGCGCCAGCGAATTGTTCTTCTGGGCGCTCAGCGCCTTCTGATACTGCTGGATGGCATCGTAATAGCGCCCGAGTTCGGCCATTTCTTCGCCGCGCGCGATGGCCGCGCGCACGCGCAGCTTGTTGCTGGCTTTCAGGATGCTGTTGTTGGGATCGAGGATGATATGGTCGGAGCCGGTTTTCGGCCGGCCAAACGTCTCCACAGTGAAGTCGGAATCCGTCCCGACAACATCGATCGTCTTGAATTCCGGGTTGCCTTCGGTGTCCACGCGCATCTCCACCGTCATGCGAAACGTCTCCAGGTCCTGCTTGACCTTGCCGATGATCAGGAAGCCTTTCTTCACGCGGTAGACGACGTAGGTGGTATGGAACTCCGGGATTCCCGTTGAGTTCAGCCACTGCGCAAAGAAGGCCTGTAGATTCGGCGCCGCGTCGCCTTTGGCCTGGGCCTTGGCCATGGCCAGTTTCTTGAAGTCCTCGATGCTCGCGTCCTTGCCCTTGTACTGCGAGTAGAAGTCGCGCAACAGTCCCTTGAACGCGTCGTCGCCGAGCTGCGAGCGAAGCATGTGGAACACCATCGCGCCCTTGTTGACGACGACGGAGCGGTACTCGCTCGTGAAAGGCTGCAGGCGTCCCGCTTGCGCAATTGGCGCGGCTTCTTCATACATCAATGCGCCAACGGCAAAATCCTCGAGCGTCCGGCTGAAGCCTTCCTTTCCGGCGAGTTGCTCCACGTACAAGCCTTCGGAATAGCGAGCCAGGCCATCGGTGATCCAGACGTCACCCGCCGAAGCCGGCATCACCTGCTCTCCCCACCAAAGCCGCGCGGCGCATTGCGCAAGCGGCCGATAGTTCACGTGCGCATCCCACTGCCGCTGGCCGAAGAGGAGCAGCCCCGGCGCAGTGTAACTCGGCGGCGCGCCCTCGGGCAGCGGCGCGAGCGTAACGTTCGGATCGGGCAGCGTGCCGAACTCGCTGGAGAAGTCGTTGATGACGCGGGAGAGCACCTCGCCGTGCGCGGCCGCCAGATTGGCCATCTCCGGCCGCGTAAAGATGGAGATGCGCAGACCCTCTGCCTGCACCGGAGAACTCTGGAACTTGCCCGCGACGAATGTCCCGGAGTCCTCCCATTGGTCGTCGCGAAACGTATAGACGGTGTGCGGTCCGCTCGGCGCGCTCGCCGGCGCGGCAGCGGACGGCGCGGATGGTGCCTTGCCCTGTGCCGGAGCGGCCGGCCGCAGCGGAGCTGGCGGAACACCCGTCACCGGCGGAGATGCTTTTCCCGTGCCCGTCACGGTGAACCCATCCGGGACTTCGATATTGTAAGTCGCCGTGTAGCGGTTCCAAGGGTAGCCGGTGAGTGGGAACCACCGCGCCGGCAGCAGCAGGTATGCGCCGTCCTGATTAATGGAGGCGAGCCGCACGCCTTTGATCGGGCTGTTCTGCTCGTTGACCAGTGGCCCGGAATAGTCGAAGGTCAGCGTGACTTTCTCTCCGGCATTGGGGGCTTGCGGCAGGTTCACGCGGACGAGCAAGGGGTCGTTCTCGTCGCGCTCGAAAACCAGCGCTCGGTTCTCGGGACCCAACACCGACGAGACGCGCAAGTTCTGGTGCAGCTCGACGATCACCACGCTGGCGGGTTCGATGACCGAGAACTCCACTTTTGCGCGCGCGGTCAGCGTCTGCTCGGCAGGCGCGAGGCTGGCGAAGATGTCGTAGTGTATGGCGCGGAAGGCCAGCCGGGGCATGGTCTGTCCTTGGGCGGCACCGGCAGCGAGAAGAGAAAGCAGGCCGCCGATGACTAGCGCTTTGTTCGTTGGAAGCAAACTGTGGTTTTTGGCTTTCATTCTCGCCTTCATAGGATACCAGAGAGGGGCCGAAGAGTTGCCAGGGGCCTCGACGTCACAGCAGTTTCGCGATAATCCCCGCGGCGCGCTCGATCGCGCCCGACGGCCCCAGCTGTTCGCGCACTTCCCGCAGGCCGCGCTGCATGGCGTCCCGCGCCTCAAGCGATTCGAGGAGCCGGCGGACCTCCTCAGCCACGCGCGCGGGCGTGAACTCTTCCTGGAACAGCTCCGGGACGATGCGCCTCCCCGCAATTAGATTCACCATGCTGAAATAGGGTGCACGCACCATCCACCTCAGGATATGTGCGGAAAGGCCGGAGACGCGGTACACCACCACCATGGGCGTCCCCAGTAGCGCCGCTTCTACCGTCGCCGTGCCGCTGGAGACAATCGCCGCGTCTGCGGCAGCGAGAGCGTCGTAGGTCTGTCCCTGCACGATGCGCACGGTCTGTTGCCAGCGCACCTGACCCATGATGGGGCAAGCCGAAACTCCCGCCGCCAGGGCCAGCACAAACTGGTTGACGCCGGCCTGCTTCAAGAGGTCGACCGTTTCCAGCATGGGCGGCAAGTTGTGCGCCAGCTCGCCTTCGCGGCTGCCGGGCAGAAGCGCGACGATCGGCCGCGCGGAATCCAGCCCGAGTTGTGCCGCGAACTGCGTGCGCGTCAGGCTCGGCCGGACCGAGTCCACAAGCGGGTGGCCGACGAAATCCACCGGCACGCCCGCGTCGCGATAGAACTTCTCCTCGAACGGGAAGATACAGAGTACGCGCTCCACCAGCCGCCGGATGAGGTGGATGCGCTTCGGCCGCCACGCCCAAATCTGCGGGCTGATGAAGTAGACGATGCGCACGCCCATCGGGCGGATGCGGCGGGCCAGCCAGAGATTGAAGTCGGGGAAGTCGACGAGGATGGCGAGCGCCGGCTTCCGGCGCTTGGCCTCATTGCCGAGTCTGCGATTGATGCGGAAAGCGGTGGGCCAGCGGCGCACGATTTCGGTGATGCCGACCATGGAGATCGCCGTGCGGTCGGCAATCAGCTCGACGCCGGCCTCCTGCATCTTCGCGCCGCCCAGGCCGAACAGGTGCACGTCAGCGCGGTGTTGCAGCGCCGTGGCCAATCGCGCGGCGTACATTTCGCCGGAGGCTTCGCCGGCGGAGATCAGGATCTCTTTGGCGCTCATACTGAGGTGCTTAGCCGCGAAAAGAAAGGAGAAAGAGATTTCAACACCGAGCACACAGAGGTCACGGAGAGGGCACGGAGAAGCAGACTCACGCGGAGGCGCAAGGGCGCAAAGGAACGCAGAGGTTGAAAGTCGGAGTTAATCATCGGCGGGGAGCGATGCTCCGGCGGATTCGCCCGTCATCGAGAGCGGAAAACGCAGCTCCTGCTCCTTGTACTGGAGCTGGTAGAGCCGGTAGTAGATTCCGCGCTCGGCCAGCAGCTCCTGGTGCGAGCCTTGCTCGCGCAGGCGCCCTTTATGGAAGACAAGGATGCGGTCGGCGTGCTGGATCGTGCTCAGCCGGTGCGCGATGACCAGCGCTGTGCGCCCTGCGAGCAGGCGGTCGAGCGCCTCGCGGATCAGAAGTTCGGTTTTCGTGTCCACACTCGATGTGGCCTCGTCAAGGATGAGGAAGCGCGGGTCATGGGCCAGCGCCCGCGCGAAGCTGATCAGTTGCCGCTGGCCCACGGAGAAAGTCGAGCCGCGTTCGTTGACTGCGGTTGTCACGCCGTCGGGCAAAGTGACGAGAAAACCGCCGAGTCCGACTTCGGACAGCGCGCGCTCGACGCGCGGGGTGTCGATGCCCGGCGTGCCCAGCCGCACGTTGGATTCCAGCGTGCCGGTGAAGAGAAACGGATCCTGCAACACGATGCCGAAGTGGCGGCGCAGTTCACGCAAATCGAGCGAGCGGATATCCACGCCATCCAACAGGATTTCCCCGCGCTGGATTTCGTAAAAGCGTAGCAGGAGCTGGACCAGCGTGGTCTTGCCGGCGCCGGTATGACCGACGATGGCAGCGGTCTGGCCCGGGAGCCACGCGGAAAGAGACGTCGCGCAGAACCCAATCTTCGTCCGCGCCATTGGCTCCAGCGCGATAAGAAAACCAGACGTTGCGGAATTCGATTTCCCCACGAGGCTGCCAGCCCCCAGCCTGGAGAGCGCGTGGGCCACCTCCTGGCGCGGCTTCCGGCGCGGCCAGGGTTTCGGTCTGCAACGGCTCGTCCAGCAGCTTGAAGATGCGCTCCGAGCTGGCCATGGCCGTTTGCAAGATATTGAATTTGTCGCTCAGATCCTGGATGGGCCGGAAGAAGCGCTGTGAATACTGCATGAAAGCGATGATCATGCCCACCGTCAGCCCGCCGACCAGAACGCGCAGGCCGCCATACCAGAAGATCAGCGCAACCGCGACGGTGCTGAGGAATTCGACGCCGGGATAGAACAGCGCAAACGCCTGAATGGCGTCCTTATAGGCATCCATGTGCACGCGGTTGAGCTTCTCGAACTGGCTTTCCGACCGCTTCTCATGATTGAACAGCTGCACCACGCTCATCCCGCTGATCTGTTCCTGCAAGAAGGAATTAATCCGGGCGATGGCAGTGCGGATCCGGCGGTTGGCATCACGCACCTTGGTGCGGAACAGCGCGGTGGAGAGAAAAATGAAGGGAAGCACGGAAAGTGTGACCAGCGCCAGTTTCCAGTCCATCCAAAACAGAATGGCCACAAACACGACGATGAGGATGAAATCGTTGAGCATGGCCACGACGCCAGCGGCGAAGAGGTCATTCAGCGCGTCCACGTCGGTCGTGACGCGCGTGACCAGACGGCCCACCGGCGTGCGGTCGAAAAAGCTCATCGGCAGGCGCTGCAGATGATCGAAGATTTCTTTCCGCAGGTCATACATCGTCTGCTGGCCGACGCGCTGCATCACGCGCATTTGGACGTACTGGAGAATGAAGCTCCCCACCATCGCGAACACGTAAATAAGCGCAATCCAGCCCAGGCCGCGCAGGCCAGCGGCATAGGGAAGACGGCCGGCGAGGGCGGGCGTGAGGTAGCGGTCCACCGTGATGGCGAAGAGGTATGGCCCGACGGCTTCGAGCGGCGTAATCGCCACGGCCATGGAAAGGGCAAGAACGACGCTCCACTTGTAAGGACCCAGGTAGTGAATCAGGCGCCGCGTCAGCCGCGCGTCGTACCCTTTGCCGAGTACTTCCTCCTCGTGGATGTTGCTCATGCGCGTTCCAACTCTTCTTCCAGGAGCTGTTTCTGGTATAGGTCGTTGTAGTAGCCGCCGAGTTGGAGCAATTCACCATGCGTGCCGCGTTCGACGATCCGGCCGTCGCGCAGCACGACGATTTGATCGGCATGCTTCACGGTCGAACAGCGGTGCGAGATCAGGATGGTCGTTCGTGCGCGCATGACGTCCTGCAAGCGCCGCAGGATCTTCTCTTCGGTATCGGTGTCCACGCTGGATAGGGAATCGTCCAGCACGAGGATCCTCGGATCACGGATCACGGCGCGGGCAAGGGCAGTACGCTGCTTCTGGCCTCCGGACAGGGTGATGCCCCGCTCGCCGACCATGGTCCCGAACTTCTGCGGGAACTCTTCAATCTCGTTGTAGATGCTGGCGACTGAGGCGGCGTGGGTCACGTTTTCGTCGGAAGCGCCGGGCGCGCCGAAGGCGATGTTCTCGCGGATTGTCTCGCTGAAGAGAAACGTATCCTGGGGCACGAAGCCGATGGCATGGTGTACTTGTTCGAGAGGCCATTCGCGAATGGGCCGGCCATCGAGAAAGAGCGTGCCCTCCGGCGCTTCCCACAGCCGCGCCACCAGCGCGGCCAGCGTGGATTTGCCGCTCCCGGTCGGCCCGACGACCGCGAGCGTGGACCCCGCGGGCACCCGGAGGTTGATGTCACGAAGGACGGCCGTGTGGTTCTGGCCGTTCGACGCTTCCGCTCCGTTGCCGCTGGGCTGCGTGGGGTATGCAAAGGAGAGGTTGCGGAATTCGATTTCGCCCCGGATCTGCGTTCCCGCCAGAGGCAGCGCCGCCTCATCATTGATCTTGGGCTGAGCGGTGAGGATGTAGTTCAGGCGTCCCATCGAAGCGGCGCCGCGTTGGAGAATATTGGTGACCCACCCGAGGGCCACCATGGGCCAAATCAACTGCACCATGTAGGCGTAAAAGGCGAACAGGGTGCCGATCGAAATCCGGTGGAGCATGACGAGGCGGCCGCCCTGCCAAAGAACGATGATGAAGGTCGTGCCGATGAGCGAGGTAAGCGAGGGCATGAACATGCTGAGCAAACGGACCAGCTTGATGTTGCGCGCGACGTATTCGCGGTTCGGCGCATCGAAGTTGGCGCGCTCGGCGTCTTCCTGCGCGTAGGCGCGGATCACGCGCACGCCGGCCAGGTTCTCCTGCGCCCGCGCGGACAGGACGGCCAGCATCTCCTGGATTTTTTCGTAGAGAACGTGCATGGCCTTACCGAACCGCTGTGTGACGACGGCCACCACCGGAACCGGAAGCAGGACCCAGAGCGTCAGCACGGGCGACAGCTTGATCATCAGGATGATGGCCAGGACCATCGTGACCAGCGTCGTCGCGCTGTACATGATCCCGGGGCCGAGCACCATGCGCACATTGTTAAGGTCGTTCGTGCACCGAGACATTAATTCGCCGGTGCGGTTGCGAACGTAGAACTCCGGTTCCATGCGCAGCAGGCTGGTCAGTAAGTCGTTGCGGAGATCGTATTCGATCTCGCGCGAGACGCCGATCAGGATCCACCGCGTCCAGTAAGAGAGAATGCCTTTCAGGATCACTACGGCGACCAGCGCGAGGCAGAACACTTCGAGCGTGAGCCGGCTCGAAGGGTGGTAGAAGGGCAAGAGCGGGCCGACGACGGGGCGAACGATGCCACTGGAGAGCGCCTTCGCCAGCGGCGAGCCGGAGAGCGAGTCGGTGATCGTGCCGATCAGCAACGGCACGGCGTTTCCGACCAGCCCCATCCCCAAGAGGATGAGCATCCCCAAAGTCATCCCGCCCTTGTACCGCGCGATGTAGGGCCCGAGGTCGCGCAGGTGCTTCCAGGATGAAGTGCGCGGGCGATTCGCTGTTTGTGCCGCCCCGGTTTGTGCGGTTGCGCTCATTTCAGGCGTGAGTTCGGCACGTCCAGCGCCGGAGTTTCTCCCAGGAAATTCTCATAATTGCGGTCGAGCGAGCGGTAGCGCTTGACTTCAGGATCCCAACGCACGCCGACTGCGACAGGATGCGAAGCGCCTACCTGCTGCATGGGCATGAAGTAGAGCTGCAAACCTTTCTTGGGGTCCTGCTCGTATTGCAGACGCCAACCGGTCACGGGGGCCAGGGGTGTGCCGCCCAGGTAGCCGTTCGAATTCTTCAGATATTCGTCGCAGCGAAAAATCTCTTTCCATTTTCCGCCGCTCTCCTCGACGATCACCGCGCGCGAGAGCAGAATCCCGGGCACCGCTCCCGCCGGCGTTTTGGGCAAGCGGTTGACGACGAGGAGCTGCTGGTGACCTGTGCGGGCGAGATCGCCGTAAACCAGCACCTCCGCCTCGGAGCCCAGAACGCCCTGCGCGACAGCGGTGATATCGGCCGGAATCGCGGCTTCCGCGGGCTTTGCAGGCTCCTCCGCCGGCTTCACCGGCGGAGTTCCGCTGCAGCCCGCCAGCAGCGTGAGTGCGCAGACCCCCCTTGTCAGCACGGCCGGTCGCATCGCAGAGTTCCTCTTCTATAGGCTTGGGAAGGCCAGCGTGATCTCGAGCACTTTACCCGTCGCACGTTCGCAGGAAACTTCCATCACCTGCGGCACATCGGAGCCTGCCCAATCAAAAGCGTAGTACAACAATTCTAGCTCGCGGGTGCCTTTCACGGAAGGCCCGCTCGAATCCGGTTCGCCGTAGATCTCGATGATGCGGTCGCGCGGATCGCCCAGGCGCAGGCCCCGGCCGGTCGTCCAATTCCGCCAATTCAAGAAGTCGCCAGACATTTTCTTGCAAGCACCGTCGGTCGGGGCCATGGCCGAGATCGTCACGCTCTGTATGACTCCTTTCGCATCGAGTTCCAGCCTCAGCAAGCGCCCGTGACAATCGTCCAGCCACTCCTTGATGTCGTCGGCCTTGCCTTTTCCGGCATCGATCTTGCCCTTGCCATTTCCGTTGCCATCCGCTCCCTTACCCTTCGCGTCCTCGGACTTTTCTTTATTGTCTTCGGCCTTGTCACCCGTCCGCAGGAGCTTTGATTTGAAGCGCTTCTCGGCCGCCGCGAAGTTGTCCTTCCCGGGGCGCAGGCCGGCGAGCGTCAACTCACTTGCCGGATGCACCTTCGGCGAAGATGGTTCCTGTGCGCCCCGCGCGCTGCTTCCTGCGGCAAGACACGCGACCATTGCGCTAGCGCACAGCCAGGATTTCGTCGAGCCGTGCTTCAAAATTCTCCTCTCCTTCGGACCATAGCCGGCAGCGTTCCACCGGCACCGCCCTCTCCACCTGACCCATCCAGTCCATCAGCTTCTGGATGTTCTCCTGCGTCTTCTGGTGATACTCCCGGAGATTCTCCGCCACGGACATGATCCGCTGGAAGCGGGCCTCCGCGGCGTCCTGCGGATCAGGCGGCGCGCCCGGATGGGGCCCCAGCAGGCGCGCGTGACCGGTGAAAAGATGCTCGAACCCGACCTCGGCCTGGAAGTGGCCGGCCTGGGCCCAGACGCCGTCGTCATACTCTTCGCCGTGGCAGAAGATTGCGATTTTCTGCGGCGCGCGTTGCCAGCGGCTCTGCAAATCCTCGTAGGCCCACAGATCCCAGTACGCCTCCGCCTCGAGGACACAATCCGCGTTTAAGAACTCCCTGGCGATGGCGATCCACTCCGCTGGGCTGAGGGGGCTCGAGCGCAGATCCGAATCAATCAGCGGCGTCTCGCCGGGGTCCACTGCGCGCACCACCAAACTGGTGAGGCCCGGAAACTGCGCGGAGAAGGGCACTGTGCGCAGAACCTGCTCGAACTGCTCCAGCATCGTGGCCTCGGAGAATCCTCGTGTCCAGAGGCCCCAATACGCCCGATTCGACATCGCAACATTATACAGGTTTGAGGCTTTTCCTCAGACGGGGACCGGGTAGGACCAGGTTACATCAGGGCGGCGCAAGACACGGAATCGACGGCCCTTCCCTGGGCCGACCTACCCTTCCTTCTTGCCCGGCGGAGGAGCAGGAGGGGAGAAGGAGGCCGAGAGATCTAGGAGGCGCTGGCGCAGCGTTTCGCCGATGCCGCTGAAGACCTGCGAGGTCACGTCGCGGAGGCGAGCTTCTGCCACCTGTGTCATGTGGTCGATGACCGACTGGGATTGCTGGCCGAGGCCGGCGATGGTGGCCACGAGGAAAGAGTTCGACGCGTTCTCGAGCCGCTGTTTGTAATTCTCGATCGAGTCATTTGCAAGCCGAGCGACCTCCGCGCCGAACTCCTGTTCCCGCGCCGCGCGCCTCTCCCGCCACGTCTTTTCGAGCGGAGCCAGCTCCGCGTCCACGCTCTGCCGCGTCTTCGCCAGGCCCTCCGCGAGTTGCTCGTCCATCCGCTTGCGGAAGTCGCCGAGGAAATGGACGGCCTCGGTCTCCATACGGATCATGCCGTCGGCGGTGATTGCGTCTCCCCGTCCGCGGACCTTTTCGACGGCTTCGTCGAGTCCTGTGCTGAACTGTTCGTACTTTTTCTGGGCGACTTCGCGCGCGTCGCCCTCGAGGCTCGCGGCGACGGCGCTCGCGTTCGCTCCCATCTCCTCGCGTGCCTTCTGCAGCAGGCCAGCGAGTGACTCTTTCGCCTGCTCCTGCGCGTGCTCGACGTAGCTGCGGTGGTAATGGTCCAGCTCCGCGGCGAACAGCCCGGAGATCTCGCCCGCCTTCTGGCGCAATTGCGCTTCCGCCTGTTCCGTGCCTTTCTCCAGCGTGGCCTGCATCTGCGACTGTACCTTCTTCTCGTACCAGGCGGCCGCTTTCAGCAGCGCTTCAAACGTCGTGTGCGTCGTTTCCGTGGCCTTGGACTCGATCTCGCCCATCCAGCGAGCCGTCGCCGTGCGGCCCGCTTCGTCGAAGTCGCGCTCGAACCGGCCGAGGATCTCATGCAGGCGGGCGGTGGCGTCTTGTGTCGTTTTCTCAGAAGTCTCCCGCAGGTGCTGTTCGTGCTCTTGCAGGAGTCGCGCTGCGGAGCCGGTGCGGGCCGCGAGCTTTTCGGTCAGATGCTTCGCGCGGTCCACCTGCGAAGCGAGCTGTGCTTCAAGCTGGCCGGCGAGCCGCGCCAGCGTTTCCTGGCCGGCGGCTTCGATGGCCGGCTGGAGGCGTTCCGCCATCCCCGCGACAGCGGCTTCCGCGCGGCGCGTGAGCTTGGCGCTCTCCTCCGTGAGGATGCCCTCGAATCGGCGCTGGAGTTCCGAGGCCGTCGCCCGGCTCATCTCCTCCAGGCTTGCCGCCTGGCTCTCCACGCGTTGCCTCGACTCTTCCATACTGGCGAGCAGCTCTTGCGTGCGCGGAGTCTCGAGGTCCAGCGCTTCCCGCAGGGTCCCCAGAGCTGTCTGCGCCTGGGTTGCCACGTCGTCGAAGGACTGGCGTTGCGCGGAAAGGCGCAAGGCCAGCTCTCCTTCAAGCAAGGAAGCAGCTGATTCTGTCTGTTGCGAAAGGCGCTCCGCGGTCCGCCGGGCGGCATCCTCGATGGAGTGCTCCAGAGTGTCCTGCCACGAGGCGGCGGCTGCGGCGCGGTCTGCCTCCATTCGCGCACGCGAAGCTTGCTGCACAGCCGAAGCTGCGCCAACAAAATCGTCTGTGGCGCGCTGTGCGGCCTGCTCCAGTTCGGCCAGCCGAGAAAAAACTTCGTGCGCCTTGGCTTCGAGCAGCGACTCGATCCGCTGGCGCGCCGATGCAATGTTCCGGTCGAGTTCCTGGTCTAACTTGGAAAAAAGGCCCTCGACCCGCTCCCTGCTCGCCGAGAGTTCGGCGTCTCGCCTCTGAAGCTGCGCGTCGTTCTCCCGGAGCGAATTCTCAAGCTGCTGCTCGAAGGCCGAACCGCGGGCCTGTTCGAGCTTCCCCAGCCGCGCGAGGAATTCGTGCGCCGCAGCGTCGATGCGCTGTTCGGACTCGTGGTTCCATGCGTCGCGCAGCGATTGCAGGAGTTCCTGGCTCGCCTGCCCGGCTCGTTCAAGCGCCGACTTCGCAAGCTGTTCCGCCTGGGTGGCGGTGGCCTCTTGCACCGCGCGCCGGGCGGATTCGCGCAACTGGCTTTCCACCGCCCCCAGCAGCGGGCGCGTCTCCGCCTCCACCGCGCGTGCCGTTGCCTCGCGCACCGCAGCCTGAATCTGCTGTTTGGCTTCGACCATGAGGCGCGCCACCTGCCGCGCCAGCGTCAGTGACGCATCGGCTCCCGGCAGGGGAAGCACTCTCAGGTTGTCGAGCGTCTCCGCCGGCGCGGGCGTTTCCTCCTCGGAGATTTCTGGTACTGCTTCGAGCGGGATCGCTTCCACGTCGCTGTCGCTGCGCGCGCTCTCGTCGAAAGGAAACCAGTCCGGCGGTGGAAACGCAATGCCCCAGATGTTTCCGGGGTTTTCCAGTTCCACAGCCACCTGGAAAAGCTCACGCACGGTGCGCGGCCGCTGAATCCAGGTCACGCGCCCGCGCACGCGGCGTGGCGCGACGCCGCTCTGTGGATGCGGCACCTCGAGCGTGACCCACATGTTCTTCAGGACGTAGTGCTTGGACTGGTAGCGGCCGCCGTGGCAGTTGATCGCCAGCGTCGAACTGCGTTCCTGGAAGGGCCGGCCAAGCGCGTCCACACCGGTGATGACGAGCGGGACCGCCTGCACGATGCGCATGCTGCGGCGCTTGGACGTCTCGGTGTTGTTTTCAGCGGCGCTTTGCACTTCGGGAGGCCCCGGCGAGGGGAAAGACTATCACCGTGATGGCCTCGCGTCGAGTGGGTGCTACCGCGAGCTGCCAGCGGCGGAGCGGCGCGGGCCCAGCAAGGCTTCCTTGATTTCCTTGGCCACCCACAGCGGACCGACGAGGAAGTAGATCGGTCCTTGAAAGAAAGCGGGATGATTGCCTTCGATGCGATGACCGAGGAGCAGCGCCACCCAGCCACCCACAAAAAGTGAGGCGCCAAGAATCCAATGGGTGAGAGCGAGAAAAACAATTCCGGCGAAGATCACGGGGATACCGATGCCGTGAAGAATGCGGTTCCACCCGGAACTATGCTCGTGATCGTACCGTGCCATGTACTCGGCAAAGCTCGCCATGAGCAGTCTTCTCCTGCGGCTTCGTGCTTAGCCGGGAGCAGAACCTAGCACTTGAAGTCCTGGTAGGTCGAGTGCCGGTCGGAGCCGTGCTCCAGCGCTACGTCCCTGCGCTCGTAGTCAATGTGCAGCGCGGAAACAACCATCATCGCGTTGGCGTCAATCATGCGCAGCGTGAAAGGATGATCGGGATCGCTCTGCGCCTCGGGGAAGACCTCGGAAAGCACCAGGTGGCGGCAGGCGAGCGGCGGATAATCGCCCAACTGTTTTTCAGCCACGAGGCCCGAGGGGCCGAAGAGCTGCAGCTTCGGTGTGCCGGTGTGCTCATCGGCGGGATCGAACTCGATGTTCATCAATGCGAGGACGGAGTCCCGCTTCCGGGTGTCGCCGCGGCCGATCCGATGGCAGCCGGAGACGATGTAGTCGCTGGCCACCCCGCCCCGGTTGTCGGCCAAGCGGTAGCTCTTGTGCACCGCGCCGCCTGGGCGGAAGTGTGTAAAGGCCACGCGGCCCCAGTTGGTCGCGCGGACTTCGACCTTGAGGAGCGAGTGGGACGTCTTGGGAATTGTGGCCACGGCAAAGCCACCTGAGAAACCGTCGGCGATGGGCAGCGCGCGCGCATCGATCCGGCAGCTTTGAAACTCGGTCAGCCGCAGCAGGCCCTGATCGGTCACCGCTGCGGGCAGCACGCGCTCGGGAAACTTGTCGTCACGGTTCGAGGCCCAGGCGATCATGCCGTTTTCAGTGGTGACGAACGGCATTCCCCACAAAGCTTCTTCCAGCCAGCGGCTCGCGCTGATGTAGAAGCGTGACTCGAGCTGCAGGCCGGCGATGCTGCGCCCTGCGAAGAGCATGGGCGTATAGAGGAGTGCGGAAGCGGGGAAGGACTTGTTCGGGCCGTACGGGGTCGCGCGCGCCGGTATCACTTTCCCGTCCGCCGAAAAATGCAGCGGGTGCTCGACCGTGAAGCTTTCTCCCTGGCGCCCCTTGATGAACGTGTAAGCAAAGGGGACGTGCTCGCTCTCGTTGCGCACCACCACCACGCCACCGTCGGCCAGCTTCGGCTCGGCCAGGGACTTCATAGCCAGCGCTTCTCCCGGCGTGCGCACCTTGTTCAAGTCCGCCAGCGAGCCGTACAGCTCCGATTGGTGCGGCTGCAGCACATAGGGCCGCTGGACCACCGTGCGTCCCAGGCGGTCCACGACGCGAACCAGGCCGGACGATTCCTGCTCGTTCGGATTGAAGAGCGCGAAGGTGCAGTGGTATTCGGAAAGAGCAGGGAAGGGCATTGAGTAATTGAACCGGCCGTACACCTGTTGCGGCGGGGCGGGATGCGCGTGCACATTGTCGAAGTTGGTCGGCAACTGCCAGCGCACGAAGCCCGCGCTGAAGAGGTCTCCGGCGCGCGTCACCTGGTGGGGGGAAGGCGCCACGCGGATTTTCGCGCCCCCGAAGAAGGAGTTCTTGCCGGCGATGTCGCGCATGCGCAGGAGCGTCGGGCGCATGGCCGAGATCTCGAGCTTTCCGCCTTTGTCCAGGGGGATTTCTTTGCCGCTCGCGTCGAAGAGCAGGATCTGGTATTCGGTGGCATTCTTCGGGTCGCGGTAGCCATCCACGCCTGGAAAGCAAGTCGCAGTCAGCAGGAGCTGCGTGGCCAACTCGAGTTTCGGGTCTTCCACCACGAACGGCGCGGCGACATCCAGCCAGCACGTGCCCAGCGACGCTACGCCGGGAGCCATTTGGGTTGGGTTCGGATACTGCGGCGATGTCAGCGGGATTGCGCTGCGCACGGACCGTGCCGAGGCCACGAACAAAGATCCGGCCAGCCCCGCCAAGAATGAACGGCGGTCCATCGGGATCATGACAACCTCCCTATTCCCCCGCCGGCTGCCTCCGAAAGGAGTGTCAGCCGGTACGAGAACCCAGCCAGCGAGTTATGTGTTCTGGAACGGCAACCACTTCCAACTTCCACAGGGACAACGAAATGAGGGATTTATAGCGCTGCGGCAGGCAACAAGCAAGCGAAAAGTTCTCTTGCACTTATATCGCAGTGCGATGTAATTTCTGGAACTGCTGAAATCGCTGCTAATGGATCTCGACGGGCTGGCTCTGCGCCGACATCTTGCCTTTCTCCAGTTCCTGCACCACCTCGCGCAAGACGTACGAGCCAGGCATCGCTTGCAGCGAAAGCCGGAAGTCCAGGCCTTGCTCAAGCAGTCGCGGCAGCGTCTCGTCCTTGATCGCCAGGTCCGCGCCGGCTTCCGCGCCGGCCATGAATTTTCCCTGCGGATCGAAAACCGCAGTCACCAGCCGTAGCTTTTCCACGTGGCGGTCGCCACGTTGCCCGAAGGGTAGGCCTCGCAAGTCCAAATGCACTAGGACTCGCAACACCGTCTCGCCGTTCTCGAGCTTGTCGGTTTGCGTCGTCACGCGGGCGGGGACATCCGCCAGCGTATTCGATCCCAGGACTTCGGCGTCGAGCTTCTCCTCGGCGGTGGGCTCGGGTGGCGCGGAAACTTTTGCCGGGGCGTAATAGCCGCGCCGCGCCGCGACGCTGAATTTGCCCTGTGTAGCCAGTTTCACCTTGAGTGTGTGGAAACTTCCGTCGGGTTTCAGATCCTCGGGCGAGATGCCGAGGAGGTAGGAGACTTCCGGAGGCGCCGCCACCTCGCGGATTCCCCGGTTGAGATCGTTGTTGTTGTGGAAGAATCGACCGCCCGTGCCTTCCGCCAGGATGGCCATGGGATCGTTGAAAACATCGCGTTGCTGGTTGAGTATGGAGCCCGCGAAACTGTTCAAGTCCGGCCTCGAAGGAATGATAATCGGCGGGCCATCGGCCGGATCGCCCCCGTTCACATCTGCCGCCAGCCCTTTCGCGTCCATTGAATTGATCACGACGTTCGCGCGCAGAGCCGCATCCAGTAGGTTGTCCTGCTTTCGCCGGACGAACTGGGACTGGGTCAGAAATCCCGACGAGGTCAGCACCAGCATCCGCTTACCCTTCATCTGACCGAGGTAGCGGATGACATCGTTGAGGATTCCGAGCGTGTCCTGCGCGAAATTATCGGCAAGCGACAGGGTCATCGAGGCCTGTGTCTGCACGAGCTGCTCGATCCTCCGCAGGTCACAATTCCTGCGGTTGCCCAAGCAATTGCATTGGATGGCTTGCTCGAACGCCAGATCGTGGGCCTGCTGGTCGCGGCCATTCGCAATCAAGTACGCCTGATAGGGGCCGATTCGCGGGCACGACCCCGCGCCCTCGTCGGCGCGCCTCCGGTGCGACCGGACTTGCGCCAGAGCCTCCCGGAGCTTCTGTTGATCCTCGGTCGGCTCGAGTGTCACTGTCGTAGAGGACGTGAATACCCCAACGCGATCGCCCGGTTCCAAACCCTCGCCGATAAACTTCTCTGCCGCCGTCCTTGGGGGAACCAGGTCGCCGACTCCCATGTTCAGGTCATCGAAAAAGAGCGCGACGTAGCGCCGCTGCTGGCGGCGGTCCGGGGTTTTCACCGGCGGCCGCCGCTGCCGGCGGAGTGCCTACGGAGGCGATTCGCGACTCCCGCGTTTCCACCGAAAAAGCGGAGATGGCTTGCAGCTTGCCGTTGTCGAGCACCTGGAAATCGCTCTGCTTCAGGCCCGCCACGGGCTTGCCGCTCGCGTCGCGCACCACCACGCCGACCTCCACCAGGTTCGTCTGTACGCGGAGTGTACCTCTCGCCTGCGGCGTATAGGGACGCGTGCCAGTGCGGATTTCATCTTCGGAGATGCCTTGGCCTTGCAGCATTGCAGCGGCGAGCAGGGGAAATAACGCGAGAGCAAGCCAAGTCCGCACACGCACAGTTGCAGACGGAGCGCGCGACTCCGCTCCGACAATGCGTTTCTTCTGGAGGATTGTGCCCACCGCTTTGGAGCTTTGAACCGCGCCACTCAGCACGGGTTGTTCAGAGATCTCTGCGGCCTTCCATGGCCTTGAGCATGGTCACTTCGTCCGCGTATTCAAGGTCCGAGCCCACGGGAATGCCCACGCCGATCCGCGTCACGCGGATGCCCAGCGGCTTGATGAGTTTCGAGATGTAGACCGCCGTGGCTTCGCCCTCGGCCGTGGGATTCGTGGCCATGATGATCTCCTCCACCCCGCCGCCTTTCAGCCGCTCGATCAGGCTCTTGATCTTGAGCTGCTCGGGGCCAATGCCCTGCAGCGGGGAGAGCGCGCCGCCCAGTGCGTGGTAGAGTCCGTTGAACTGCCGCGTCTTCTCGACCGCCACGATGTTGGGCGGCTCTTCCACCACGCAGATCACCTTGCGGCTGCGCGTTGGGCTGCTGCAGTAGAAACACGGGTCGGTGTCCGTGATGTTGTTGCAGATCGAGCACTCGTGGATTTTTTCTTTGGCCGCGCGGATGGCGTCCGCGAGCGCGTTCGCTTCCTCGCGGTCGGCGCGGAGGATGTGGAACGCCAGCCGCTGCGCCGTCTTCTGCCCGATGCCGGGCAGGCGCTTCAGTTCGTCGATCAGTTTCGCGATGGGTTCTGCGAAATCAGGCATGGTCTCACGTTCTCCGCATCCAACGCGGCGCGCCCCAGTGGGGAAGTTTCACGGAAGTTTCCGTCAGAAGAGTCCGGGGATTTTCAGCCCCGCCATCCCCGGCATGCCGCCGGTGACGTTTTTCAGTTGGTTGGCGAGCTCTTCGTCCACGCGGCGGTTGGCTTCATTCACGGCCGCGCGGATCAGGTCCTGCAGCATTTCCGCATCCTTGCTCTCGAAAACTTCCGGCTCGATCTTCAGCGAGGTGACCTGCTTCTGGCCGTTCATCCGCACCACCACCATGCTGCCGCCCGCCGAAGCTTCCACCTGCACGGAGTCTACCTGTTTCTGCAGGGACTCCTGCATCTGCCGGAATTGGGAGAGGATCTGCGTCAGCGCTTTCACTTCCATGGTCTATTCCTCGTCTCGGCGTTTGACTTCGGAGATTCTGCCGCCGAACCGTTTGAGCATCGCACGAACGATCGGGTCCTGCTCGAATCGCGCACGCAACTCGGGAGAATTCAGCGCCGCGCGGCCCGCGCTCCCGGCCGCCGGCCCAGACTCCAGTCTAACACAGACGCGCAGCGGCTGCCCCACCACCTGGCTGGTAATGGTGCGCAATTTCTCCAGGGGCTCGCGCGCCTGCAACATCTCCGCGAGCGCCTTGCTCTCCGTGGGGAAATAGAGCCGCATTTCGCCGCCCTCGAGCTCCCAGCGGGTGACGTGCTCGACAAGCTCGCCGAGGAATTTTCGCTGTGTGAGGATCGCCGCCTTGATCGCCTCCACCTGCGCGGCTTCGATCCCGCTCAATTGTCCCGCGGCGGCGGCCACGATGCTGCGCGGCGCTGCGGGCAGGGGCGCGGCCCCGCGCGCTTCCGTGCCCGGCGCTGATTCCGTCTTCGCTTGCGGAGGCTCGATGTGCGGCGTCTGTGCCCCTGGCGCAAACCCGATGGCCGCGGTTGCCGCGAACGCGCGCAGCGCCGGCTGGGTCTGCGAAGCCGCTCCGGCCGCAGCCCGCGGCGCTGACACGCCTCCCTTCAGCTCGGCGAGGGTCTCTTCAAGCGAGGCCAGCCGCGCCGCATTCACCATGCGTAGAAGTCCCATCTCCAGGTGCAATCGCTGGTCGGGCTTGCGCCGCAAGTCGTCGTCCGTATTCAGGAGAATCTGGAAGTAACGCGTGAGGTCCTCTTCTGCAAACGCCGATGCCGCTTGCGCGAGCCGCGGGCGCTCTTCTTTCGGCGCGGCGATCAATTCCGAATCTGCGCCGGAGACGCGCGCCACGAGCAGATTGCGGAAATGGCGTATGGCTTCGCGGCAAAAATGCTGCAGATTGCGGCCCTCGGCGAGGAAACGGTGCACGAGCGCGAGGACGCGGTCCGCGGATCTCGCCTGAATGGCCTGCACCAGCTCGTCCAGTAATTCCTCCGGCACGACGCCGAGCAGTTCGCGCACCTGCGCGTCCGTAATCGCCGCACCGCAATAGGCACGGGCCTGCTCGAGCAGGGAGAGCGCGTCGCGCAAACTGCCTTCCGCTGCGCGCGCCATCACCGCCAGCGCGCCGGATTCGACCGTCAGCTCTTCTTTCTTGGCAATCTCTGCGAGCGCATCCGACGATTTCCTGGAACGAAAGCGCGCGGAAATGAAAATGCTGCGAGCGCGAGCGAATCGTATCGGTCAGGTTTTCGGGCTCCGTCGTGGCCATCACGAAGATGACCTTTTCCGGGGGCTCCTCGAGCGTTTTCAGAAGGGCGTTGGAGGCCTCGTCGGTGAGCATGTGCGCTTCGTCGAGGATCACGACCTTGTAGCGCGAAGCCGCCGGGGCATAACGCACCATCTCGCGCAGTTCGCGGATCTGGTCGATGCCGCGGTTCGAAGCGGCGTCGATCTCGATGACGTCAAACGAGGTTCCCGCGGCGATCTCACGGCAGGAATCGCAGGCGTTGCAGGGATCAACAGTCGGACCTTTGACGCAGTTCAGGGCTTTGGCGAGGATGCGCGCCGTAGTGGTCTTGCCCACGCCGCGCCCGCCGGAAAAAATGTAAGCGTGCGCCACGCGATTGTTGCGGATGGCGTTCGAGAGCGTCTCGGTGACGTGCTGCTGCCCGACGACGTCGCGAAACGTCTGCGGGCGCCATTTCCGCGCAATGACTTGATAGCTCATGAGGAGATGCTAGCCGCGCTCCACGCCAACGATGAGAGGAACTTCGGGTGGTCTGCGGCACCCGAACCGTTCCCGCTACCGTTGCTCCCTTCCGGGCCTGGCGGGGTTTGCGGGGATTCGTTGCACAGAGCCCGAAGTTCCACGCATCGGCAGTCCCGCAGGTGCGAGATTGCAATCGCAGTCTAGCACAGCATCCGTGAGCCAGGAAGTTAGCGGACGAAAGACTACTGGTGTCGCGGCTGAGTTCTTTTCCCTGTCAGCGCGGTTGCAAGGTGGGTCTTACCGCAGAAGAGAAAAAACTGAGAAAGCTGCTCCAAGCCAAAGTACCATGGTAAGAAGTCCAACGGTCCCGAGAACCAGTCCTGCTATTGCGATTCCCCTCTTGCGACCGCCTGCGTCTCCAAACCAAAGTGCGCGGATACCGAGAATAATAGCCAACAGGCTGAGGAGGGCACTCGGCATGATGAAGAACGAGGAGAGAACACCGAGGATTCCCATCAGGAGCGAAACACTTGAGGCCTGCCATGGCCTGCCAATGTATGCCGACTCACTCTGGACCCACTTTTCCATCCGCATCATTGCTAGGCCGACCAAGAGCCCGAAAACAAGACCAAAAGGCAGGGAATAAGTCATGGGATCTAATCCGTAGGTTTCGATGTCAATGAAACCCAGAACGAACTGGGTGATGAGCCCGGGTGCTTGCGGCGAAGTGGGAGCAGTCCCCCTTAAGAAGTAAACAAGGTAGAAGGTGGCAAGCGCAAGGAAAGTCTGTAGGGACGCCAAAGTGGCTGAAACCCCATAGGCTCCGGCTCGGATGAGGAATCGTGTTCGTCCAGCCTGAGACGGCAGTGCGAGATGCCTGAGAAGGTCCCGCAGAAAAAGCATGACGAAGAGGCCACCGAGGGCACAAATGGTAACAGAAGTGAGTGGGCTGTCGATGAACCCGCGGTCCGACGCGCCCCCATACGCATGATGCCTATAAGCGCGGTAGAAAAGCCAGTGGAGAAGGCCACCCAGAAGAAAGAAGCTTCCGTTCCACGATAGGGAGACCCTCCTTCGCGCTTCCTCGCCCACCTGAGACGCTACCTCCCTGCCGGGTCGTGAAATCGGGCTTTCTTCGAACTATCCCAGCGGGATCCGCCGCCTTCTTGCAAGTCTCCTCTTCGTTCCAAGGCTTTGATCGCAGTCTAGCACAGCGCGCACGGGGCAGAAACCGCGGTTCGCAGAGATCGCGCGGGATGGCAGTGCTCTCACTTTTTCAAGTCGGGAGCGCCGGCCAGCACGCCGGCCACCGTGCGCACCACGTCGTCCGCGGTCGTCTGCCAACTGCTCGCCCTCGCGCGCATCGCGGGCGGGCAGAATGGCTGCGCTGCACGGCCGTTCATTCGCCTTGCTGGTTACGAACACTCGGCGCGGAATACTCCCCTTGCGTTTTCCGAACGGAAGTATCCTTGCGTGCGGGTGGATTTCCTCCCCATCCAGGCCGGCGGCGCTTTCGCAAAGCGCCGCAGGTTCCGCGGCGCCAGCGGAACGCCCCACGAAACGGGGTGACCCGTCCTCTCACGAGGCCGGCAAAGGGGGAACCATGAAGGTAGTAGTATGTCTCGGTGTGGCGCTGTGTCTCTTACTCGCGCCGGTCGTTCCGCTCGAGGCGCAATCCCGGGCTCAAACGAACCAGCTCCTGCAAGGCACTCAGTTACGCCTCGTGCTGCTCAATGGCTTGAGCACCACGGTGGCAAAGGATGGCGACCCGTTCACGGCCAGCGTGGCAGAGCCTGTCTATCTCGGCAGTCAACTGGTCTTGCCCGCGGGCGCGCGGGTCAGCGGACAAGTCGGCACGATCATCCGGCCGAGGCGCTTCTCGATCTTTCGTGGCCAGGCGGCCATGAACCTCGTCTTCAAGTCCATCGAGATTGACCACCACGAAATCCCGGCGCAGATGAGCATCCTGGCGATTCTCGATCCCGGATCGGCTACGACGGGCAAGAACCGCAAGGACGTGAAGGTCGAAGAAGGCCAGTACGTCGAGGCCAAGCAGGACATCAAGAAAGACGTGATGTTGGTTGGGTTGGGGACGGCGGGCGGAAGCGTCGTGGGGGCGGTGTTCAGCCATGTGCTGCGCGGCTTCTGGATCGGCATGGTCGGCAGCGGCGTTTATATCATGGCGAAAAAGGGCAAAGAGGTGGAGTTGCCGGCACAGACGGCGCTGCTCGTGCGGATGGATTCCACGGTCTCCGTGCCCGCGATCGCTTCGACCACCGCAACGGATACCAACGGCTCGCGCTGATTTGCAGGGAATGGCCGCTCCCGGCGGAACCGCGGCATGCCGAGCAAGAGGGTGCTCGCTCGGCTGTGGCGGCGTCCAGCGAGGGAAGGGGCGGCGATGTCCGCCCGGGCCGGCTCTCGGCCGTGGATATCCTGCTTCCGGGGCGAACTGGTTTCAATGTGCAGAATTTTTCGGGGGAAAAGACATGTTCCAAATCTTTTCCCGCTGGAGCTTCTTGAGTCCGGCTTTCCATTCTCCGTCGGCGTGCTCGAACCAGACGACCTCGAATAGGACCGGCCGGTTCCCGTCGGGATGCGGGCAGAGTCGTGTGAGCAGTCGAACCGCTACGATGTCGCCTCGTTCGAGCTTCGTGCTCAACTGAATCTGACAACCCCATTCACTCACATCCCTAGTGATGCTGCGTTCCACAAACAGCCGCCCCGCCCGATCGAGACCCGTGACCTCGATCGGAAACGACAGCGGGACCCGCTTGCCCTGACGCCGGTCTTCCTGGATGAGCCTGCTGAGTTCTTCCCAGTCCGTGAGAGCTGGCATACAAACTACTCCTCTTATCCCTGAGCCGATTAGGCATCTCACGGGCCAGGATGCGCTCTCGCTGGCATTGAAGACAGGCAACTTGCGCCGGCGCCTGGAGCAGGCAGTACTCCAAGTTGACACGTTGATTCGCCACGGAACAGGACAGAGAGTGGGGCGTGCGCAGATGTTCTTGGTCCGAGGACGATCCTGGCGGGAGATGAAGGGCACGAGACGGACTAGGGATCGAGAGCCGGAGTCGAGCAATCGCCCGCGAGCATGTTGTTTTTGGAGGCGCCGAAAAACTAAGTGCTGAAGAATGAGTGGATTGTGAACTCCTGATGTACCCCCCCCCCCCCCCATGAATTCGTAAGAGTGGCAGCTAAAGGAGTTAGATCGAGGGTGTCGCGTAAGAGTGACATCTACAGGACTTAAAGTCCCTTTGGATTCAGCGAGTTGTGAAAGAGTGCGGATCATGTTGATTCCAAGGCGGTTGGTGAACGGTGACTCGTGATTCGTGACCCTTCAAGGTTCCCTTCGCCTCGCTCAGGGCAAGCAGGGCAAGCTGGTGACTCGTGAACATCGAAAAAGAACCTTGCTTCTCGCGGCGCGAATGCGGCACACACGTGGCTACAAGATAATCATACACTATGCGTCAAGAGGGGCCAGAAGGGTTGAAATGGCGAAAAGTAGAATGGTTTCAAGGGGATGGAGGATCTGAATGCTCCACGCTCGAGATCGGGAAGCGAAAGAAAAAAGTCAACAACTGCACCCATTGGCGCGGTGCCAAGGAGTGCGCCACCCGAAATCGTACACACGCTTGCGCAGAAAATGGGGAGTCGATCATAGGTCACTCGTCATGTCGTCGAAGCTGGCGCCCTCCGCCTAGCCAATCGAAAGAGCACTCCGGATACGAAGTAATAGATAACCCAGTTAAAGGGAACGCTGACGGCCACCGGTAAGGCTAGCCCCCCCCCGTGGGGACCTCCCGGGCCAAAAAGCGAACGATTGAGCCTACAGCGAATCCTGGTGTGGCTAACCAAGATAAAGCAGTTCCTACCCAGAATTTGTTCTCTAATGTGCCGGTCGCCTGATAGATAAGAGCAGCCGTCGAAATCGCCACGACTGCTGTAGCGATGAGTGCGCACGTATCTTGGTTTCGTTTCATCACCGTAGCACCGTTCTTGTAAACAATAAAGTTCGTTTCGGCTCTAGAGGTGAAATGTCTATTCCGTTTGGCATCAAGCTTCAGTGAGCCGTCTTATCCTCGTTCTGTTTCTTTCGGTTTTCATCTTCCTGCTTTCTCTTCTCTCTAGCTTTATTCAGTTTATCTTGGAATTGCAACCAAAGAGCTCCAACTCTTACCACGGCTTCGTACTTGGCCTGAGATTTGGCGATATCACCTACGACTCCCTCTCCTGTGAAGTGGCGGGTGGACCACGCTTTCTCGTTTCGTCTTCCAGATTCTCCGATGGCAGGCGCCACGGGAACATAATATCACCGCGACAGCTCACTCGGGAGTACCGCAGCGACGAGCGCGAGGGTGCCCCATCTTTTGCGCAGCAAAAGGTGGGGCCTTTGGCGTGAGTTCCCATGCCCAAGAACCTGAAGCGCTACTATGGGCAGAAACATCTGCACTTCATCACCTGCAGTTGCTATCGGCGATTGCCGTTACTCGGATCGGTTCGCGCGCGCAATCTCTTCGTGGAGATCCTCGGTGAAGTGCGAGAACGGTACGGCTTCGCGCTCGTGGGATACGTCGTCATGCCGGAACACATCCATCTCTTGATCAGCGAACCGAAGAAGGGGACGCCATCGACAGTGATGCAGGTGTTAAAGCAGCGGGTGTCGCGTCAATTGCGCTGCGGGCAAGCGCGGCACGGCGGCAGCGCACAGCTTCGCTTGCGATTCGGCGGCGAGAGTGAGCTGCGGCAGTTCTGGCAGCGGCGGTTTCACGACTTCAACGTATGGAGCGAGAAAAAAAGGATCGAGAAGCTGGAGTACATGCATTTGAATCCAGTGAAGCGGAAACTGGCGGAGCACCCCAAGGATTGGCTGTGGAGCAGCTACGCAGCCTACGCGGGGAAAGGAACGATTCTGACTGGGATCGATTTCGGAGAGAGATGAAGAGAGAAAGCCAGGAACAACGGCCCCACCTTTTGCTCCGCAAAAGATGGGGCACCCTCGAGTCCACAGCCGCTCCGCCCACGAAGGGTACGCCACCGGCCACTGCTGCAACTTGACACATTGTTTCTCGCCGGCACAGCGGCCCGGAAGATGCGCGCCCAGAGCATTCTCCCGGAGCATCTACTCGTCGAGGTGAGCGAACAGTGGAGTGAAGAGTCTTAGGCGGCGTCTTTCTTGGACGGCTCGCCGCGCTTGAGGAAGCGGTAGAGGCTGGTGCGCCCGATGCCGAGGAGTTGTGAGGCGCGGACGCGGTTGCCACTGCACATCTCGAGGACGCGGCGAATGTGCTGGCGGCGGACTTCTTCCAGCGGCAGGGGCAGCCAGGCTTCTCCACGGGAGGCGGACGACTTGGGCTTTTGCAGAGTTTCCGGCAGGTCGGAAACATCGATGAAATCGCCCGTGGCCATCATGCAGGCGCTGGAGATGACATTTTCGAGTTCGCGCACGTTGCCCGGCCAAGAATGTTGCAGAAGCACGGCCTGGGCCCGGCGGGACACGCCCAGGATGCTCTTGCTGTAGGCCTCGTTGTATTTCTTCAGGAAGTACTGGATCAGGACGGGGATGTCTTCGAGACGCTCGTTGAGACCCGGCACGCGGATCTGGATCGAATTCAGCCGGTAGTAGAGATCCTCGCGGAAACGGCCGCTTTGCACTTCGGCATGGAGCTCGCGGTTTGTTGCCGCGATCAGGCGCACGTCTACATGCCGCACTTCCGGCGAACCTACGCGTTGGATTTCGCGGTTCTGGATCACGCGCAGCAGCTTAGCCTGCATGGCCCCCGAGAGTTCACCGATCTCGTCGAGGAATACGGTGCCGCCATTCGCGTACTCGAACAGGCCCGGACGCGTCTCCGTGGCCCCGGTGAAGGAGCCGCGCACGTGGCCGAAGAGCTGGCTCTCCAGCAGCGTATCGACAAGCGCTGAGCAATTGCACACCGCGAACCGATGGTCCGCCACCGGGCTCACCTTGTGAATGGCCTTGGCCACCAGCTCCTTCCCGGAGCCGGTCGGCCCGGTCAACAGTATGTTGGAATAGTGCCGGGCGACCTTCCGCACCAGATCGAAAACTTCCAGCATCATGGGGCTCTTGCCGACGATCCCGTGAAAATCCAGGTCTTCGAGCAAACGGCTTTCGAGGTCCCGGATGCGGCGCCGCTGCAGATGCAGTTCGGCAAGCTCGTCCAACGTTTTCTTCAAGCGGATTTGCTCCAGCGGCTTGCACAGGTAGTCGTACGCCCCGTGGCGAACCGCTTCGATTGCTCCATCCATCGAGTAATAGCCGGTGACCAGGATCACGTGGATGCCGGGATCGAGCCGCAGGGCTTCCTCCAGGAACGCGAGACCATCCATCCCTGGCATGTGCATGTCGGTGAGAACGACGCGGCACTGCCCATCGTGCACGCATTTTAAGGCTTCCTGGGGAACCGTCGTTCCTATGGCCGCGTAGCCCAGCCGCTGCACGATTTCCTGCATCAACTCCACGACCGGTGCTTCGTCGTCGAGCACACAAACCGTCAGGCCGGCCCGGGTCTCTGTCGTTTGCGGTTCCATTGTGCTGGTCAGGCTCACCGTATCAATTCCCGGCAATGCCCGTGCCAGATGCAAACACAAACGATTGCAGATTGATGGTCACGCCTGGCTCACGATCAGGCCAAGAGTCGATAGACGCAACGCATTGATAGAGCGTCACTTAAGTCGCGGAGGCCGACGATAGGAGATGGAGACCGTGAGGAGAATCCGAGCTACTGGTTTGGTGTTCGGGCGCTTAAGAACGCCAGGGAGTGCCAGATTGGGCCACTCGTCTTGGCACTGTGCCGATTCTGTACTCCGCTCGCGCGGCGCATCCCCACGTTGGCCTGGGAAACGATGCAATCCTCGTGTCAGTTGATGGTTGTGAGATCCGTCTCAACGAGGCTAAGCAGGAAGGAGATTTCCGTTTCATCAAGTTCCGCGAGGATTTCAGCGGGCATCCAGGGAAAGCACGGACAGGGGTCCACAGTCGTCACCTTCGAGGACCAGCCGGGCGTCTCGGCACTGGCGAACGCAATCTCTTCGCGCGTGGAGACTCGGTCGAATTGCCTAGGGTTGTTCGCAGAGTTTTTCACTGGTGCTGCACCTCGAGTTCTTCCTCTGTCGCCGCGGCGATCTCTCTCTGTATGTTTGTTCGCCTGCGTAGCTGCGTCAGCCGCAGCTCCCAGAGCCCTGCATCCGCGCGCTTGCGCACGCCTTCAACCAGATATGCGACAGGGAAGGCGGGGCCCAGGTCCGTGGGGTGAACCAGGCGCAGGAAAACGACCGAGCCCAGGCGCACGGGGCGATGAATCGAGACCTTTTCCCCCGCCCCGGAGCACCACTCCAATTGAGTCTGGTCGACGAAGAATTCCTCTGCCATATCCCAACCGGACACTTCGATCGAGTAGACAATCGGGCTCGATGGATCTTCGCTCATCGCCGACTGGCTCCCTTCGCCCACATTCGATGCATCCGGCGGGCCAACTTCGAGCTTGGCGGAAGTCCATGCACGGCAGGGAATTAGGGGCGGTTCAGCGGCGCACGGATCTGTGGATAGGGACGCATTTACGCACAATTGTGTTGTTTTGAATCACGCATGCAAGCGTGCATCCTGGTGGCGGAAGGAGCGTTGCGGGTCATGTGCGGCGAGAGGATTCAGCGGAAAGCCAGCTCGGGATATAGCGCCTTGAGAGCGATCCCGTAAATGAAGCCAAACAAGTAGCCGTAGGCTTTCCAGGCTACGAGCAGGCCGAGCAGGCCGTACCCGCTGTGTCGTGTCCAGTCGATGAAGCGCAGGGCCGTGCGTTGCGGCATGACGAGCGTGATCGCGGAATTACCGTCGAGCGGCGGCA
This sequence comes from uncultured Acidobacteriota bacterium, assembly GCA_963739275.1. Classification (GTDB taxonomy): domain Bacteria; phylum Acidobacteriota; class Terriglobia; order Acidiferrales; family UBA7541; genus JBGQGH01. The sequence goes on from CAVTZX010000039.1 coordinate 28,997, forward strand.
GCGGGATCAAGTTGAACGTGCCCAGCAGGAGATTCAGTACGAAGAGAATGCTGAGGATCGTTGTGGCGAAAGAATCGCCGTTGCCGCTCGCGGACTGGACGAGATGCGTGAAGTTGACCCGAGACGGCATCTGGAAGTGCCCCAGCGCAATCCCCGCGCGGATGGCGATGCCCGCGGCGATCATGATGGTGAAGTTCGCCGCCGGGCCCGCCAGGGCCATCCAGGCGGCGCGCCGTGGATAGCGCTGCTCCCAGGCGGGGTCATACGGCGCGCTGGCCCAGCCGATCATCCAGCCCGCGAATGCGTAAGAAACGATCGGAGCCAAGACTGTGCCGACCGGCGAGCGCCGGATGTGCGGCCAGGGGTTCAGGGTCATCTGGCCGCTGTGGAACGCAGTAGGATCGCCGCCCAACTTCGCCGCCAGGGCGTGCGCGCCCTCATGGCAAGTGGTCGAAAAGAGAAACGCGATGTACCAGACCAGACCCAGCGCAACCGTTTCGGGATTCATCCGCGCGAAAGACTATTGCTTTCGCCGCGTTCATGCAAGCACTGCCAAACCTGTTGGACCGGTGGAGGGTGGGGAGAAGGAATCTGTCGGAATCACCCGCGAGGGAACAGGCACGGTCAGTCGAACTCGCGAGCGGGAGGGGGCTGATCGGGGCCAACGCGGCCGACGACAATGTCAGCGCGAAAATAGTTCTCGCCCTTCACCGGTGCTCCCGCCATGCGCCGGAGCATGGCAATCTGGCCGACGTGAGTCAGCGCGTCCGCAATCGCTCCCTGGAACAGTTTCTCGGCTGGCGCGGCGAGAGGAGAATCCGAAGCGAGATAGGCATCAAAGGCCGCCAGAGCGGTGAAAAAGCGCTGCGTGCCTTCCTCCCAAGGCAAAGCGGCGGAGTCATGCCACTCCTGCTTTCCTCTTGCAATGGAGAGCGCCCAATCGAGAAGGTCGCCGATGTGCGCAAGAATTTTTCCCGGCGTCCGCGTCGTTTCTGACGCGTGAAACTCCGCAAATCCGGCAGGAGCCGCGCGAAGCGCCTTGCCACTCCGGTAAGCGAGGGTCGCCACGGTGTGGCGCAGAAGCTCCCGGCTGGAAGTCGGTGTTTTCGTTTCCAAGGTGAATTCTCCGACCGCCTTCTCCGAGTAGAACCGCCCGCGGTGAGAACCATCCGCTTCTCGCCCGCGCCACGTCCCGCGGGGCCGGTGGCGGAGCTACGTACCCTGTGGTACGTGGCG
>CAVTZX010000040.1:0-39112 GCA_963739275.1 uncultured Acidobacteriota bacterium
CCGCCATTCAGTCTGCCCAATGGGTTTCTCCGCTCCATGGAGGAGGTTGAGAGTCACCGTCGGGACGGTGAAGAAGTCCATCGCGGCGATGGCTTCCCGGTGATTCCGCAAGAATGCCATTCATTGCTTGGCTGGTCGCGTATCTCTCGGTGCGCGCCTGCCCGCAGCGGGGGCACCGCGAAAAGTGCTACGCGTTGTGCTTTCACACCACATGACGATTGCTAAACCAAACGTTGGTGAGTCCCGCGACGCGGGCACATTTTATCGCTTCCTGGAATTCCTCTTCGCGGATGCAGCGGTTAATTTCGGCGTATTGCCCGCGCGACACGTTTCCCGCCGGATGGTACTGTGCCATCAGATTGACGAAGGTCTGATTACTCAACTCCCGGGCCACCCACTCCATAATTTCCCGGGTGCCGGCGATGCCTCCCGGCATCACGAGATGCCGCAAGAGCACGCCCCGCAGCGCCAGGCCGTTCTCGTCGAACCTCAGTTCGCCGACCTGGGCGTGCATGGCTTTAATCGCGCGACGTGCGGCTTCGGGATAGTTCGGGGCCCTTGAATAACGCCGCGCCATTTCCGGATCCCAGAACTTGAAATCGGGCATGTAGATGTCCACGACGCCGTCCATCAGGCGAATGGAATCGAGCGAATCGTAGGCGCCCGTGTTGTAGACCAGGGGCAGGCGCAAGCCGCGCTTGATGGCCAGCGGCAGAGCCTCGAGGATCTGAGGAACCACATGCTCGGGCGTGACGAAGTTGATGTTGTGGCAACCCTGTTCTTGGAGCCGGACCATCATCGCGGACAGCACGTCAGGCTGCACGCGGCGGCCAGTGCCTCCCCAACTGATGTCGTAATTCTGGCAGAACACGCACCTCAGGTTGCACCAGGAAAAAAATATCGTGCCGGAACCGCGCCAACCGCGCAGGCAATCTTCTTCCCCGGAGTGAGCGAAAAAGCTGCTCACGACAGCATGACGTCCTGTCTTGCATACGGCGAACTTGTCGGCCAGACGGTTGATGCAGCAGGACCGGGGGCAGAGTGCGCAGTTCGCGAGTAGCTCCAGCGCATGTTCTACACGGTGCTTCAGCTCGCCGGATTCGTAGAGGGACAGATAGGCGGGTTCGAACTCACTGCGAGGGAAGCAGGCCATCTTGTCACTTATTCACAACTCTCGACGTGACCCGTTTCACTGGAGAGAGCCCCCGGCAGGCGCCCCGGCAGGAATGGGGGGAACTACACGTTCACCAGCCGGGTACGCACAGTTTCAAAGTTCATGGTGCCGAGACCGCGATCGGTGGCCAGCTTGAGATACCGCAACTGCCGGGAATCCAGGTCCCAATACGCTTTCGCCGTGTAAGCGTCTAAGGCCACGGCATCCGTTCCCGCCACCAGGGTCTTCTTCAAAGCTACGTCCTCGAGATTTCCGCCGGTGGGACCGTTTCGCAGCAGAACTCGATAAGCATCGATGATGGTGAGCGTGGGGCGCATAAAGGCGGCCAAGTCCACCAGGCTCTCGTGGATGCGCTGATGGAGCCGCTGGCGCTGTCCTCCGAGGATGCCGAACCAGTTCTTCATCCCCAGCGTGGTGCCTGTTAGGCTGTGATGCTTGGCGATGGGGACGTTGATCATCTTGTCGGCAGCCAGAAACGGCTCGAACACGGGCCACAACTTCAGAACATCGCCGCCCAGATCCACTTCTCGGAATTTCCTTTCATCGGGCAGAACAACCAGGGCTCCCTCCGCGCGCACAGCTTGGGCAATGCCTGAACGCTGGAAGCAGCGCCGCGGTTCATTGCAACTCACATCCGTCACCACCACCCGGGCTGCACCCGCGTCGTGGCAGAGTCGCACAACTTCGGCGACGATTTCCGGATTGGTATTCGCGGCTTGCTCCGGGGTGCGATCCCAACCGATATTGGGTTTCACCACCACGACATCGTTCCGCGCTATGAACCGCCGAATCCCTCCTAGTTCTTCCACCGCCCGGCGTACCAGCGCCCGCGGATCCTCCCCTCGGGCAACAACCATTTCTGGAAGGTTCGGATCCTCTACAACGCTGAAGCTGTGCTTGGGAGTTGGGACAAGAGGTTCTTCCGGGCGGTGGCTCCGGCCCGCGAGCCAGAATCCGACGGCGGTGGCGGAAGCACTTACTCCGGCCAGGCGCAAGAGCTGAGTGAGCACCTTGCGGCGCTGAATCAGGTGGTCATCAGGAGGCGGAGTCAAGGCCTTCCTCGGTGGCGGGCGCGTTTGACTTCCTCTCAGTTCAAGTCTAATTCTCTCTTGATGAGTATGCCATGCAATTCGCAAGGTTTCACACCCGGCAGCGGGCTGGCACGCGAGAGAGTGTCAGCCGTACTTCTTCTGATCGGCTTCACAGCAGTGATCGCGCAAGTTGTCTTGATGCGGGAGCTGATGGTTGTCTTCTCAGGGAATGAGATGTCGCTCGGACTCATGCTGGCAAGCTGGCTCCTCTGGACGGCGATCGGTAGCAGCGCGGTGGGCCGCATGGCGGCACGAGGACATCAACCGCGCCGGCTAATGGCGATCCTGGAAGGCCTCATCGCCATCGCCTTGCCACTTACGATATTTTTCGTGCGCACAAGCAAGGAAATCTTTCGGCCGATTCCGGGAGAAATTCTCGGGCCGGGCCCGATGATCCTCACTTCTCTGTTGGTGTTGAGTTTTTTCTGCCTGATTTCGGGAGCGCTATTCGCGGCGGGCAGTCGGCTTTATGCGGAGGAGATTGGCACCTCGCTGGTGGCAGGGTCGAGTAACGTGTACCTGCAGGAAGCTGCGGGCTCAGGACTGGGGGGCATTCTGGCCAGCTTGGTGCTGATCCGTTTTTTGACGGCTTTTGAGATCGCTGCGCTGCTCAGCCTATTGAATCTCCTGGCCGCCACAATCCTGGCCGTCCGGTCCGGAATGCGAAGGAAGGCCACCCTCGGGGCATTGGTCGTCGCTTTTGTCTTCCTGATCTTTCCCTTCGGCTGCCCTTGGATCGAGAAGGTGTCCCTCAACCGCCTCTGGAGTGGCTACCATCTGGTCACGACGCGCAATTCGGTTTACGGCAATCTAGTGGTAACTCAGACAGGAGGCAGCCGCAGCCTCTTCGAGAATGGTTGGATCGCTTTCAACGTGCCCGATCCAGCGGCCGCCGAAGAAGCGGTGCACTTTGCCTTGCTCCAGCATCCCGCGCCAAAGAGCCTGTTACTCATCGGCGGGGGGCTGAACGGAAGCCTTCGCCAAGCCCTTCAACATCCCAGTCTGGAGCGGATTGACTACGTGGAACTTGATCCCACTGTGCTTGACCTGGCGGAGAAATTCTTCCCGGCGGAATGGGCTCCCCTCCACGCGGAGCCGCGCGTCCACGTTCACAATACCGATGGCCGCCTGTTTCTAAAAGCGACCAACGCCAGTTTTGACGTCATCATCGTGAATCTGCCGGACCCGCAAACCGCCCAACTCAACCGGTTCTACACGTTTGAGTTTTTTCGGGAGGCGGCGAGCAAACTCACCCCGGCGGGTGTCTTCTCCTTTCAGTTGAAAGCCGCGGAAGAGTACATCAGCCCGGAACTCGCTGAGTTCCTGCGCTGTATTTACAAGACGCTGCGCCAAGTCTTCCCTGAAGTCTCTGCTATTCCAGGCGGCACCGTCCATTTCTTCGCTGCCGCCCGGGCAGGGGTTCTCGCAGCCAATTCAGAGGAATTGATTGCACGGCTTCAAGCGCGGCGCCTCCACACGAGTTATGTCCGCGAATACTATCTCCCCTATCGGATGATGCCGGACCGAATGCTCGATCTGGAATTGCAGATCCGGCCTCGAGCGGAGACCCGCGTCAACCGAGATTTCACCCCAGTCGCCTACTACTTCGACGTGGTCCTCTGGAGCACGCGGTTCAACCGCGTCTATCGCCATGTGTTTCAGTCCCTCGCACAGGTGCACTTCGGCATGCTCGCAGCCACTGCGTTGGTTCTCTTCCTGTTTGCCGGGCTACTGCGATGGCTCGCGGCGGCTGAGGCTCGCCTCAGAATGGCCGCCGGCTTCTGCGTGGGCGTGATGGGCTTCACGCTGCTCGGCCTGGAGATACTGCTTCTGCTGGCGTTCCAGGCGATCTATGGCTACGTCTATCAGGAACTCGCCATCATCATCGCGGGTTTCATGGTAGGCATGGCGCTGGGGAGTTGGTGGGCGCTGCGTCGGGCGGCCTGTGCCGGGATGCCTGCGTCTGACCCGAAAGACATCCGCCGGCTCGCCTGGCTGCAATTCCTGGCGGCGCTTTCTCCACTGCTGTTGTACCTGTTGTTCGATGCTCTTGCCGCCATGAAGAGCGCGCCATTTGCGTTCGTGGTGAGTCAAGTCTTGTTCCCCGTCCTGGCCTTGCTTTGTGGATTGCTCGGTGGGCACCAGTTTCCGATAGCCAGCAGAATCTTCTTTGCCCGCTCGAGGCACCAAGCTGGCAGTCCGGGCACACTCTATGCTCTCGACCTGGCCGGTGCCTGCTTGGGAGCAGTTATCCTCAGCGCCTATCTGGTTCCAGTCTTCGGCTTCCGGGAAACGGCCTGGCTCATGGCCGCGGTAAATCTGGCCACGGTGGCCCTGGCGGGCCTTTTGGCTTCTGGGACGCGGGCTCTTCCGGAGTGATGGGCTGCGGGGCCTTATGTTCATCGAAGACTAAAGCCGAAAACACGAAGATGTCGGTGGCTTCATCTTTCCAGGCTTGGCGGGGAAGCCCCGCCTTCAGGCACGCCTCCTCAAGGAAGGTAGTTCGATTCCAACCCTGTTCGGTGGCGACTTGCGGCAGAAGCAGCCCCTCATTGCTCCCCCGCATGATAAGTAACCCGTCCTGTCCGATGCGGATCTCTCTGGGATCGAATACCTGGTGGAACGGCGTGAGCACCGAAATCTCGTACTCCAATTCAGGAATTTCCCTCGCCTGAACAGGGGGAAATCGCGGGTCGCGAACCGCAGCCAGGGCGGCGGCGTCCCGCACCGTAAGATAGAGCGGCTTCATCGCCGCGACGAGGCCGATGCATCCGCGCAGCTCCCCCTTTTTCCGTAAGGTCACGAAGACGCCGCGGTCCTGCTGCAGAGACTCGAATTCGCTGGCCGTGGGCTGATACATCTTCTTTTCCTTTACCGCTGTTTCCACGGACTTCTTCGCCAGTTGGATCAACGCTTCTCTTTCTTTCTGGCCGAGAGAGAGCCGTTCATCCCTAGGAGGGCGCATCGGTGACTCGATCAGTGCAACCGCTCCATACCCCACCACCCGGCTTCGGTCCCCGGTGACATCCCCGGTATTTGCGTACTTGAGTATCTTGGCCTGGCTCGCGCCCAGCCGTTGGGCCGCGATCATGGCGGCCACGATGGGACCTCCCCCGCAGGCCTCCCAGACCCTGGTCTCGAAGTTCTGAGACAAGCTGAGGTAATCCCATCGCTCGATCGCCTTCAAGGTCTTCTGGTCAACCCTCGTCGCTTCTCCATAGGGGTGAAAATGAGACAGATCAGAGCTGGCAACTATAAGGGTGTCTGTCCCCTTGAGCATCTTGGCGAGCGAGACTCCAAGAGCCCGTTCCACTTCGTAGGTTTGCTCGCCCATTACAATCGGAACCAATTTGAATTCACCCAGGACGCGCTGCAAGAACGGGAGTTGCACCTCGAGGGCATGCTCCCCTTGTTGCTGGGTGGGGATGTGGCCGCGGCTCGAGAGTTGGATGAGCGGGCTCAGCTTGGCCAGTTTGGCGGCGAAGTCTCTGTCCACCGGGATTTCTCCAAGCGGCGTGGCGTAGGCGTCGCCCTCGTACACCGAGGCGAAGGGAAAGGACTCGTAATGAGAGGGCGCGATCACCACCACCCTCTCTATCTTTCGGCCTTTAAGCAGCGCGTAGCTCTCCGCGGCCACCCCGCCGGAGTAGATGTACGCCGCGTGCGGCGCAATCAGAGCCACCACACGCTCCGGAACCGGCTGCGCTGCGGCCTGGGCCAAGAGGCCATCCAGCATTTGCCTCAGTTCGTCGGGTTGCGCCGGATAGAATTCCCCCGCAACGGCCGGCTGCCTGACCCTTGGCTTCTCGTCAGTGCGGACGCGCTCGGCCGATAGTCGGCCACTCAACAATACGCAGAGTGCGAACAGTGCCAGAATCAATTGTGTTCTCATGGTGTTTCCCAACTGGCGCGGCCTGATCGTCTCAGAATCGTTCACTGCCACACCCCAGGAATGGCTTGTCGGCAGTATTCGCATTTGCCTTTCTGAAGGTGCATTCCGTTAATGGTATAGCCGACGCGCTCGATGACAATGCGGCGGCACTTCGGACAGTAGGTGCTCTCCGCCGGATGCCCTGGGATGTTGCCCAGGTAAACGTAGTGGAGTCCTTCGGCGTCAGCGATTGCTTTCGCGCGTTCCAGCGTCTCCAAGGGTGTGGGCGGCAGATTTCTCAGCAAATACTGGGGGTGGAAACGCGAGAAATGCACGGGAACTTCCGCCCCCAAGTTCGACTTGACCCATTGGGCTAGAGCGCGGAACTCCGCCTCGCTGTCGTTCAAGGTAGGCACCACCAAATAAACGATCTCGGTCCACATCCCGAGATTGCGCATCGTCACCAGCGCGTCGAGCACCGGTTTGAGTTCTCCGTTGACGACCTCCTTGTAGTACTTTTCTGAGAAGGCCTTTAGGTCCACCTTGATCGCGTCCACCCCTTGGCAGAGCTTCCGGAGGGGATCCTGCTGGATGAATCCTCCGGTGACGACCACGCTCTTGAGGCCCAGGGCGTGCCCAGCCTCCGCAGCGTCTCTGACGTATTCGTAAAAAACTACCGGTTCGCTATAGGTGTAGGCGATGGAGAGGCATCGATATTGCTGGGCTTGCTGGGCCAGATCTTTGGGGGACAAGTAGGTGCTGCGAACCTGCTCCGGCCGGGATTGCGAGATCTCCCAGTTCTGGCACATCTTGCAGTTCACGTTACATCCCGCGGTCGCCACCGAAAACGCCGGAGTGCCGGGGTAAAAGTGAAAGAAGGGCTTTTTCTCGATCGGGTCGATATGTGCCGCACACACGCGCGAATGCACGAGCGTGTGGTAGATGCCTCCCCGATTCTCACGAACGCCGCAGTATCCCCGTTCGCGGTCGTCAATCACGCATTCCCGGGGACACAACTTGCACCGGATCTTCTTATAAGGCAGTTTTTCGTAAAACTGGGCCTCCACGATGTACCGCGAGTCCTCTTCCGCCAGGGGAGCGGCTCCGAGTGTGAGGCTGGGCCACCCGCCCACACAGGAGACTACGGAAGCGGCCAAGCAAGGAACCGCGGTGGCCTTCAGAAACGTCCGGCGATCCCGCTGCGTCGCCGCAAAGCTCGCGAGCGAGGGAAGTACCGAGTCATGGGGCAACGCGTCGGCTGTGTTCTGCGTGCACGAAAGAGGGTGAAACGAACAACTGACCTTGCTGTCGAGCGCATTGGATTTCTTCGGCATGGAGCAAGTCTCGAAAGAATTCAGACCTCCACCTGCTCAATCTGCCGCAGGTCATTCGTCCCCAGCCGGTGCTGTGGATCGGCGGCAGTCGCAATGTAGCGAGGCGCGCGTCCCAGTGCCTCCAGCGATTTCATGCCCCTCTCGGATCGTTTTCGCTCCAGGATTTGCCACCCGACCGTATCCAAGGCGACCGCATCCCGCGACAGCAGAAGTCCGTTTTCGGGCCACGTCCATTGAGGCATGTAGGAAGGGCCGCCCTCGTACTGCGCCGTGGTTGCATCGCAGATGTGCAGGCGAATCTTCTGCCGGATTGGCGGCAGCATGTTCACATCGGCGATGTAGGGATCACCCGCATTGGGGTGGTACTTGTTGGGATTATGGATGGCGCCAAACATGTTCTTGAGAGCGATGGTCACCCCGGCAATTCCGTGGTCTTTAAGCACGGGCAGATTGATGACGGCATCGCAGACCTGAGTGAGGGTCTTCGACAGGCGACTTCCTACACTCCCGTAGATGGACAATTCCTCTTCGTAGCCCGACGTGTCGTTTCCGATACACCGAAGATGATCCCGGCGGGAAGCGATCTTGAATCCCGCGCTATCCAGATCAGCATTCAGCCGGTCCCAGATCGCGACATTTTGATCCGGGATGCCTGCCTCTCGGAGTCGCTCGCAAACAAGCTCGACCAACAGCACGTTGGTCGAAGCACCCCGGCCAGCCAGACCATTGACCTTCAGCCCGACCACCTCCCCGGGCCGCACCACTCTCTTCCATCCTTCCAAGGGCGAATCAGTTCCGTAGAGCGCTTGGACGGCCCGATCCAGCATTTTCAGGAGTCGGCCCGAATCCAGGCTCGAGCCCGCCCCGCGGAGCAACGGATCCCGCGAAATCACCACCTTCGATTTTTCTCTTGCGGGGTGAGCAAAGGGAAAGCCCGAGCCTCTGCTTGTTCCTCCCAGGAATGCTACTCCGGTGAGACACCTCTTCAGGAACTCCCGGCGGTTCGATTCCAGCCGCTGACTCATGGGCAGCCTCAGAGGTGCGGCTTCCTAGGCGGGCGCGTCTCCACTCTTTGTATCACCTTGCCGGCGTCGCGGCGAGAGAATGAGCAAGAACGTTGCAGGGATCCGGTGTCTCCTGAATCAGCCAGCAAGACCGGGGCGGAGCGGCGGGAAGTCAGCACCAAGCCGCTGGCTGCCGTGGCGACAGCCAAGCTTGCTTCGGGACCCGCTACTCAAGTTTCCGCTCGATGGCTCGGGCCAACTCCATCAGATCCTCTCCAACCTCCGGCGAATCCTTGTAAGCAACCAAACGCACCAGGTACGGCCCGCGGCGGAAAATCAGACTCCCTTTGTAAAGCTTTCCCGAATCGCCAAGCGCCACCGGCTGGCTATCCATCGAGGGTACGGCGTCCATGATTTTTCTGGCGCCTTCCGCTGTGGCCATGACATGGATGTCTGCCACGACTTCGAACGAATCCCGATAACGGTAATCTGCTGTGAGCGTCCTTTGTACGCCGGCTTGGATGTATTTTTCGGCGTCGCCGTCAATGTACTGCCACAAGTTGGCGGCCTCGAACGTGCGCGTCTCCCCCACCTTGCTCCAGCCGGAGACCTCGCCGCCCTCCGGGAAAAGCTTTGCTTGCCCGGGACTTGTCTTCGCACCGCAGCCCAGGAGCAAGCACGCTACGGGCAACAGCAGCAAGCTACGACAAGGCATCATGTTCCCGCCCTGGGCCGCGGGGGTTTGAGCATGATTTGGTTGGCCTTTGATCGGCTCTCTCCAATGCTCGTGACATAGACCGCGGGGCGGACTTGTACCGGACACGCAAACTCGCAGGCGCCGCAGCCAACGCAACGCTCCGGGTCCAAGTACGGCTGCCGAACTTGCTTGAGTTCTCCGGCTGCGTCCACCAGCTCGGTGGGACGCAGGTAGATCGCCTTGGGCGAGGTCGGGCACCACTCCTCGCACACGATGCACTCAGTGGCCATGGCCCAGGGCAGGCAGCGTCCCCGATCGAAAAACGCAGTGCCGATCCTGACTGGCTTTGCGTTGGGGTCAGCTCGCTCGGCAACCCATCCCTTGCCTTGGGAGGTGATTTCCCAGAGGGCACCCGTCGGGCATACCTGACTGCAGAGCACACAACTCGGCTCGCAGTACCCAATCCGAGCGACCAGGACAGGCGTCCAGATTCCTTCGAGCCCGGCCTCCGCCAGGGTTGGGTGCAGCGCATTATTCGGGCAGACCTTCATGCATTCCCCGCAGCGAATGCAGCGCTCGAGGAAACGATTCTCTTCCAGGGCGCCGGGAGGGCGGATGAGTCGAGCGTCGCGCTGAACAGCCAGCCCTGGCGTGATGCGGAGAAGGGGAAGAGCAACCGCGCCCGCCGCCACACTGGCAAGCACCCTCCGGCGCATCAAGTTCGGGCCTTCAGCCGTGTCTGTCGTGGTGGGAAAGAACTTGAACTTGATCCCACTCTCCGGACAGTCCGCCACACAATTGAAGCAGAGGTGGCATTCCATCTTGCGCCAGGGCGCCCCTGGCGCGGGATCGTCTCCCCCTTGGCAGTGCAGGAGACAGCGATTGCAATCGTCGCAGTTTGCGGGGTGCTTCTCGAGACCCAGGATTGACCAGCGGGAAAGGATGCCGACGAGGGCTCCCAGAGGACAGAGCGCCCGGCACCAGAATCGGGTGATTCTGAGATTGAGCATCAGGATCGTTATGAAGATCAGCCCGAGGAAAAATCCCTGTCGAAAATAGGGCTGCTTGAAGCTGAGCACCGTCCCTTGCAGAAGGAAATGCAGCGCATCAGCCCCCAATCGCAGGGGGCCCATTTGACTCCGGTAAAGACCATCAAGCAGAGCATTCAGCGCGTAATTCATCCCCGGCAGGATCGACAGCCCAAGTGAGCGCACGGTCAAACAGATGGGATCCAGAATCGCAAGAAACTGACTCCCCAGCAGGACCGAAACCAGCAACACAATCAGGAGGTAATACTTGAGCGTCTGCCAACGCTTGTAATGATTCGATTCGATGAGCTGCATGCCCCGTTTCTTTTCGGATTTCAGATGACCGAAGAAGTGGTTCAGCGTACCCAGCGGGCAGATCCAGCCGCAAAAAAAACGCCCGAGGACGAACGTGGGGACAATGATCACCAGGCTCCACAGGAGTCCCTTGTAGAGGGAGCGCGTAGACAACGCGTTCGAAACGCTCACCAGGGGATCTGCTTGAAGAAAAATGCTGACGGGATAAGGCAGCCGAATCTCATTTTTGGAGGCTTGCAGGGAACCGCGGAACTCAGTCCGCAGGAGAAGGAAGAGGAACAGCACGAAGAAAACGATCTGGGACAGCCGGCGAAGCCTGGGCAGAGTCAGGTACCTCAAGACATGCCGCCTCGGGCGCGCGGGATCACAGCAGTGGGGCGGCTGCGGCGGGCTCGCACCGAATCCTGCTGTTCTAACCTATGTGGAGTTTATCACCTCCAAAACAGCAGACCAAGGCCGACACTCTCATGCGGCCCTTCTCTTCACCCTGTACACCCGACTGAATGACAAGAGAAACGGGCGCATCATTGTTAACGGCGGAGAAAGGTTCGCTCGTGGCTGCGCCCTCCGCCATGCACCGTGCGGTGCATGGCTCCGCCACATCCAGGATGTCTGGTCACCGCCGGTCCGCAAAAAAGGATTGAATCAGTCCCGCGCAATCTTCGGACAGCACGCCCGCCGTCACTTTGATGCGGTGGTTCAGCGCCGGATGCTCGAATAGCTGGAAGCACGACTGCACTGCGCCTCCTTTCGGGTCATCGCACCCATAAACGAGCCGCGCGACCCGCGCCTGGATCATCGCCCCTGCGCACATGCTGCATGGCTCGATGGTCACATAGAGCGTTGCGCCGCTCTCTGCCTTCTTCTCCGCGCTCCTCGGCATTTTCTGCGCCTCTGCGTCATCTGGTTCTTTTTCGCTGTTCTGTCGATCGACGAGCCGCCAGTTCCCGATCTCCCGCGCCGCCGAGCGCAGCGCGAGAATCTCCGCATGCGCCGTCGGATCGCAGTCGGCAATGGTGCGGTTTCCCGCGCGCGCAATCACTCGATCGCCCATCACGATGACTGCGCCCACGGGCACCTCACCGGCCTCCGCCGCGGCGCGCGCCTCCGCCAAGGCCAGCCGCATGTACTGTTCATCTCGCTCCTTCATGCATCCAAGAATAACATGCGGCGACTCAGCTCCCTCGAATCGCGCAAATTGTCGCGGCCTCTTGGAATTGCGCCGCAGTTTGCGCTAGATTTGAGGGACACAGCCCGTGGGATCAGCTTGGTTTGTCTTTTTGATGGGGGGCAGCAATGAAAGTCTTACTGGTTCACCCGAGCTGTCTGATGTATTCGGAGATTTATCTCCGCCTTGAGCCGCTCGGGCTCGAATTGGTGGCCCAGGCCGCGCGGAAGGCGGGCCATGACGTCCGCCTTCTCGATCTCCAGGCCGCGCAGCACAAGGACTACTTCCGGGTTCTTGACGATTGGAAGCCCGAGGCCGTCGGCTACTCGGTGAACTACCTCGCCAACATTCCCGAAGTCATCGACCTCGCCATCGAGACGCGCCGGCGTCTGCCCGATTGTTTCTTGTTCGCCGGAGGCCACAGCGCTTCCTTCACCGCGCGCGACATCCTCGAGCACGCGCAGGGTGCGATCGAGTGCGTCGTGAAGGGCGAAGGGGAGGGAATCACACCGCGGCTGCTCGAAGCCGCCGCGGACGACCGGGGCAATCTGCACAAGCTTCCCGGTGTCGTCACCTGCGAAGCCGAAGGCCCGCCGGCGCAACTCCTCGCCAGCCTCGATCACGTCCAGCCCGCGCGCGAGATACTCGCCAAGCGCCGCAAGTATTTCATCGGCGTGCTCGATCCCTGCGCCAGCATCGAGTTCACGCGCGGATGTCCCTGGGACTGCGTGTTTTGCAGCGCTTGGACGTTTTACGGCCGCAGCTACCGCAAGGTCAGCCCTGAAGTTGCCGCCGCGGATCTCGCCAGCATCCGCGAGCCCGGCGTGTTCATCGTCGACGACGTGGCTTTCATCCAGCCTGAGGACGGCTTCGCCATCGGCCGCGAACTCGAGCGCCGCGGCGTCAAGAAACAGTATTACCTCGAGACGCGTGGCGACGTCCTCCTGCGCAATAAGGAAGTCTTCCAGTACTGGCAGCGCCTCGGGCTCGAGTACATGTTCCTCGGCATCGAGGCCATCGATGAGGAAGGCCTCAAGCTCCACCGCAAGCGCGTCACGCTGGGGAAAAACTTCGAGGCCCTGGAGTGCGCCCGCTCGCTCGGCCTCATCGTTGCGGTCAACATCATCGCCGATCCGAGCTGGGACGAGCAGCGCTTCCAGGTGATCCGCGAGTGGGCGCTCTCCGTTCCGGAGATCGTGCACATCACCGTCAACACGCCGTATCCCGGCACCGAAACCTGGGTCACCGAGTCGCGCAAGTTCACCACGCGTGATTACCGCCTCTTCGACGTCCAGCACGCGGTTCTGCCGACGAAGCTCCCGCTCGATCGCTTTTATCAGGAGCTTGTCCGCACGCAGCAGGTGCTCAACAAGAAGCACCTCGGCTTGCGCGTGTTCATGAACACGTTCGCCATGGCCGCGCGGTACCTGGCGCACGGTCAGACCAACTTCGTCAAGATGCTCTGGAAGTTCAACACGGTGTACAGCGCGGAACGCCAAGTCCTGGACCACCAGCGGCCCGTGAAGTACGACATCAGCCTACCGAAGGAACGCCTCGTCAAGCTCGACCCGGCCTCCCTCTACATCCACCACCAACAGCACCAGCAAGCCGCAGGTGCCGCCGACTGAATCTTCTCAGGCTTGTCATTCCGAACCCCGACGTTTTCTGTCGGGGCGAGGAATCCCTCTCACGCTTCGCCGCGCGGCACCAGGTACTCGAGCACCATGACGTCCCGCCAAGCGTCGCGGTGTCGCGCGTGTTTTTCGTGTCGGCCCACTTCGCGCCAGCCGCACACCTTGCAGAGCCGCAAGCTGCCGTGGTGATCCGCAAGCACGCGCCCGATCAGCTTGCGATATCCCAGGCTCGACGCGTCCCGCTGGATTGCTTGCATCAACTGCCGCCCAACGCCATAGCTGCGGAACGACCGCCGCACGAACACGCTCACCTCGCCCACGTCCTGCAGTTCGCGGCGCAAATCGTGGTATTGAATCGTGATCCAGCCCAGCGCCCAGCCGCGCAGCTCCGCCACCAGGATGGGGTGCCGCGGGTCTTCCGTCGCCGCCACGATCAGGCCGCGCTGTTCCTCCAGGCTTCGCGGCTCGGTGTCGAACGTCGCCAGGTCGTCCTGTATGGCCTCATTGAAGATTTCGCGCAGCGCCGCTGCGTCGTCCTCCCGCACGGGACGTATCAGCAGCCGCGGCCCGGTCTCCGGCGCAGCAGGTGTTGCCATAGTCCGCGATTCTACCATTCCCCATGCCCTTCGTACTTTCTCGCGTTCGCGTCTCTCCCTTGACAATTCTCGACCAGCACCACAAACTACGTTTCTATGCGCTCGTTGCTGCGCCGGATGTTCATGCTCGATTTATGGAAGGGCATGACGCTCACGTTTGGCTACCAGAATCCCAAGCACATTTACACCGAGCAGTATCCCCTCGAGCGCCCCATGGTCGCCGAGCGCTACCGCGGTGCCCCGCGCCTCAACCGCAATCCCGAAACTGGCGAGACGCTTTGCATCGCCTGCAACCTCTGCGCCCTCGCCTGCCCCGAGAACCTGATCGTTGTCGGCTGGCAGCGCGACGATGCCACGCGCCGCAAGGTCCTCACCCACTTCACCTACGACACTTCGCGCTGCATGTTCTGCGGCCTCTGTGAAGACGCCTGCCCCACGGATTGCCTCGAGCTGACTCAGGATTTCGAGATGGCCCAATACAGCCGCGAAGGCGCCATCTGGGACCGCCATCGCCTCGAAGAAGGCCCCACTCCCGCCCGCTACACACGTTGAACTGCGTGATTCGTGTTCCGTGACTCGCGATTCGTTTCCAGACCCAGGGCACTTGCCATTCCGTGGAGCCCCGGTGCTTCTAAGGGGTAACGAGGAATCTCTCTTCTCGGCGCTTCTCAGCGCCTCACCGTCATCTTTTTCTTCCCGTGCACGGGACTTGGCTTGCGTCGCCCCCTCCGCTGCGATATAAACTCTTTTCGCTGATGTATCCATTCCTCATCGCCGCCGGCCCAGCCGTCTCGTCCAATGGAACTTCGTAAGGATCCCATCACACGCAGTTGGGTCGTCGTGGGACAATCGGAAAATCCTCCGACTCCGCCGGAAGGCTGCCCGCTCTGCCCCGGCCACGAAGGCGGCCGCCCCGCACTCCTCGCGCTTCCGCCCGATGGCCCCTGGCAGGTGCGCGTCCTGCCGCACATCGATCCGCTCTACCGCATCGAGGGCGAGCCTGGCCGCCAAGCGGATGGAATCTACGACAAGATGCGCCCCGTCGGCGCGCACGAGATCATCGTCGAAACTCCCGACCACGAACTGATGCTCTCGCACATGGGCGACGACCAGATCGAGCGCGTCCTGCAGGCCTACGCCTTGCGCATCCAGGATCTGAAACGCGACCCCCGCTTCAAGTACATCACCGTCTTTAGGAACCGCGGCGCGCTCGCCGGCGAAGAGTGGTCCCACGCGCATTCGCTGCTCACCGCCACCACGTTTGTTCCGCGGCGCATCCTTTACGAGCTGCGCGCCGCCAAGGAGTGGCACGCCAGCAAGGAGCGCTGCGTCTTCTGCGACATCGCGCGCCAGGAAGAGCGGCGAGGCCGCCGCGTGGTGGATTCTCAAGGCGATTATGTGGCCTTCTGTCCCTATGCCTCGCGGGTGCCCTATGAGACTTGGATCATGTCCCGCAAACACAATCACCTCTTCGAACAGGCACGGCCGGCCGCCAACCGCCGGCATCTCGCCGCGCTCCTGGGCCGCACGCTGCGCCGTCTCGAAAAAGTCTCCCAGGCGTACCACATGGTCCTGCACACTTCACCCAACACGCTGATGGGACAGGGTGAGTTCCGCGGCTTCTGGCAGACCATCGCGGACGACTACCATTGGCATATCGAGATCCTTCCCATCGTGCAAGCGCGCAGCAAGTCCTACAGCATCAAAGAGGTTTACATGAACGCGCTTCCCCCCGAGCAGGCTGCTGAGACCCTCCGCCAAACCGATCCCAGTGCCTAGGCGTTCCACGTGAAAACCTCTCGCCAGCGCGGCGGCATCATCTTCAAGCTCATCGTCCTCTGCGCTTTTCTCGGTCTTCTGTTTCTTCTCTATCTGTTCCGCGCGCCGATCCTCCGCGTCGCCGGCGAATTCTGGGTCGTGGACGACGGCCTCCGCCCCTCCGACGCTATCCTCATCCTCAGCGACGACAACTACCGCGCCGATCGCGCCGCGCGCGCCGCCGAACTCTTCCGCGATGGCTGGGCGCCGCGGGTCGTCGCTAGCGGCGTCATGCTGCGCCCCTACGCTGGCATCTCCGAGCTGATGGAGCGCGACCTTACCGGCCGCGGTGTCCCGCGCGACGCCGTCATCCGCTTCCCGCAGACCGCCGCCAGTACGCGCGAAGAAGCCGAAGCGCTCCTCTCCCTGGTGCGCGAACGCAACTGGCGCCGCGTGCTCATTGTTACGTCCAACTACCACACGCGCCGCTCGCGCTTCATCTTCTCGCGCGTGTTTCCCTCCACGGTCGAAGTCCGCGTCGTTCCTGCGCCCGACCCTGACTTCGATCCTTCGAACTGGTGGCACACCCGCCTTGGCAAGAAGTATTTCGTTTATGAGCTTGCCGCCTATTGCTTCGCCCGCTGGGAATTGCGTCACACGGAATCCTCTTCCCGTTCTTCTCCGTAAGGGAGCCGTAGCCCGTGGCCCAACGTGAGGGAAGGAGCGGATGGATCCTCGGCGGTATGGGGAGGGTGGCGGACTAGTTGGCCACGTGCTTGGCGAAGATCCAGTCCAGCCCTTCGTCGAGACTCCGGAAGACGCGGATTCCTCGTTCTCCGGAGGCCTCACGTAGCATTTCGAACATCCGGGCGAGTCCGAACTGGAGGTCATCTTTCACGACGAAAGCGCGCCGCGAGTCCTCCGAGAAGATGTTTTTCTGCGCGAAAAGTCGTACGTCCGCCGGTCCGATTTCGACTTTGATGAGGTGCGTGCAATCCAATAGCTGTGAGAAGCGGGGATCAAAATCGGGGTCCTTGGAGAGGCGTTCCTGATGTGCAGCTATGTCCGCCCGGGTCAACACGCCGGAGCCGGTGCTCATCACAAGTCTGCGTTCCTTGTCGATCTTATAGAAGGCGGGCATGCTCACCCTCAGTTCCAGAACGATAAGAACGACTTTGGGGCGCGGGTTCCGCCTCGGGGAATCGCTGGAACGAATCATACTGCGCGTGCCTAGCTGGCACAAGGATCGCAGCGACGTCCGCCAGACTCGCGTAGAGTCGGCGGTTGTCCTGAGCGAAGCCGAAGAATCTGGCCGGTTCTCGTGTTCATTCTCGCGGGAGCCTATCGCAATCCGCCCTCAGTCAACCCGATCACCGGGCCGGTTTCCCGTTCTCCGTCACAATGCCGTTGCTGAAGGTGAACACGTGCTTTTCTTTTGCGGCTTTGGCGCGCCCCGCTGAGGACTCGAACGGCCCTCTGTAGCCGGGCATAGAGACGGTGATGGTGTCGCCCCTGCGGGCGGCGCGGACGAGATCACTGCAGGTCCCAAAGGCCGGAGTCGCCTTCGCGCCCGAAGCCGAAAGCGTCACGAAGTGGAAAAGAGCCGGGCACGCCGTGCCGCCGTTATCCCGGATCAGCACGACGTCGCTCGCTCCCATCTCGAACTTCTCGATGACGCTGAGGCTGGCGTTGCCCTTCACCTCCGGGCTCACCGGCGTGCCTCTGAACAGGAGCACTTTTTCTTCGTTGATTGTTAGCGCGCCGAACCGCGTCAAGAGGTCGTCGGCCAAGGCGGCCGCACAGCCCAGTAGCAGTAAAGCAATCCCCACATAGAGTCTCTTCATAGGCTTGCTCCATCCGGCGCCCGCTCCGAGGCGCGATTTCCACGGAGTGCCGGTGCCGCGCCGCGAGTATACACGAGCCAACCTGCATTATTAGGGACCCTGCTCTCTAATTCGGTCACGTGGTGCAGGGGCGGACTGCATGTTCGCCCGGTTCTCCCCGGGAGACAGATTGGCGCAGCCAAGTTGCGCCCCCACATGAATTTACACTGGTTGACAGACCTTGGGAGTCGGGCGTAGGGTTGCGAAGTTGCTGCCCGGAGCTGCCCGTCCAAGGAGGTCTACGATGGAAAAACACATCACACGTTGGAGCTTTTGGCTGGGACTCGCTTGCACTGTGGTTGCCGTGGTCCTCCGCGGGCTGCATGCCGCCGGACTCGCGAAACCCAGCGCCATGGTCCAAGACGGATGGCACATGGTTTTCTACAAAGGAGCTTTGCTCTTGTTTCTCACCGCGGTGGCGAGTGCGGCGTCTGCCTGGTCCCAGGCGCAAAAATAAGGCGACCGGCCACGGCGCCCTGCTCGGCGTATCCCCACTCGCTCTACGGCAGGTGTTTGTCGAGAGGAGCCGCGACCCTGAGAGTCTTGCGTCGCCCGCAGCTCGTGTTTCCCGCTCTCTGCGGGCAAGCGCGCCAGCCATGCCGGGGTGGCTTCTCCGCCACTCCCACCGCCAAGGGCGAGGATTCACAAGCAAGGCTGTTCCGTGGGTGCGCTGCCTGCGCGCCAGCCCTGTCAATCCCGATGGCCTCCGCTTCCTGCGAGCAACGCTCCAGCAACGACGATCGAGATAGAGCTGTTCGCTCCGGCTGCGCCGCGTTTCCGGCGGCGGAGTTCCTCCTGTGGCGCTTGTGTATGCCCCCTGCCCGGTTTACCCTGCTCTGCGAGAACCGACTTGCCGGGAGCGGAGCTTGAAGGAGACCCAGCCATGCGGCCGAACGCGTTCATCAACAAGCCGAAGAATCCCACTGACAAGGAACTCTCTGCCGCGCTCGGCCCGGCCAAAGTGCTCTGGGACCAACTGCTGGAGGAGTTGGCGGACGAGAAGGGCATCGCCGAACGAGAGTGGCACTCGTACGCGGTCAAAGCCGGATGGTCGCTGCGCGTGAAGCACGGGAAGCGCACCATCGTGTACCTGTCGCCCTGCAGCGGCTGCTTTCGAGCTTCGTTCGCTCTTGGAGACCGCGCACTCAAGGCCGCTCGCCAGAGCGGCCTTCCCAAGCCCGTGCTCAGAGCAATCGACGAAGCCAAACGCTATGTGGAAGGAACCGCCGTCCGCATCGAGGTGAACGCGACCAAAGACCTCGAGGCCGTCAAGAAGCTTGCCGCAGCGAAGCTGGAGAACTGACTTAACCGTTCGTTGAGCGTAGCTATCGGGACAATTGGTGTCCGCGGACCTGGTGGGACTCGCGAACTTGGAACCTGAACGGGAAGGCCATTTACAGGGGCAGGCGCCTGTACTATGCTCTGCCCCCTAACCTTCGGTGGCACGGGCAGTCCTGCCTGTGCGGGATCCGCGAGGTCCAGGCGAAGTGCACAGCATGAAGGCCGTGCTAGTGGCCATGAGTTTTCTCAGCAAACTTCGGTCCAGCCCTCCACAGGTCAGAGGCGCGGTTGCGGGACGCGCACCAGCAACCGCCTGGCAGGTTGGCAGCACGCGCCTACCGCTGCAGAATAGCGTCATGGCCAAGCCGGGACCCAGTTTCGCCCCTCGCGAAGTGCGCCAATCGAACGGCCTGAAGGACTTTCTCTGGCACCTGGAGGGGATCGGGCGCGGCACGATGCTGGACATGGGTCCGGCGTGGCAGAACACGCTTGCGTTCTTCATCGAGCGCGGCTTTAAGGTGTACACCGAAGACCTGCTCACCGCGTGGCGCGACTATCTGCGCGCCGAAGATGAGCGCCTGCGTTCGCTGCCGGCGGGAGCCGATCCCGGGGAGACAAGTGCCGGCGCGCGCGCCACTGCGTTCCTCAAGGAAAACCTGCGCTACGGCGAGGGCACGTTTGACGCCGTGCTGGTCTGGGACCTGCTCGACTACCTCGAGCCGCGTGCCGCCGAACGCGTCGTGGCACGATTGACCGAGCTGGTGCGGCCGGGTGGCGTCGTGCTGGCGGTTTTCCACGTGCGCAAGCCGGAGTGTTTTCTGCGCTACCGCGTGCACGATGCGCAGAGCCTGGAACTGATCCCCACCCCGCAGCTCGTGCCGCCGCAGCAAACCTTGCAGAACCGCGAAATCCAGAATCTCTTCAGCCGCTTCCAGTCTTCGCGCATCTTTGTGGGCCGCGACCAGATCCGCGAAGGCCTCTTCGTCCGCTGAAGGGCGCGGAATCTGCAATGGTGTTGCAAGGACGGAGCCCGCAAAAAAACTTTTTTCCTATTGCAACGGCGTGTGCACAGGGGTAGAAGGGAAGTGGTAGCTTCTGGACTACGGAGGGAGGATGACTCCACCGGGCCTAGAACTGACCACACTTTAAGCACACCGCTTTTGCGGTGCGAGCCGTCTGCGACGCCCATGCGACGCCACGACGGCTATAAACAAAGTGACGAATCGGGGAGCTGGCAGGCTCCCCGGTTCGCTTTTTAGGGTGTGAACAGACGGAAACTGCGCTCCGCGCCCAGCCCGGCAGGTGGCGTAAGGAGTCTTGCTAGACGCGTTGGTGATGCCGGTGGCGGCGGTGCTTGCGGTGATTCTTCCGTTTGTGGTTCCTCGGGCTGACCTGAGTCGTTGAGTTGGTCGAATCGTTGACCGCGGCCTGCGGAGTCGCCCAGAGCGGTCCGGCGGAAAATGCGAGTGCGCCGGCAAGTAGTGTGGTTTTCCAAGTACGCATCATTGCCCCCTCAGTTGAGACTCGAAACCTGCCTGATGCAACACTGTCTGACGGCGGATTGTTGCGGAGGATTACACGAGCGTTCCCGCGTCGCCTCCCGCGCATCAACCGGGCCAGGCCACCCCGCCGCAGATCCTGAGCCCTGGGTTATGAGCCGGGCGGTTCGGGCGGCCTCGGCGGTGCGGGCTGCCGGCGATTCATACCGGTTCCGCCGCCGCGATTGAACATCCCGCGGGCAACCCCTTGCATCCTTTGCCGCTGCTCGAGCGGGAACAGGGTACGCAGAGCGAGTTGATGGTCCACGCTGGCTTTTTGTGCGGCGAAGCGCGTCTCCTCCATTTCGCGCAACTTCTTGTCCAGTTGAGCCCGGTCAGGGTTGGCGTCGCGGAGAAGCGCTGCAAGCTCGAGGCGCTTTATCTGGAGGTCGGCGCGATTGCGAATCTGCGTCTTGGAGAAAGCTGTGTGCTCCGCCTCGAACTTAGACGCCTGCTCGGGCGTGATGCCTGCTCTTTCGCGGAAAAGGGGATTGCGCATCAATTGTGCGAAAGCCAGACGGCGGGCCAGCAACCGTCGCCGAAAGGCTGGCTGCTGAAAGCGCCCGGCAGCGGGCCTCGGACCCCGGACCTGTTGTCCGCCGGGCCCCGTGTACGGAGCACTGCCACTTTCAGAAGAGCCTTGCGGCGCTGCCAGCAGGGGACCCGCAGCAAGCGCAAGTGTTGCAAGACCCAGACTCCACTTCACGCGTTTCATCCTCGTCCTCCGGCCCTGAATGTCCGGGTGCGGCTACTCCATTGAACCCTGTTGGTGGCTGAAAAGTCGCGCAGGGAAACGAAAGAAATGAGCCTTGATTGAGGGAGTTTCGGCAAGTCGCGAGGCGCGGCCGAGTGAGCTACTTGCGGGGAAGAGTTTGAACAGGTGCCGCGGCCCCGCCTACCGGTAATTCCAGAGGAAATGTATGACTTGGCGCTGGTAGTTGATGATCTGCGACTGCCAGATCAGTCCGCAGAGCAGAACCGCCATCATGAGCACGGAAAGCCCCAGGGCTAACGCCATCTGCGACTCCGTGGCGGGTATCGTCATCATGCGACGCAGGTAGCTCATCTCTGTTGCCTCCTGGCGCGGCTTCCGGAGGATGAACGACTCAGCCGGAGATGGCGCATGCCGGAGTGATCGACCAACGGGTCACACCTCAACTCTCATGGCCAGAGGTTGCAGGTGAGGGGCCAGCGGTGCACCGGCCCGGCACATTCCGTAAGTTGTTGGAGCGCAGCAGGATAGTGCAGGGCCGCACAGGGCGGTTCCGCGCCGGCGAGGCCCATAGCGCAAGCCAAGTTCGTTCGGGACCAAATGATTTCCCGAAGGCGACGCGGCCTAGTCCTTGGCCAGCAGTTTCAGTACGGCCTGATTCCAGCCGGCTGGACCGGGCGCAGGAGCTCTGGCCAGACGAGGCAAGCGCGACTCGACTTCGGGTGCGAAGGCGCCGCCGGGGAAAGGTAGAAGCACTGGGCGGTCTACAGCCATGAGCAGAGGGATGTCGTTGGGACTGTCGCCGAGGCCAATTGTGCGGAAGCGGAGGTGTTCGGCATCGCGGTAGAGTTGAATGAGGCGGCGAACGGCGCGGCCTTTGTCGCTCCCGGCAAAGAGGTGCCAGAAGCGGCTGCCGCGGACCACTGAGAGGCTGCGGCGCTTGGCTGCTTCTGCAAAAGCGCGGATGGCGGCATCCGATGCGCCGGCAAAGAAAAATGGCTCGTCAAATTCGCGGTCGGCGGCAAGTTCGGCTTGCTTTAGGGGGAGACCGGAGTTCTGTGCGATTTCGCGGGGGCGCATGTGATGGAAACCGGCGACGCTTGCGCCGGTTTCTTCGGCAAGTTCATCGAGGGCCACGCACATCTCCGCGTAGGGCCGCGCCAGAGCAATGCAGAAATAGCGGCCGGCGCGCGTGGCGCCCTCGAGGCGGAGATTGAAATAGCCGTCGGGGATGAATATGCCGCCGCCGTTTTCGGTGACGAAGGGATGGCCGTGGCCAAGTTTGCCACGCAGGACCTCTACCTCGGCGCGCGTCTTGCTGGTGACAAGGACGAGCGGGATGCGGCGGCGGTCGACTTCCGCGAGCGCTTCCTCGGCGCCGGCGAAGGAATAATTGTGATGGTCGAGGAGTGTGCCGTCCAGGTCGGTGAAGATGAGTTGCCGCGCGGGGAGCATGACTAGACAGGATGCTATACGCGGCAGCGGAACCGCAACACCGAAGAAAAGGGGAAGGAGGCATGCGAGGTAAAGGAATTAGAGGCGGTGAAGATAACGGCCGGACGAAAAAGCCCAACGGAAAAAGAGGAGTCCCTAAGGCCGCCAGAGAGCAGCGGCCCCCGGGATGACGTCGCCTGCAGATCGTAGGGAGTCGGTTAGAAGTGGTGGAAGGCTTCCTCGTTCTCGGGCCGAGGCGTCTCCACTTTGGCCCGGAGCCAGTCGCGGGCCAAATCGCGCGCGCCGAAACCAAAGGCGATGGCGCCGGCCATCACAATCCCGCCAAAGAGAATGGCGAAGCTAACAAGCAAGGCGGTGCGTCCGATGCGGAGCTGCTCGAGGGCCACGACTACGGCAAGGCTCATCACCAGCACGCGGACGCCTCCGGCAATTGCGCGCGCGCCGGGCCACTGAGCGTTGACGGCGGCGAGCAGGGCGCTGCGGGCGAGAAATTTGCTGACCACGGCCCCGAGCAGGAGGACGAGCGTAGCGGCGACAAGGTCCGGAATGTAATTGAAGAATCGAGTGACCAGGCCTTCGGTCACCGGGGTCCCGGTGGCTCCCAGGGCCAGCAGGACGATGAGCAGCCAGATGCCGCTTTGGGCGAGACGCGCGAGGAACTCGCTCGGTGAGCGGAAGACCCCGGTGCGGAGAACGGCGTTCTCGAAACGGCTGTTGCCGACCAGGCGATCAAACCTAGTCAGAACCAGGAGGCGAAAGACGACGACTCGCACGAGCCAAGCGAGGAAACCGCCGACGACCAGGATGCCCAGGACGATGAAAAGCGTGGGCAGGACGCGGGCAACTTCTTGCCGCAGTTGATCAAGTGGCGCGAAGAACGCTTGCTGAATCGCTCCGTTCATGCGTGGACTCCTTTCCGGCTTCGGCCTTCCAAAGATTTCGCAAGAGATCCTTTTCGGATTCAAAGCGCAGACAAAGTTGTTCGATCTTTTCCTCGACCTCGAGCGCGGAGCTTTCACGGACTTCGAGGACAAAGGAGGCGGTGCGGCCGAGGTAGAGCGGTACCAGGGACTGCAACAGGTGTTCGCGATCGAGTTTGCGGTGATGCCAGGCGGCGGCGAACTCGTAAATCGTGCGCACCCAGAGGGCATCGGCGATGTGAAAGACGGCTCCGGAGCCGTTCGCGCCGGACGGCACGTTTGCAGCGGCGTTGAGAGCCTCGAGGGTTTCCACGGCGAGGAATCCCGCATAAATCTCGCGCAAGTCCCGGACACCCTGGAGAAACCCCTGAACCATGCGCTCGACATTCACAGCGACAGGCTGGACACCCACATCGAAGGGGAAGCCAAACATGGGCACGGCTTCCGAGCCTTCCACCGCCTGCCAGGTGGAATCGTAGGTTTCCATGAGGGCGAAGATCGAGCCGATTACCTGGCGGAACATGCTGGTGAGATCGGCGCCGGGGTCCTTGGCGTCGTGAAGTTTCGCGCCAAGATAGGCTTGGCCGATGCGGAAACCCTCGGCGATGGCCGTGGTGGTCATCCAGATGTCCACGCCAAAGCGGGCGACGTCGGTTTCCCAAACGTCCTTCTCAAGGAAGCTGGCGGCCAGCTTGCCCGAGAAGCCGAAGTCGCCGCCGATGGGTTGGCGCACGCGCTTGCCAAACAGAGCGCGAGTGAGCGGATAAACGATGCCGTTGGTGATGGTGCCGTCGTACTTGTGGCGGAGGTAGTAGGGCGCGATGTAATCGAACTCGCGCTCGAGAACGGGCTTGGCGAGCAATTCGATCCAGTGTGGCGCGATGCTGCGAAGATCTGCATCCACGACGACGCAAGCTTTCGCTCTCGACTGGCGCGCGGCTTCGAAGATTGTGCGGAAGGCGCTGCCCTTGCCGGGAATCCCGTCGTAAGGTGTACTGATGCGCTGAATCGGATGCACGCGGTGAGAGACGATGAGCAGCGCGTCGCCATCCACCTGGGCGGAGAGGAGGGCCTCGCGCGTGCCATCCTTTGAGCCGCCGTCGGAGTTCACGATGAGGGCGCGCAGGTCGGGGAAGTACTTGTCGAGGCCGGCGGAGACGGCGCGGACGACATGGCCGATCGTGCGGGCGTTATTGAAGCTGGGAATGCCGACGACGATGTCGGCTTCACCAATCTCACCAAGCCGCTTCGACAAATCCGCCGGGAGGAAACTATCCATGCGATCGGCCCTCCGCCGAATACCCCCTCAGCCTCGCCCTCTTCCCGATGCAACCTGGGAGATCTGCTTCCCAGCCATCTCGCGGTTATCGGCTTCCACGGCTTCACGCAGGCTGCCGAGGAATCCGGGCAGCGCCGCGCTGACGCGCGCCCAGTTGGGAATGAGAGGAGAAGCCAGAGGATCGGCGAAGAATTCTTCTCCGGCGAGTTTGAGGGCTTGGGCGAAGGTTTCCACGGCGGTCTCTTCTTCGTGGCGATCGAAGATGAGGCCGTTGATCATCGCATCCGCGTAGTAGCGCGTAATGTTGTTCTCTGCCGTGCGGACATAACGGGAGAGCAGGGCCTGCATCTTCCCGCCGTCAAAGGAGACACCTTCGCCGGAGAGAATGCGGAAAAGTGTCTTGGCAATGTCCACTGCCATTTTCATGAGGCCTTTCGTGGGATCGCCGGCGGAAAGTTCCTGGTGCTTGTGCTCGTAGTTATCGGAGATGTCCACCTGGCACACGCGCTTCGGCGAGCAGTTGCGGTAGATCTCGGCGAGGACGCCGACCTCGAGGCCCCAGTCAGACGGGATGCGGTTGACGCGGGCGAGGTCGGCTTGCATGGCGAATTCGCCGGCGAGGGGGTAGCGAAAGCTGTCGAGATAGCGCAGGAAATGGTGGAAGCCAAAGATGGACTCGAGCGTGCGCAGCAGCGGCGTGAGAAACAACCGCGTGACGCGGCCGTGCATGCGGTCGCTGACCCGGGCGTAGTAAGCCTTGCAGAATTCAAAATTGATGTAGGGACTGGCCACGGGATAGCAAAGCCGGGCGAGCATTTCACGGCTGTAATTGAGAATGTCGCAATCGTGCAGTGCGATGACGTCCGCCTGGCGGGAGGCCAGGACGTAGCCGTAGGCCATCCAGCAGGAGCGGCCCTTGCCTTCCGGGCCGGTGCGCAAACCGTTCTCTTCCAGCGTGGAGAAGAGCGATTGGACGCGCGGGCCGTCAATCCACAGAATGCGGACCTCGCCGCGCAGATGCGCGATGCGCTCGCGGGCTTCGCGGCACTGTTCGGCGTCGGCGCGGCCGAGGGCCAGGACGATTTGACGAACGTAGCCGACCTGTTCGAGCTCGCTGAGGATGCCGGGCATGGCGGGCCCGTCGAAATCGGAAAAGAGCGCGGGCAAGACCAGAGCAATAGGTTGCTGGTCGGCGAAGCGCTCGAGCTGCTGCTCAAGTAATTCGAGTTTGTGATTTCCGAGACGGTGCAATGTTGCTACGACGCCACTCTGATAGAAGTCAGCCATCGCGCCTCCTCGGGCTGGGAGGGGTTGAGAATAGACGCTGGGTTTGGGCTGCGTGGCTCGGAATGAGCCGAACTACTCCTGCGAATCCGGAGCGCATTCGATCTGTCTAGCAGGCATCCGGCGATCGTGCGCCAGAAACCTCGGCACCACTATTCTAGCTAGCGAGGTGGATGTGCGCAACGAAAAAGGAGAAACCGAAAGGCATCCTCCTCCACTATCGCCTCCAGAAAGGGAGAAGATTGACTCCGTGGCAGATTGACGAAGGATTCCGCGGCGCTGGGAGCCCCTGCTCAGGGAGCACCATCGCTATCCGGCTCCAGGCAATCCGAGCTGAAAATTCTCGGAACTGGCGCGAACGAAACCGTGCGGCCGACGTCATAGTGGATAAAGAGTTGCGGGGTCATGACTGAACCATCAGGAGAGCCGTGCATATGAACAGCCTTGGATTCATGGAAGTGTTCCGGCAAGACATTCGCTACGGCCTGAGGATGCTGGCGAAAAGCCCTGGATTTACGGCCATCGCGGTGCTCACGCTGGCCCTGGGGATCGGGGCAAACACGGCGATATTCAGCTTGATTGACGCAGTGATGCTGAGCTCGCTGCCGGTGCGCGACGTTGACCATCTGGTCCTGCTGAAGTGGAGTGCGCGCAGCCGTCCTAAGCGCCACAGCTCCAGTTCCTATGGGGACTGTCCCACCAATATCGGCGTGGCGGGCGGCTCCTCCGGCTGCTCGTTTTCCCATCCGTTCCTGGATGATGTGCGCTCGCAGACGGACGTCTTTTCCGCGATCGCCGCGTACGCGGGTGGGGGACGCCTCGTGATCAGTGGAAACGGACCCGCCAGCATCGTTACCGGGCAATACGTCTCGGGCGACTACTTCCAGGCGCTCGGACTGCGTCCGGCGCTGGGCCGCACGTTCGTCCTCGGGGACGATTCTCCCTCGGCGCCACCGGCGGTAGTGCTGAACTACGGCTACTGGCAACGCGCCTTCGGCGGGGACCGCGCAGTCGTTGGCCGGACGGTCAGCCTCAACGGATTTCCCGTCACCATCGCCGGCGTGACCGAGCAGCCTTTCAATGCGCTCACACCTGGCAACGTCACGGACCTCTGGATGCCGTTTTCGCTGAAACCTCGGATCAACCAGCAATGGACTCCGGAGCAGGACGACGCCGGCTCCTGGTGGATCGTCATGGTTGGCCACCTGAAGCCGGGCGTCACGCGGGCGCAGGCGGAAGGCGTGATCAGCCTCTTCTTCCGTAATCAGATGCTGCATGGCGACAATCCCGCATCGAAGCCGGAGGACCAACCCGCGGTCAGCTTGTTGCCTGCACAAACGGGCCTCGTGGGCGCGCGGGGGAGATACGCAACGCCGCTCTATGTCCTGATGTTTGGTGTGAGCATCGTGCTGCTGATTTCCTGCGCCAATGTGGCCGGCTTGTTGCTGGCTCGCGCAACGTCGCGGCAGAAGGAACTCGCCATCCGCCTGGCTCTCGGCGCCGGACGCGCGCGAATTGTTCGCCAGCTCTTGACGGAGAGCGTCCTGCTTTCATTGTTCGGCGGAGCATTGGGGATCGTGTTCGCGACGTGGTGCGCTCACGCGATCGTCGGATTTGTCTCCAGCGGAGCCTCCCGGCCGCTCGGCTGCGCCGTTCATCTCGACCTGCGTATCCTCGCCTTCACGGCGGGTGTATCCCTGCTCACAGGGGTTCTTTTTGGGTTGACGCCGGCTATTCACGGGATTCGCGTGAACCTGACGCCCGCACTCAAGGAGGGCGCCGCGAATCTCTCGAGCGCGGCGCACGGCGGAAGCCGCTGGTTCACGGTTGGCAACGGACTGGTTGTGGTGCAGGTCGCCCTCACGATCGTGGTGCTCTCCGGCGCCGGTTTGCTCGTGCGCACGTTGCAGAATCTGCGGAACGTCGATCCGGGCTTTGACACACGAAACCTTCTGACCTTCGCGGTCGACCCTGTCCTGACGGGATACAAAGGGGCGCGTCTCGACGGCTTCTATCGCGATCTTCTGGCGCGCTTCGCCGCAATCCCTGGAGTTACCTCCACCAGCTTCTCAGAGATTACTCTGCTGAGCGGCAGTCTCAGCACGACTACGACAAGCATGCGCCGCCCCGGCACGTCCGAGAAAATTGACATCGATTCTGACTGGTTCCCTGTGGGCCCAAATTTCTTTGAGACCATGCGCATTCCGCTGCGGGCCGGCCGGGGGTTCACCTCCGAAGACTTCGCACGAGCGGCGAAATCCGGCGACTCCAATCCCAGCACCACGCCAACCCCAGTCCTGATCAATGAGGCCTTTGTGCGGAGCTATTTCAAGACGGGAGACCCGATCGGACAGGTCTTCGGTGAATCCGACGAATCCGGCCCTCACCAGCGTCCGAGTGCAGGAATGCAAATCGTCGGCGTCGTGGGCGACGTGAAATACAACAGCCTGCGGCGGGAGATCCATCCCACCACGTATCTCCCGTCGAGCGGAAATGGCGGCTCGTTTGAACTGCGCACCGCGGTCGATCCCACGACCATCGTTCCGGTGGTGCGCAGCATCGTAAAGGATCGGGACGCGAACCTGCCGCTCTTTGGCGTCAAGACGCAGTCCCAACAGATTGATGAATTGCTGTTCCAGGAAAGATTCATCGCGCGGCTGTCGAGCTTTTTTGGATTGCTGGCACTCGTGCTCGCCTGCGTGGGTCTCTATGGCCTGCTTTCCTATGAAGTGACGCGGCGCACGCGGGAGATCGGCATCCGCATGGCGTTGGGAGCGCAACAAGGCAACGTTCTCGGCCTCGTGGTGGGTCGCGGGCTCGCTCTGACCGTGGTTGGTTCTTGCATGGGAATCGGTGTGGCGCTCGGAGTCATGCGTTTCCTGGCCACGTTTCTCTTCGAAGTGCGCCCCAGGGACCCGCTTACCCATGCTGCCGTGGCAGGCCTGCTTTTGATCGTCGCAGTGGCGGCGTGTTTCATCCCCGCGCGGCGCGCGGCCCGCCTGGATCCGCTCGTGGCGCTGCGGTACGAGTGAGACATATATCTACGAGCAGGAGTCAAGGAGACACAGCCGCTGGAGGTCCGCGCGGAGAGAGGCGGCGTCCTTGAACTGGATCGCTTGCATCCCGGCGCGGCGCCCGGCTTCGACGTATTCGGCAACGTCGTCGATATAGAGCATCTCCGCGGGAGTTGCGCCGGCTTCTTCGGCCGCGCGGCGGTAGATAGTGGGATCGGGTTTGCTGGTTCCAACGGCGCACGAATAGATCCGCGTGGGGAAGTAACGCATGAAGGAAAAATGCTTCTCCATGTGGGCGACGTGTATGGGATCGGTATTGGAGAGCAACAGCATGCGGTGACGCCCTGCCAGTTCCCGGAAGAGGTCATCCGGGATCAAAGGTTCGGGATCAAGCGCGGAGACCCAGGCGGCTTCGAACTCCTCGTAGGACAACTTCATCCCCAGGCGCTGGTTGAGATGCGCGTGCCACTCGCGCGGCGAAACCCTCCCTTGCTGCAAATCGCGCATGCGGGGATCGGATTCGATGAGTCGCCAGATTTCCTTGCCGTTGCGGCCGTCGGCGCCCGAGCTGAGCGTGCCGATGGCGCGGTCGTAATTCACGCCTACGATCACGCGGCCGATATCGAAGACGATGGCGCGAAGAGCGGGAGAAAAACCGTGAGGGGCAGGCACAATCAGTCCTGTTCGGGCTCTGTCCCCACAACAGGAGCGCCCTTGGTCTGGGACTTGTGCGAACGAGCGCGCAGCGCAGCGATGATGGCGGGCAGGAGTGAGAGAAAGACGACGACGGCGATGACGATGTGGATGCGCTCGCCGATATTGGGAACGATGGAACCCAGGGAGTACCCGCCGAGGATGAGGCCGTCCACCCAGAGGATGCCCCCCAGGATGTCGCAGGCGAGGTAGTGGGCGTAATTCATCTGCGCGGCGCCGGCGACGGGCGGACAAAACGTGCGCACGATGGGGACGAACCGGGCGATGATGATGGTCTTTCCGCCATACTTTTCGTAGAAATTGTGCGCGCGCTCGAGGTGCTTCTTCTTGAAAACGAGCGAATCGGGGCGGCGGTAGAGGGCCTGGCCGGCTTTGCGGCCGATCCAGTAGCCCAATTGGTCGCCGGCAATCGAACACAGGGTGACCAGGGCCAGCAAAGGGCCCAGCTTCATGGTGCCCGCAGCGGCGAAGATGCCCGCCGTGACCAGCAGGGAATCGCCAGGCAGAAAAAACCCCACGAAGAGGCCGGTTTCGACAAAGACGATGGTGCAGACGAGGAACGTGCCGCCCCACTGGATGAGGCCGCGAACATCATAGAGGAAGTGAAAAAGCTGCTTGAGTGAATCGAGCATGCCGCCAAAACCCGCCTTCAGCTCCTGGGGAAGCCTGCCAGCCGCCCTGACAACACTAGATTAGCAGAAAATCGGAGCGAACCAGCGAGGCGTTCCGGAGCAAGTTTCATTCCCAGATGAGGGGGGAACGCAGAGAGCCGACCTGGTGTCGAAGTTCTGTGTCGCGTCGAATAACAGTACGGATGCACTAGAAAACTGGTCCCTTTGTACCATTGGGCCGGCGCAATGGGGGGCCGTACAGTGCGTACCCTGTGAAGCATCTCTCCGAGGAGGCCTTAGCGATGCCCAGCGCTTACGCGACGTGGCTCGACCAGCCGGTGATCTTGCAAGTAGCCGCCGGCGAACTGCGCGTGCCCCTTCACGGCACCATACTCGGGGAGACCGACGATGCGATCCGGTTCCGCGTGGACGAAGGTTGGGACATGGATGTCCACAAGTCCATGGTCCTCGCGGTGGAAGAAGTCCAACTCGAAGACAGCATCACCTAACGGGGTGGGCCAATGAATGTAAGCTTTCAGAATCAGGTGGACGAACAGCGGGCGGCGGTTTTGCTCGGCATGCCTCCTGCGGAGATCCGGCGAATCTCGCGGCTCTCCGGCTTGGGCCGCATGGAGAAGAGCGAACGCAGCGAGACGCTGTACTTCACGTATGAGGAACTGCGAAAGCTCTGCATTCTGGCGATCCCCACGAGCGCGTAGGCAGACAAAGAGTTCTCTCCGGCCCCTCTGGTTGTACCCCCGGCCCCGGGTTTCATCCCCCCTGATAAACCCGGGGCCTCCTTTTTTCCTCCCAGCACAAACCGGCTCGTTAGCCTGTCGAGCATTCGCTGAGCAGGACTTCCTCCTCGTGCATGATGGGATAGCCCTCACAAGAGGAGAAAAGCCGCGCCAAGACCTCGTAGTAGTACATGTTGGCCTCGCTGGCGCGAAGATCCTCGAGGGAATCCCATACGGAAATCAGAGTGGCTTCGGGGCGGTCGTCCTCGCCGCCGCGCAGCACCAGGGCGTTCCGGTAGCCGCGCTGTCCGCGCAAGGCGGGCATCAGGGATTCCACGTCGGCCGTGAACTGCTGGCGTTTTCCCGGAAGGATGCGGACCCGCGTGATCCGCGCGTGCATAGACGCCTCCGAACTGAGTGGCGAGGATGCGGTGAGGCGAATGGTACTGTGCACCAGGGCCGGAAGCAAACTCCACGAATTGCGAACTCGGCCCGCGGCCCTTCAAGACCCAGGATGATCCGGCGAGGTGCGCCGCAGGACATTTCGTTTGACACACCCCCAGGCGGTGACGACACTAGGCATCCGAAAGTGGAGGCAGCGACGTGCCAACGCAGGCGTGAAGGAAGGCGGCGGACAATCTGATGACACTGACGGTGCTTGACTGGTCGGCGATTGTTGGCTACCTGGTGATCACGCTGGTGCTGGGGCTTTACTTCCGGCGGAAATCAAGCCAGAGCACGGAGGATTATTTCGTCTCAGGCCGCGAGGTGACGTGGTGGCTCGCGGGCACATCGATGGTGGCCACGACGTTTGCCGCGGATACGCCGCTGGCGGTGACGGGCTTGGTCTACACGAACGGGATCGCCGGCAACTGGTTGTGGTGGAGCTTCCTGCCGTCGGGAATGATGACCGTTTTTCTTTTTGCGCGGCTGTGGCGGCGTTCGGGCCTGTTGACGGACGTGCAGTTCGCGGAGATGCGCTACGCCGGCAAGCCCGCAGCGTTTCTGCGCGGGTTTCGCGCGCTCTACCTCGGCCTGCTGATGAACTGTCTGATCCTCGGCTGGGTGACGAAAGCCATGACCAGCATCATCAGCACCGCGCTGGGGATGAGCGAGGCACGGAGCCTGGCCATCTGCGTGTTCTTCCTGATGCCGTTCACCGGGATTTACGTGGCGCTGGGCGGCCTCTGGGGCGTGCTCTGGACGGACCTCTTCCAGTTCGTGTTGAAGATGAGCATCGTGATTGCCGTGGCGTACTACGGTGTCCGGGCCGCTGGCGGAATGCACGCGCTGCTCGAGCGTCTCGGCACGATGCGCGCGGCGAGCGGTGGAGGCGCTTCGGACATCACCGGAATCTTTCCTGATTTTTCGCGCGGTTGGACGGCGGAAGCGTTGTGGACTCTGCCCGTGCTGACATTCCTCGTGCACCTCGGCGTGCAGTGGTGGGCCTTCTGGTATCCGGGCGCGGAGCCGGGCGGCGGAGGCTACATCGCGCAGCGGATTTTCAGCGCCAAAGACGAGCGCCACGGCGTGCTGTCGGTGCTGTGGTTTAACCTCGCGCACTACGCGTTGCGGCCGTGGCCCTGGATCCTGACGGCGCTGGCGGCGGTGGTGCTCTATCCGGGCCTCGCGCATCCCGAGACGGGTTACATGCTCGTGGCGACCTCGCAGATGCCGCACGCACTGCGCGGCATCCTGCTCGCGGGATTTATGGCCGCGTTCATGTCCACGGTGGCAACCCAGCTCAACTGGGGCAGCTCGTACTTGGTCGCGGATTTCTACCGGCGGTTCCTGCGGCGCGATGCGACGGAGGCGCATTATGTCGTGGCCTCGCGCGTCGCCACCGTACTGCTGGTGATTGCGGCGGCGGGCGTGTCGTTGCTGCTGGCGTCGGTGGCTTCGGGATGGACGTTTGTGCTCGAAGTGGGCGCGGGGACAGGGAGCGTCTACTTGCTGCGTTGGTATTGGTGGCGGATCAACGCCTGGAGCGAAATTTCAGCGATGGCCACGGCGCTCGTCGTCTCTGTGTTTCTGCATTGGGCATCGCCGTTTGAGGGCAGCGGGCCGGTGGTGTTCGCAAAGAGTGCGCTGACCACGACGGGAATCACCACGCTGGTGTGGATTGCGGTAACGCTGGTGACACAGCCCGAGCCGCAGGAAGTCTTGCTCAAGTTTTACCGCAAGGTGCGGCCGCACGCGGCGGGTTGGCGGCCGATTGCGCGGCTAGCGCCCGAAATTCCGCCTACGTGCGACCTCGGCCGCAACTTACTGCTCTGGATCGAAGGCTGCGTGATGGTTTACGCCGCGCTGTTTGGGATTGGGAAATTGTGCTTCGGCCAACACCTGATGGGCGGGCTCTACTTGGCGATCGCGGTGCTCGCCGGCGCGCTGATCTACGCAGACTTGGCGCGGCACACGGCCGATCTGCCTGAGGTTAACGGCTGACGCCCATGACTCCCTCCGTCCCGTCGCTTCACACGCCTCGCGAGCAGGCTCACGCCGTGGCGGCGAGCTTTCTGGGCTGGACGCTCGACGCTTTCGACTTCTTCGTCGTCACATTTCTCTTTGACACGCTGGCCACGCAATTCCACGTCTCCAAGGAAAGGATCGTCGCCACGCTCACCTGGACGCTGCTCATGCGTCCCGTGGGCGCAATGATTTTTGGCCTGCTGGCGGACCGCTACGGCCGGCGGGGGCCGCTGATGGCCAACGTGGTTTTCTTTTCCGTGGTCGAGGTGTTGTGCGGGTTTGCGCCGAACTACACGGTGTTCCTGGTCCTGCGCACGGTGTACGGCATCGGCATGGGCGGCGAATGGGGCATCGGCGCTTCGCTGGCCATGGAAACCGTATCGAGCCGCTGGCGCGGCGTGCTCTCCGGCATTTTGCAGAACGGCTACGCGGTGGGCAACCTGCTCGCGGCGCTGACCTACCGCTTTGCGTTTCCACTATGGGGATGGCGCGCGATGTTCTGGCTGGGCGGCGTGCCCGCGCTGCTGGCGCTCTATATCCGCTGGCACGTGCCGGAATCCAAGGCCTGGGAGATGCAACGCGCGCCTTCCACTGCCGCCGTGCTCCAAGCGGTGGGGCGGCAGTGGAAACTTTGCCTCTACCTCGTGCTGCTGATGACCTTCATGATGTTTCTCTCGCACGGCACGCAGGATTTGTATCCGGATTTCTTGAAGTCGGCGCACGGCGCGAGCCCCAAGAGCGTGTCGTACGTCATCATGCTCGGCAACCTCGGCGCCATGCTTGGCGGGATCCTCTTCGGCCAATTCTCGGAAAAAGTGGGCCGGCGGTGGAGCTTGACGTCGGCGCTGCTGCTCTCGCTCCTGGTGATTCCGCTTTGGGCGTTCGGAGGCACGCTCACACTGCTGTTCGTGGGCGCGTTCCTGATGCAGGTGGGTGTGCAGGGCGCCTGGGGCATCATCCCCGTGCACCTGAGTGAAGTTTCGGCAGACACGACGCGCGGCGTGGTGCCCGGCGTGGCCTACCAGCTCGGCGCGCTGCTATCGGCCGGCACGCCGCGGCTGCAGTTTCACCTGCACAAGACCGTTGGCTACCAGTGGGCGCTGGCAGGTTTTGAAATCATCACGATTGTCGTGCTGGCGATTACCGTGCTGGCCGGTCCCGAGCACCGTGGCCGCAGTTTTCACGGACCGCCGACCGCATCTGCGGATTGAGACGATCCTTCCAACCTAGGGCACGGGGAAATAGGTGTTGGCCCGGCGCCGCCTCCACAGATGTAGTGCCATCTGGCTGTAACCTTTTCTGCCGGGGGCGGTATACATCCATGAAACGGCAACGAGCAGCAGCCGTGGACACAATTCGATGACGCAGCGGCTGCCCGACGAGGACGTCATGCTCCAGGTGCGCAACGGCGCAGGTGACGATCTGGGGGTGTTGTTCGACCGCTATCAAACGCCTCTGTTCAACTTCTACTCGAAGCTCACGGGCAACCGCACGCTGAGCGAGGACCTGGTGCAGGAAGTTTTCTTCCGCATTCTGAAGTACCGGCAAACGTACCGTCCGGGGACACCGTTCCGCGCTTGTCGGAAAAAGGTTAGTTTGCTGTGCGCACTACCCGCGGCCCGGCGTCTCTCCTCCTGCCGGGCCGCGATTCTGTTCGTGTCACGGCTGTTCTCCAGCGCCTGAGCACCCATGACGAGTCTCGCGGTCTTGTGCTAAACTTTTCCCCACGGTGCGCCCGTAGCTCAGCTGGATAGAGCGTCTGGCTACGAACCAGAGGGTCGGGAGTTCGAATCTCTCCGGGCGCGCCACTTGTTCCAAACAGCAACGAAGCCTCTTCAGAAGTCTTCCCTTGATTCTTTTTCGATGCGGGAGCGGTCTGCCGGCGAGAGGAATTTCACGCGCAACTCTTCCTCCGCGCGCCGTTGCGCTCGAAGAAGATATCGCCCAGCCGTGAAATCCATGCATCGAGCGCGGGATCCGCGTAGCGGCCATCGTCCAAAGAGAAGCAGAAGATCTTGTGGGCGTATCGGGCAGCGAATTCTTGGGGCGAGAGCCCTTCGGCGAAAAAGTCTGCCGCCATCTGCTGGCGGCCCGGATCGGCTAGCGGGCGGTCCAGGTCGTTCACAACTTCCTCCCTGGAGACGAGCATTCACGCAGTTTGAGGGTCCCACGGGTTGAGCCAATAAGTCGAACGTACCAGATTTCGCACGCAGGCTGCCGCGGTCTTTCCGCGCGGCGGCGATCGGTAGGCACGCGTGGGCATCCCAAGTGGCGCATTTTCAGCCGCAGTCGCCTCCTCAAGATAGCGCACTTCGCAATAGGAGCCGTTTTGCGGGCCTCGATCCGGCCGTCGGCTACGACCCCACCAGCCCCGCTTTCGGGGCGCTCCTAGCCCCGGTGTTCCCGGGAACACCGGGCCATAAACTCGCCTCGCGCTCCGGTTAGGACGTCTCCGGGTCCCCTGTACAGACGAAGCGGTTCACGTGCATATAAGTTGGCATTGAGAATGAACGACTTAACTCACGCTTGAATTTCCCTCCGGGGGTGAAAACCGACACGCAATCCTCACCAGTCATTGGCTTCCGCGGACAGCCCGCCGGATAGGCGGGCAGGCAGCGATGACGAACACGAAGCCGGAGATCTCCGCGCGCCCTGCCGCTGGCGAGGATTCGCCACCTCCGGCTTTGCGTGGATTTGAACCACCGGCCTTCCCGGCTCGGCCGGGACGCTCTAGCTAGGTTGCGCCACGCCCCGACTTCTGCGAAATTGCTACGGCTCTAACTTGCCGGGATGTTCTAGCCAGCCCCACTTCGCGGGACACGCCCTGCAATCAACGCGAATTGCACAACCGAGCAGACGCTGGAGCTCCAGGCACTGAAGGTACTCCTTGGAAAAAAGTACTGAGGCCTGCGGTTCCGCAGGCGGTGGCCGAAGGGGGGCGCGCGGAGCTTCCGTTCAGTGAGCGGCGGGCCTGCCGGCTCATCCTGGCTCTTGTCCTCGCTGCTAGACCTGCCGCATACACGCCATCGTGAGATCCGCAAGATACCCGCGGAGGAGCGCAGAATGCGCTGATTGCCCGATCCTTCGCTCCCCCTTGTTCGCGAGTCCTTCTTCCGAGCAAGCGAGCCAGGTCACCTGCGTCATGACCTTAGGCCACTACCGCCGCAACCAGATTCTCTTCTCCGAAGGCGGTGTGGCCCAGCACGTTTTTGGATTACGCTCCGGCGTTGTCAAAGTGCTGAAGACTCTCGAAAATGGGAAGGACCGCGTTGTTCGGTTGCTGTTTCCTGGGGATGTCTTCGGCTCTGAGTCGCTGGTGCAGGATCGTTATCCTCATCACCGCGGTGGTGCGGCAGGACCGCGAGCTGTGCTCGGCGCCACGGGACGAGTTCTACCGCTTCCCCCGCAGCAACGCCCTGAGCGCCTTGGGAATGATCCGCTTCTTGGTTGCAGAGCTGGTGCGCACTCGCGACGAAATGGCCAATCTTAGTTTCGAGAGCGCGCACAAACGTGTCGCTACCCTCTTGCTCCACCTCGTGCCCGGCGATGGGGCGGTTGCGGAGCATTCTCCTTTTGTGAATCTTCCTCTCCCGCCTGGAACTCGGCGAAATCCTTGAGCTCTCGCCCGAAACGATCAGCCGCACTCTCCACGCTTTTGAACATGAGCATCTGATCGATCTCCACCGCCGCCGGGTGAACATCCGCGACTTACCCTGCCTGGAAGAGGCAGCTCGCCTCTGACCAATTTCGCAGCTTGGCCGTGGCCGAGAAATCATGACCGACGTCATAGACAACCTTGCCCATTTGCGATTATCATCAGCGAGGGTGCGGTGGTTGCTTGCCGCGCGACGCGCCGATGGAGCTTTCCTCCCCGGCTCTGGTTCCCTACGACAGGGCGGTCGGGGATTGCAGTTGAACAGGGATATGGGGCTCTGTGCTCGTTTCGCACACGCGCGTCGCAGGGTTATTGCTTGCGGCGGCGCTCTTTCTGGGCATACAGGCAAGTTCGCGTCCCCAGCCTTCTCACACTCGTTGGCCATGGACGTTCGTTCAGGCTCCCGAAGTGGCCAGTCTAAGCGCGATAAGTGAAGTCGACCGGTTTCCCCGCGGCAGCCGAATTGTCCTGTTCGATCCTCGCGAACAGGGAGGCAAGCTCACGCCACTCACGCCGGATTTTTGGAGCGCCGCCGATCCCAACGTTTCCTTCGATGGGAAGTACATTTTGTTTGCTGGGTGCCGCACCAAGGAAGACTCCTGGCAAATATGGGAGATGGAAGCGCACGGTGGGCACAAGCGACGTCTCACGTCCTGCCCCGGCGATTGCCTGAAGCCAGCCTACCTGCCGGGAGGTCAAATAGCCTTTACCGAAGTGCGTCGCGAAGGAAACCGGCGGCAAGGGCAAGTGCACGTTGCCCGGCGCGACGGCAGTGCTACACATCCAGTCACATTCCCGCCGACTTCCTTCGAGCTGGATGGTGTCTTACGGGATGGCCGGCTGCTCTTGCTGGGAAGCCCTTCGGGGGCAGGCTCGCAAGACGAAAACGGGACGCAGCTCTATACGGTCTGGCCCGATGGAACCGGCTTGGCTTCTTTGCGCGGTGAGCACGAGCAGAACGTTACGCGCACGATGGCCCGCGAAACCGAAGACGGTTCGATTGTCTTCATCAAGTCAGAGCGTGCCGGAAACCCCGCAGGAGCACTCGCGGAGATTGTGCGCGGATCGCCGGGCAACTCCGTGATTCGTGCTGCGGATAGCCCTATCTCTCCGTGCATCCTCTCTCGGCTGGCGAATTCGTCGTTTCGTGGCTGCCGGAAGGCACGGGCAGCATAAGCCCGGCCCCGCAGAAGAGGTCTGAGCTCCGTTATTTGGGGCGCACCGAGGCTGCGCCCGGGCAATTGATGTATCGCGATCCCCGCTTGCACAGTTTCGACGCAGTGCCTGTGACTGCCCACGCACGGGCCCGCTTGTTTCCGAGCATTATCGATCCGCACAAAACAACGGGGACGCTGCGTTGCCTGGATAGCTATCTTTCCTCCACCGAGCATCTGACTCGGGGCGCGATCCAGAAGGTCCGCGTGCTGGCAATCGACAAGGCTGGTGGCGTCGGCCTCTGGAGATCGCGCCGGTCGCCGCAGATGGTTCCTTTTCGTGGAGGTGCCCGCCGACACCGCGTTGCGCCTGGAGCTGCTCGATTCGAGCGAGCAACCCCTGGCGGTCAAAAGAGCTGGTTCTGGGTCAGGCCGGGGGAGAATCGTGCCTGTGTGGGATGCCACGAAAACCGGGCTTTGACTCCGGAGAACGCTGTTCCTCAGATTCTGTGGCGACAGGATGTGCCATTTCGGCTGACGGGCGAGAGCACGCCCGCGCGAACTGCCCACAAGCAGGAGTAGACTTTGAGACGGCATTGGCGTGCAGCGATTTCTGGCATAGCAGGAATCTTCATCCTGCTCTCCGCGACGGCAAGTCGTCGGGCGACGGAGCAGGGACTAGCCGGTGCGCCACCCTCTCCTGCAGTCACCTTCGTGGATGTCACCAAGACCTCGG
>CAVTZX010000041.1:0-22887 GCA_963739275.1 uncultured Acidobacteriota bacterium
TGTTCGAGGAATGGCCGCAGCGGCAGAGTGAGACTTTTGTGCGGCCAGCGAGGCCGAACGGCTTGCCTTCGGGATCGAGGATCTCAAAATCGCCTTCGACAAGGATGGAACCATCACTCCGGGGCGTGATCTTTGTCGCAGCCATTCAACCCTCCTGAAACAGAGAAAGCCGCCTGAAACCTGCCTGTGGAAGGCAGATGGGCCGTTGCTTTGCGCGGACACCAGACCATAAGGTCGCAGCGCAGGTCAATCAATACTTGGGGACCGTGGGATCCACCTCGTCCGACCAGCCCAGGATGCCGCCCTTAAGGTTCCAAATCTTGCGAAAGCCGGCCTTGCGCAGGAACTCCACTGCCTCGGCGGAGCGTTTGCCGCTGCGGCAGTGCGCAACGATTTCGCGCGAGCTATCGAGTTCGTGCACGCGACGCGGCAATTCGCCGAGCGGGATGAGGTGGCCCCGCAGATTGCAGATCTGGTATTCGTGCGGCTCGCGCACATCGAGAATGAATAGGTCGTCGCCTTGGTCGAGACGCGCCTTGAGAGCGCGCGGCGTGATCTCCGGGACAACCGCGGTGGGCCCGGAAGTTTCTTCGCTGCGGGTGCCGCAGAATTCTTCGTAGTCAATCAATTGCCTGATCGTGGGGTGCGCGCCGCAGACGGGACAGTCCGGATTCTTGCGCAGCTTGAGTTCGCGGAAGCGCATCGCCAGGGCGTCGAAGAGAAGCAAGCGTCCGGCGAGGACATTGCCCTTGCCGAGGATGAGTTTGATCGTCTCCGTGGCCTGGATCGAACCAACGATTCCGGGGAGAACACCGAGCACGCCGCCTTCGGCACACGAAGGCACAAGGCCGGGTGGAGGGGGCTCGGGATACAGGCAGCGGTAACACGGGCCGCCGGGATAATTGAAGACAGTGGCTTGGCCTTCAAACCGGAAAATCGAGCCGTAGACGTTTGGCTTGCCGAGAAGGACGCAGGCGTCGTTCACCAGATAGCGGGTGGGAAAATTGTCGGTGCCGTCCACGATGACGTCGAAGTCGCGGAAGAGATCGAGAGCGTTTTCGCTGGTCAACCGCGTCTCGTAGGTTTCGATCTCGATTTCGGGATTCATGGCCGTGAGGCGTTCTTTGGCGGCGGCGAGCTTCGGGCGGCCGACGTCGGAGGTGGCAAACGTCACTTGGCGCTGCAGGTTGGTGAAGTCCACCACATCGAAGTCGATCAGCCCAATCCGGCCCACACCCGCGGCGGTGAGATAGAGTCCAAGCGGCGCGCCGAGGCCGCCCGCGCCGATCAGCAGCACTTTGGCCTGCTTGAGCTTGAGCTGACCCTCCATACCGACTTCGGGCATAATCAGGTGGCGGCTGTAGCGCAGTACCTCTTCTTTGGAGAGCTTGGCTTCGGCGTGTGGGTGTTTCGCGGTCACGGGTTTTGCGGACATTGGGAACCTCCCTCGGCTCCGCCGGGTTCTAGTGCGGGGTGCGGCCGCCGGCGATGGAGGGCACGATGCTGATGGTATCGCCGTCTTTGATGGGCGTGTTTTCTTTTTCGAGATAGCGGATGTCCTCGTCGTTGAGGTACACGTTGACGAAGCTGCGGATCTTGCCTTCGTCCGTGTAGAGGTGCTTGCGCAATTCCGCAAAATCCGTGGAGAGGCGCGCGAGTGCTTCTCCCACGGTAGATGCGTCAAATTCGACGCTGCTCTTCTTCCCCGCATAGGGGCGCAGCGCCGTCGGAATCATCACCTTTACCGCCATCGTGTGTCTTCCTCCCAAATCATGATCCCGCGAGATGCGGGTTTGCGGCGCGCTGCCGCAGTTCGATCTCCTCGGGCTCGAACCTCGAGCGGTCGTCCGTCAGCCGCCAGGAGGTCATCTCTCCCGATTCGCGCGGGGCGACGCTGACGATCACATAGCTGTACCACGGCCAAGCGTGCTCGCGGTCGTATTCGCTCGGCCGCGCCGGATGGTCCGGATG
Source organism: uncultured Acidobacteriota bacterium (assembly GCA_963739275.1). Classification (GTDB taxonomy): domain Bacteria; phylum Acidobacteriota; class Terriglobia; order Acidiferrales; family UBA7541; genus JBGQGH01. The sequence continues at coordinate 1,972 of CAVTZX010000041.1, forward strand.
GGAATGATACCAGCCGACGACCTCAAGGCCGCGCTCGTTCGCGGCGCGCTCCGCTGCGCGGAAATCCTCCGCCGTGATCGAAAAGCGGTTGCGCGGGGAATCCTCGCGGCGATTGACGAGCGGAAATGTATCGATGACTTCTCGGCCGCCGGCCGCATCACGGCCGAGCAACGCGCCGCAGCATTCGTGCGGGTAAGTTTCCGCGCCGTGCGCGCGGATGCGGCCGGCCAGGCCTTCGATCAACTCAAGCATTGCGCCCTGGCCCTCAGAGCTCATCCCAGAATCGCTCACTCAAGTATTTCTGGCCCGAGTCGGGAAATACGGTGACCATGACCGCCGCAGCTCCGCGAGGCAGTTCACGCGCCACTTGGAAACAGCCCACCAGCGCTGCCGCGGAGCTCGGACTGACAAGCAGGCCTTCTTCGCGTGCCAACCTCTTCACCATCTGATACGCGTCTTCAGTGCGCACGGGCAGGTCATCGTCCGCGACCGCCGGATCGTAGATCGCCGGCACAATCGCGGTCGCCAGGTGCTTCCACCCTTCGAGGCCGTGAAACGCCGAGTCTGGCTGCAAGCTGATGCAGCGGATCTCCGGATTCAGTTCCTTCAAACGACGCGCCGTGCCGATGAAGGTGCCGGTCGTCCCCAGCGCGGCGACGAAATGCGTCAAGCAGCCGGCAGTTTGTTCCCAGATTTCCGCGGCAGTGCTCTGGTAATGCGCGCGCCAGTTTGCCGGGTTGCTGTACTGATCGGGATAGAAATACCGGCCGGGATCTCCCGCGTAGATTTCCCGGGCGCGCCGAATGGCGCCGTCCGAGCCCTCCTCGGCCGGTGTGAGAACCAATTCGGCGCCGAATGCGGCCAGTATGCGCTTGCGCTCCTCAGAAGCGTTCGTTGGAAGGCACAACTTCACCGCGTAGCCTTTGGCCGCGGCAATCATTGCGTAGGCGATTCCGGTGTTCCCGCTCGTCGCATCCAGGATGGTCTTCCCGGCCTGAAGAAGGCCCGCGCGCTCGCCTTCGAGGATCATGCTGAGCGCGGGGCGATCTTTCACAGAGCCGCCGGGATTGAACCATTCCGCCTTGGCATAGAACTCGATGCCGGGGAATTCGCGGCCGATCCGGAAGAGCCGCAGCAGCGGCGTATTGCCGATCTGGTCGAGGATCGAGAGTGCCCTTCCAATGCGCGCTGGATGTGCTCCCACAGCTTCCTCTGCGCCGCGTTCAATGACCGAGTTCTTTGCCGGTGACATCTTGGCCCTTCAAGACTCGATGAGCATTTGGGTGGATCAACCGCGGCTCTCGGACAGCCGCCGGGTGCCACCTTCCCATTAGATGCTCGTGTTGCCCACTTGTATGCGCCTTGAATAACACAGCTTAGCAGAAAGACCCTACGTTTAATAGGGAATGGGTGCGGCACCGCCCTGAATGGGTGCCAGGACGAGCTGAAGTGCGATATCATATGCGACCAAAATAGTCGTAATTTACAGGAGGGCCGCAAGTTAGTCCTGGGCGGCCACGCACTCTGACATTCTGGCCTTTACAGCGGGCGGCAGGCTTACATATCCTGAACAGCATGTGGAACGTGACCGCTAGGTTCAAAGCGTCCCTGCTCGAGGGTTTGCCGAAGGCGGGATTCGCGGTGGGAAGCACGGGCGGTGTGATGCGGGCGGAGAAATACGGCTGCGCGGCGGAATTCCGCCGGGCCGACGGTGGCCCCAAGGCGAGCCGGGATGCGGAGCCGTTTTACCAGATAACGATCCTGCCTTCGATCCTGCTCGGCGGGCAGTTCACGCGACTGTGGGACGCCGGGTATCAGAAGTTCTTGCTGACCGGCGACGGCAGAAAGGTTCCCGCGCGCGCGGAGCAGCTCGTCAACCTGCGCAAGTGCAACGAAGAGCTGCGCGCGGCGCTCGGAGTGCCAACGTATTACAACGAAGCCCTGGGCTCCACGTCACAGCTGAGCGAGTACGACCGCGTGAAGGGCCGGCCGGGGGATGTCCCCGATCCAACCGGCGAGCTGGCCGGCGTGAAAGCCTCCGGAAAGCACTAACCTCAGAGCAACTCCAGTTCCCTCCCTCAGAAAGAATTGTCTTGCGGGGCATTGGTGCTAGAATCCGCCGCCAGGTGGTGAAGGATGGACGGGCTCGTCCTCCTCATAATCTTGCTGGTTGGCTATCTCGTCGTGGCACCACTCATCGCGTTGGTGCGCACGGGGCGCCTGAAGAAATCCGCAGCTACCCAGGATGAAGTCGGCAAGCTGACGCAGCGTATCTATGCGCTGGAGGAGAGGCTAAGGGAGCTGGAAACCCTCGAGCGGCCGGTTACCGCAGTGAAGCCGGCGCCGCCACCTGCGCCGGCAAAACCCGCGCCTGCCGCACCGCCTCCTGTCGAAATTCCACCGCGTGTGCCCACGACTGCGCCGACGGTTCTACCTGCCCCTCCCCCTGCTCTGAAGCCTCCGATGACGATTCCTTCTGCACCGCCGTCGGCCAAATCAAGCGCCCCTGCGGTTGGAATGAAGCCAGGCCCCGCAGTTGAGCCCGCCGAGACGCACCGGCTGGCCAACCTGGAAGAGCGCCTGGGCACAAGCTGGCTGAACAAGATCGGCACGACGATCCTCGTCCTGGGCATCGCCTACTTTCTGAACTACACGCTGCAGCACATCGGGCCGACAGGAAAGATTGTGGTCGGTTACGCCGTGGGGGTGATCCTGATCGCGCTCGGCGTAGTTGGCGAGCGAAGGGAACGCTACCGCATCGCGGCGCGCGCGGTGCTCGGTGGCGGATGGGCGATCGTCTATTTCACGACGTACGCGATGCACAACGTCACCGCCGTGCGCGTGATCGAAAGCGATGCTCTGGGCTTCACGTTGCTCTTTGCCGTGGCCGCGGCGATGGTGTTGCACACGCTGAGGTACAACTCGCAGGTGGCCACCGGCTTCGCGTACCTGCTGGCCTTCGCCAGCATCGCGGTGAGCCGCATCGGTCTCCAGGCACTTGTCGCCTCTGCGGCGCTGGGCGTCTCCCTGATGATTCTGCTGTGGCGGCGGAAATGGTACGCGCTGGAACCGCCCGCGGTGCTGGCGACGTATCTAGTGCACTGGATGTGGCTGCACCAAGTCTTCGAAACGATGGGCCGGCGGCAGCCTTTTCTTCAGATTCCCGCGAGCGCAGCACTGCTGACGCTCTACTGGGCGGTTTGGATGGTGTCGTATTTCCTGCGGGAGGAAAACGAAGAAAGTCAGCGCGCTTTGCTGACGGCGTCGTTCTTCCTGAACCTGGGCGGCTATTTGGTGGTCATGCGGTATCAAGCATTCTATCCGTGGCTGCGTTTCTGGTTTCTCCTCGCCGTCGGCGCGGTCTATCTGGGGCTCTCGCCGCTCGGGAAGAGATTGCGACGCCGCACGGCGTTTGTGCTGACGACTACGATCGGCGCGGCGCTGATTGCCACGGCGGTTCCATATCGGTTCTCCGGCGCGCGGCTGGAGTTGCTGTGGTTGGCGGAGGCGGAAGCGTTTCTGGTGGCCGGTTGGCGCCTCGTCGAAGTGCATCTGCGACGCCTCGGCTGGGCCGCTGCGGCCGCGCTGACGATCTATCTCTGCGCCTTCCCCATTTCGGACCGGCTGGTGAACTGGCGCGGGCCTGACGCGCACCTGGGATGGCAGCTCGCCGCCATCGGCGTTGCGTTTTTCCTGAACGCGCGGCTCGCACCGCGCTTGCTCGGCGCTGATACTTCTCGTCTTGACGAAACCGCCGCCGAGGTCTGCCATTTCATCGCCACAGCGCTCGTCCTGGCCGCAGTCTGGGTAGCAGCACCGTTGATGTGGGTGGCGATGATCTGGGCCGTGGTCGCGGTGGGGCTTGGGGAATGGGGGCGTCGCACAAAGAGCGAACTCCTACGGGCGTGCGGGCATGGCGCGGCGCTCCTCGCGCTGGTGCGGTTGTGCGCCATCAACCTGCCGCGCGACGCGGAGTTCCACGGCATCAGCCTGCGCCTGGTCACTGTCGCCATCTCGGCGGCGCTCTTCTTCCTCGAAGCGCGGCGGCTGCGGGAGTTCTTACCAAAAACGGCAGCGTTGGGACCCGCCGCGGGCTTGGCCGCACGCTTCGGCGGGCTGCCTGCCGCCTATTCGTCAAGCGCGACGCTGCTGGCGGCGCTGATCATCTGGAAGGAAGCGACGAACATGGCCGTGGGCCTGGCGTGGGGCATGCTGGGCTTGGCGCTGCTCGAAGCGGGACGCTCCCTGGCGGATCGGCCGCTGCGCGCGCAGGGCCACTTCATGCTGACGCTGAGCCTGGTGCGCATCTTTATCGCCGATTTGAACGGCACCTCCATGCTCGGACCGGTTTCGGCGCGTGTGGTCACGGTTTCGCTGCTTGCGGCGATCTACTACTACGTCGCCTTTTCCACGCCGCGAGAGCCTGCCACCGCCGATGCCGCGTACGATGCGCGGCTGCGTTCGATGTTCCTCTGGTACGCGGCCATTCCGCTGGTGGCGCTGATGCGTTTTGAACTCGAGACGTCGTGGGTTGCCGTGGGCTGGGCCATCCTGGTGGTGATCTTCTACCGCTTGGGCTCGGTGCTGCCCAGCGCGGCCATGCGCTACCAAGCCTATCTGCTGACGGTGCTGGTTGGCGTGCGCTGCGCTCTGGACAATTTCTACCAGCTCGGCTCGTGGAGATTCACGAGCGTGCGCACCGCGACGGTGGTGATGTCCTCGGTGCTGGTTTATCTGCTCTTCCTGCGTGTGCTGTGGGACCGCCGCGGAACGCCGGCAGTCAAGACTCCGGAGGCGACCCGTGGGTAGATTGGCTGACTCTGCGGTCGCTCGCGGCTTGCGCTGGTTTGACGAGAACCCGCACCAACTCTTCTTCTTTGTGCCCACGCTGCTGCTGACCGTGCTGCTGAGCCTCGAAATCCGCCGCGGCTACCTGACCGCCGCGTGGGGCGCGGAAGCACTGCTGATCTTTGCGGTTACGCTGCCGCTCGGCGAGCGGACCTTCCGCTGGTTCAGCTTGGCGTTGCTACTTCTCTCCGTGGGCCGGATCCTCGCAGTGGATGTCTGGACGCTGGACCCGCTGGGCCGAATCATCTCCTTCCTTGCGCTGGGGGCGGCGCTGCTACTGGTGAGTTTCCTCTACGCGCGCTACCGCGAATTCCTGAGGAAATACCTGTGAAGAAGCGCGGCATCATCGCACTTGTGCTGCTCGTGGCGGGCGCCGCTGCGCTCTACGCGCTCCAGCGGAAGCAGGCCAAGACCGAAATCACGCCGCGCCCGCTGATGTACCTGGTCGCAGACACGCAGCGCGAGGCCGAGCGCATCCCGCTGACGCTCACGCGCGTGAGCGACGACGAAGAGAACAAGGTCGGCGACGAGCTTGCCAAGCGCATGGGCCTCGACCGCGAGACCGAACGTGACCCGGATGCGGCGCGCATCAGGGACTATTTGAACGAAGTGGGCGCCAAGGTCGCGCAGCACGTCCGGCGGCAGGCCATCCACTACCAGTTCCACTACATCCCGGACGACCACTTTGTGAACGCGTTTGCCATGCCCGGCGGGCACATCGTCTTCGGGCGCGGGATTCTGCACTTGATGGAATCCGAAGACGAACTAGCCGCCGTGCTGGGCCACGAAATCGCGCACGTCGACAACCGGCACGCCATCGGGCGACTGCAATACGAAATAAAGATGCGCAAGCTCGGACTCGAAGGGATCTACCAGCTCGGCGAGATCGGCGTGCGGCTCTTCGAGGCGGGATATACGAAGGAACAGGAGCTCGAGGCCGATCGCGTGGGTCTGCAGTTCGCGGTCGCGGCAGGTTATTCGGCCGCGGGCGGCATCGCCATCGAAGAGCATTTTGCGAAGCTTCATCCACCGAAAAAAGGCGCGACGCAGGGGCCCATCGGGGAGTTGGCCAGTGTGCCGATTGAGGCGCTCGAGGAGTATTTTCGATCGCACCCGCCGGAAGCCGAGCGCATCGCCGAGTTGCAAAAAGAGATTGCCGCGCAGGGATGGGACGCCTCGAAGCCGCAGACTCCTTACCGTCTCCGCCCCATCTTTCTGACGGCCGATGCGCAAGCGCTGGACCGGCGCGGCGAATTCGCCAAGGCCATCGAGAAGTTCCGCGAAGCCATGCGCATGGACGGAAGCTACCTGCCCGCGCGGCAAGGCCTGGCTCTGGCGCTTTGGAGATCCGGCGATGCTGCGGCCACGGTGAGAGCTGGCGAAGAAGCTTTGGCCATCGATGTGAACGCGGAGCCGACGTGGCTGCTTCTGGCCAGGGCGCTTGCATTCGCCGACCGCAGCGGAGCTCCCGTGCAGTTTGAAGCCGCGCTGCGCAAGACGCCGTCACCCGAGGCAGCTCTCGCCGCGCGCCTGCGCGTCACGCAAATCGGGCTGCGCATCTACAGCGGCCAGGGTGCGGGGACGACCCAGTCCACATACGAACGATTGATCGAGGACGAAACCAGTGACTCAATGAAAGCCGTCCTGCGGCAGCGCATGGGGCGGTGGCTCTACCGCGCGGGAAATGCGGAGGGGGCGGTCAAGGAACTGGAGGCCGCGCGGCAGCTCGCGCCACAGAACTACTCGATTGACTTGGATCTCGCGTGGGCCCAGACCGACGCGGGCCGCCAAGCGGACGCCTTCCAGGCGCTCGACCGCGCGCTGCGCGGAGACCCGTCGCTGGGCGACGCCCCGGCAGTCCAAGCGGTCTTGCTGTGGCGCACCGACCGGCACGGGGAGGCCGCGTCCGCATTCCAGCGCTGCGCGGAGATGGACCCCGTGTGGTTACAGCCGCGCTGGGCTGCGCAGAACTACACGCCCGCTGCTGCTGCCATCCTCAACGAACTGCGCAACGCTGAAATCGCCCGCCGAAAAGAGGAAGAAAAGAAAAGGGCGCAGCAAGAGTCCGCCGGCCGACATTAAAAGCCCTCCCTGAATCCAGAGCAGAATCACTCCCTGCGGGGCAGAGAAAACCGGAAACTAGAATGAGGGAAGCTGCGCTGCGTCAGTCCGTGGCTTTGTGCGCGCGGCCGGAGGAGCATTTCGAGCAGAGTCCGTAGAGCTCCATGCGGTACTGCTCGACGCGGAAGCCGTGTGGTTGACCGGCGCGGGACCACATTCGCCGCGGCACGGTGATCTCGTGATCGCGGAGCGCGCCACAGCGTTTGCACACCAAATGGTCGTGGCGCGTCATGATGGGATCATAACGGCTGGCCGCATCCCCATATTTCAGCTCCTCGGCGAGGCCGTGGCGCGTCAGCCAGTCAAGTGAATTATAAATCGTCGCATAGGCGATGCCGGGACGCCGGCGCCGGACCATGCGAAAGATTTCCGCAGCCGTCGGATGGCTGCGGCACGAACGCAGAGTTTCCAAGACCGCCGCGCGATTCGGCGTAAGCCGGGTCGTTTTCATCACAGAGCCACCACCAGTCCGAAATTGGACGAATTCTAACCTGCAGGGCGACCTGAGACAAGCAGTTCGGTGTGACTTTCCTCGGGGTTGGCACTCCGAGAACGCGAACTCGTCAGGGGCGGGACTCCTCGAGTTGGCGGCGGAACTGGCGCGGGTCGAGGCGGTGCTTGGCCACTTTGCGCGAGCCAAGAAAGATGACGGGCACATCGTTCGTGTACCGCGCGTGCAGCACGGGGTCGAGATCGATGTTTACCTCCCGGAGTCGCGCGCCAAACTCGCGGAGGATCGGCGTCAGGGCGTGTTTGGCTTCGTCGCAGAGATGGCAGCCCGGGCGCGTGTACAGAGTGACCTCGCGCGGTCCGGCCACCGCCAGGCGGCCATCCTCGGTGCGCGAAAAACAGCCGCGCGAATCGCCCCGCGCGAGCTGACCCTGGCGGACAAGTTCGGCGATGACGTTTCGCAGCGAGTCGCTCTCCGGATCGAGGCCGGAACGCTCCGCCAGCGCGGCATATTCGAGCGAGTCGCGACCTAACCCTTCAAAAAGTTCGAGGATGCGGCGCGCGAGTGCGTCCATGGGAGTGGCGGGCGGCGTGGCCTAGGGTTTGACCGTGTAATACTGCTTAAAGCTGCCCATTTTCGGATAAAAAACGCGCGCGCGGTAGAGTTCGCAGATCTGCCGGATGTGCCCCATGTCGTGGAAGGCCCATTCGTTCAACTGGTCGGCGACGCTGATGCGCCCGATCTCGCAGTGCTCGCCGGTGCGCGCGGCGGCGGCAGGAGCCAGGTACCGCAGCATGGAAAGCGTGCGATCGCGTTCGTGGCAAAAGGTGTGCAGATGATCGCGCGCCGCTCCTGAGGAATACTTCCCCGCAGCGTAGGCGGCGTTCTGGTCGTAGGAATCGAGCTCCGGTGAATCCTCCTTGATCATTCTGCTCACGCGCCCGCGGAAGAACACCTCGACGTCGGCGAGGTGCGCCAGCACTTCACTGATGGACCAGCGGTCCATTTGCGGCTTCCAGTGCAGGGCGTCCTTCGGCGCGTCGAGCACGATTTTTTCGATGATGATGGGCGACTGCTCGAGCACCGTGATGTACGGCAGCGCGTCGCCGGCTGGTGCGGGGCCCATGAAGTCCTCCGTTCGAGGGAATTCGATTGACAGCCCTTTTTATACCGCAGTTGCCGCCCTGCTGTCGAAGCGCACCGGTGCGTGCCGCGCTTGTGCCCGCACGCCCAGCGTGGTACATCCAAAGCCGCACGGCGAGAAAGGCGGATGGGCATGCCCGGCGTGATCGCGCTCGTGGACGACATTTTCTTCGAGGCCAAGATGCGGGAGACCGCGCGGCGCGTGGGCGTGGACTTGAAGACCGTGACCTCCGCCGATGCCCTTCTCGCGGATGCGCAAACGGCCGCGCCGGCGCTCATTCTCGTGGACCTGAACGCACGCCAGGGCCCGCTCGAAGCCGTCGCACGGCTGCGCGCCGCAGGCAACCAAGTCCCGGTGATCGCCTTCCTTTCTCACGTGCAGGTCGAGCTAGCTGAACGGGCGCGCGCCGCGGGCTGCCGCGAAGTGATGCCGCGGTCGAAATTCACGCAGAATCTGGCCCTGATTCTGGCTGAAGCGAAAACGGAATCGCCCCGAGCCATTCGTGAGGAGAATTGACGGCATGACTCTCGGCCACCGGCTCCGCGCTGTCCCGCTGCTCTTTCTGGCCACGGGCGGAGCCGCGCTCACCCGGGCGCAGACACCTCCGACTTCGCCGCCCGCGCCTCTCACCGCGCTGAGCGAGGCGCTGATGGCCGCTTGCCGCCAAAGCGCTGAACAGTTTGCGGCGTACCTGACCAGCGAGAATGCGGCCGTCTACCGCTCGCTGCCTCCCGACCAGCGCATCGCTTTGATGCAGCGTTTCGTGCAACTGGCAGCCCCGGGCCGCCCGCTGCTCTCGAACGACGCCAGTGGCCGACCTCTTTTCCGCTGCGAAACACCCGGCGTGACAGCCCTGATCCGCTTCGGGGACGCACGTGTGCAGGACAATCTGGCGTTCATCCCCGTCACCGCAGGCATCCCAGGCGATAAGCCAGGCGATCCCGACCGCAGCGCACCTCGCGATGTGCAGTTCGGCCTGGTGCGCGAAAGTGGGCAATGGAAACTTCTGTCGGTCGGCTTATTGCTGCTCGATCTGCCGGCCCTGGCGCGGCAGTGGGCGCGCGAGGACTTGACTTCCCGTGAGGAAGCCGCCATCGCCTCGCTTCGGGAAATCGCGCGCGCGCTCGGCACCTACCGGCGTGCCTTTGGTACGCTGCCCGAATCACTGGCGCGGATGGGCCCCGCGCCCAGGGAGGGAATCTCCGAAGACGCCGCGAGCCTGATTGATGCCGAACTGGCGGCGGGGACCAAGGGCGGCTACAGTTTCCGCTACCGAATTGTTCCGCCGCGCCCCGGGGTGACGGCAACCGACGAGGACGGCCAAGACGGCTTCGAGCTTGCCGCGACTCCCACCGAGTATGGGAAGACCGGCCAGCGGTCTTTCTTCCTGGACTCCAGCGGGACGCTACGCGGCGACGACAAAAAGGGCGCCGTGGCCACGGTCACGGATGCGGTCGTCAAATCCCCCCGGGAACCCCGTTAGCGTTTGTAGCATCCGGAAAGCTTTCTGCTTGCTCTCCGCCAGACGTGGCATGAGAATGAACTACCCCTTCCGGACGCTACGATTGCGCCCGTTCAGGCTGGCAAGCGATCGGCGTCTCCATCAATCAAGCAATCCGGATCGTTTTCGATGCCAGGCCATTCGATCAAGGATGAGGTCGCCAGCGCCGGTCGCGCAAACCCCGGCGAGCAACCCTCCGCGGGCTCCTCCAACAACGGCGCACTTTCCGAGCGCCGGAGGAGCCCCCGGTACGCGTTCACCGCCGCGGCCGAGGCGATTGAGCGCAGGAGCGGGACCCGCGGTTCGGGACGATGTGCCGATCTTTCCTTGGGCGGCTGCTACGTGGACACGATCAGCCCATTTGCCGTGGATACGGACGTGATTCTGCGCCTCAAGCGGGGCGAATTGAGCTTTGAGTCCCCCGCGCGCGTGGTCTATTCGAAAGTCGGAATGGGAATGGGGCTCGCATTCTACGATACAACGCTGCAGGAACGAACCACTCTCGAACAGTGGTTCGCGTGCCTGGCGGGAGACATTCCGCTGCTCGACAAACCGCACGAAGAAGCCCGTGAACCCGAAAAGCCACTCCAGAACGAGCGCCACGTCCTGAATCAATTGATCAGCTCGTTGATCCGCAAACGCGTGCTGACCGAGAGCGAAGGAGCACAGCTCATCCGCGAGCTGTTCCGCTAGCAAAGCTGATACGCGCGTAGCCCAGAGTTGTGCTTCGGCGCACGGCAGCATCGATGAATAGCGCGCCTAGCGGAGCCGAGTGTAGGCGGGCCACGGCCTCCGTACCCCGGCTTACAAAGGGGTGCATCGCGCCCCCGGCTCAGGTATCATCTTCGCCGGCTGAAAACCCAGGAGAAGCAGAGAATGTTCTCGTCCCGAGCTGAAACGCGAGTGCTCGCCGACCGCTGGCTTGCGGGGCACGGCCTGCTTGCGAACGCCGCGCGCATCTTCGCCGCCAACATCCTCCTGGTGCTCTGCGCGCGAATCATGGTGCCGCTGCCCTGGACGCCGGTGCCCATCACGGGGCAGACGTTTGGTGTGTTGCTTGTGGCCGTGCTACTCGGCGCGCGGCGAAGCGCGCTGGTTATGGGACTCTATCTCCTGGAAGGGCTACTCGGCGCGCCGGTCTTCGCGCAAATTAGCTTGCCCGGCCCGGCGTATTTCCTGGGCCCCACAGCGGGGTACCTATTGTCCTACCCCATCGCGGCGTTCGTTACCGGGTGGCTCATCGAACGGCGACCCTTTTCGAGGGGTGCGGCAGCGACGCTCCGACTCCTCGGCGCGCTCTTAGCTGGCGAACTGGTCATCTTCACGGTGGGTTGCACGTGGCTGGCGGCGTTCATGCAGAAAGGCTGGCTCTGGTCGCTGGGAGCGGGGGCGGCACCGTTCATGCCCGGAGAAGTGCTTAAGCTGGCTTTGATATTGGCTGCCGTGCGCGGCGTCGAGATCGCCAGCCGTAAGGAGTAGCGCTTCCGCAAGAGTCTCGTATCCTTCCCCCGGCAGCGGGTGCGACGAATGACGACCCCAGCCGCAAAGCATACCGAAGATCCTGAGCAGGCCGTGCGCGAAGCGAATCGCCGCTATTATCAGGCGTTTGCCGCGCTGGACCTCGAGCAGATGGAGGCTGTCTGGCTGCACGAGGACTGGATCGAATGCGTGCACCCGGGTTGGGATCTATTGCTGGGCTGGGACGAAGTGCGAGCGAGTTGGTCGCGGATTTTCATGAGCACGCAGCGCGTGCAGGTAGAGATCAGCTCGGTTTGGGTGCATGTCGAGGACAATGTCGCCTGGGTGGCTTGCACCGAGCATGTGACCAGCACGTTTGAAAGCGGCTTCGACCAGGTACGCGTGCAGGCCACCAACGTTTTCGTGCGCCGCGCAATCCCCGGCCCCGGAGGCGAAGACCGCGGCCCGCTGTGGTATCTCGCCGCCCATCATGGTTCCCCGCTCACCTCGGGCCCGCCGGCCCCTCTTCAGTAGTCACGGAGTCCCGCGCCACGATTTTTCCGATGGCATCAGCCTCTTCGTTCGTGGGTCAGTTTCCGGTTAGCGCGTTATACGGCCAAGTGCATTACTTCCGAGTACGCCGTGACTTGGGAAGAATTGCCAAGATCCCAAGAATTGTCCCATTTCCGACTCGCCGATTATCTGTACAAGTGGACTTTGCTGCTTGCCAAAAACTTTGACTCGACCCTGGAGTAAGCGGCCCGAGCACTTCCCCGAGCCAATAGCTCTAAGTTTTTCTAACCTACTTCATCTCCTGCACGAATCCCAGATTCACCGGCTGCGTCGGAATTGACTTGAACGACTTGCCCGCCAGGAGTCGCTGCTGGTCATCCACACTTTTCTCCCATGTCGCAAAGCTTACACTTAGCGAAACCATCGCCGCCCGAATGGTTCGAGTAATGGAGATTGCGTCCTGCACACTTCCGATCGCGCTGATTGGATTGAAACCTGACATTGCAATATCCATGCTGGCGTTGGCAATGTTGTATCCCATCTTGAACTTCTCGCCCCCGGTCATGCCTTCGGTTCCCAGCTTGGAATCCTCCAACCCCGGATAGCGAACGAACAGCCGGGTGTAGTTGTTGGCAAACCTTCGCGCCTGCGGACCCTCAATGGGCGTGAAGGAAGGCAGGTAAATCGGGGATAGAGTGATTTCTTGCTGGGCAAGTTTCAGCTTGAGCAGGCCTTTGTCGGTCTCGACTTTCTTGATATCGACCAAGGTTAAGTCGAGGGAATCGAACACTTGTTGGCGCGGAGCAGAAGGCTCCACAACCATGTCTCCCAGGCCGTCTTCTCCTGCCGGCTTGCTTGGCGGCGCCGGCTTCCCTTTCTTGTCATACGACGAAAGGAAGATCAAACGCAGCCGGTCTCGACTCAACTCGCACTTCACCGCTTGATCCTGCTTATGGCCACGCATCTCGGCATAAAACGAAACCGGCAGGCCCTGGCTTGCGACTACATCAAAACTCTTGATTGCCGAATGGCCGTCGTTTGCCTGTAAAAAGACCAGTCCCATCAGCTCGTTGGCTTCCGCTCCGAGGGGGAAGAGAGCCAGGGCGATCTGAAGATGCTCACTGGCCCGCGACAGTTGCTGCTGCGCATAAGCAAAAGGAATGGCAAAGCCACCCACTCTATTCCGTGCTTTGCCTTCATCGTCTTTCTTTTTCACGCGCGCGCGCCGTACCCGTAAGGCGCTGCGGTTTTCGGACCCGTTGAAGGTCAAGTTCATGGCCCGGTTGAACAAATCGGAAACGATGTCCTCCGCCGCGTCAACCTCCTCGTCATACTTGGATCGTTTCGCGTCCAGGGTGCTGAGATGCAGCGCCGCCTCGTCTTTGGCACTCTGCTCGGACGTCAGCTGTTCGTAGCGAGTGAAATTCTCCCGCGCTTGAACAATGTCCCCCATAGCTTCATAAAGCAGCGCCAGTTTCCATTTGGTAAGGGTGAATTCAGGGCCCAAGTCGCCGGCCTTATTGAGATCTGTAAGCGCACGATCATATTTGCGCTCCGCAAGGGAGCCGTACACCGAGGCATAGAGACGGCGAATTTCTATCCCGTTCTGACTCGGCAAACTCAGCAGCGATTTCAGGTCAGCGATACGGGCGTGTGCTTCATCGCTATCGAGCGCGCCAGGCGCCAGTTCCAGGTATTTTTCCAGCAGCCTGACAGCCTCCGCGGCCCGTCCATTGGTCTCGGCGCAGTTCGCGAGATTGAAGGTCGCGGACGGACTGCTGACTAATGTGCCCTTGAGCTCGCCAAGCGCATTGCACAAACTCGACCTGTGACTCGCAAGGGTATCGCTACGTATGCCGGCTGGCACGTTTGTCTTGAGTGACGTCTGAGACACCACTTGCGCGGATGGAGTGTCGCCTTCGGAGAACGACTCCTCATCTCCTCCTGCATCTTCCAGGGATGCTTCCACTCCGATGCTCTCGGAGAGACGGTTGACCCGGCTGATTCGCTCTTTGTCGCTGTCATTTACCGAAAGCCCATTCTCTCCGGTGGTGAAGAACGTAAGAAGCTGCAAGAGTTTCTGCTTTTGCTTCGGGTCCGCCGTACCTGCTTTGGCCTTCCCCAGGTATTCGAGCGCCTTATTGCGTTCACCGAGCTGGTAGTAGCAGAGTGCAAGATCGTACGCGAGCACAGACTGGAAAGCCTGTAGTTTCATGCCCGCGTCCAGCGCGGTGGCTGCCTCCTTGAACTTGCGCAATTCGTAGAGCTTGCGTGATTCGCTCAACGTATCCTTCACCCGCCTGTGAATTTCTTCATCCAATCGTTTGATGGCCTCAGTGACGTTTTTCATTTCGATAAGCGCCTGGGACTCGGCATACTTGGTGCGCGCCTCCGCCAGTTGTCCAGTTTTCTCAAGCCTTTCGGCTTCCGTAGTCATCGTCCTGACTTGAGCTTCGAGCTCTTTTTTCTGCGTCTTTTCCAAATCTTCCGCTGTCAGTGCGGAACACAACAAAAAGACCAGGAAAATCGCCTTAATTCCCATAAGCCCCTTTCAAGAAGCTTTTCGATTACGCCTTGTAGGTGTCTTGCAGGAGACCATGGAGTTCGCTGAGTTGGACCAGAAATGTCACTAGCGTCGACTGGGCGATAGCATCACTTCCCGGCCATATGAGTGAACAGAACGAGACTTGCGATCCTACTGGCGTGCACGCAGTTGCTCTGTCTCGTCGCCCCTCGTTGCGAAGTTCCGGGGCCCAGGCTTTTGATCCCCCCATTCGCCTCTTAACGGTCGGTTCCGCAAGCGCGGTCGCAAACAGATCTATCCACTTCCGACGCCCATCATACCTCGTAACCCCGGCAGCATGATGAACAATATACGCTCCAGCCGATCCGTTTCACTGAGGTGTTCAAATATTGCTTTGCTCCTAAACTTTATGGTCACGGGCCGCGCGTAGAAGTGGCCGTACTTGGCATTTCGATTCGAGCCACCACGCGATAACTCCTGAATTGTCGGCTAACCGGAAACTGACTCACGGCCCCTTCCTCCACGGGTTTGGCGAAAGGCATTCGCTTCGGATAACATCCCGTGGTTGCCAATGACGCTCCGGTTCCAGCGAGTTCTCCCCTCCATCCTCTGTGCGGCGAATCTTCTGGCTGCGATGATCTTGAGTCCGTGCTGCTCCGCCGCAGCGCAATCCGGGGTGCTGCCCGGTTCGCCGCAGGAGGCACAGGAGAAGCCACAAGTCCCCGTCTTCGAGTTCCACAGCGGCTTCTGGGTCAATCTCCACCACTTCCTTTACCAGCAGGTGCGAGCGCGAGCGGCGCAAACTGCGAAAGCTCCCGAGGGCACTCCGGTTTCCACCGAGGGGCTCCGCGCTGACGAAAAGCGCGACTGGAAAGCCGCGCTGGACTACTACGCGAGCGGTATGGCCGGCCGCGATCTGCTCTTCAACGGCGACATGGTGCTCATCAACAACCGGCTGGCGGAGATGGAGACGTGCGCCGACCTTTCCGGGCATGCCAGGCCCGCGTGCGCCTCGGGCCTCCAGCCGGAGATGATCGCCGCGCTCGAAGCCGCCGCGCCCGTCTACCGCGCGCGCTGGTGGGCGGAGCACGACCGGGCCAACCGCGCTTGGATCAACGCCGTTGGGCCCCTCGTTCGGGAGTACGGCAAGAAATTGGCCGAGCAACTGGCGGAAACATTTCAGGCGAGTTGGCCCGCGGGCCCGCTGCGCGTGGACGTGGTGGTGTACGCGGGCTCCTTCGGCGCGTACACGACGCTGGATCCCTCGCACCTCACGATTTCGAGCACGGACCCGGGCAACCAAGGCAGTGTCGCGCTCGAGGTGGTCTTCCACGAAGCGGCGCATACGCTGGCGGCGTCGGTGCGCGACGCCATCGCGCGCGAATGCCGCCAGCGCGGCAAGCCCATCCCGCGCGACCTCTGGCACGCCCTGCTCTTCTACACCACCGGTGAAATTGTCCGGCGCACGCTGAAGCCCCGCGCGGGGAACGCCCCCGGAGAGGTCTACACACCATACGCCATTCGCAACCGCCTCTACGCGCGGGGTTGGACGGCGTATGAGCGGGCACTCGAACTTTACTGGCAGCCGTACCTGGACGGGCGCGCCGAGTTCAGCACCGCCGTGGCGCGCGTCGTCTCCGCGCTGTAACGCGGCCAGGCCCGGATCCCCTTGACCACGGGGTGGTTTGCTGTACATTGTACATGGACATCGTACAATGAACCGCACCGCCCCGCTCCTGCGCATCGACCTGGCCGCCCGACTCCCCGTCTACCAGCAGATCGTGGACGGTGTGCGGGCGATGCTCGTGGCCGGCGAATTTGCCCCGGGCGACCTGCTTCCCACGGTGCGGCAGCTCGCCGCGGACCTCGGTGTCCACCACAACACCGTGGCCGAGGCCTACCGCGTCCTCGCCGAGGAGGGATGGCTCGATTTGAAACGCGGCCGCGGCGCCCGCGTACAGCCGCGGCGCCCTCCCGGGCCGAATCCGCGAGCCCAGGCTAGCTTTGCACGGCGCCTCGGCGAGTTGATCGCACAAGCGCTGGCGGATGGAGTGCCGGCAAAGAAAGTATTGGAAACGGCAAAGGAAGCCGCCCGCAAAGCCGCCGCTCCGAAAAAGAGGGCGGACACAACCACACGAGGACTTCCGCGCCGACAATTCAGCGAGGGATAAGCACATGAAAAAACTTCTGACCGTATGTCTTTGCGGGATTCTCGCCGCGGCCATCGCCGTCGGCGCGCAGGAGCCGCAAGGGCCCAACTATGAAGCCCTGGCGCGGCTGATCCTCGCCCAGCTTGCGGATCGCCAGTTCGACAAAGTCGCGGCGCAGTACGATGAGCGCCTGGCCCAGGCTTTGCCGGTCGATAAGCTCGCCTCAAGTTGGGATGGGGTCATTCTGCAGCTCGGCGAATTCAAATCCATCACCGGCGTCGAGCAGGAAGAGCGTTCCGGCTACCACGTGGTTTATGCCACGTGCGCGTTTGCAAAACAGAGTCTGATCCTGGTCCTTGCTTTCAACGCCAAGGGGCAGTTTGCCAGCTTCACGTCCGCTCCGGTCTCCTCGCGAACACCTTGGAAGCCGGCGGAATACGTGAAGCCCGAGGCGTTCGAGGAACGCCCGATTACGGTTCACACCGGGCACTGGGACCTGCCCGGCACACTCTGTCTGCCGAAAGGCACGGGGCCGTTCCCGGCCGTGGTGCTCGTGCACGGCTCAGGGCCTAACGACCAGGATGAATCGATCGGCCCGAACAAGACGTTCAAAGACCTGGCCTGGGGCCTCGCGAGCCGCGGCGTTGTTGTCCTGCGCTACACCAAGCGCACCCGGCAGTATGGCGCGAAGAGCGGAGACGATCTCAGTGCCTTTACCGTGAAAGAAGAAGCGATGGATGACGCGCGCTCGGCCGTGGCCATGCTCGCCGTGATGCCGGAGGTCAATCCCAAACAGATCTTCGTCCTCGGTCACAGCGAGGGTGGTTACCTCGCCCCGCGCATCGCCGCCGGCGACGCGCAGGTGGCCGGGCTCATTGTGATGGCCGGGAACACGCGGCCGCTTGAGGATCTCATCGTGGATCAAGTTCGCTACGAAGCCACGTTGAGTGGCCCCGTGACTCCGGAAGGACAGAAGGCCATCGACGCGGCCGAAGAAACTGCGAAGCAACTGCGCAATCCGGACTTGAAACCCGGAACGACCTTAGACTTCCTGGGCTCGAAGATCCCCGCGAGCTATCTGCTCGACCTGCGCGGCTATCACCCGGCGGAAACCGCGGCGGCGCTGAAGATCCCCATCTACATTTTGCAGGGCGCGCGCGACTACCAGGTGACCTCGCCGGACTTCGACGGCTGGAAGAAGGCGCTGGGCACGAAGCCGAACGTCAGCTTCAAGCTCTACCCGGACCTCAATCACCTTTTCATGCCCGGCACCGGCCCATCCTCTCCCGCAGAGTATATGAAGCCGAACCACGTTCCCGAGCCGGTAGTCGCGGACATCGCCGCGTGGATCGCGTCCCGGGGGAAGAACACAAAGTGATGAACGAACCATTCACGGCACTCAATGCCTTCCTCTACGGCGAGCTGCTCGTCATGGGAGTCCTCTTCCATCTTATCCCGCAGCTCACGCGCCCGGACATTTTCTTCGCGGTCACAGTGCCGCCGGACTTTCGCAAGATGCCAGAAGCACACGAGATCTTGCGGCGCTTTCGGGCGCACGTCTGGCTGCACACGGCCGTGGGCGCGGGGCTCCTCACGTCAGGGCTGCTGCTGGGTCACGACGTCGTGATGATTGCGGGCGTGTACTGGCAGATCATTGGCGCGTTCCTCGCATTTCAACTCGCACGGCGGAAGGTGATGCCGCGCGGCGTGCAACCTTCCACGCAGCGCGAGGCGCGACTCGCGCCGCGCGCGCGCGGCATCCCCGGCGCCGCGCTGCTTCACCTGGGACCCTTCGCCCTGTTAGGGGCAGGCGCGCTCCACCTGCGTGCGCACTGGGATGAGATCCCGCTGCGTTTCCCCGTGCACTGGGGGATCAACGGGCAGCCCGACGGCTGGGCATCGCGCACGATCGGGGGCGTTTACGGGTCGCTCGGAATGGGCGCGATACTCTGCGCCATGCTCGTCGTGATCTGGTACGCGATGCTCTACGGCACGCGGCAAATCCGGGCCTCTGGGACCGCTGCCCGCAACGAAACACGTTTCCGCCGCGTGCAACTTGTTTGCCTGATGAGCGCTGAGTACTTGCTCGCGTTTGTTGCCACGTGGATGTCGATCCTGCCGCTTCGCTCGACACCGGGGACCCTTCCCCAGAGCTTCGGTCTCTTCCTCATCGGCACGCTGGTATACGTCTGCGGAATCGTGGCGCTGCTCATCTACACCGGCCAGGGGGGAACGCGGCTCGCCGGTTCGACCAATGCGCTCGAAGGTGTGTCCGGCGCCGCGCCGGTGGGCGACCGCACGCCGGATCGATGCTGGAAGCTGGGAATCATCTATGTGAACCGTGACGACCCCGCCATTCTCGTCGAGAAACGCTTCGGCATCGGCTACACCCTGAACATAGGACATCCGCTCACGTGGGTCTTGCTCGCGGTGTTGCTGCTTCCTACGATCATTATTCCGCTGCTCAGCCGCTGGATGCGCTGAGACCTTTTGCCGCTCCGTCGAGGCTCTTCCGCCCTTTGGTCCGCAGGCGCCGTTTTGTGCGCGCAGGTGGAGTGTGTTATTCTCCCCCGGTTAGGAGCGCGCAGACTTTCCGCAGACGCAACGTCTCACCGCTGCAAGACGACCCCTTCTCCCGGAGTGCCGGGAACATCACGGTGCGTAAGCGGGCAGCGGTGTCCACGTTTCGCTCCGGCACAAGCAAGCTTCCCGTCAGGGACAGGACCATGGCCACACGGCAGGCAACCAGCAAAGCGACCGAAATCCGGCTAGCGCATTCACCGGATTCCGATGACGCGTTCATGTTCTACGCGCTGGCAACGCATAAAGTGCGCACACCGGGATTGAAGTTCGCGCACGTTTTGGCGGACATCGAGACGCTGAACCGCGCCGCCGGCGAAGAACTGTACGACGTTACGGCGATCAGCTTTGCCGCCTATCCCTACTTGAGGGAGAAGTACATTTTACTGGATTGCGGGGCGAGCTTCGGCGAAGGCTACGGCCCCATGGTTGTGGCTTCCCGGCCGCTGCGGCGCGAGGAGCTGGCAGGAAAGCGGATCGCCGTGCCGGGCTTCCGCACGAGCGCGTACCTGGCGCTGAAGCTTTTCGAGCCGAACTTCGATGCCGTCCAGGTGCCCTTCGACAAGATTCTGGACACGGTGCACGACGGAACGGTGGACGCAGGACTGCTGATCCACGAGGGGCAGCTCTTTTTCGCCCAGCAGGGTCTGCACCGCGTCGTGGACCTCGGCCAATGGTGGCAGGAGCAGACCGCGCTGCCGCTGCCGCTCGGCGGGAATGCGATTCGCCGCGCGCTGGGGCCGGAAATCGGCCGGCAGGTGGCGCGTGCGATACGCCAAAGCGTTTCCTATGCGCTCGAGCACCGCGAAGTCGCGCTAAACTATGCCATGCAGTTCGCCCGGGAGATGGAGCCGGACATGGCCGACAAGTTCGTGGGCATGTACGTCAACAAATGGACGCTCAGCTACGGCGAGCAGGGCCGCCGGGCCGTGCGCGAGCTGCTCTCCCGCGGTGTAAAGGCGGGAGTGATTGCCCCGCCCGCCGAGCCGGATTTTCTGACCGAAGAAGGAGACTAGAAGACCTTCGCGATCCACACTCAGTTTCGCGCCTTCATGAAGCAGTCCGCACTCCACTGTTTTCCATTCCTAGAAGACCGGCTGTCTGCCGCTGCATGGCGAGTTCGCCCGCGCGCCGGGGAGGAGGTTCCGCGATGAGGAACCTCACCGAACAGGGCGCCACCCTGCGCGAACTCTTGCGCGAACGCATCCTCGTGCTCGACGGCGCCATGGGTACGATGCTCCAGCAGCAGAAACTAACGGCCGCGGACTTCGGGGGCACTCAACTGGAAGGCTGCAATGAGCACCTTGTCGTCAGCAAGCCTTCGGCTGTCGAAACGATTCATCGGGCTTATCTCGAGGCCGGGGCGGACATCATCGAGACCGACACGTTCGGCGGCACTCCGATCGTGCTGGCCGAATACGGCTTGGCTGAGCGTGCGTATGAGCTGAACCGCGCGGCGGCCGTGCTCGCACGCAACGTCGCGGACGAGTTCTCGACGCCGGCGAAGCCGCGATTCGTCGCCGGCTCGATGGGGCCGACCACGAAAGCCATCAGCGTCACCGGCGGCGTCACTTTTCCCGAACTGCGCGACGCCTTTTACGAACAAGCAATACGTAAGTCAGTTGA
>CAVTZX010000042.1:0-8880 GCA_963739275.1 uncultured Acidobacteriota bacterium
AAGCCGTTCTGCGACGGCACACACAAACAGATCGGCTTCAAGGACCAGGTCCAGGCGCGCGATCTCCCCCCACCGTCGAAGGGTTAACCCCTCGAACTATCAAGACCGTTTCGACTGCTGAGCTTCTTCGCCGGCTCGTTTTCCCCATCCCCAGCATTGGACGCCCGCTAGCCGGAACGCACTGAAGACTTGCTTCCAGAACCGCTCTGCCGCTCGCGACCTTACGACCCGAAAGTCTGATTCTGCACCACCCGAGCCGCCCGCAAGGCCATCTCTACGCGCATGTGTATCGCAACGGCGCATTTGTAACGATTCTTCCCAGCCGCGAGGAAGTTGACTGCCACTTTTTCCTCGGCCACTTGAGACTCCATTGCAAACTGTTCCAATTCAAGCGCTTGAGGGGTAGTACCTTGGTTTGGATTCGGCCTCAGACTTGCGCCAAATTGTGTCAGTGGGCCGTTGGAATCGGCTGTGGGGAGAATCATGTTCGCGCGAGAAATTGCAACCCAAGACAGACGTTCGGCCACTTGGCCCGCTGCCCGGGGTGTCGTGCTTCGCGAACTCCCGCAGCTCTTCGGTCGCACCCGCTGGGTCTGGGTGCCCGTGGCCGCGGCGGCTTTCGTCGGCCTGGTCTGGTGGTTGCGCCGATCAGCGTTCAACGCTGATCCTCTCGCCTATGCTTACCTCGAGCTGGCCGCAAGCCTTCTGACCTTCACGTACGCGGCAATCGCGCTCGTCCGTTTCCGCGGCACACACGATCGCAGCTCTCTGATCCTGGCCTTCGGTTTCGTCCTGACGGGGCTGATCGAGACCGGCGGCACTTTGGGCTTCCACGAGGCGCTGGATCTCCCTCCGGGCGCGCCCGTGCGCGTGACCCTCACTTGGTGCGTGGCGCGCACGCTTCTCGCTGCCGTCCTACTGGTGACCCTCGTGGTTGAGCGGCGGCTGCCGAACTCGCGTGACCCTCGCCGGGAAATCGCCGTCGCGTTCCTGATCGTGGGCATGGTGGGCTACGTCACCAGCGCCGTCTACCTCGGTTCGCTTACCGCGCCGGCCATTCATCCAGGCGCCTTTCTGGCCCGGCCATGGGATTTGCTCCCCGCAGCGCTCTTTCTGGCGGCGGCAATTGGGTTCCGGCGGCGCCTGCGACACAACTCCACTGCGTTTGATCGCGCCATGGTCTGGGTTGCCTGGCTGAATTTCGCGAGCCAACTCGTGATGACGCAATCTGGGCGGCTGCTGGATGCTCCCTTCGCCCTGGCTCACGTGCTCAAAGCTTCGAGCTACGCGCTTGTGCTCGGCGCCGCCTTGCTGGACAATGCACGGTTGTTCGACCAGGTGCGTTATCTGGCGATCAGCGATCCGCTGACCGGCCTGGCGAACTATCGGCGGCTGGTGGATGCGCTCAACAGTGAGATCCAGCGTTCGCGCCGGACGTCGCGGCCGTTCGCCGTGCTCTTGTTCGATCTGGATCGCCTGAAGTCGATCAATGACCGCTACGGCCACCTGGTGGGCAGCCGGGCGATCTGCCGCCTCGCGAACGTATTGCGTCGCAATTGCCGCGCCTTGGATACTCCGGCCCGCTATGGCGGCGACGAGTTTGCCGTTGTCCTGCCCGAATCGGGAGCCGAGGCCGCCGTGCAGGTGTCTCAGCGCGCTTGCGCCTGCCTGTCCACCGATGGAGAATTGCCGCGCATTTCCGTCAGCGCGGGCGCGGCCGTCTATCCGCAGGACGGCGACACCGTGGAAAAACTGCTCGCGGCGGCGGATCGCCAGCTCTACCGCATGAAGGAGCGCTCAGGTAGCTTGCATGTATTCGCGCGCATCGCCGCCTGCTTGTGAGACGCGCGTCACTGCCGTAGAGCGAAACGTTGGATCACGAAACTGGGGGGTTCCGTGCACAAGCTCTATTCCGCCAAGCGGGCCGAACGTCGCATCCCGATGGAAGTCGGTGTGCAAATCTCAGGAAACTCACAACTCCCGGGCACGGAAACGACCTTTACCGAAGATGTTAGTCCGCGCGGGGCTCGCGTGGTCACCATGCGCCGCTGGCAGATGGATGACCGGTTGAAGATCGCATCGCTGCCCGGGAATTTCCAGGCGACCGCGCGCGTGGCCTATTGCCGCACCTTGCGCGGCGAAGGGTTTGTGATCGGCGTCGAGTTTCTGGAGCACGCCGGATGGTGGGTTGTGCCGCCGGCGAGCCCCGGAGCATCGTTGAACGGATAGTTCGGAGAGGAGGAACTCCCCAAGGCACGAAAACTGGCGAAGACTAACTCTGCAGGTGCCGGACGATCCGTGGGGAACGGGTTTCCGGCGCTTGCTTTCTTGTGGAGACTGCCCGAGGCATTCGCGTGCGCTGACCCGCCAGATGGTGGCGGGAACGGAGCCTCTGTTCAGATCACGGTCTCATAGACGAACAGCGTCTCCGCGACCATGCGCTCGGCGCTGAAGCGCTCCTCGATCGTCTTGCGCGCGGCCGCTCCCAGCGCCTTCCCGAGTCCTGGTTCTCTCAGAATGTGCCCCACTGCGCTGGCCAACGCTTGCGGCATGTTTTCGCTCTTTGGCTCGTACACCAGCAGCCCGTCCGTGCCGCTGCGGATGATTTCCGGGACGCCGCCGCTTTCCCGCGCCACCACCGGCAGTCCATAGGCCATGGCCGCGAGCAGCGAGGTCCCCAGCGGCTCGGCGAGCGATGGGAAAACGAAAATGTCCGTCGCCGCGTACGCCATGGCCACGTTCTCCAAGTGTCCGGCGAATATCACACTGTTCTGCTCGCACATTACATCGGCTTGGCGCCCTAAATCGTCCCAGAGCGGTCCCTGGCCGGCCAAGAGCAGTTTCACTCCCGCGAACTCTTCTTGTAAGGCAGCCAGCGCCGAGACTAGATACTGCTGTCCTTTCTCCGGCAGCAAATAGCCGACGCATCCCAGCAGCGTCTCGCCTTCTTTTACTCCCCAGGCGTGCCGCGCCTCGTTGCGTTCGGTAACGGTCGGCAGCGGCAGAATCTCCACGCCATCGTACACGACGTCCAATTGTCTCGCGGGGATGCCGGAGGCGCGCACACTGCCGGCAACGAATTCCGAGATCGCGATAATTCTCCGCGCGGCCCGATATCGCATTCGCGCAACCGCGCCGCGCCGCAAGGGCAGTGCAATGCGCCGCGAAGTCACGAGCGCCGCCCGCCGGTGCGCCCCGGCCAGCCACGCCGCCGTCAGCGCGTGCGGCTCGTTCGCATGCACAATGTCAAAGCCTTCTCCCAGCAGCCGGCGCACCGCGCGCGCGGCCCCCAGGCGCCGGGCTCCTCTGGGGACTGCATGCACCGGAATCTTTTCCCCTTGGGCCCGCTGGGCCAGCGCGCCGTCCTCCGCCGCGACGAGTTCCGCCTCGTGCCCCGCCGCGCGAAACCCGCGCAAAGCCAGCAGCGCCTGGCACTGCCCGCCGCGCCAGTCGCGCTC
Source organism: uncultured Acidobacteriota bacterium (assembly GCA_963739275.1). GTDB lineage: Bacteria > Acidobacteriota > Terriglobia > Acidiferrales > UBA7541 > JBGQGH01. Next base: position 3,459 of record CAVTZX010000042.1, read on the forward strand.
CAGATCGACGAAGAGAATCTTCACGGTTGATCGTCCGCAGACTTCCGGCTGGGGTCCAGCTTGCCGCCGCGCACCAGCACGCCGAGTTTACGGTACTTGAGGTAAACGTATCGCGCCGACATCCGCGCAATCTGCCAGCCGTCCGCGCCGTCGCGGAATCCTTGCTGAAGAATATACGCGTGCAGGAAAGCCCAGGGCGGGGCAAGGATCATGGCTGCCCGCCAGTTCCGGCGGCCCGCGGCAAAAAGCTGCCAGGCGGCGAGGTCTGTGTACTTCTCCACCTTCGCCGCATGCTCGGCCGTCGTGCGGTAGGCGTAGTGGAGCAGATCGCCCTCGAGCCATCCCACCGGGCCTTCAATGCGCAGCGACTCATGCACCGTCCCTGTGAATTGCGCCAGGTCCCGCCGGTACAGCCGCACCTTGCGGTCCGGATACCACCCCGAATGCCGCATCCACTGTCCCCGATAGCTTGCCAGACGCGCGACCTCGTACGCCACCGCCCGCGGCTCGCTCTGTTTCCAGTCGGCGAGCGATTTCCGGAGCTCCGCGCTCAGCTCTTCATCCGCGTCGATGGAGAGAATCCAATCCTGCGCGGCCTGGGCTGCGGCGAAGTTTCGCTGGTCGGAGTAGTCCGTCCATCCGCGGAGGAAGACGCGTGCGCCGGCGGCTGCAGCGATCTCTCGCGTGCGGTCCCCGCTGCCGGAATCCACCACCACGATTTCGTCCACCAGGTCTCGCAGGGAGGCCAGCGCGCGAGGCAGATTCTGCTCTTCGTTCAGCGTGATCAGAGTCGCGGTGAGGCAGTTCATTCGAGCGGCGCGGGTTACGTTATCACACAGTGGCACAGACTTTCAGCCTGTGCAGCGTCACGTCTGCACCCGCACTTTTCTCCATTGGGGAATACTTGATTTAGGGATTGTGCGGCCGGCGCTTGAGTTGTGGACGCCCGGCATCGCCATTCGACTCGCGTTCGCGCGAGTTGCGCGAGGCTGCCGGATGCGCAGCGGCATACTCCTGCTGCGCGTCATAGACCTGCTTGCCGGGAAGCTCCACCGGCTGGTCCAGGATCACCGTGAAGGGCATGCCCGGTTCGAGGTAGAGGTCCGGGCCCTTGTGTGCAGCAGCGATCAGAATCGCCGCCAGCACGCCCGCTCCCGCGCCGATCCCTGCGCCTTTGCCGCCGTGGATGCCTGCGCCGATCAACGTGCCCTCCAGCGTGTACATCGTCAAACGGTAGAGGTCCGTCGTGCGCTGCCGGTCCGAGGTCAACCGCCCGTCGCCCTTCATGTCCGGGGAATCGAGTCGCGCCGTGATGTCTTTCTCTGGACCGTTCGCGAGCCGAATGCCGTCGAGCTTTACTCGCAGCACGCCGGGTTTGCCGAACGAGCCAGGTTTCTTGGTCTCCACCACGGTCCCGGTGAATTCCGTTTCCGGCGGAATCTCCACAAGGTCGCTGAGCCGATACGCATCTTCCAGATGGAAGGTGATCTTCTGGCCTTTGTGCGCGATGCGCGTGCTCAACGGTGTGTCCAGGATGACACCCAGGCGCGTTCCGGACGCAATCTGAACTGTCGCCGGCAGGTCCGGCGGCGGTGCCGCGGGTTGCGCCGGCTTCACCAGTACGGAAGGGGAGTCCAAGGTCGTTGCGGGCGGCCCTGTTTGTATCGTCGGCGCCTGTGGCGGGTTATCGGCTGGCGGAGGAGGCGGAGGAGTCCGCGGATTGATGATGGGTCCCTGCTGTTGTGCTGCCACGGGAAGAGAAACAAGAACCAGGACGGCAAATAGGGAGAACACGCGCCCCATGGTCATCCGCCGCACAAGCCACCTCGCCACTGGTAGTTTAGGTGCCTGCCGTGCCGGAAGGTTGCCTGGGCTCTGGCGGGGGAAAAGCGTGGTCGCGTGCCGGAGAGCACACGCCACTGGCCGGCTGTGCGTCTACTGTACAAAACCCACCTTGGGCTCCGCCCCCGTCAGCGGCGTCTCGCGAATCGGCCCGAATTGCGCCTCGTACCGGCTGATGTTTTCCCCCAGCGCGCGCCAGAGCCGTTTGGCGTGCGCGGGACTCACGATTTGCGTCGCCACCAACTTTCCCTGCGGCACATTGGGGAATAAATAGATAAAGTGCAGGGTGAACTCCTCGGCATTGTGGTGAATCATCACCAGGTTGCTGTACTGGCCAAGCATCTCTTTTTCGTCGGCCTTGATCTGCACCTGCTGCTGGTTCATGGCTTCGTCCATCGTATCCTCTCCGGCATCTCCGGTGGTCTCTCAATTCTGAAACTTGAGAATCTTTTTGCGGACATGCTCCTGGCGCCAAAGACTCGTGCGCCACACTACCATAAACCCGCATTGCTCACCCAGCAGCGGTGGCTAAGTCGATTCACGAGTCACAGCCCTCCCGCCTCCCTGCGGTAGGCAGGTCACGAGTCATGCGCGGGAAGCGCCCCGGCGTATCCGTTTCGACGCGTCGCGCAGGAAATCCTTGACCTACCCCTGTATTAAGCGTAGTTTATTTAGAGAGTTCAACAAGATTAACGAATGGCCGCTTCGCGCTCATCCCCGGTCAATCCCCAGGAAGTTGCGGAAACCCGTGGCAACGGCTGGCGCCGCGAGCGCGGCGCTCCGTCGCTTCCGGAAGCGCACCGCACGATCCCCATCGTGACTGGCGCCTCGCTCTGGCGCAAACTGTTTGCGTTTGCCGGCCCGGGTTACCTCGTCGCCGTGGGCTACATGGATCCCGGCAACTGGGCCACCGATCTGGGCGGCGGCTCGAAGTTCGGCTACACGCTGCTCAGCATCGTCCTGCTCAGCAGCCTGATGGCCATGTTCCTCCAGGCGCTCTCCGCCAAGCTCGGCATCGCCACCGGCCGCGACCTCGCCCAGGCTTGTCGCGATCATTTCTCCCGGCGTACCGCCATTGCTTTATGGATCGGCTGCGAAATTGCCATCGCGGCCTGTGACCTCGCCGAAGTCCTCGGCTCCGCCGTGGCGCTCAAATTCCTGTTCGGCATGCCGCTCCTGGCCGGCGTGCTGCTGACGTCGCTGGACGTTCTGCTCGTGCTCGCTCTCCAGGGCCGCGGCTTCCGTATTGTCGAAGCGCTTGTCATCACACTCATCGCCACGATTGGTGGCTGCTTTGCGTATGAGATCTTTTTCGCGCGGCCCCTCTGGCTCGAAGCCGCGCACGGGTTCCTCCCCAGCGCCGAGATTCTGCGGAACCGCGAGATGCTCTACCTCGCCATCGGCATCCTCGGCGCCACCGTCATGCCGCACAACCTCTACCTGCACTCCAGTATCGTGCAGACGCGCGCCTTCGCGCAGGAACCGGAATCCAAGCGCGAGGCAATGCGCTTTGCCATCATCGATTCCACGATCGCCCTCGTTTTCGCGCTCTTCATCAACGCTGCCATCCTGGTGCTCGGCGCCGCGGCTTTCCACCACCGCGGCATGACCACGTCGCCGATATCGGGGAGGCTTACAAGGTGCTCACCCCCGTGCTCGGCGCGAGCCTTGCCAGCACCCTCTTTGCCGCCGCGTTGCTCTGTTCTGGTCAGAATTCCACCTTGACTGGTACGCTTGCCGGACAGATTGTCATGGAAGGTTTTCTCGATCTCCGCCTCGCCCCTGGCTGCGCCGTCTCCTCACGCGCCTCGCCGCAATCCTGCCCGCCGCCATCGTCATTGGCTTCTGGGGCGAACGCCAGGTCACCACCTTGCTCATCTTCAGTCAGGTCGTGCTCAGCTTCCAATTGCCCTTCGCCGTCGTACCGCTTGTGCGCTTCACGAGTGAAAAAGCGAAAATGGGAGAGTTCGTGAACCGCCGCTGGGTCACCGCCATCGCGTGGGTTGTCACCGCGGCCATCATTGCCCTGAACGCCGAACTCCTCTGGCTCACCTTCCGTGACTTGGCCTGAATCTGGCTCGCCCAAGAATCCCTGCCGCTCAGGAAACCCGGCGACACAGCAGCGAATCTCATGGAATGATTGGAATCTATAACTGGCAGGCAGACTGCCGTGGGCCGCTCCTGCGGCCGGGCTGCTCATCACCTGGAGGATTCATGCCTCATGGTAAGAGGGCCGTTCTCTTCGCGCTTGTTCTCGCCACTGGCCTGGGGATCTGCGCCTGGGCCTGCGCGCATGGGAAAGAGGACTGGCTCGTCCCCGAGAGCGCGAAGAAAGTGAAAAACCCTGTTGCTGCCTCGCCCGCCTCGATTGCGGTGGGCAAAGCGCTCTATACGGATAACTGCGCTTCGTGCCACGGCGAGCAGGGCAAAGGCGACGGTCCCGATGCCATGATGTACAGCCCGATGCCCGCCGACCTGAGTGATGCGCACATGATGAGCGAGATGACCGACGGAGAGATCTTTTACAAGATCACGGAAGGCCGCAAGCCCATGCCGTCATTTAAGAAGAAGCTTGCCGACGAACAGCGCTGGCAACTCGTCAACTTCCTTCGCACCCTGGCTTCGATGCCCGCCGAGAAGCCGGCGGCCAAAAAATCCGCCCCCGCCAAGCACTAGCGCAAACTGAGTTGCCCTGCGGCGTCATTCTGAATCCCGGCGGGTTCTTACCTCCTCGCCTCGTCGGCCGGCAGGCGCAGGCATGCCGGGATGAGGAATCCCTCTTTCTTCCCACAAATCACGAGTCACGAGCGACGAGTTACTCCATCGTCTAGCCCGGAATGCAAGGGGAGGCTATTTCACTCCTGCCAGCGCGTTTGCCACTTCCTGCACATCCGGCACCTGCGGAATATCGTACTGCTTCAACCACGCCACCTTGCCCGACTTGTCCACGATCGCGATCGCCCGCCCCGTGATCCCTTTGTCCGCCAGGTAGACGCCATACTGGCTGGCCATCGCGCCGCGAGGGTGAAAATCCGCGAGCAGGGGATACTCAATCCCCATTTTTTCCGCGTACGCCTTGTGCGACCACACGCTGTCTACGCTCACGCCGAGCACTTCGGCGTTTAGCGTTTCAAACTGCTTCATCTCGTTCACGAAGCAGGCATGTTCGTTGGTGCAGACTGGGCTCCAGTCGAGCGGATAAAAAACGATTACCACTTTTTTCCTGCCCTTGAAATCCGCCAGCTTTACTTCCTGCTGATGCTGGTCCTTCAACGCGAATTCCGGGGCCGTCTGTCCTGCCACAATCGCCATGATTCCTCCCGTTCGAATGGCACAGGCTTTCAGCCTGTGCGTTCTCTTGCTCTCACTGCAGGCTCACCCGCCCGCTGCATGATAGCCAAACCCAGGTGCAGGTGACAATCGGCACCGCAACCTCAGGCCACCTCTGCCACGTAGCCTCAAGCCGGGCGGCGAATCGCCGGAGCAGCGAAGTTGTGTTGACAAGAATATTTTTCTTGACATATGATATTGTCTATGAGAGTCTGTGCCAGGAGCACGACGGTGCATGCGACACACCAAC
>CAVTZX010000043.1:0-54359 GCA_963739275.1 uncultured Acidobacteriota bacterium
AAGATCTGGACGGATATGTTTGTCCTGGCCCTGCCGGTTCTCGAAAAGATTCTGAGACCGGTGATCGTTTATTTTTTTCTGGTGATCGGACTGCGGCTCGCTGGCAAACGTGAGTTGGCACAGCTCAATCCGTTTGATTTGGTCGTCCTCCTCACGCTGTCGAATACGGTCCAGAACGCAATCATCGGAGAAGACAACACGGTGACGGGCGGGATTCTCGGCGCAGCCAGTCTTCTGCTCGTGAACTATCTGGTCGTGCGCTTTCTTTCCCGCCACCCCAAGCTCGATCATGCGGTGGAGGGGCGGGAAGATGTCTTGATCGAGGGCGGCAAGATCCGCGAGCGCGCCCTCGCGAAGCAATTAATCACCCATGCCGAATTACGGGAGGCGGCGCACAAGCAAGGGTTTGCTTCGCTCGAGGAAGTCGAGCGCGCCGCGATCGAGCCGGGCGGCACGCTTACATTCATCGGAAAGAAGCCATCGCCGGAGGAGCACCGCCACCGCGAGGTGCTGGAGCGGCTGGACCGCCTCACGCGCGAGTTGGCACAGCTGCGCGCCGCGCCGGGAGGCCAGTCGGCCTAAACGTCTGGGAGATAATTCAAATGGGGCTAGTGTGACAAGTAGGCGCTCAGGGCAACACAGACACCAGCAATCCCCAGGCCAATTCCAGCCTACCAGAACAATCTGCGGCGCGTGAGGATCGTGAGCGAAGTGATCGCGAGCGCTGCTTCCAGGATTCCCTCTCCGGGGTCGAACCGGTTGGCGCGCCGCCGCTGGCTCTCACTTCCCTGCTCGAACTTCCGCGCATCCGTCTCGATCTCTATCTTCTGTTTGGCATAGCGCTGCAATTCATATTCGTACTTCTGGCGTACCTCGACGGCCCGGGGGTTGTTCTTCTCGTCCGTCGTGCTCAACAGGTCCAGAAACAGCTCGTAGGTGTGACCGCGAATGTTTTTCGCCTGATAGTAGGCCCACTGATCGGAGGCTTTCGTCTGGAGCAGAATCTCTTCGGAGTGCGCGCCGTGGCCGAGGAGGGCGATCGCTGTGACCAGCACGGCCAGAATGGCCATGGTCACGGACAGTGGCGCGAGTTCCGGATGGCTGTGGCCGTGCTCGGCGTGTTCGTGAAGCTCGACTGGCCCTTCCTTCATGATCCCCCACACGGCGGCGCGTAGTGAGGTCGGCGGCGCGCTTGAAACGGCAAGAAGGAAACAGAATCATTCGCTCGCGCAAGAAGGACAGCCCGCCGAAAGCAGGCGCCGGCGCAAGACGCTCAGCGATAGCCGGCCACGGCGCGCCGCTCGCGCGCGAGTTCCTCGAGGAAGGCCTCCGGCGCGGGACGCTCTTCGGGGCTGAGCGAGAGTCTTGCCGCGAGCCGGTCCGCGATCTGGCGGGCCATCGCGGCGCGGAGTTCGGCGGAGAGAAAACTCCTGCGATGCAGGAAGCTCTCGATCAGTTGGAGTTCCTCTACGCTCAGGCGCGTAGCATTGTAATGCGGCACGATTGGCTGGTCCGCTGCCGGAGACTCCCAGGATACCTGCAACTGCTCGAAGGGTTTCTCGTGCACCACGACCGTTCCAGCGACAAAGTCGCCCACGCGTCTATTCTGCCGGCTGATCGGCATGGAGATGATTCCCGTCAGATAAAGCGTTGGCAAATAATCCACGATCCGGATCAAGTTTCGGACCACGGCCTGATACACAGTGATGGGCCGCCCGGATTCCTGGATCACCCGCAGCCGCGTGAAGCGTTTCCCCGGCGTCTGGCCATTCCAGATGGCTTCAAAGATGGCAAAGTAGCCGAACTGGAGGAGAAACGCGAACAGGATCATGACCGCCAACGCCCAGTTGAACGGTCCCTCCCAGAACTGCCGGGTGGGCTGCACCATCAAGAGAATCACGAACAATACGAGACCCGCGCCCCACTGGATGAGTGTATCGAGCGCGATGGCCAGGAAGCGGCTCCCGATCCCCGCCAGCGGATACTCCAGCGAAGTCTGCTCCGGCGTTTCAATGGTAAGCTTGTCTACCCACGGATCGGTCGAGGACACACTTGCTCTCCGCTCGCTGGATGAACAAACACAAACCCCACTGGGCCCGTCTCAACGAACTTGTGACGCGCACCGGGACTCGTGGGGTGCAGGCGCTCAGTCACAAGGAACTGCAGGAACTGGGGCTATTATACCGCCAGTCCGCATCGGACCTTTCCGCCGCGCGGGAAGATCCGGCCAGCCAGCAACTTGCCGCGTACTTGAACCAGCTCCTTGGCCGCGCGCACAACCTCATCTATATGGGCCGGCGCGGCGATCCCGTGGGGATCATCCGCTTCTATCGCGAGAACTTTCCGCAAGTCTTCCGCGCAACCTTTCAGTACACACTTGTGGCCACCATCATTTTTTTTACGACCGCGGCTTTTGCCATGCTCCTCTGCCTCTCCGATCCGGCGTTCCCCCGCTACGTGCTCGGGCCACACATGATGGAGACGATTGAGCGCCAAGAGATGTGGACGGACTCGGTGGTCACCATGAAACCCGTCGCCGCGAGCGGCATCATGACCAACAACCTCGCCGTTTCGTTTTTCACGTTTGCGTACGGCCTGACCGCGGGAATCGGAACCATCTTCATGATGGTCATCAACGGCCTCCTGCTCGGCACGATCGCCACGGCGTGCTGGCAGGCGGCCATGGGCAACAAACTCTGGAGTTTCGTGGCCCCGCACGGCGTGCTCGAACTGCCCGCCATATTCATCGCCGGCGGCGCGGGCCTCTTGATTGCGCGTGGACTGCTCTTCCCCGGTTACCTTTCTCGGCGCGATTCGCTGGCGCGCGCTGGCGGCAAGGCCGTGCGGCTGATGCTGGGAATTCTGCCCATGCTGGTGATCGCCGGGATCATTGAAGCATTCGTCTCTCCGACGGAATTGTCATGGAGAGTGAAGTACCTGCTGGCCGCGGCCCTCTTCACGCTGCTCGTGCTCTATCTCAGCGCGGCGGGCCGCCCAGTGCCAAAGACCTCCTCGCCCCGGGCTCCCCAATCGCCAAGTCTCACAACAGACTCCGCTCCTTGATTTCGAGGTACTGATTCACCAGGGACGTTGCCAGACCACTCAGCTCGAATTCCAGCGCGAGGGCTCCCTGCTGCCGCAACTTCCTCAGCAACAGCTCGCGCCGGTGCACCATCTCCAGCGCCGCAACGTGCCGGTAGAGCTGGGTTTCGTCCGCCGGCCAGCTCTGGGCCAGCCGCACCAGCTCGGGCTGGCCCATGACGCCGAAGAGCACCAGGTGCCGCGGCGCCATCTGCATCGCGCCTTCAATCACCTCCGGCGTTGCCGGAGTCTCCGCCAAGTCCGTGAGCCAGACGACGAGGCTGCGCCGCTTTTGTGCGCCCAGGAGGGTGTCCGCGGCGCGCTGGTGGTCCGCTTCGTACGGCTCGCCGCGCACCTGCGCCAGCGCTTCCACCATGCTGCGAAGATGCGCCGCTCCGCGTCCCGCGGCCAGGCGCTGCTGGATCTTGCGTCCGTAAGCAACCAGGCCGACGCGGTCGCCGGAATAGAGCGCCACTTGCGCGAGGCTTAGCGCGGCGTTCACCGTGTAATCGAGCTTGCTCAGCCCGCCGACCTTGGCGCGCAGCAGGCGCCCGGCATCCACGATGATCCAGACTGCCTGGCTGCGCTCGACTTGATAAACCTTGGTGATGAGGTGCTGCCGCCGCGCGGTCGCCGTCCAGCAGATGTCGCGCATCTCGTCGCCCGGCCGGTACTCGCGCAAGCTCTCGAATTCCTTGCCGATACCGCGCTGATGCCTGCGGCGTTTCTCGAGATCGACCTGGCGGCTGCGGATCAGATAGACCGTTTGGCGCTTCGCCTCGTCCAGGTTGGGATAGATGCGCACGGATTGGGCGAGATCGGCCGAAGCCCAGCGCTCCGCCATGCGCAGCGGGCTCTGGTAGCGCAGATAGAGGCGCCCCATCTGCACATCGCCGCGTGCCGAAGGACGGATGGCATACGCCGCGTGACCCGCTGCGCCCGCCGCCACGCGAATCTCGATCGGTTCGGGCTCGGGCCGCAGAGCGATGGCAACGTCATCTTCGGCCACGGCCATGACGGCCACGCGGCCATGATTCACAAGCTCGATCGTCACCCGGCTCTCGACGCTCAGTGCCGGCGGACTCTTCCATACGCGGCGCACCTCGAGCTGATCCGCCCGCGGCAGCGCTCGCCAATCCATCAGCCATACGAGCAGCGCGGCAGCGTCCCATGCCGCCAGAGCCAAGAGGAAGCGCCGCTCCCACCAGGCCGGTCCGAGCCACACCAGACCCACCAGCAGGGTCATGAAGAAGCGCGGGCCAAAGCCGACGGGCAACCACGCGCGGCCCGTGCGGCCGGGCATCGCTCGCGCGCTGGCGCTGGGCGGAATCAGGCGTGTCGGGTTGCCGCGATCAAATGCGACGGGCATGCACGTCCTTTGCGCTGTTTACTTCGGTACTTCCACGGTGGCCAGGAGTTCCGTGATCACTTGATCAGGGGAGAGTCCCTCGAGGTCGGCTTCCGGCTTCAGCAGCAGGCGGTGACGCAACACCGCCGGCGCTGCTGCTTTCACATCGTCCGGGATGAGGAAGTCGCGGCCTTCAATCGCCGCCATGGCTTTTGCCGCGAGGAGCAAGTTGACCGCGGCGCGCGGGCTGGCCCCGAGGCTCAGTGAGGGCCAATCGCGCGATCGCCGCACGACCGACGTGACGTAGCGGAAGAGCGCCGGCTCCACGCGCACCACCGCGACTTCTCCTCGCGCGGCCACCAGCCACTCCGCGCTGAGCGGCGCGAGGCCCAGGCGGCCCAGCTCGTGCGGATCAAAACCCTGCTGGTAGTGCGACAGGATTTCAGCTTCGTGCTCGGCGCTGGGATAGCCGATGCGGATTTTCACCAAGAAGCGGTCGAGTTGCGCTTCCGGCAGCGGATACGTGCCCTCGAACTCAATGGGATTCTGCGTGGCGAAAACCGTGAAGAAACGGGAAAGCGGGTAGCTGGTGCCGTCGATCGTCACCTGGCGTTCTTCCATGGCCTCGAGCAGGGCGGCCTGCGTCCGCGGCGGAGTGCGGTTGATTTCGTCCACGAGGAGCAGGTCGGTGAAGATGGGCCCGCGGTGCAGTGAGAAGGTCGACGTGGCCGCCTGGAAGACGTTTGTGCCCATGACGTCCGCCGGCATGAGGTCCGCGGTGCACTGTACGCGCTGGAATTGCAATTGCCCGATGGCCGCCAGCGTTTTTACGGCCAGCGTCTTGGCGAGCCCGGGCACGCCCTCAATCAGCGCGTGCCCGCCCGAGAGCAGCACCAGTAACAACTGATCGATGACCTCCGCCTGGCCCACGATGCTCTTGGCCATTTCGGCGCGGACGTGCGCCGCCACACGGGCTACCTGTTCCGCCATGCGTGTTTCTCCTCCGCTTTCCGCGGCTTGAGCTGCCACAGATCCTCGTACTGCTCCAGCGCTTGCACAATGGCCAGCGCTTCTTGTCGCCGATCGTCGGATCGCGCACGCCGCGTTCGGCGCGCTGCAGCACTTCAAAGAAGCCCGGCTCTTTCCAGCCCATCCGCTCCCGGACGGCCACGTGCACTTGCGTGATCGAAGCCGAAAGCGGAATCCCCAGCCGCCGCGACAGCAGGTACCGGAACCGCTGGTATTCGATGCCCACCGCAGCCGAAGCCGCATGCGCGCGGTGATAAAGATCGCCCAGCGTCTCGACGAACTCGAGTGGGGCGAGGCGCGATTCCACTTGCAGCCTGCGGGTCGGACCCGAGCGCCGCCCGAAGGTCAGGAACAGTGCCAGAGCCACAAAGCCGGTTTGCAGGAGTCCCCACGGAATCGGCGTGCCCGCGAAGTAACTCCACAGGCCGCCGCGCTGCCCGTGGAAATACTCGTCCCAATAAACATGCGTCTTGTCCCGGGGGCCGATCGAGTTCAGCAGCAGGGCCAGGTTATCGGCCCTGCGGATCCCTAGATTGTTTAGCGGCGTCGCGGTAGCCCACCAGATCACGCGTCCCTTTCCCCAGGAATACGTGACCACCACTGCGTTCTCTCCCTCGGCAAACACGGCGACGGGCTTCCCGTATGCGCCGGTCCACCGAAACGTGGGTGCCATCACAATCTCGCTCACGCCTTTCACAAGCGGACTCGGTACAGAAGGACGAATCGACCGCCACGCCGTCCCCGGCGACTCATAAGCCGCAGCACTGCCCAACGGCAGCATATTCGGCGCCAAAACACCGATGCCCAGAACTGTGCCTCCCGAACTGAGGAAGCGGTGAATGGCTAGCTTTTCTTCAGCGGATGAGGGAACCGCCGGCTCGGCAAGGATGAGCGTTGCGTGCACCGCGATCTCGGGGAGTTCCGTCGGCGACCGGTCCCAACGCTCCTCCTTGTAGCCGAGCTCCTGCAAGAGCAGATAAGCGGCCTTAGCACCGCCGGCCTGCGTCGAATAGGTCGAAGGGATGCCGAACGGCGGTTCCGGTTTGACTGGCGCGAAGCGCACCGCCAGCAGCACGAGCACGAGCAGCGCGGCTCCCGCTGCGATCAGGATTTTGCGGTCGCCAGGTTCGAGGGGAACCGGCATCCAAGCGCCTCCAAGTGCGTGATCGCTTCGCGGAAGTCTGCTTCCGTTGCGGCCTCAAACCCGTACCAGGTGAATTCCAGGCGCCGCGTCAAGCTGGCCAGCGCCGCGGCGCGCGCTGCCCGTTCTGCGGAATCGGTTTCGAGTGACGACTTGCGCGCCTCAAGCAGGTGCAGGTACTCGCGCGGAGTCCGCGAACGATCAATCTCCCAGGTGCCGAGATCTGCGAGGCGGAAGACGCCCGCCCAGTACGCGGCGTGGACGGCCTGCCGGTAGTCTCCCTTCGCTGCGGCGCGCAGAGCCTCCTGTGCCCATTCGCTCCACGTTTTCCCGGCCGGGCGCGGACTTTCGATGCGCATGGCTTCCGTGCGCGCGGCGCGCAGGAGGAACCTGGCACCCATCCAGGCGAGGAGCCCAAAGGCGACCGCGATCACAACCCAGATGAGGATGTCGCGCCCTCGTCGGATCCGGTGGCCAAAGATTTTGTCGAGTATGCGGTCTACCCAATCCCCAAACCAGGCCTTCGCGCGGTCCCACCACGAAGGTTCGACCACGGACGCCTTGAACTCGCTGCGCTGCATGATCTTCTCGAGCGCCGCCCGAGCGGCAGCGACATCTTCCTTAGCGGCAGTCTTTTCGAGCGCTTCGGCTTCCCCGCGGAGCGTTGCGATGCGGCCCAACATCTCTTCTTTGCGCTGCGCGCGTAACTTGGGCTCCGTTACGAATGCCGCGAGTTCGGCATCGAACCAGGCGAGCGATACCTCATAGCGCTGTTCGCCTGCGCGCACAATCCACGCTTTGTCCAGAGAGCGCCGCAACGATTCTGCATCGTCCGGCTTCTCTCCCAGATGGTTCACGGCATCGCCCAGCAGTTCCAACGCGCCCTTGTATTCGACCAAGTCCATCCCCGGCGCCGACTCGCCAGCCTTCTCCTGAGCGGGAATCGGGAGTAAGCCAATGATCCAAAGGGAAGCAAGAAGGATTGGAATACGGGTCCGGCGGGCTCTCATCTCGATCGGCTCATGGATTAGAGAGGGCCGGGGGCGCGCTCCCAGCGGCGGCTGCAGCGGCGAACACGCCGTCCAGCATCAGTTGCAGGTCCAGCGCCTCCTTGCGCACGCGGATGTCATAGTAAAAGAGCGAGAGCCCGATCATCATCAACGGCCCCGTCAATGCGGCGCCAGCCCCGCCGGAGATGCTCGAACAGGTCTGCAACCAGAGCGGCGGCTGTCCGTGCGCGGAGGCAATCAGGATGGCCACAAAGAATGGCCCCTGGAAGAGGAGGACTCCCGCGTAAGTGATGGTCATCATCAGCAAGGCCAATAGGAAAATCCGCGCGCGATAGCCCTGCGTCAGCGCGATGCTGCGCCGGATCGCTTGCCCGGCACGAAGGTCCTCGACGAGCAGTGCCGGAATCGAAAGGCTGTAACGCAGGGCCAACCACACAACCAGGACCACCGCTCCCAGAATCGTCGCAGTCGCGAAGAGGACGAGGACGATCCTGAGAGCAGCGGATTGACCCGCAGCAAAGGTAGCGGCGCCGATTCCGAGGCCTAAAGCCATCGATGCCAGCAGCCAAGCGCCGAAAACCCTCAACATCACGGATAGAACTACGGCGACCAGGCGCCCGATTCTGCCGCGCATGCTCCGGTACGCTTCGCCAATGGTTGCCGTCCGGCCCAGATAGACGCGGGAAACCGCGAGGGTGGTGGCGCCCAGAGCCAACGAATAAATCGCGAAAAAGACAATGCCGAATACAATGATCGCCACCAGAAAAGTCGAAAGGAATGCGATGGGCGTTGGGCTCCCTGCCGTCTGCGCGCTGGGGATCTGAAAGAATGACCCAAATGCGCCTCGGAATAAGACGCTGACAGCAATCGTGACCACTTGCGGCATGGCCATGATGCCGACAAAGAGCCAGAAATGGCCTCGGTAAAGCGTGAACGTGCGGTCGAGGATTTCGCCCAGGCTCAACGGCCGGAGAGATCGGTGGCAGGCATCCGCGCCCCTCTTCGAGGACGGTGGCGCGTATTATGCACACAATTACGCTGTGTGCGGCAAGAAAAGAGAGACAACGGTCTAAGAGAAACCTGCGAGTGGGACAGCGAACGACAGAACTCAGCCGGAAGGTGGCATGTCCCGAGATGTGGACTCTATCGAAAGCCCTAAGCCGCGCGCGCTGTCTTGGAGTGCTCGTACCCGCGCGACGCGAAGTACACCGCACGATCGAAGAATCGATCGACTAACAGCAGGAGTTCCAACTCCTGGAACAGCTCGACGTGCTGCTCGACCATGCCCTCTTGCCGGACGAAGTCCCAGAGATGTTCCTTGACGGCGAGGATGGCGTAGATCAGATGGCTCAGCGCGACGCCCTGCGACGCGCGGCGCAGGCCGATCGCGGTGTAGTGCTGCTCGACCGATTCTTCCGTGCGGTTCATCAGCCAGTCGCTCAGGTTTCGATAGACTTCATAGACGCGGAACTCGAGTTCATCCGAGGGCACCTTGCGCATATCCGCTGCCAGTTCGGAACTGGCCAGTTTCTGACGCAGGCCGCGGGCCAACTGGTCCGCGTGGGTTTCAATGAGCCGAACCAATCGCTGTGCAATCATTGCTGCCTCCCCGGCGTTCCCACGCCGCACCGCTCGCGGAGTTTACCTTCCGCCGATCGCCAGTCTCAGGCGACCACTTTTTCGCGGTCCCGGTCTCGCGCTGGCGCGCCGATCCGCGTTCCCCCGCGGCCGTGGATCGCTGAGCCAATTCCTTCCGGTGACGTGATGATGGCCCGCCGTCCTCCGGCGCTGAGAAACTCCAGCGCCGCCTGGATCTTGGGACCCATGCTCCCAGCGGGGAATTCGCCTTCCTTCAAGTAGCGCTCAGCCTGCTCCCACTCCAAGTCATCCAGGAAACGCTGGTCCGCCTTGCCGAAATGCCAAGCCACGCGATCCACTCCGGTTGAGAAAAGGAGAAGCTCCGCGTGCAGACTTGTGGCCAAAACGGCGGACGTGCGGTCCTTGTCCACGACGGCTTCCACGCCTTCCAGCCGGCCACCGCGCCGCACGACCGGCACTCCCCCGCCCCCCGCAGCGACCACCACGACTCCTGCGCCGAGGCAGGCGCGGATGGCGTGCGTTTCGACAATCTCCAGGGGAAGTGGCGAGGCCACCACGCGCCGCCAGCCGCGGCCGGAGTCCTCCACGAGGTCCCAGCCCAACTTGTGCTTGCGCTCGAGCGCCTCTTCCATGCGGTAGAACGGACCGATCGGTTTGGTTGGGTTTCGGAATGCGGGATCGTCCGGGTCGACGACGACTTGCGTGATGAGGGTCACGACATTCAGCCGCACGCCACGCTCGGCCAGAGTATTGGCCAGCGTCTGCTGCAAGACGTAGCCGATGTCGCCCTGCGTTTCGGCGTCGCATTCATCCAGCCGCAGCGGCGGCAATTGCGGTTGCGCCAGCTCTCCCCGCAGCAGCGCGCCGCCCACCTGCGGGCCGTTGCCGTGTGTGACGACCGCTCGGTAGCCGGCGGCGATTGCGTCAGCGACTCCCTCGCACGTCGTGCGCGCGTGGCGCTGCTGCTCTTCAAATGTGCCGAGCTCGCCCGGCCGCGTCAACGAGTTGCCCCCGATGGCGATGACGGCGATCGGCTTCACTGAAGAATCTCCTCGCCGCCGGAATAGCCCAACAGCGCCAGCAGGAGCGCCTTGTGAGCATGGAGGCGGTTCTCCGCTTCGTCGAGCGCGACGGATTGGCAGCCATCGAGCACGTCGTCGGTGACTTCTTCGCCGCGGTGTGCCGGCAGGCAATGCAGGAAGATCGCGTCGGGCTTGGCCAACGCCAGCAGATTACGGTTCACCTGGTAGGGCGTGAAAATCTTCCGCCGCGCTTCGGCCTCGCTCTCCTGGCCCATGCTCGCCCAAACGTCGGTATAGACGGCGTCGGCATCGTGCACGGCCTCGGCAGGGTCGTATACAACCATGGGTTTCGCGCCCGTCTTCGCCGCCACGGCACAAGCGCGCTCGAAAAGTCCAGCGTGGGGCTCGTACCCGCGCGGCACGCCGAGCGTGAGATGGACTCCGGCCAAGGCACACGCCTGAAGAAGCGCATGGGCGACATTGTTGCCGTCGCCCACGAAGGCCAGACGCAACCCGCGCAGATGGCCCTTGTGCTCGCGGAGGGTGAACAGGTCGGCGACGGCCTGACACGGATGCAACTCGTCCGAAAGAGCATTGATCACAGGAATGGCCGCCGCCTCCGCCGCCATGAGTTCTAAGATCCGGTGCGAAAACGTCCTGACCACCAGAATATTCACCCACCGCGCCAGGTTACGCGCCACATCGGCCACAGACTCCCGCTTTCCGAGGGCGATGTCTCCCGGCGCGAGATACACGGAGCGGCCGCCCAGTTGCCCCATGCCGACTTCGAACGTTACGCGCGTGCGCAGTGACGGCTTTTCAAAGATCAGTGCGGCACAGCGGCCCGTGAGGGCATCGCGGAAATTCCCCGGGCGGTGTTTGACCTCCTCGGTCAAATCGAGGAGTTCCTCGAACTCCTCCGCGCTGAGCTCGGCAAGCGAGAGGAAGTCCCTCTTGAGATGGCTGGGCGCTGGATGCAAGCGCCACCCGCGCATGGAGGGCGGGCGTAGAAATGTCTTCATGGTGCAGCCTCCTCCTTGCTCTCTCCTTCAGGCGAGTACCGGCATGTACTTGGTGACGAACTCCCGCACCACGTCCGAGAGCATCAGTTCGCCGCACTCCACCATTTCGTAGCGCACGCGAACGGCGGGCTTGCCGAATTCAATGAGCCGCCCGAGGTCGATCGGCGTGGCCACCACAACGGCGTCGCACGGCGTGCGTCGGATGGTTTCGGCGAGTTCGGCCAACTGCTCGTTGGCGTACCCCATGGCGGGAAGCAGAGAGCCGACATGCGGATACTTCGCGAAAACACCTCGCAGGCTTCCCACCGCGTAAGGACGCGGATCCACCAGTTCCGCCCCCGCTTCACGCGCCGCCACCACGCCCGCCCCGTAAGCCATCTCGCCGTGCGTAAGCGTCGGCCCATCCTCCACCACTAGGACTCGCGCTCCGAGCAGCCGCTCGGGATTGTCCACTTCGGTCTTGGACGCCGCCTCGATAATTCGCGCGCGCGGATTCCGCTGCCGCACGTTGTGGCGCACCGTCTCGATATCCGTCTCCGCCGCAGTGTTCACCTTGTTGATCACCACCACATCGGCGCGCAATAGGTTGACTTCGCCCGGGTAATACAGCAATTCGTGGCCCGCCCGGTGCGGATCAGCCACCACAATCTCCAGTTCCGGACGGAAGAAGGGCGTGTCATTGTTCCCGCCATCCCAGACGATCACGTCGGCTTCCCGCTCCGCTTCCGAGAGAATGGCCTCGTAGTCCACTCCCGCGTAGACCACCGTGCCGGAAACAATGTGCGGTTCGTACTCCTCGCGCTCCTCGATGGTGCACTCGTGCCGGTCCAGGTCGGCCAGCGTCGCAAACCTCTGCACGCGTTGTCGCACGAGATCGCCGTAGGGCATTGGGTGGCGAACGACGACCACGCGGCGCCCCAATTCCTTCAGCGCCTGAACCACGCGCCGCGAGACAGGGCTCTTGCCACAGCCGGTGCGTACCGCGCAAACCGATATCACCGGGACGCGCGACTCCAGCATCGTGCTGTCGGCCGAAAGGAGCAGGAAGTCCGCACCGTTCGCGGTCGCGCGTGAGGCCAGGTCCATCACGTGCGTATGCCGCACGTCACTATACGAAAACACGACAAGATCCGCCTGCTGCTCCAGGATCAAACGCTCGAGTTGCTCCTCCGGCACGATGGGGATGCCTTCCGGATAGAGCGGCCCGGCCAGCTCCGGCGGATATCTGCGCCCATCGATGTCGGGGATCTGGGTGGCCGTAAAGGCAATCACGTGGTCGCCGGGATGATTGCGGAAACAGAGATTGAAGTTGTGAAAATCCCGGCCGGCAGCGCCGAGAATAACGATGCGGCGTCTCATGGGAAACCTCCCGGATTCCGGCGCGGCGGTTTTGGTCTTCAGACGGCCCAGTCATCCGAGGGCGCAGTGCCCGCGGAGGTAAGCGTCAAGATTCGTGCCTTAGTCAGCTCAAGGAATTCGCGGGCGGGTACTTGGAAGCACCGCCCTTGTTGCCCAAGAAACATCCGGGGACAAAACACGATCTGAGTCTGGCCCGCCAAGGATTCATCGACATAGACCGCCGCACTGAACAAGCTCTCCAGCGAGGGGGCGGAAGAGCTTCGGGGCCGCAGCAGTCGGTTCGAGCGCTTCCATCCGCTCGACGCAGGTGGCGCCAAGGGCTTCCCCGAATTCAGCCGGACTGAGCGCGCGGGACTCCGGCACGACAGCCGCGATAACCTCGCCGTCCACGCGAAAGATGAGCACCCTGGCGTGGTCCCCTCGACCGCAGGTGCACCCCTCATGGGCCGTGACACCGCCCCTGAGGTGCTTTTCGAGGTAGCTGCGAAGCAGTTCTGACGGTTGCATGGTGGCGGGCTCCTCCGCGCTGCAGGGCCTGAGCACAGGTACCCCGCAACAGGTATTCAGGGGCAATTCCTACGCCAGAGGAGGGCCGTGCGTGCAACGCACTAACTCCTTCTTATTCAATAGATTAGAGTTGCCCTGTCCTCGCGCGATCCCCTTCCCTTTGAGGGTTGTCGCACAGATTCGCGCCAACCCCCTGCGCGAAGCTACTCATTTAGAAACCCCTGGCTTCCACGGTGCCGGACACCAGTCTGCGCCATCATCCCAGCATTTCGCTCCCTTTCTCGGAACTTGGCCGGAATCCAACGCATGCGGCGAACAATCACCGGTGTAGAATGCGCCTCGCAAGACGTTGAACGTTGTGCGCAGGAGCGAAATGAACCTCGGCAAGGATCGCTTCATCCTGGTCACCGGCGCCGCGGGGTTCATCGGCAAGCGCACTGTGAATCGCCTGCTCGATCGCGGCTGGAACGTGAAAGCCATGGTGCGCACGCCCGGCGCGGCCCCCTTCGGCTCGGCTGCGGGCCTCCAGGTCGTCTATGCGGATATCCGGGACGTCGTGGCGTTGACCGCAGCCTTGAGGAATGTCGCAGTCGTCGTTCACTTGGCCGCGGCGATGGCCGATGAAAAGTGGAGCCAGGACGTCAACGTGGGCGGCGCGCAACGCCTTGTGGAGGCATGCCGCGCGGCAGGTTGCCGGCGGATCATCAATCTCAGCTCGCAGGCCGTGAAGATTCCCAGGAAGGGAATCTATGCGCGTACCAAGAGCGAAGCGGACCGCGTGTTTCGGGAGTCCGGACGGGACGTGACGACCCTGCTGCCCAGCATCGTGTACGGCGAAGAAAAAAAAGGCGTCTTCGGAGCCGTACTGAAGTTTGTCGAAAAGCTGCCCGTCGTGCCTGTGCTTGGAAATGGCAAATGGATTTCTGCGCCGGTTTACGTAGACGACGTCACCGAGGCCATCTGCCGCTGCATCGAGCGGGACATAACCATCGGGAAGAGTTATGACCTTGCCGGGCCGGGTCAGATTTCCTTCGATGAGTTTATTGACCGGATTGCAGTCCGGCGCGGTTTGCGCCGGAGAAAAATCCACGTTCCCTTCGGCCTTGCGCTGCTTGCCGCGCGGGTCCTGGCAGGGCTCCTGCCGAAACCGCCGATCACGGTGAGCAACGTCCTGGGCTCGAATCAGGACGCCGAGATCGACATCGGACCTGCGCGAAAGGATCTGGACTTTGATCCGATTGATTTTGAATCCGGTCTGAGAAGGGTCCTGGGTTAGTTTGTGGAGGCCGCTACTTTCAAGCTCTCGCCTGCTGCGGAAATCGTGCGATCGATGTCGGCCTCTGAATGCGCGGCGGAAACAAACAGCGCCTCGAATTGTGACGGGGCGAGGAAGATTCCGCGGTCCAGCATGGCGTTGAAGAATGCGGCGTAGCGCTTCGTATCCGACTTCCTTGCGTCTGCGTAGTCATTCACCGCATCACCCGTGAAAAACAGCGTGGCCAGTGAGCCTGCCGCGTTGATTTGGCCCGGTAGGCCGCTCGTAGTGAGCGCTTCTCTCATCCCTTTCACGAGCCGCTCGGACTTTCGCTCGAGCGCTGCGTAGAATCCCGGTGCCGCAAGCTGCTCCAGGGTAGCCAGCCCGGCGCGCATCGCCAGTGGATTCCCCGCCAATGTGCCCGCCTGATAGACAGGCCCGAGCGGCGCGACGTTTTGCATGATCTCTCGCCACCCACCGTACGCCGCAACCGGCAATCCTCCGCCAATAATCTTCCCGATGGTGGTCAGATCGGGGCGGATGTCGTAGAGAGACTGCGCTCCACCCAGCGCCAGGCGGAAGCCCGTTATCACTTCGTCGAGAATAAGCAGCGCGCCGTCGCGTTTTGTCAGCTCGCGCAATCCAGCCAGGAAACCCCGTGCGGGCGGCACAACTCCCATGTTCGCCGCCACCGGCTCGACAATCACCGCCGCAATCTTGCCCGCGTGTTTAGCGAAGACCTGCTCCACCGCGGCGATGTTGTTGTACGGCGCGTTGAGAGTGAGCCCGGCGATAGCTTGCGGCACGCCCGGACTTGCGGCAATGCCCAGGGTCGCAAGGCCCGAGCCCGCGTGAGCGAGAAAACTATCCGCATGGCCGTGGTAGCAGCCCTCGAACTTCAAAATGAAGTCGCGCTTCGTAAACGCGCGTGCCAGGCGAATCGCGCTCATCGTCGCTTCGGTCCCCGAACTCACGAAGCGCACCATTTCGAGCGCGGCCATCGCGCGCGAAATGGCCTGCGCGAGTCGGATTTCAAGATCGCACGTCATCCCGTAGCTGGTTCCGCGGTGCGCCTGGTCGGCGATGGCCGCGGTCACCGCCGGGTGCGCGTGGCCAAGGATCATCGCACCCCACGACCCGACAAAATCCAGGTATTCGTTCCCGTCGGCGTCCCAGATGCGCGCGCCCTCGGCGCGGTCGATGACCAGCGGCTCGCCGCCCACCGCGCGAAAAGCGCGCACGGGACTGTTCACGCCGCCGACAAGCACCTGCTCGCCCTGGCGAAAGATGGCTTGGGAACGCGCGCGGGTACGTGAGGGCACAGTTTCTTCTCCGGAGAAGGCGTCAGCAGGCTTTCAGCCAGCGCGCGACGTCCTTGGCGTGGTAGGTCAGGATCACGTCGGCGCCCGCGCGCTGGATCGAGGTCAGCACTTCCAGCACGACGCGCTGCTCGTCGAGCCAGCCGTTGCGCGCCGCCGCCTTGACCATCGAGTATTCGCCGCTCACGTTGTACGCGGCCACCGGCACGTCGAACCGCTCGCGCACCGCGCGGATCACGTCCAGGTACGGCAGCGCGGGCTTGACCATCACCATGTCCGCGCCCTCTTCGATATCCAGCGCGACCTCGCGCAGCGCCTCGCGCCCGTTCGCAGGATCCATCTGGTAGCTGCGCCGGTCGCCGAACTGCGGCGCAGACTGCGCGGCTTCGCGGAATGGCCCGTAGAAGCCGGAGCAATACTTCGCCGCGTACGAAAGGATGGCCACGTCCGCGAAGTCGGTGCTCGTCGAGTGCGCGGCGAATCGCGCCCACGCGGCCGTCCATCATGTCCGAAGGCGCCACGATGTCCGCGCCCGCGCGCGCGTGCGAGAGCGCCTCTTGCGCAAGAAGCTCCAGCGTCGGATCGTTGTGCACTTCGCCGTCCTTCGACCACGCCGCAGTGGCCGTGACTCGGTGTACTCGCACAGGCACACGTCGGTGATGACGATCAGGTTCAGCTTGGCCTTGCGTATGGCTTCGATGGCGCGCTGCACAACACCCTGCGGCGAGATTGCCTCCGAGCCACGCTCATCCTTCATCTCTGGCAACCCGAACAGGATAACCGCGGGAATCCCGAGCTGTTCGACCTCGCGGCATTCTTCGACAATCTGATCGACCGACTGCTGATGCACACCGGGCATGGAACTCGACCGGCACGCGCACCTTCGTCCCCGGGCATACAAACATCGGGTAAATAAGGTTCTTCGTCGTGAGGCGCGTCTCGCGCACGAAACTTCGGATAGCCTCGCTGCGCCGCAGGCGCCGCGGCCGGTGTGTGGGAAAACTCATTGCGGTTTCACTCCTTCGCGTGCTCGTTGCTCGAAATGCGTGGCGATGGCTGACGCGAGCGACGCCGCGGACTGTTCTGACGCCTCAATCTCGAGCCGCAGCCCGCTCTTGCGAACCGCTTCAGCCGTCACGGGTCCGATGGCAGCGAACACCATCTTACCGGATTGCCGCCGCAATGCGTCCAGTCCAATCTCCTCCACCAGATGATGGAACGCGGAAGGACTGAACACGGTGAGCACATCCACCTCCCCTGCCCGCAGCGATTCCATCACCCGCGCATCGAACGACTCGGGCGCCACAGTCCTGTAAGTGACGACCTCCACCACCTCGGCCCCGGCCGCACGCAAGCCCGCTGACAGTGTGGGATTTGCGCGGTCGCTCCGCGGCAGGAGCACGCGCTTGCCCGCGAGCTTCGGCCCCAACTCCGCAGCGAGCACTTCCCCGCGAGATTCCTTCGCTTCGTGGTCCACCGCGAAGCCCGCATCCAGCGCCGCTTCTGCAGTGGCGGGTCCGACAACCGCCACTTTCACGTGCGACATCAGCGCATTCCGAACGTCGGCTGGGCTTCCCGGTCGAGTCATCCGGTGATAAAAAAACCGCACCGCGTTCTGGCTCGTGAAGATCAGCCAGTCGAACTGGTCCAGTTCGCGGATGGCGCGGTCCAGAGGCGCCGGATCTCCGGGCTCCGAGAAAGTGATCGTGGACAGCAAGAGCACCTCTGCGCCCAGGGCCTCGAGCTGCGAGACAAACTCGCCAGCCTGCTCACGCGCGCGGGTCACCAAGACGCGCTTCCCCGCAAGCGGCCTTGCGCTATCGCCCGCCAAGTTCTCTTCCCGCCAGGCGCAGAATTCGATCCGCGCCTGCCTCGAGCATCTCGCGCGCGAGGTCGCGCCCTATCGCCGCTGTCTGCGACGGCTCGCCACTCGCGCGCTTGCGCAGATATTCCGTGCCGTCGAGCGAGAGCACACACGCATCGAGCATGAGCTTCCCTTCCACGAGGCGGCCCCACGCACCCAGCGGTACCTGGCAGCCGCCCTCGAGTTCGGCCAGCAACGCGCGCTCCGCGGTGACTCCTGCGCGCGTGTCCGGATCATCCAGCCGCCCAAGAACCGCGAGCACATCGGGATTGTCTCCGCGCGCCTCAATTCCCAAGGCACCCTGACCCACGGCGGGTAAACTCACCTCGGTCGAGAGCACTTCCGTGATCCGCCCGCTCCAGCCCAGGCGGTCGAGTCCCGCCTTGGCCAGCACCACGGCGTCGTATTCGCCGCTCTCAGCCTTGTGCAAACGCGTGTCCACGTTTCCGCGCAGTTCGCGCAGATCGAGATCCGGCCGATGGTGCCGCAATTGCGCCTGGCGCCGCAGACTGCTCGTGCCCACTCGCGCGCCCGCCGGCAACTGCTCGAGCTTCGCCCCCGATTGCGCCACGAGCGCATCGCGCACGTCCTCGCGTTTGCAAATCGCCGGAAAGGTGAGCCCCGCAGGCGTCTCGGTCGGCACGTCCTTCATGCTGTGCACAGCCAAATCCACCCGCCCGTCGAGCAGGGCATCCTCGAGCTCTTTGATAAACACGCCCTTCACGCCGATGGCGTTGACGTTGTCCTTCTGAAAACGGTCGCCCGAAGTCTTGATGATGACGATTTCCGCGGCCGCGCCGGTCTCGCGCTGCAGGCGCTCGCGGATGTGATTCGCCTGCCAGAGAGCGAGCACGCTGCCTCGCGAACCAATGCGCAGCGCCTTCACGGCTTCTTCCGGTCCAAGCCGAACAGCTCGCGAAGGGCTTGCAAATCACGCAGACGGTGACGCAACTGGTGTCCGCCCAGGCGCTCCGCGGGGCCGAGCACAATCCGGTCGAGCATGTCTTCCGTCAGACGCGCCACTTTCTCTTTCTCTTCCGCACTCAGGTACGGCATCTCCGCCAGCCTTTCGCGCAGGAAGGCGTCGCGGTCGTGATGCAGCTTCGCGCGCAACTCCTTCAACACGGCCGAAGCTTCCGAACTCGCCTGCCAGGCCTCGAATTTCGCCACGTGCTCCTCGATGATGGCCTCGGCGTGTGGGATTTCGCTTTCGCGTGCTCTCTTATTCTGTTCCACGACGGCGCTGAGGTCGTCCAGATTGTAGAGATACACGTTATTGAGTTTCGCCACTTCCGGCTCGACATTTCGCGGTACACCCAGATCGATGAGGAACATTGCCCGGCCCGACCGCGTTTCCATCGCGCCCTGGAGCATCTCGCGCGTCACCACGCGCTCCGATCCGCCCACCGAGCACACCACCATGTCCGACGTCTCCAGCGCCCGCGCGCGTTCCTCCCACGGCACCGCCTCGCCTTCCACGCTCCGCGCCAGTTCTTCCCCGCGCTCGCGCGACCGGTTGGACACCAGCACATGCGCGATTCCGCGGTCCCTCAGGCGCGCGACAACCTGTTCGCCCATCGTGCCCGCGCCCAGAATCAGCGCGCGGTGCTTCCGCAGATTGCCGAAGATCTGTTCCGCCAGCTTCACTCCCGCGAAAGCCACGGACACCGGCCGCGTACCGATTTCCGTCTCCGTGCGCACGCGCTTGCCCACTTCGAGCGCGCCCTGAAACATCCGGTTCAGCACCGGACCCGTGGTTCCGGAATCCTGCGCCACGCGGTAGGCCTCGCGCACCTGGCCCAGAATTTCCGCTTCGCCAAGCAGCATCGAATCCAGTCCCGCGGCCACGCGGAAAAGGTGCCGCACGGCGTCGCGGTTCGCATGCCGGTAGAGCGAACCGTTCAGTTCCGCGGCCGAGAGGTTGTGGTAGGAGGCGAGGAATCCCTCGAGCGCTCCGAGACCCTGCTGCGGATCGCCTGCCGGCACGCCGTAGAGTTCGCTGCGGTTGCAGGTGGAGAGCACGAGCGTCTCGTCCAGGATGTCGCGCGAGCGCAGCTCTTCCGCCGCGTGCCGCGCCTGCTCGGGCGTGAAGGCCACGCGTTCGCGCAGTTCGACTGGAGCCGTACGGTGGTTCAATCCGATGACGACAATTTCCATCAGAAGAACCTGTGGTACCGCGAGAGATACCGGTTGACCACGGTCAGGCTCAGGATCGGCAGCAGATAACACACGATGCACAGCAGCGAAGCCCGCGCGCCCCGCCAAGTGGTCTTCCGCGAGAGCCATAGGTATCCGGCGTACAGAACGAAGATCATCACCGTGATGATTTCTTTCGGATCGCCGCTGAAGTAGCTCCCGCGAATGCGGTGCGCCCACATGAATCCCAGCGTCATCCCCACGGCCAGCGTGATCATGCCCACAATCACGCTGCTGCGGCTCATGCGCTCGAGCACCTCGAGCGCCGGGAACCGCCAGAAGACGGTGCTCAGCCTGCGGTCGCGCAGGACGTGGTTTTGGAGGAGATAAATCAAGCTCAGGACAAACGCCAGCGTGAACGCCGAGTATGCCAGGATGTTCATCGTGACGTGAAACGCGAAAAGCGGCCCGTGCGCGGGCGGCGCCGGCGGCGGAGCGCCCTTCGGCTCAAACGCCGGCACGAGAAAAAGCACGATCACGAAGGGCAACACAAACGGACCCACCGAGCGCTGCCGATGCCACAATTCGAGTCCCAGATACGTGATGCCCAGCAGCCAGCCGAACAGCGACATCGAGCCGTACAGATCCTGATAGGGAACGGAATGCACCCATCGCGAACGCTCGAGCAACGCGAGGTAGTGCAGTAGGATTCCCGCCGCGAGGCATAGCGTCGCCGCGCGCCCAATCGCACGTTGATTAACGTTCAAATGCCAAACGTACAAGCCCAGACTGGCTGCGTAGATGGCAAGCGTGAGCAGTCCTAGATAGGTGTTCATCAAGGTCCAACGTCAGGGGACTTTCCGCCGGACGCCGGGAGTCGAAGCCGCCGGCGAATCGCCCCGGCGGCAATACGCCATTATAGCCAATTCGGTTGCGCGAGAGCAGGGTTCCCCGCCCGGCGTGTGCTGTGCCGCGGCATCCGCGTTCTGCTATCATTTGAGTTTGACTCAGGAATGAACTCCCAATCCAACACCTCCGAAAATCGCAAGGCGCTTTTTCTCCGGGCCTGCCGCGGCGAACCCGTTGAACGCGTCCCCGTCTGGATGATGCGCCAGGCGGGGCGCTTTTTGCCCGAGTACCGCGCGGTGCGCGAGAAGCATCCATTCCTCAAGGTTTGCAAGACGCCCGAGTTGGCCGTCGAGGTTTCTCTGCAACCCTTCTGGATGATTGGCGTGGACGCGGTCATCGTTTTCTCCGACATCCTGATCCCCGCCGAAGCCATGGGTGTCGGCCTCGAACTCACCGACGCCGGGCCCGTGCTGGCAACCCCCGTGCGCGAGCGCAGGCAAGTCGAGCAGCTCCGCGACTTCGATCCCGAAGTCGAAACCGGTTTTCTCCCGGAAGCCATCCGCCGCCTCTGCCACCACGTCGGCCCGGATGTTCCGGTCCTCGGTTTTGCCGGCGCTCCCTGGACGCTCGCCTGCTACATGGTGGACGGCCGCGCCAAGGACGGCTTCCCGGCCACGAAGCGCCTCAAGCTCGAAGAACCGGGCCTCTTCCGCACGCTGCTCGAAAAAATCGCGCGCGTGACCGCGCTTTACCTCCGCGCCCAGATCGCCGCCGGCGCCGCGGCCGTGCAGATCTTCGACACCTGGGCCGGTGAGCTCAGCCTGCGCGATTACGACGACTTCGCGCTGCCCGCCACGCAAATGCTCATATCAGAACTCAGTGCTGGCGAGACGCCGGTGATTCTGTATACGAAAGCTTCGACGCATCTGCTCCCCAGCGTGGCCCGCGCTGGAGCGGACGTCCTCAGCGTGGATTGGCGCGTGGATCTCGCTGACCTGCGCCAGCAACTCGGTCCACAAGTGGCGTTGCAAGGCAATGTGGACCCGTGCGTGCTCCTCGGCCCGCAAAGTGGAATCGAGCGTGCCGTGCGCGAAACCATCGAGAAAACCGGCGGTGTCGGCCACATTCTGAATCTTGGTCACGGCATCTTGCCGATGACGCCAGTGGAGAATGCGCGCGCCTTCGTCCGTGCGGGGCAATCCACGCCCTTGCCCGCGCGCCTGCCCATCGCCCGTTCGGATTGACAGGCTTACGCGAAGAATTCATATGCCGCAGCCCGACGGCCAACTCGATCTCGCCCGCGCAACGTTGCGCATCTCTGAGGAGTTCCTCGACAAGTACAACCAGCCCGGCCCACGCTACACGAGCTATCCGACGGCGCCCGTCTGGCAGGACAATTTCGGCCCCGGCGACCTCGAGCAGGTTTACGGGCAGGCAGACGCGGCGAACACGCCCGTCTCGCTCTACATGCACCTGCCGTTCTGTGAAAGCTTGTG
This sequence comes from uncultured Acidobacteriota bacterium, assembly GCA_963739275.1. GTDB lineage: Bacteria > Acidobacteriota > Terriglobia > Acidiferrales > UBA7541 > JBGQGH01. The sequence goes on from CAVTZX010000043.1 coordinate 22,038, forward strand.
CCTCTTCTGCGCGTGCAACGTCGTCATCCAGAAAGACAAGTCCGCCGCAGTGCCCTACCTCGAGATCCTGAAACGTGAAATCGATCACGTCGCGCGATTCGTATCGCGCTGCCGCCCAGTGATCCAATTCCACTGGGGTGGCGGCACTCCCACCTATCTCAGCCCCGAGCAGATGGAAGATCTCTTCGGCTATGCGCGTGAACGGTTCACGTTTGGCGAGAACGCCGAGATCGGCATTGAAGTCGACCCGCGCGTCACTACCCGCCGGCACCTCGCTACCGCGAAGCGCTTGGGCTTCAACCGACTGAGCATGGGCATTCAGGATTTTCATCCCGAAGTGCAGAAGGCCATCCACCGCATCCAGCCCTACGAGCAGACGCGGGAAACCATACAGACCGCGCGCGCGCTGGGCTACGACAGCATCAACGTGGACTTGATCTACGGCCTGCCCTATCAGACGGCCGAACGCTTCGCCGCCAGCGTGGATCAGGTGCTCGGACTCGCGCCCGATCGCGTGGCCATGTTCAGCTACGCGCATGTGCCCTGGCTCAAGAAGCAGCAAGGCTCCTTCCAGGCCCATCTTCCCGAAGGAATGGAAAAGTTCCACATTTTCCGCACCGGCTTGCAGAAATTCATCGGGGCCGGCTACCTCTACATCGGCATGGACCACTTCGCGCGCTCGACCGATGAGCTCGCCGTCGCGCAGCAGAATCGCTCGCTGCACCGCAATTTTCAGGGCTACACGACAAAAGCCGGCGCGGATCTTTACGGCATGGGTGTCAGCGCTATCAGTGGCATCGGGACGTCCTACGCGCAGAACTTCCGCGATCTCCACGGCTATCATTCCGCCGTCGAGCGCCGCGGCATCGCCACCATGCGCGGTTACCGCCTGACGCCGGACGATGTGCTGCGTCGCGCAGTGATCAGCCGTCTGCTCTGCCACACGGTGATTCCCAAGCCCGAAGTCGAGAAGGAATTCGCGATCAAGTTCGATGAGTACTTCGCGAAAGAGCTGGCTGCGCTGCGCGAGTTTGCTGCGGACGGTCTGGTCACGCTTTCCGCCGGCGAAATCCGCGTTGCGCCGCTGGGGCGAATTTTCATCCGCAACGTGGCCATGGTCTTCGATCCGTACCTCGAGCAGCAGAAACTCGATAGCCGCCCGTTGTTTTCCAAGACGCTGTAAGAAGAGCGGCAGAGGCGCCGAGTGCAAGCCATCGTCATCGGTGGAGGGATTTCAGGACTCGCCTGCGCCTACCGGCTGCAGCGCAGCGGCGTTCGCGTCCTGCTCCTCGAAGAGTCCGCCCGCGCTGGCGGCGTCATCGATTCCGTGCGGCAGGACGGTTTCCTCTTCGAGCTCGGCCCGCAGAGTTTTCTTTCCACCGACACTCTTCTCGAGCTCATCGAATCGCTCGGGCTCGCATCCGAACTCCTGCGCGCGGATCCAAAGGCCCCGCGCTTCGTCCTCGCCGGCGGAGAGTTGCACGCCGCGCCCATGGCGCCGCCTTCCCTGCTGACCACTTCGCTGCTGAGCGCGCGCACCAGATTCCGTCTGCTCACCGAACCGTTCCGCAAGACTCGGCCTCCCGAAAGCGACGAATCCATGGCCGATTTCGTGCGCAGGAAATTCGGCGCAGACTTGCTCGACAATCTCGCGGGCCCCTTCGTCTCCGGCGTGTACGCCGGCGATCCGGAAAAACTCAGTTTGCGCAGCTCCTTTCCTTCCATCCACCAGTGGGAGAAAGACTTCGGCAGCGTGTTGCGCGGAGCGATGAGGTCGCGTCCGCCCAAGCGAAAGCCGCGCGCCGGACTGTGCTCTTTCCGCGAGGGGAACGCCACGCTGGTGCGCGCGATAGGCGATTCCCTGGGCGAGGCTTTGCGTTGCCACTCGTGCGTAGAAGCTATCCGTCGCTGTAAAGCGAACGGCCCAGGGCGGTTCGAAATCGAAGTCAGCAGCGGAAGCCGCGCCGAAGTCCTGACCCCCGGAGCAGTCATTCTCGCCGTTCCAACGAACGTTGCAGCACGCTTGCTCGCGAACGAATCGCCAGCCCTCGCGGACGCTTATGCGAGGATTGAATACGCACCTGTGGCCGTGGTCGCTGCGGGCTACCGCCGCGAGCAACTTGGTTCCTCGGCGGACGGCTTCGGCTTCCTGGTCGCGCGCGGAGAGAACCGCCGCGTGCTGGGGACCGTCTGGAATTCATCGCTCTTCCCCGGTCGTGCACCCGAGGGCATGGTCGCGTTGACGAGCTTCGCGGGCGGCGCTACGGATCCTGAGCTTTGCGGAAAGAGCGAACACCAGATTGCCGAGATCGTGCACGGCGAGGTCGGTGAAATCATGAAGATTAGCGGCGCGGCCGTCACCAGTCGCGTGAAGATCTATCCGCGCGCCATCCCGCAATACAATCTCGGCCACGGCGAAATCATCGCATCGCTCCGCAAGCACAGCGAGGCTATTCCCGGACTCTTTCTCACCGGGAATTATCTGGAAGGCCCTGCGATTGGCTCCTGCGTGGAACACGCCTATCACACCGCGGACGCAGTGAAAGCTTTCCTCACCTCCGGCGGCGCGGCGGGACCCTCGCGGGAGCTGCGCGATGTTGTCACGCCTTCACAGTAGAGAGATGAAATCGCCAGCCGCAACCCGTCGAACTGCATCGTTGCCCGGTGAATTACACGCGCGCGTCCAGCCGTTGGTATTCGTCGTATTACACAACGTGAAGGACGCGGGCTCGTGACCGTTTTTCTGACGGCTCTTCAGGACCTGGCGGGAGGCTCCGTGCCGTCCGATGCGGCGCTGATGGAGCAGCTCGTCCGCCGGGAGCCGGACGCGCTCGACCAGATTTACGACCGCTACGCCCGCGTGGTCTATTCACTCGTTCTGCGCATCTCGCAACAAGCCGCGCTGGCCGAGGAGATCGTCCAGGACGTCTTCCTCCAGCTCTGGCGCAACGCCCACCGCTACCAGGCCGGGCGCGGGCCGCTCGAGCCCTGGCTGCTGACCATGGCTCGCAATCGCGCCCTCGATCACCTGCGCATGAAGCGCGAGAAGCAGCGCCGCAGTGAAGAAACGCTGGAAGCCGTCGAGCCGCGCGATTTCCATGCGCCAAATCCAGAGGCGGCCGTCGATCAGAGCCGCCGGGCCGAACGCGTGCGCACGGTGATGCGTTCCCTGCCCGACACGCAGCGCCGCGCCATCGAACTCGCATTCTTTGAGGGCATGACGCTCAGCGAAATTGCTGCAGCCATGAGCGAGCCGCTGGGCACCGGGAAAAGTTGGATCCGCAACGGCCTCGGCCGGTTGCGCGAAGCGCTGGAAGAGAAATCGTGAGCGACTGCAACAAATTCCGCGACCTTTACGAACCCTATGCGCTCGGCGCGCTGGATGCCGATGAGCGCGCTGAATTCGAGCAACATCTTGCCACTGGTTGCGCCACGTGCACGCCGGAGGTTTCGCGCGCACGTTACGTGGTTTCACAACTTGCGTACCTGGCTCCGCAGGCCGAGCCTCCCGCCGTGCTGCGCCGCAAGATTCGCGAAGCCGCCGGCCTCGTCCGCGAAAAGCCGCGCACCTCTTGGTTCCCCGCCTGGGCCCGGGCCGGAGCCGCGGCACTCGTGCTCATCGCCATCTTCTCTGCCTACCAGACACGCCAGATTCAGAAGGAACTCGCCGCGCTGCAGGCTCAAATCCGGCAGCAGGAGCAGAGCCGCGCGAAACTCGCCGCTGACCGCGATATGTACCAGCGTGCTGTTGCGATTCTTTCGGCGGGAGACATGCGCGAGGTTGACCTGAAGGCTTCCGGCATGCCCGATGTGCGCGCCTATTGCAGCGGACAGCACGGCGTACTGCTCACCGCGCAGACACTTTCTCAACCCGCGCCCGGCCGCGCGCTTCAGCTTTGGGTGGTGCCGAAACAGGGCGCGCCGGTCAGCGCCGGGGTCTTCCGCCCGGATGAATCCGGCGGCGTGCTGATGGTCTCGGCCATGCAACTTGACATGGCGCTGTCAGCCGCGCTTGCCATCACCGATGAACCCGTCGGCGGCAGCCCTCAGCCCACCACGAAACCCATCTGGGTCGGCCCCGTCGCCGAGAGCCCGAGCAAGTAATCGGACAGCCAGTAGGCTGACACCATTTGATGGTTGAGATGAGCTAGTCCTCGCGGCGGCGTTTGTTGCGATGCGCCAAGCGGATGCGGCGGCGCCCGAGGGCCTCGCGGAACCTACGGCGCTCTTCGGCCGTGCGCACAATCAGCGGAGGCACGAGCCGCGCCTGGCGCTCCTCATCAATCGCCACAAACGTCACATACGCGCTGGTAGTGTGTTTGCGCTCGCCGGTCAGCACATTCTCCGAAAACACCTTTACGCCAACTTCCATCGAGGTATGAAAGACGCGGTTCACCTGCGATTGCAGGATGATCAGCTCGCCGACGCGTATGGGATTGCGGAAGTCCACGTAGTCCACCGAAGCCGTCACCACGTGGCTGTTCGCATGGCGATGCGCGGCAATCGCCGCAGCGATGTCCACGAGATGCATGACGCGCCCGCCCAGGATGTTGCCGAGGACGTTGGCGTCCTGCGGCAGCACGACTTCCGTCATCTCCGAACGCGACGCGCTCACGGGCTTCCCGGGCATTGCGCTTTCGCCGTCGTTGTTCGCCGAATTTGATTTCCTCGCCACGCCGGTCCTCCAGTTTTTCGCTCCGCCGCTTGCCGGATTCGGTTTGCGCAAACTCCGGAGCCGCTTATAATACGGCGATTCCCATGGCTACCCAACAGCAGAAATCCCGGCGGCAAATGCTCGAAGAGTTCGTGGTTGCAAATCCGAACGACGCCTTTGCGCGTTACGGCCTGGCCATCGAATGCGTCCGCACTGGCGAAACCCCTGCCGCGCTCGAGCATTTTCAGAAACTCATCGCTGTGCATCCCGATTATGTGGCCGGCCACCAACAGTACGCCCAGCTTCTGGCCCAGCTCGGACGGACGGAGGACGCCCGCCGGGCCTATCACTCCGGTATCGAAGCCGCGCAGAAGGCCGGCAACGAGCACGCGCGCTCGGAAATGGTCGCCGCCCTCGCCGACCTCCGGTAGGCATCTCGGACGCCATGTCCTTGCAGCGCATCCCACTGTTCCCCCTCGAGGTCGTACTCTTCCCCAGCGCGCCCCTGCCGCTCCACATTTTCGAGCCGCGCTACAAGCTCATGATCGGACGTTGCCTCAACCGGAGAGCGGAATTCGGTATTGTGTTAGCCCGGGACGAGGGCATCGCGAGCGTTGGGTGCACGGCAGAAATCATCAAGGTGGTGAAGAAATACGACGACGGACGAATGGACATCCTCAGCCTGGGCCGTGAGGCTTTCCAAGTTAAGGAATTGCACCGGGACGAGCCTTATCTCGCGGCCACCATAAAACTGCTTGAAGACGATTTCTCCGGGATCTCCCAGGAAATCCGGCAAAAACTGCTGCAAACCTACGAGCGCTGCTACCTCCTCCTCCACCAGCTGGCGGCGTCCACTCCGGATCGCAATCCGCAAGCCCTGCTGGCTTATGAGATTGCCAGCCTGTTGCCGCTCGACCCCGAATCCAAACAGGCCCTGCTCGAACTGCGCAGCGAAGCGGAACGCGAGCAGCGCCTGCTCGAGCAGCTCGAGGAGTGGCTGCCGCAACTCGAACGCATGCGGCATGCGCGCAGCAGGGCCGGCGGGAACGGGAACGCCTCCTAGAGCCCTCAAACTCGTCCCGCAACCCGAAACCCGCCTGCGCAGGGCCGGAGACCCCCTGGACCGTTCCGAGCATGAATTTAAACCCCGGTGTTGCCGGGAACACCGGCCCTAGGAGCGACGCAGTCCTCCGGCAGGTTGGGGGGGGTAGCCGGACTTGCCGTTCGGCCCGCAAATCGCCTCCCAGCGATTTTCGAATTGCGAGAAAGCATCCATGCAAGTGCCCGGCCTTGCGGAATCATTTATAATGGAGGTGGATCGCAGGACGCGCACGGGCAATCGCGCAAAGAATCGGGGGCTCCATGACCGGCAAACCGGAAACGCTGGGTCAACTGCGGCAAAGTTCGTGGTCCGAGCAGCGCATCGCTCGCCGCACGGTGAAGGACGAGATGCGTGAGAACCTGCTCTGCGCGCTCGAGCGCAAGCAGCCGCTCTTCCGCGGGATTCACGGCTACGAGGACACGGTCATCCCCCAGATCATCAATGCATTGCTCGCGCGGCACAACTTCATCCTGCTCGGCCTGCGAGGCCAGGCCAAGAGCCGCATCATGCGTGGCCTCGCCCAGTTTCTGGACGCGGAGATCCCCGTCATCGCGGGCTGCGAGATCAATGACAATCCCTACCGGCCGATCTGCCGCGCCTGCCGCATGCTGATTGCGGAAAAGGGCGACGCCACGCCCATCGCCTGGATGCCGCGTGACTCCCGCTACGTCGAAAAACTCGCCACGCCCGACGTCACCATCGCCGACATTCTCGGCGACGTCGATCCCATTCGCGCCGCGCGCGGCGGCCGCGATCTCTCCGACGAGTTGACGATTCACTACGGCCTTTTGCCGCGCGCCAACCGTGCCATCTTTGCCATCAACGAATTGCCCGACCTCGCCGGCAAAATCCAGGTGGGCCTCTTCAACATCATGCAGGAAGGCGACATCCAGATTAAAGGCTACCCGCTCCGCCTGCCGCTCGACGTCGTTCTGGTCTTCACCGCAAACCCCGAGGACTATACCGCGCGCGGCAAGATCGTCACGCCGCTCAAGGACCGCGTCGGCGCGGAAATCCGGACGCACTACCCATCAACTGTGGACGAAGGCATGGCCATCACCGGCCAGGAGGCTTGGACCGCGCGCGAGGGCAATCGCAAGCTAGAAATCCCCGATTACATCCGCGAAGTGGTCGAGCAGATCGCTTTCCTCGCGCGCGAAGACAAGCGCATCGACAAACGATCCGGCGTCAGCCAGCGCTTGCCCATTTCCTGCCTCGAAAACGTGGTCAGCAGCGCCGAACGGCGCGCCGTGAGCAACCGCGAGGCCGTCGCCGTACCGCGCGTTTCTGACGTGTATGCTTCCCTTCCCGCGATTACCGGCAAACTCGAACTCGAGTACGAGGGCGAGATGCACGGCGCGGAGAATGTGGCCCGCGAGCTGGTTCGCGCCGCAGTGGGCAAAGTCTTCAGCCAGCGCTTGGGGGAAGTGAATTTTCAGCCGGTTGTCCAGTGGTTTGAGCTGGGCGGCGAACTGAAATTGCCGGAAAGTGCCGCCGCAGCCGAGACGCTCGCGCAGCTCAAGCGCATCCAGGGCCTCACGGAGCACGTCGAGCGTCTGGGCGCGGACCGCAAGGCCGATCCGGCAATGGCAACTTCGGCCGCGGAGTTTATCCTCGAAGGCTTGTGGTCGCACCGGCGCATCAGCCGCAACGAAGAGCGCGGCTATTTCGCCGAACGGCCCAAAGCGCCCGAGCCGCGCGAGCCACAGCAGAATCGCGGCCCGCGCCGCCAGTACAATTAGAATGTTGGTTGTCATTCCGAGCGGAGCGAGGAATCCCTCTGCAGGTCTTCTCGGAACGGCAGAGAGGGTTGAATGAAATTCATCCGCTATTCACGCTACACGGGCGAGCCTGCTGGCTCGGTGGACCTTCAGGAACTCCTGAAGCGCCTCTCTGACTTCTTCTTGCAGAGCGGCTTCGAGTCGCAGTTCTACAATTTCAACGGAATGGACCCGGAGCGCACGATGGAGCAGCTCCGCCAGGCGATTCTGCAGGCGCTGCAGGAAGGCGACCTGCTGCCCGACGAAACGATGAAGGAGCTGCTGCAGAATTCGGACCTCGAGAAAAATCGCGAGTTGCGTGATCTGATCGATCAACTCATCGAACGCCTCGCCCAGGAAGGCTACATCTCCCCGCAGCCGCCGCAGGTCACGCCCCCGCCGGAGAAAACGCCGCGCGGCCAGATCGGCAATGGCCGCGACGCCGAAATGCAGGCGCGCTTCGAGATCACCGACAAGACGCTCGACTTCCTCGGCTTCAAGACCCTGAAGGACCTGCTGGCCTCGCTCGGCAAGAGCAGCTTCGGGCGGCATGACACGCACGACCTCGCCACCGGCGTTGAGTCCGGCGGAATCTCGCGCGCCTACGAATTCGGCGACACACTGAACCTCGACGTCAGCGCCACGCTCTTCAACGCCGTCCGGCGCGACGGCGCCAAAGTCCCCATCGAGCTCGAATACAAAGACCTCATGGTGCACCAGTGCGAATACCAGAGCTCCTGCGCCACGGTGCTGATGCTCGATTGCAGCCACAGCATGATTCTGTACGGCGAGGACCGCTTCACGCCCGCCAAGAAAGTGGCCCTGGCGCTTTCGCACTTGATCCGGACGCAGTATCCCGGCGATTCGCTGCACCTTGTGCTCTTCCATGACAGCGCGGAGGAGATGCCGCTCGGCGAGCTGGCGCGCGTGCAAGTGGGACCCTACTACACCAACACGCGCGAAGGGCTGCAGCTGGCTCAGCGAATCCTCTCGCGCCAGAAAAAGGATATGCGCCAGATCATCATGATCACCGACGGCAAGCCCTCGGCGCTTACGCTCGAAGACGGCCGCATTTACAAGAACGCCTTCGGGCTCGATCCGCTCGTCGTCACGCAGACGTTAGAAGAAGTGGCCAAGTGCCGCCGCGCGGGCATTCTCATCAACACCTTCATGCTCGCGTCCGACTACAGCTTGGTGCACTTCATCCAGAAAGTGACTGAGATTTGCCGCGGCAAGGCCTATTTCACCACTCCCTACACCCTCGGCCAGTACTTGCTCATGGATTACATGCGCCGCAAGACCCGCCACATCCACTGAGCCGCGGCCGCCTGTAGGGGCGCTGCTTGCCGCGCCCTCTCCTCCATCTGCGCTATCACCGCGCTTCCTCCCGCCTGCGAGTTCGCATAAGATGGCCGCACCCGCCTTGCGCGCGGGCATTTATGGCCAGAGAGCGGCTATTGATCATTGGCGGGGTGGCGGCAGGAATGAGTGCGGCGAGCCGTGCGCGCAAACTCGATCCGCGCCTCGAGATCGTTGTGCTCGAAAAAACTCGCCATGTCTCCTACGGCATCTGCGGGCTTCCCTTCTATCTTTCGGGCCAGGTCACCGATGCACGCGACCTGGTCGTCTACACGCCTGAATTCTTCCGCGAGAAGCGGGGCATTGACGTGCACCTCGAACACGAAGCCACGGAGATCGAGCCGGGCCGCAAACTTGTCCGCGCGCTGCGCAAAGGCAGCCAGCCGGTGGATTTTCATTACGACAAGCTGATCATTGCCGCGGGGGGCGCGACCGCGCTCGAGATGCCCGGCGCGAATCTCCCGAATGTCTTCACCTGCAACGACCTCGAAACGGCCATCCGCTTCCGCGCGTTTCTCGACGAGCAACGCCCGAAGAGGGCCGTCATCGTCGGCTCCGGCTACATCGGTCTCGAAGTCGCCGACGCCCTGACGCAGCGCGGAATCGAAGTCACCGTGCTCGAGCGCTCCGGAACCGTGCTCGAAGCGCTCGAGCCGGAAATCGCTGAGCAAGTCGAGGCTGTGCTCGCCACGCACGGCGTGTCGCTGGTGAAGAATGCCGCGGCAAACGCCATCGCCCCGGGCGCACAGGGACGAGCCTCAACCGTGCAGTTCGGCGCGGGCGGAACGGCCGACGCAGACCTCGTGGTGCTCGCCACGGGCATCGTGCCCCGCTCAGAAATGGCCCGCACCGCGGGGATCGAGATTGGCCCCACAGGTGCCATCGCCGTGGACGAGCGCATGCAGACCAACATCAGCGGCGTCTACGCTGCGGGTGACTGCGCTGAAGTGCAGCATTTGGTGACTCGCCGTCCCGCCTACTTCCCTCTCGGCACGACCGCTAACAAACAGGGCCGCGTAGCGGGCGAAAACGCCGCCGGTGGCAACGCGCGATTCGAGGGAGTGGTGGGAACCCTGGCGACGAAAATCTTCGGGCTGGAGGTCGCGCGCACGGGCCTGAGTGCCGAGCAAGCGCGCGCCAGCGGCTTTCAGCCGGATTCGGCGACAATCACTTCGATCTCACGCGCAAAGTATCTCGGCGGCAAGCCCCTCAGCGTCACTCTGGTCTGGGATCGTCCCACGGCGCGCCTGCTCGGCTGCCACATGTGCGGCGGAGAAGGTGTAGCCAAGCGCATCGACGTCGCCGCCATGGCCTTGCATGCGCGCCTGCGCATTCCCGACATGCTGCACCTAGACCTGAGCTACGCCCCGCCCTTCGCGCCCGTCTGGGATCCGCTCCTCATCGCCGCCGGCGAAGCCAACAAGAAGCTGAGTCGTTCGTAACCCTTCGCCTCCGTGATTTGGTGCGACCCACGACAGTGCGATAACATCGAATACGAGAGATGATTCTCGGGCATCGGAAAGGGGAGCGAGCAAGGTGACCACTGTTCTGGCCGGGCACACGGCTCCGGCATTTGAGATGGACGGCCTCAAGGGCAATCATTTTTCGCTCCGCGAGGCGCTGAAGAAAGGGCCTGTTGTCGCGGCGTTTTATAAAATCACCTGCCCGGTTTGCCAGTTCACTTTTCCATTTCTCGAACGGCTGCACAAGTCCTACGGCAACGCCGCCCAATTCCGCGGAATCTCGCAGAACGACGACTACGACACGAAGGAGTTCCTCGACGCGTACGGCATAACGTTTCCCACCCTGATCGACCACGAAGACGACAATTTCCCCGTCTCCAATCTCTACGGCCTCACCACCGTGCCCACCGTGCTGCTGATTGCTCCGGATGGCAAAGTGAAGGTCAGCTTCATGGGGTTTGACAAAGAGGGGCTGGAAATAATTTCCGCGGAACTTGCGAAGGCCGTGGGGCGCAAAACTGCTACGGTTTTCCAGCCTGGCGAAGTGGTCCCCGCCAACAAACCCGGTTGAGGATCGCGCAACTAGGTTCGGTCTGAACCTGCCACGCAAATCAGAATGAATCTTCCTCGATCAGTCGCTTCTTGTGTTTCAAGGGCTTGCGGCGCTTGTCCGGCACGACGCGCTCCGCCGGAGGCGCTCCTGCGGCTTCCCGCGCCCGCCGCCGCGCTTCCTTTGCTGCCGTGAAGCGTTTCGCGGACTTACGCTTGGCCATGATCCGCCCTACGGTTCAGGCTTTGGAGCGAACTCGACCTTGAGTCCTGGATGAATTTCCCAGAAGCCGGCCCGATGCGCGCCCTGTTTGTCGGGTTGTGGCGTGTCGCCCACGTGCGTGTCATTGAAGTAGAGCTGTCCGGTGATTTCCACGTACGGGGCGCTCGCAGGAATCGTTCCCGTGCGTTCCGGATCGTGCCCGCCCAGAATACTCTTCTTCACGAACTCCCGCGCCGCTTCCACCATCGGGCGGAGGTTGCGGTCAGCCACGTCTTCGTCTTCCGGGATCTCGATTACGATGTACCGGTCGGGCGAGTCTGCGCTCGCCGTCAGCCGCAGGTTGTAATCGCCGTCGCCCATCAGCGCCGCCCGGTGCAAGTAGCCGCGCACGCGGATGATGTCGCCCTCTTTCAGTCGCAGCGGGTTGTCGAACGCCGGGATACGCGTCTTCTCGTAGCGCGAATCGCTCTTCTTCACCCCGGGAGGTTGAGCCAGCCTGACCAGGTCATCGAATGTTACGCTTCTCGCACGCGTGGGGTCACTGCCGGGCGGGAGGCTGGTTTTGATCGAAACGCGCGTCTCCCGGAAACCTTCCGGCTTTCTGCCGCAGCCCTGCACGCAAAGTGCAAAGGCCGCGCCCATCGCAACAGTAAGCAATCCGGACCAATTCTTCGCTCGCTGCAGATTCATCTGCACTCCCTCTCGATGCGGGCGAAAGGTTAGCGGAATCCCCCGCCGTGTCAAGGCGCGAGCGCCGAACAACTACTAGGAGCAATAGTTTCCGAAAATCGCGCAGTCGAGGATCTTCCTGCAGGACCGCTCGGCCTTGACAGCCTGAACAGGCGGGACTACTGTGGGCCGCATCGCGGGTCACAGGATTGAAAAACCGCACCGTGTATGGCTGTTTCTCAACCGTTTCCATTCTCCTCCTCGGCGATTGGAGATGAGACATGGACGCAATCAAACGTCGTGACTTGTTGAAGGAACTCGCCGCGCTGGGTGCTCTGCCCGGACTCGCCGCTTTCTTTGGACAGAGCACAAACGCCGCGGAACTTCTCGAAGCAATTCGAGCGCAAGGCGAGTCCTCCGGCCCCGATCGGCAAACGGCAGAATTCTGGGACAACTTCGTCAGCTCGACGTCCCGCCCGCCAGCACAAACTCATTCGGGGATGTTGAAAGGGATGGCCGGCCGGGGCGAAATCGTCTCGGAGCGCGAGCCCTTTTTCTTCCATTACGGCCGGGAGGGATTCTTCCCGGCGATGGACATTCCGCCCGCGCAGCTTCTCCCCGAGGGGGACATCTCCGTTCGTTACAACGTGGCGGCCTTTAAGCCCGCCGAGGAAGACCGCGCGACCTTCCAGCGCTTGCAAAACGCCCAACTCCGCCTCGACGTCCTCCAGACCCAGCCGATTCTCAACATCCTCGAAACCCTGGCCTGGACCGCCGTGGCCGCCCTGCACCCCAACAACGCAAGCAAACTCCCGCCGCTGCAGAGCCTGAGCTTCGATCCGGGATCGGCGTCGCAGAAGATGCAGAACATTCTACTGCCCGGCGGAGAAGGAAAGTGGGCCGTCAACCTCTACGCGCAGAAGAAAGATTCGCTCTTTTGCCAGATCCTGCAACTCACTCTGAAAGACGTGGGCAAGTTTGTCCCTGTGCTCGGCCTGCCCGGGATCACCACCGTGGCGTTGGACTCGTTCAACCATTTCTACGGCGCCATGCACAATCGTCCGGAGTATCTGTTCCGCATGAATCCAGTCCCTATTTTTGCGACGGCGGCGGCCCTCACCTCCTCGGGAGCATCCCGCGGACTGCCGCTCCGCACGGGGAGCTACGTCCTCGTCCCCGTCGCGCATGTTCCGCAGCTCACCAGCGGCGTCCTGCAGGGACTCGAGCTCAAGCAAGGGTTCATCGTTCCGAAGAATACTCTCTCCACCCAGCTCTACGAAGCAGCCGAATCCACGCTTCCTCACGTGACCTATGCCACCGTGGACGTGGGCGTGAAATCGATCCGGTTGTCGTGAAGAGGATCGGACCGCCAGAAAAACTCATCCGCGTCCCCGGGCAAGAAACTCTGCAAGAAACCCCGTCTGAAGCGTTCAAACAAAGAGGGAGTAGTGTGTCTCGCCTCCGCCCCGGACCCGAATCTTGACAAAGTGCTTGTCCGGGAATACTTTGCACGTCACCGCGCGATTTGCATCTGACCGGGCGCTGTCAGGAATGAGCTGCTCTACGAGTTCGCAGCGTTTCTTGCTCGCACTGGCTTTTTTCGGCTTCGCCGGCTTTTTCGCAAGTTGACCAACGAATTTCGCGAACCTGGCATCCACGCAGAGGATGAGGCAAGCAGGTAGAATCGCTTCCCAAAGGAGAAGAGAATGAACGCCCAGCACCGGAGTTTCCCCAAGGCGGTCTTTTCGTATTGGCCGCGAGGTCTTGCCGCGCAGTGTCTGGTCTTGTTCCTCGCCGGACTTCTGGTTCTTTCCGGCATTCCCGCTGTCAGCCAATCGCAGAAGGGGCCCGGAACGCAGGGGGAACTCACCGCAAAGTGGAAGATGCTGGACGGTGAACATTTCGCTGCGTTCCAGAAGGTCGCAGGCGTGCCGGAGGGCGCTTCCGTTGCCACCCGCGCCAACTGGCGAACCATGTCTGGTCAGGGCGGCGGTTCGGTCCTGCCGTCTCCAGCGCCGGGTGGAGCCGGGTATTGTGCCCTCACTGTCGAGTTCGCGAATGCGCCAGCGCGAACGGCGTTCGAGCGCGCGCTGCCCCGCAACGTCAAGATGCTCACCTCCTTCGACCGTTTTGCCGACGTTTTCATTCCGGCAGCAGCGACACCGCAGGGAGGCCTGCGCTGCGACGCCGATGCCCGAGCGGCGATCGACAAATCGCCCGGGGTCGTCTGGTTCGAAATCCTGAAGGGGATTCGTCCTCCGGGGCCACCCACCTTCGAGCAGGCCCGGCCTTCGCGCCAGATTGCTGAGACGATCGTCCGCGACGGCGTCGGGGCTTTGAGAGGCCAGGGCGTGATTATCGCCGTGATCGATTCGGGGATAGACTACACACACCCCGATTTCATCACCACCGACGCCGCCGGCCAGCCCACTTCCCGAATCCTCTACCTCTGGGATACGTTCAGCGAAACCGCGGACACCCAGAACCTCGGCGACAAAGCGCCCTACGCCTATCCCAACGGACGCTCCATCGGGACGCTGTACACGCGTGCCCAATTGACGGCCGATCTGCGGGCCGGAACGCGTCGCATCCCTATCGATACGGGAGGCCACGGAACAGCCTGCGCCGGCGTTGCCGCCGGGAATGGCCGTGCAATCAACAGGGCCAACAAGAACTACATCGGCGTGGCTCCGGAGGCAGACCTCATCGTCGTGCGCATCGGGGGCGCCGGACAAGGCCTGGAAAACGTCTACCTGCTAAACGCTGCAGTGGCCTGGATCGACCAGGTGGCGCGGCGCGAAGGCAAGCCCTTGGTGATCTCCGGCAGCTTCGGAGGCCACGACACGGGCCACGATGGCAGCTCGGTAAGCGAACGCGAGCTGGATGCGCGGTTCGCTTCCAATCCGCCGGGCCGCGCGATGGTCATTGCCGCCGGCAACGAGCAGCGCGATGGCATCCACGCGCGGGGCGAGTTCACCACGAGCCAGAATGCCGGCGGATTCTTCTGGGAGGCCGGCGAGAAGGGCGCCATGATTCACTTCTACGTCCGCGGGGGCGGCACAGCCGCGTTCGACCCGGATAAGATCATGTTTGCCCCCGCCCAGCAGGCCGGTGTCGCTCCAGTCGTCCTCAAAGGCAATCTGAATCTCTACGTTTATCCTCTCTCGGGTGATCTGGTGGGAGAACTGGTGGTGAACCCGGGTAAGGGCGGGCTGTACATTTGGAATGAGGCAGGTACGCCCACTGTCGCCGATGCCTACATCCTCGGCGATGAGGACAAGCCTCCGTTCTCCAAGTTTGACGCCTTGATTCAGCGGCCACAGGAACTCGTCGGCTCGCCCGGCGATGTCCCCTCCGTGATCACCGTGGGAAGTTATGCCTGGAACGACGTTTTCACCGTCGCCGCGGGCACCTACCAGATCACCGACTCCTGCGGACAGCAACCCATGGCCATCGGCGCGCTCTCCTGCTACTCGAGCCCCGGCCCCAGCAGAAAACCCGGTGTGGTGAAACCGGATATCGTCGCACCCGGGGAATGGTACCCGGCGAGCTATGCTCGGGGATCGGCAGAGGGGATCACGACCAACCCGAAGGCTTTCCCCCATGTGGATGCCACCGGCTACTACTTGCGGTTCAACGGCACCAGCGCGGCGACTCCCTACACCGCCGGAGTCATCGCCCTGATGATGCAGAAGAAGCCCGGCATCACCATCAGCGAGATCAAGGATCTGTTCCGGCGCAACGCTTCTCGATACAGTCCAAACGACCGGCTGCCGAATCCGCAGTGGGGTTACGGCAAGCTGGATCTCCGTGCGGTGCAGGCAATTCTGAACTCGCTCTAGCGAGAGGCGGGTAAGAGGACTCGCGCGGATCTCACTGTGGGCGGCCCGTGCAGCGGCCAAGGCTCCTCGGCGGTTGCGCGGGTCCTCTGCAACTGGGGGCTCTTCCAGTGTACGGTCTGTTGGGATTCTCTGTTCGCGGGGCGATTGAGTTTCGTCGGTTAGACTTGGCTCGCGCTTACGTCTGCAGAAGTGAAGTGAGGGAATGGAAATGAGGAGAGTTCGAGGTGTGGTGGCGGCCTTCTTGTTCCTTCTCTGTGCGGCACCCGTCGTTGCGCAGACCGGCGGCCAAACCATGTCTCCATGCGCCACCCAGACAAAGGGCCCCGCGCGGCCCAATTTCGAGGGAGCGTTCGTACCCATCACCTCCGTGGTGAAGAGACCCGAGGGCGGCTGGATGGCCGCCTTGGCCTGGGGCACGAACGTCGGCGTGATCAACGGCAGCCATGGCAGCCTGTATCGAGCGGCCGAAGAGGGCCACGCCGCCCGCTACGTCAACGGCCAGGTAACCGTGCAATCGGTCACTGCCGACAGCGCCTCGGCAATCGTCGTGCCTTCCAATAGCAGCCCACTCAATGAACCCCGCGCTGGCGATCTGATCGAGTTGTTTCTCAGCATTCCGGCGGAGGCTTTTGACGGAATCGTCCTGCGCGCCGCCTTGCACAATGCCCTCCTCACTACTTACGATGAGGCGAAAACTAATCTGCTCAGTGTCACCACCGCCTTCGCTCTGCATTCCGAGGCCGACCAGAATCAGTTCCTCGCAAAGCTAAAGGCAGAACTGAACGCGGTCGCCGTCAAACTCCCCGATTTGGATTCCCTGAAAGTGAAAGGTAAGGGGCCTTACGCTTGTTGCACCCTTCGGGAAATGTTGACGAAGGCCTCGGCAGAGGATGTTCGTGGCTTCCTCGAGCATGTGGACGACACCTATTTAAGCTTTGCGGGATACGGCCGGTTTTTCGCGGAGCGCTTCGCTGGCTGGGTGCGCGATTGGACGGAAGACCATTACATCATCGAGCGGGAAGCAGCCAAGCTCAAGACCGATGCGGAACTCGTCGATTATCTCCACCTGGTGAATTCTCACGGACGGCTGATATACGAAATGGATTGGCTGCAGGCAGCCATGAATGCGGCGGATCAAAACAACCGGGAAAAAGCCGCGCCCTACATCCGGCTGCTCCGGGCGGCGGCCCAGGTGAAATCGCAGAAGGCATACCAGGTCATGGCCCAGATGGTGGAGGGCGTTCTTCTCACCAGTGAGGGGAAAGCGGACGAGGCCATCGCTGCGTTGCAGGCGGCCGTCCGTCTGGCGGAGGAACTCCCTGAGGAGACTGTGTCCGCCGCCCAGGATGAAACCGCGCATGAGAATTCACGGACTTACCTGAAGGCGCGCACGCTTTACCGTCTGGCCTTCGCGGACGTGGCGAAGTTCGATTACCTGGCCGCTGCCCGCGCCGCCGAGCAATCGCGTGAAGTTCTGCGCGGGCACATCGACACTCAAAGCCGGGTCAATTTGTACTCCGGCGCACTGGAGTACGCCGCGTACGCCTACCGGACGGCAGGAGAATTCGCCAAGGCCAAGAAACTGTATGAGGAAGCGTACGAAGCTTTCGGTCAACGAACGGACCGGCAGGGACTCGACTCGCAGCTACAGGTAGCCGGTCATCTGGCCACCCTGGCACGGGACCAGAGGGATTACTCCTCTGCGTTCGAATGGCGCAAGAAGGGACGCTATTTCGCCGTCAACCACGGCGAAAGTTTCGCGGTTTGGATCAAGACCTTTCGCTGGGAGCTGGGCAACGATTATTGGTTCGCGCGTCAATACGATAATGCGTTGGGCGAGTACCAAGCCATCCTCCCGGAATACGCCTGTAATCCGAACGGCAGGAGCAATCTGCTCCTGAACATTGGAAACGTCCAGACGGATGCGGGGCGCTTCGACAAGGCCGGCGAGGCCCTGGGCGCCGCGCACGAAGAAGCGCTCCGCATGGAAGCCAAAGAGGAGAGGGAGACCCGCCTGGCGGAGATCGAGCGCTGGCAAGCTCACCTCTTCAAACAGCAAAAGGAGTTCAAGAAAGCCGAAGAAATCCTGAAGGCGGCTCTGGGGCACCTCGATTCCTCCAAGCCGAGCGCGACCCTCGCCACCCTCTACGCCGATTACGCCACACTGCTGGACGAGAGCAAACGGTTTCAGGAAGCGGAACGCCAGTACAAGAACAGCGCCGATCAATATCACCGCTTGGGCCAGTTCGGGGACGAGCGGCTCAAGCTGGGCTCGCTGGCAAACCTCTACATCAATACGGGGCGGGCGAAGGAGGCCGAGGCAATTCTGGGCGAAGTGCTGAAGGCGCAGACCGCGGCCAATGACGGAGCTCGCGCCGAGACTCTCTATCGCCTGGCGCGGTTGCATCTCTACGGTTTGGGAGCCAACCAACAGGCCGCAGACGAGGCTAAGAGCGCCCTCGACTTGGCCACTCAATTCGGCGACTCCGACACCCAGGTGAATGTTCGTGACCTGCTGGCGGATTATTATGTCCGGGTCGGCAACGAGAAAGAGGCGCTGAAGATCTTTCAGGAGGCCCGCAACGCCGCTCAGGGTAAGAATCGGCACCAGGTGGCGTGGTTCTCACGGCGGCTCGGGGGGATTCATGCCGGCCTCGTCCAGTACGATCTGGCGAGCGAGGATTACAAGCAGGCACGCGATTACTTCGAACAAGAAGGCGAGCCGGATATGGTGGCGGGTGTCTGGTTGGATCAGGCCTACCTCGATCTCGCCACCGGCAAGCTCGACGCTGCGCAGCAGAGTCTTCAGAATTCCAAGAAGTTCGCAGGGGAGAATCCGTCCGATTATCAGACCGCCAGCCAGCTTACATTCCTGAGCACGCTCCGTCGGCGCGAAGGGAAAAATCGCGAGGCCATCGAGCTCCTTACCCAGGCCGAGAAACTTTGGGAGCAGACCTCGAATCTCGGCGGGCGTCTCGAGGCTCTGAACCAGCGCGGGATCATCCAGATGCACCAGCGCGAGTATGACGCCGCGCGTGAGACCTGGACCGCATTGTCGAGGCTCGCCGAGGGGTACGTCCTCTACCAGGCCGAGGCTCAGTTTCAACTGGCTGAGACGCTGGTCAATATCGGGTTGTTCGACGAGGCCAAGCGCGCCGCCGAGGAGAGCATTCGTCTCGGCGACAAACTGGAGCTCATTCCCGAGGCCGCTCTCATCACCCGCGCGAACTGGGCTTTACTGCTTCTGCAACAGACTCGCCTGATCATCCGTCAGCAGGAACTCGCGGCCCGCTACGTCGACGAGGCCACCCAGTTGCTCAATGTTGCCGAAGCCGGCGCGCGCAAGGCCGCCTCGCGCAGCGTGCTGTTGACCGTTTATCTGGGACGCGGCCGCCGGCAACTCCTCCTGGCAGACTCCCCGGCGCTCCAGCCAGCGCTGAAAGTCGAGCCGTCCGCCCCGCCCCCCGGTCAGCCCGATGCCCTGGATGCCGCCGTCGATCTCTCCGTCGAGCTTGCCTATACGGAGTCCGCATGGGAGAGCCGCTATCTGCGCGGGGCACTTCGAAGCAAGCAGGGCCAGCGGAAAGCCGCGGAGGAAGATCTCTCCCAAAGCATCAAGATCCTGGAACGGGAGGCGGAGAACTATGCCGCAGTGGGAGGAGCCGGCGGCTCGCACGCGGCTCTCTATCAGGCGGATCAGCAGAGGCCTTTCCTGGCTCTCATGGATACCTTGATGAACGCCGGCGACGATGCCCGGCAAAGGGCTGAGGAGCACAAGGACAGCCAGGATGACGCGCTCCGCAACAGTGCGCCGAAAGAGAAAGCCGAGTCCGACGACTTCTATCTGAAGGCTCGGGATGTTCTTGACCGTTTGCACCGCTTCGAGCTGATGACCACTTCCACCAGTGTGCAACTTTCCCCGGCGGCTACCGGAGATCAGGCCGAGAAAGCGCAATACGAATCGCTGATCCGGCAGCTCCAGGGTCTTGAAGCTCAACTGGAGGCCGAGAGACGCCCCCAAAACGGCCAGGTGAATCCGGCGCGGGTCCAGCAGCTTACGGCGGCCCTGGATGTCCAACAGAAACTCATCGACACGGAAAAGGACCTCATTCAAAGAGAGCACCCCGAACTCGCCAAGCAACTCGAACTGCGCCTCGATGAACTGAATAGCTTCGCGGAAAAACTGTCGGAAGACGAAGCACTCCTGGAACCCGTGCTCATTCCCGGGGCGCGCGGGGCGGCCGACCGCGTAGTCGTCTTCGTGGTGCGGTATCAGAAGGAAAAGGTCGCTACCCGCTCGTTTACGCGCTCCTTCGAACTGGAAAAGTTGAGAGCCGCCGTGGAGAAGCTCAATGATGCCGCGTCCACGGAGAAATCGGACTTCGATCTGGCGGGCATTCGCCCCAGCTCTCCCGTGGCCGCGGCCGCCGAACTCTACGACCTGCTGATCGCGCGCGCCGAGCCTTTCCTCCAGGGCGTGCATACCGTCCTCATCAGCGCAACCGGCCCGCTCCGCTACATCCCCTTTCACCTGCTGGTGAGCTGCGAAGCCGGCAAGTGCGCCTACCTGGCCGACCGCTTCGACTTCGTCTACCTCACCGGCAACGGCACGATCACCGCCAGCGAGAATCAGATTCGCTACAAGGGCGCCTCCGTCGTCGCCGTCGCCAATCCAAACACGGACCCCATGTACAACCTGCCCGAGGCCGAGCAGGAAGTGAGAAAGATCGAGGGGATCTGGCACGCGTCCTGGCCCGACGCATTCAAGCCGCTCTACGGCAAGGCGCAGGTCGGGGACGTGCGCGACACCCTCAGCGATATGAAGAGCGCGCGCCGCAACGTCACCCGCATTCTGCATATTGCTGCGCACGGCAGCGCCGGCGGCACCAAAGACGATACCTACCTCATGTTCGCCGACGGGCCCCTCAAAGAAGGCGAGGTAGGCACCCGGCTGCGCCCCGAGGGATACTCGCTCGCCGTGCTGAGCGGCTGCGACACCGCCAAGGGCACTCTCAATCCCAACGGCACGGGCGTCACCGGCCTCGCCTATGCCTTTGAAAAGAGTGGAATCAAGACCATTGTCGCCACCCTCTGGACCCTCGATAGCAAAACCGGCCCGACCTTCATGGAATCCCTGTACAAGAGTTTGGCGGATGGGAAAGGCGTCGTGCAGGCTCTCCGCGAGGCACGCACTGTGATTCGCAACAACCCCGAGACTTCACGTCCCTATTACTGGGCTCCCTTCATCCTCGTCGGCAATTGGAAGTAGCGTCATGGCGGGAACCACGCACCGTATGCTGCGTGGCCGAAGCCACTTACCGCATGGCACGTGGCGGTAGCGTGTGGGCGTCGAACCCACCACCCGACACGCGGTTTAGCAAGGCGTGCGGCAGTTCTGACCCGGCCTGATAATTTTGGTTGTAATGTCTCGGGAGATCTGCGCGAATGGAAGAATGACGCGCTTTCTCTCTCGCGCATTGGCCGATCTCGAAGGTGCCGGCATCAACGAAGAAACGGAACGCCTCTTCGCCTACCACCACGCCACCAAGCACACCTATGACTCCGTTCGGATGAATGCGCATTCTCTCGATTGGCACAATCAGCCCGATCCCTTCCGCACCTATGAAGGCGCCCCGCTGATCGCGCTTCCGTCTGAACCTGGATTCCCCGACGCCGGCACGTTCGCCACAATCGCGGCGCTGGCGAAGGGAGTGAGAACGGCCGAGGGAAGCAAGCCCGAATGGCGCGAGGAAACCCAGTTCGACGTGAATTGGCTCAGTCGTTTGCTCTGGCATTCCATGGCGATCAGCGCGTGGAAGAAAGTTCCCCGAACTGGCGATCGCTACAGGCTGCGCGTGAATCCATCCTCGGGAAATCTCCACCCCACGGAAACGTATGTCGCGCTGCTCGGGTTCACGGGACTCGACGACGGCTTGTATCACTACCGGGCGGACCGGCACGCGCTTGAACTTCGCAGCCGTGGCGCCTGGACGGAGCAGCTCGCCCGTGCCCTCGTACTCCCGTGGGCGTCGGAGTCACCGTTGATCGTCGCGCTGACCTCGATCTTTTGGCGCGAGGCGTGGAAGTACCGCGATCGTGCCTATCGCTACTGCTGCCACGATCTGGGCCACGCGATGATGAGCTTGCTTCTGGCTGCGCGTGCCCTGGGACTGCCTGGCGGCGCGGTGGCTCAGTTCAGCGACCTCCGCGTGACCCGTGCGCTCGGCCTCACCGAAAGTGACGAAGCACCTATGGCCTTCCTGGTCTTTCCGCCGCAAAGCCCGTCTGGCCGACTCCCTGCCCCATCGCAGCATGAACCCTCGGGAGTCCCCAACGAGTTGTCCGCGGAAGAGGTTCCCTATCATCTACTTCTCGGGATGCATCGCTCGACGATCCTGCCCGATCCTGTAAGGCCGCTGCCACGCATCTCGCGGGCGAATGCTGGTGCCTCTCACGTCCAAGCACCTTTGCCCGATCCCACGCGCGATGCCCCTCTGGGACCAACCGTGCGGCAACGGCGCTCCGCCCTTGATTTCGATGCCCGGACGCCGCCCATGGAACGCGGCGAAGTGGAACAGCTCCTGGATTTCGCGACGCGGGATTGGCCGGCGGACTGGCGCGGAAATTTCGGCGGCGAGACGACACCGGCCGAAAGAGGCGCCGATTTTGTGACGCCTTACCTCTACTTACACCGCGTGCGCGACTGCGAGCCCGGTGTCTACCGCTGGGACAAGTCGAGCCGCGGGCTGGAGCAGCTCCATCGCGGCAATGTGGAGCGCGTGGCGGCTTATCTCAGCCTCGAACAGCCGCTCGCGGGAAACGCCTGCTTCGCCGTTTCAATGGTTGCGGACCTGGCTGAGGCGGCAGGAGCGTTCGGCAACCGCGGCTACCGCTGCGTGCATTTCGAAGCCGGGGCGATCGGACAGAGGCTCTACCTGGGGGCAGAAGCACTGGGCTGGAATGCCACCGGGATAGGCGCGTTCTACGACGACGATGTGCACCGCTATCTGGGCTTCCAGGAAGAAGGGGAGACCCCCGTGAGCGCATCGCTCCACGCTGCGGAACGAGCGGCGCTTGTCATGCTGGGCTCACCGTCAAGCCGTGCGGCGGCGCAGGACCGACACCGTCGCGAGCCTGCTCAGGTGGTTTCTGAGTCCGGCGAAGAGAATATTTCTGGCCAGAGGCAATTCCGGGGGAACCAGGAGGAAGCCGCGCCGCACCGCGATCCCCGCAGGCTCCCGCGACAGGTGATTTATCACTTTGCAGTCGGCCGGGCCATTCCCGATCCACGGCTCGAGGCTTGAGTGCTCCGCAAGGAAAGAGACGGAGATGGATCTGAGCATGAACCAATAAGGTAGAGGGCGTATGATTTTGCGCAAAGGTGAAGTTCAAATCGGAAATTCCGGCTTAGGCCAGCGACACGACAAGACGATATACTGGTAGCGTTGCGTCGTAGATTCCCATCCAGTGAAATCCATCGCAATGCCTAGAAGCTTAGACCAAGTGGTGATGCAAGGACGGAGAATGGAAGCAGGCATCCTCATAGGCTACTTCGCAAAACGAGATGAAGCTCGCGGAGCCCTCAGGGAGTTGCAGAGGAGGGGTTTCCGCCGCGCCGCATTGGTGAGCAAGACCGCGGATGGAGATGTACGTACATGGGACCCCTTCCTTTGGCGCCGGGCTTTCGGTGCGACCCTGGCTTTCATCCTGTTCGGGGTCCTCGCCGGAGTTGCATCCATAGGCCTTCATTGGCCGGAGCCGATTCTGAGCGGAAGCCTTTCTGCCCTGATTCCGACCCTTGTGGGTGGATTCATCGGAACCCTCTTCGCTGGGGTGTGGATACGACGATCGAAGTACGGCGTCGAACGAAGGCTGCTGGAGGATCACGCACGTTGGTTGGTGTCCGAGGAGACCGTCCTGATCCTCCAGGCGCCGATTGAAACATTGCGGTTCCCAGTGGCGGTGCTTCGGGAAAGCGGCGAGATCCCGCCCGCAGTCTTCGTCCTGCATCCGAAGCGCGAGAATCCGATCGGAGATGTGCGAAGCCCTGGGGTGCCGCTCTCCCCGGCGCAGATCCAGGAGCATGCCCAGCGTCTGGCCATGGACCACCAAGTGGACCCAAATCCGCAGCGAAACACCGAACTGCTCGAGCGGCTCGAAAAGGCCCGTCAATGGGTCCATCAGGTTTGCTCGGATCTCTCCGAAGCGAGTCGACTGGAACAGAGTGTGCCTCCAACCGCCGAGTGGCTCCTCGACAATGAGTACATCATCGAGAGCAACGCCCGCGACGTTCAGATGAACCTTCCTCGGCGTTTTTACCAGGAGCTGCCGGCACTCGCCAACGAGCCCTACCGGGGTCTGCCGCGCATCTACGGTCTGGCGAAGGAACTCGTCTCCTCATACGGAATTGCGTCTGGACCGGGAGAACATCCTTGCATTTATTGAGGCCTATCAATCCGTGCGCGCGCTGACGATCGGCGAACTCTGGGCTGTCCCCCAGATGCTGCGCATCGCGTTGATTGAGAGCATCCAGGATCTCGCCGCAAGCGCTCTGACCGAGCTGCGGGAACGTGAGATCGCCGACTTCTGGGCGAACAGGCTCATTACGGCCAACCGGCGAGATCCCAACCAGCTCTTCTCTATCCTGGCAGAACTTGCCGAAACCCAACCCAGCCCGAGCCCCTATTTCGCTTCTCAACTGGTCGATCATCTCTACGACGAAGAAGCCGCGCTAGTGCCGGTCCAGAGCTGGCTGGAGCGCACTTACCACAAGTCCCTGAGCGAGCTCAACCTGCGTGAGCAGAACCGCCAGACGAAGGATCAGATATCGATTGGGAATGCGTTTACCAGCTTGCGACAGCTCGCCCTGTTGGATTGGAGACGGATCTTCGAGCAGCTCAGCCGCGTGGAGCGGTTGCTTCGGCTGGATCCATCCGGCGTCTATCCCAAGATGGATTTCGACACGCGCGATCGGTATCGCCGTGCGATTGAAGAGCTCGCGCGTCGGTCCGGTCAGGCGGAAGACCAGGTCGCACAACGCGCCATCGAGCTAGCTACGCAAGCCGCACGTGAAGCGACGGAAGATGACCGGTGGATCCACGTCGGGACCTATCTGATTGGTGAAGGAAGGCGCGAGCTTGCGCGGCTCATACGCTGCCGTGAGGCTCCACGTTTCCGCGTCCTGCAGTGGGTATACCGCCATCATTCTGCAGTGTACTTTCTTGGGCTCAGCTTCTTCTCCGCCGTATTCATCTCCCTGATCGTCCTGCTTGGTCTGCGCGGACAGACGCCCGGGATCCGGCTTGTGATCGCCCTCCTTTTGCTGATCCCTGTCAGCCAACTCGCGCTCGAGGTTTTGAATTACCTCGTCATGCGGCTACTTCCACCCCGAGCCCTTCCAAAGATGGATTTCGAGGTTTCGGGCATTCCTGACGCATTTCGAACGTTGGTCGTTGTGCCCGTGCTGCTGGGGGACGCGGAGACGATCCGGGCAGAGGTGGAGAAGTTAGAAATCCGGTACCTGGCCAACAAAGAAGGCAATCTGCTCTTCAGCCTCTTCACGGACTACACCGATTCGGATCAGGCGCATCGTGAGGACGACGAAAGACTGCTCCAGACTGTGACCGAGAGCCTCGAAGCTCTCAACCATCGGTATGGTGGTGAGCGTTTCTTCCTTTTCCATCGGGACCGCACGTGGAGTGAATCCGAGCAGAAATTCATCGGTTGGGAACGCAAACGCGGGAAGATAGAAGAACTCAATCGTCTGATCGATGGAACGCGGCCTGAAGATGCCGATCGTTTGGTATACGTCGGCGACCCGGATCATCTGTCCAATGTGAGGTTCGTCATCACGTTAGACAGCGACACACAGCTGCCTCTTGGCGCTGCCCGCCGGATGATCGAGACCCTGGCACACCCTCTAAACCAGCCGCGCTTCGATGCCGCAGGCAGGATCCTGCCCGGCTCTTACACAATCATCCAACCGCGCGTGAGCCCGTCCCTGCCGAGCACGAGTGCCTCGCCTTTCAGCCGACTCTTCGCAGACGCCGTCGGAATTGACCCGTACACCAAGGCCGTTTCCGATGTCAATCAGGATCTCGCCGGTGAAGGCTCCTACCATGGCAAGGGTATCTATGATGTGCGCGCCTTCAGTCGAGTGCTGTCTGGGAGGTTTCCTGAAGAGTGGTTGCTGAGCCATGACTTGATTGAAGGCGCTCACGTCCGAGTGGGCCTGGCCAGTGATATTGAGCTCTATGATGAGTTCCCGCAGGGTTACTTGAGCTACACCCGCCGGCAACATCGTTGGATTCGTGGTGATTGGCAAATCGCGGAATGGATCTTACCGCGTGTTCCCCAACCTGGAGGACGGCGAGGGCCAAACCCGCTCTCCTGGTTCAACCGTTGGAAGGTCTTCGACAACTTGCGCCGGAGCCTGATGCCCGTAACCAGCCTGGGCTTGCTCATGGCCTCCTGGCTGATCTCCTCTCAGATAGGGTGGATCTCTACCCTTGTGGTCGCCATGCAGCTGCTCTTCCAGCCTTTGGCGCAGCCCCTCACAATGGCGACTACCCGCCAAGGGCTGAAGAGCTTCTCCTTCTCAAAGGTGGCGCACGACCTGCTGCGGACGGTTGCTGATGCTGCGCTGCTTCCGCACCAGGCCGGGCTGGCTCTGGATGCCATTCTGCGGGTCTGGTATCGCCGCCTCATCTCTCGGCGTGGGTTGCTCGAGTGGACTTCAGCCCAGGTGACCCCTTGGGGTGCCCCGCGTCGGCAGCCATTGTTTGTAGCTTCTTTGGGCCTGGCGAGCATATTTAGTGGGATCGTGGGTTGGGCGGTGCAGCGCTGGATGCCATCGAACCTCGCGATGGCCAGCCCCTGGCTCGTGTTGTGGTTTCTATCCCCTCTGATCGGTTGGCTCTTGATCCTTCGACCGCACGCGAAGCGACCGCAATTCCTGCTTCCTGAGAAGGATCTGCAGTTCCTGAGGAAGGTTGCACGACGAACCTGGCGCTATTTCTCGGATTTTGTCAGCAATGAGACCTCTTGGCTTCCACCTGACAACTACCAGGTGTCCCATCAGAATCAACTGGCAATGCGTACCAGTCCAACCAATATCGGTCTCTGGATGCTCAGCGCGCTAGCCGCACATGATTCCGGGTATCTGACGGTGGATCAGGTCGTCGATAAGCTGACGCATACTATGGAGACGATCGGCAAACTGGAGCGCTATGAGGGTCATCTGCTGAATTGGTACGATATTCAGACCCTGACCCCTCTCGAACCTCGCTACGTGTCCACCGTGGACAGCGGCAACCTGCTTGGTGCCTTATGGGCCCTGGAGCATGGTCTTGACGAGCTGATTCAGACACCTGTCCTGGATGTGAAAGCCTTTGAAGGCCTGCGGGACACCGGTGAAATCTTGAAACAGGTTGTCCAACGGGAAGGCATCCCCGGTCTTAATGCTCATGTCCTCGACGAACTGATGCGCGTGTGGGAAACCCCGCCGGCTCGCCTCGCCGACGCGCTCCGTCTACTGCGGCGGGTGGAGGGTTGCGTAAGGGCTCTAGCCGATGAGGCGCGTGAGTCCGCCGACGGTGAAGCGGATGTGGCCTATTGGGCCGGGCAGATGCAGGGGCAGGTATCGGCCTGGCTAAGGATCACGGATCGCTATCTCACTTGGATCGAAATCCTCGCTGAAAAAACGGAAGAGGAGGTCGCTCAGTTGGGTGTGGATGCCCTGCTTGCCATCCGCCAGGCTCTGCATCACGCGCCTTCGCTTCTCGATCTCGCCAACGGGCACATCGGCTGTATTCCGATCCTCCAATCGATCCGTGAGGAGGCTCCCTCAGCCGCAGGCCCCCTCTTCGAATGGCTGGACCGCCTTATGCAGGCCTTCGCGAAGTCGAAATGGCTGGCTGGTGAAATGCTGGGTTCGGGTAAGCGGCTCATCCAGGACGGACGCGAGCTATCCGAATCGGTCAACATGCGCTTCCTGTATGACGCCGAACGCCGGCTGTTTTCAATCGGATACAACGTCTCTGAGGGCCGCCTGGACAGCGCCTACTACGATCTCTTGGCAAGTGAGGCGCGGCTTGGAAGTTTCGTCGCCATCGCTCGGGGCGATGTCCCAGTTGAGCACTGGTTCTCCATGAGTCGACCCTACGGCGCGATCGGTCGGCACCGAGTGCTGCTCAGCTGGACCGGGACCATGTTCGAATATCTGACGCCGCTGATTTTCCAACGCTCACATGGGAACTCGCTTTTGGATAAGGCGACTAGGGAAGCTGTGGCGATCCACATCGCCTACGGTCGCAAGCGTGGTGTGCCGTGGGGGATCTCGGAGTGTGCCTTTGGAGATCTGGACTTCAACAAGACCTATCAATACAAGGCCTTTGGCGTCCCGGAGCTCGGATTAAAGCGTGGCTTGGAGGAGGAGGTCGTCGTCGCGCCCTATGCCACCCTTCTGGCGGTGAACGTTGCGCCGAGAGAGAGCGTGCAGAATCTGAAACGACTGGTTAGCCTGGGGCTGCTGAACGATTACGGCTATTACGAAGCGATGGACTTCAGCCGTCAGCCGAGTCGTGAGGGCGAGCGTGGGGTGATCATACGAGCTTATATGGCTCATCATCAAGGAATGGGTTTCCTATCGCTGACCAACTTCCTCCATGACAATCCTATCCAGCGCCGTTTCCATGCCGACGCACGCGTTCGTGCGGTTGAGCCATTGCTCGATGAACGCGTCCCGATCCGTCCTCCGCTGCACCACATCGTCTCCACGCGGGAAAGAGCGCCTTCGGTGATGAGCGTCGGCGAAGTCGCGCCATCGGTAAGCAAATTCGATACGCCCCATACAACCACACCCAAAACCCAACTGCTTTGCAATGGTCGCTATGGCTTGATGATCACGAACGCCGGCGGTGGATACAGTCAGTGGGGCGAGTTTGAGATCACACGCTGGAGGTCGGATCGGACCCAGGATCCGTGGGGAACCTTCTGCTACATCCATGATGTCGATTCGGATCGATTGTGGTCTAACACCTATCACCCGATCGGCGGGAAGGTTGAGGGGTATTCCGCCAACTTTGCGCTCGACCGTGCCGTGTTCCAGCGCGCCGATAACGGGATTCATACGGAAACCGAGGTCGTCGTCTTGCCAGAAGATGACGTTGAGATTCGGCGGATCACTCTGATCAATCGGTCCGTTCGCACCCGCCGCCTCAATCTCACGAGCTACGTTGAACTCTCGATGGCGCCGCACAACGCAGACCGGCAGCATCCGGCCTTCAACAAGCTGTTCATCCAAACCGAGGCGGTGCCTCAACATCAAACGCTCCTCGCGTACCGTCGCCCTCGCAGGGAAGACGACCCACCCATCTATGTTGCGCACCGCTTTTCGCTTGAACACGCCGCAGATGAAGCCTTGCAATTCGAGACCGACCGGCGCCGATTCATCGGACGAGGACGGACGCTCGCGAATCCGATGGGGGTCTTTCAAGAGCTCAGCAACAGCCAGGGTTTTGTCCTGGACCCGATCCTCAGCCTGCGCCAGAGCCTGAGTCTTGGTCCAGGCCAGCGTATCCAGGTTACCTTGGTTCTCGCCGCCGGCGAAACACGCCAACAGCTCTTGGAACTGATGGGTAAATACAGTGATCCCCATGCGATCGATCGGGCGATGGATTTCGCTTGGGCCTCTGCCCAGGTTGAGTTGCGATTGCTTCGCATCCGGCCCGACGAAGCTCGCCGCTTCCAGCAGCTAGCCAGCAACCTGCTGTTTCCCAACCCGCTCTTGCGCCCTCCCGCCGAACACATCGAAGAGAACCGCAAGGGTCAAGCCGGGTTGTGGCCCTACGGAATCTCGGGCGACTTGCCAATTGCTCTGATCACCATTGGTGAGGCGCGGGATATCAGCCTGGTCCGTCAGATGCTCCAGGCGCATACCTATTGGCGGAGGCACGGATTGATGGCAGAGCTAGTGATCCTCAACGAGGAGGCAGGCGGCTATGAGCGGCCGCTCCGTGAACGACTCGAGCGCCTGATCCAAACGCATTCCATGTATGCGGAGGTTGATCGGCCAGGGGGGATATTCTTGCGCAGCGCGGCTGAAATCCCAGAGGAAGACCTGAGGCTGCTCAAGGCCGCGGCAAGTGTAGTGCTGGTGGCGGCCCGCGGCACTTTACTCCAGGGCGTGCCTGTGGAGGCTCCCGAGCTGCTCGAACCCCTGGCCAAGAAACGTGCTCCCCGGGAGCCTTCGGCTGCGCTGCCCTTCATGGAGCTGCCCTACTTCAACAGCCTAGGTGGTTTCACCCCGGATGGGCGTGAATACGCGATCTATCTCGGTCCCAACACCCACACGCCTGCACCCTGGGTGAACGTCATCGCCAACCCCACCTTCGGAACATTGATCAGCGAAACGGGGTCTGGCTTTGCCTGGTATGGCAACAGCCAGCGCAATCGCCTGACGCAATGGTCGAACGACCCCGTTATGGATCCACCGTCTGAGGCGGTGTACATCCGGGACGAGGAAACCGGGGTCTACTGGACGCCGACCCCGTCGCCGATCCGCGAAGAGACCGCCTATCGGGCAAGGCATGGGGCGGGGTACACAGTATTCGAGCATAACAGCCATGGGATCGAGCAGGAGCTGACGGTCTTCGTTCCAGTAGATGAGAAAGGGGGAGAGCCGATTAAGCTGCAAAGGTTGCTGTTGAGGAACGACTCCTCTAGGCATCGCAAGCTGTCGGTTACGTATTATGTGGAGTGGACACTGGGCGAGAACCGCGAATCCTCCCAGATGCACGTCGTGACCCACTGGGATGACGAAGTCCAGGCCTTGCTCGCTCGGAATCGCTACCATCCTGAGTATGGGGATCGGGTGGCCTTCGCGGCCATCAACCCGCCTCCGGAGTCATACAGCGGCAACCGCACGTCCTTCCTTGGGCGCAACCGCTCGATGGGAAACCCGGCGGCGATGGAGCGAACCGGGCTATCACGTCGGACGGGCGCGGGATTCGACCCGTGCGCGGCACTGCAGGTTACGCTTGAACTAGCTCCTGGAGAGAGGGCTGAAATCACGTGCATGCTGGGCCAGGCCGAGTCGGTGGAGGAGGTCCACAAGCGGGTTCTAGTCTACCGGGAAGGCTTGGCACTCGAGACCGCGTTAAGCCAGACGAAAGCGTGGTGGGATGGTGTGTTGAGCACGATCGAAGTGCACACCCCCGAGCTGGCAGCGGACTTCCTGATCAACCGTTGGCTCTTGTACCAAAGCCTTAGCTGTCGAATCTGGGGACGTTCCGCCTTTTACCAGTCCGCCGGTGCATTCGGCTTCCGCGATCAATTGCAGGACGTTATGGCTTTCCTATACGCGTATCCCGAGCTGGCGCGCGAGCACATCCTGCTCGCGGCGAGCCGTCAGTTCAAGGAGGGCGATGTCCAACACTGGTGGCATCCACCGAGCGGCGCGGGAATCCGCTCGCGGATCTCCGATGACCCCCTGTGGCTTCCCTACGTCGTCGCTCACTACATTAGGACCACCGGCGATGTGGACATCCTGCACACGGCGGTCCCCTTCCTCGACGGACCCACGCTGGAAGACGATCAGCACGAGATGTTCTTCACACCGGAGGTCGCGTTAGAACGCGCCACGCTGTTTGAGCACTGCCGGCGCGCCGTCACGCGTAGCATGACCTTTGGGCCCCATGGTTTGCCCCTGATAGGAACAGGGGACTGGAACGATGGGATGAACCTTGTGGGTGCTGGAGGCAAAGGGGAGAGCGTTTGGCTGGCGTGGTTCATGGTGGATGTGCTTCAGGGGATGGCCGAGTTGTCTGCGCTACTGGGTCGGCCAGATCTAAGTCAGACCTATCATCAAGACAGGAATGCGCTGATTCAGCGTGTCGAGCGAGCAGCATGGGATGGGGAGTGGTATCTTCGGGCGACCTTCGACGATGGCACGCCGCTTGGTTCTTCGGCGAATGAAGAGGCGAGGATTGATTCCCTGCCCCAATCTTGGGCTTGGCTGAGTGGCGCCGCCGACACAGATCGCGCGGAGAGGGCTTTAGAATCAGCGTGGAAACATCTCGTTCGCGAGG
This sequence comes from uncultured Acidobacteriota bacterium, assembly GCA_963739275.1. Classification (GTDB taxonomy): domain Bacteria; phylum Acidobacteriota; class Terriglobia; order Acidiferrales; family UBA7541; genus JBGQGH01. The sequence continues at coordinate 53,747 of CAVTZX010000043.1, forward strand.
ATGAAGGTCTAGTGCTGCTCTTAACGCCTCCCTTTGACAGATCGGAGCCGTCACCCGGATACATCAAGGGGTACCCTCCGGGGGTGAGGGAGAACGGAGGCCAGTACACTCACGCCGCCCTGTGGTTCGCCATGGCCTTGGCACGTCGAGGGGATGGTACGCGGGCGGCGAAAATGCTGCGCATGCTCAACCCGATTGAGCGCGCGCGTGATCCAGAAACAGTGTGGCGCTATGGGCTTGAGCCCTACGTGGTCGCAGCTGACGTGTACCGATTGCCCGGGCGGATCGGTCAGGGTGGTTGGTCTTGGTATACGGGTTCGGCGGCGTGGATGTACCGCGCCTGGGTTGAAGAGGTCCTGGGCTTGAAGGTGCGAGGGGATCACATGCAGTTGAATCCGGTCATCCCCGGATGGTGGGAGGGCTTCCGCCTGCGCTATCGTCACGGTGAAGCTATATACGAGATCCAGGTCGAGAATCCGGAAGGCTGCGAGCGAGGTGTGTCGTGGGTGGAGATGGATGGTCAGCGCATGCGGAATGGGGTGATCCCATTGGATCGGGGTCTGGTCAAGCATCGTATCCTCGTGCACATGGGGAAGCCGTAGCAAGCGGCTTG
>CAVTZX010000044.1:0-79690 GCA_963739275.1 uncultured Acidobacteriota bacterium
GGTGGCTGCCAAATTACCCACCGGATCGCGGTCTAACGTTTTGGGCTCCTGAAAGATTCACAACGAGAGGTCGGGGTGTGTTTCGAGCACCTGGGCGTCTCGAGGGGCTCAGCGGCGAGCTGGGCCGGCAGGGGTGGGATTGGTCGTATCACCCGTGGGAATTCCGAATCCCCGGGCCTGCGCAATTCATCCAAACACCCATGCCGTTTCGTATTCGCAGTTGTCCGGCCAGGCTTTCGGGCCTGATCGGGACGGGAGCGTTAGACCAACCAGCGGTCTGGGGACTGATTCCCGGCCAAGGGTAGCCAAAATTTAACTTGAGGGGGAACCGCAACAATGACGAAGTCCACGAAAGCCTTGATGGCCAGTGCGGCGCTCGCGGGCCTGCTCGCCGGCACCGGAGTGACCGTGCAAGCGTCCAACCTTCTCTCTGGACTGCGGTCGTCCTACAGCTCGCAGGACAAAGACAAGGACAAGAAGAACGACAAGGATAAGGACAAGGACAAGCACGCCTGTAAGGGCAAAAACTCCTGCAAGGGCAAGGGCGGCTGCAAGGCGGGCGACAACGGCTGCAAGGGCAAGAACTCCTGCAAGGGCAAGGGCGGCTGCGCAACCGACGGCTCCAAGAAGCCTGGTTCCTGAGCTTTGGTCCGAAGTTCCTCTCGATTCTCTACGGCGAAGGGGCCGCGGGCATTCCTCGCAGCTCCTTCCGCCTCTTCAAACTGAGGCTCGTGCAATGCCGGCAAATCGATTTAATGGCTTCACCGATTACGGGGTCGGCATCGGCCTGCGAGCGACCCATTACCAGCACATCCTGAGCCGCAAGCCGGTCTGCGATTGGTTCGAGATTATTTCCGAAAACTTCATGATCGACGGCGGACGGCCGCTGTACGTTCTCGATCAGGTTTTGGAACAGTATCGCGTGGTCCAGCACGGTGTTTCGATGTACTTCGGTTCGGCGGAGCGGCCAAACCGCGAGCACCTGCGCCGCTTGAAAGATCTTGTGAAGCGGACGAAGACGCCGTGGCTTTCCGACCACTTGTGCTGGGGCAGCGTGGACGGCCGCTACACCCACGACCTGCTGCCGATGCCCTACACGTTTGAAGCGGCGCGGATCACGGCACAGAAGATGCGCGAGGTGCGGGATTTTCTGGAAGTGCCGGTGGTCGTCGAAAACGTAAGCAGCTACGCCGAGTTCCACGATTCGGAGATGACGGAGTGGGAGTTTCTGAACGAAGTGGTGGAGCGCGCCGACTGCGGAATCCTTCTGGACGTGAACAATATCTACGTCTCGTCAAAGAACCACACGTTTGACCCCCGCACCTACGTAAACAGTATCGATCCGAAGCGCGTGGCGCAGATCCACATTGCGGGCCACTCGAAATACCGCAAGTATATCCTGGACACGCACGATCATCCGGTGATCGATCCCGTTTGGGGCCTTTACTCGCGCGCCATCCAGCGGATCGGACACACGGCGACCTTGCTGGAATGGGACGACCGCATTCCCTCCTTCGACGAAGTGCACGACGAAGCTCTGAAAGCCAACCGGTATTTGAAAAGCTCCTTGCTGGCCCCCGCAGTATGAAACTCCTCAGCCTGCAACGCAAGATGGCGCGGGCGGTGACGACGCCCCTGACGCCGTCCGAGCGCATGCGTTCGAAAGCGCCCGATGGGCGCCCCATGCGCGCCGTGGCCGCGGAGTTCATCAAGCCCAACGACCGTCTCACTTCCTTCGAGCGCCTTGAAATTTACAACCGGCAATACTGGTTCCGCGTGCTCTCCAGCTTCGCGGAGGACTTCCCTGGGCTCTGCGCCATCCTCGGCGCCCGGCGGTTCGACGCCATGTCAAAAGCCTATTTGAGCGACTGTCCCTCGCGTTCCTTCACCCTCCGCAACCTGGGGTCACACCTGGAGGGCTGGTTGCGAAAGCATCCGCGCTGGGCAGGCGCGCGGCAGAAACTGGCGATCGACATGGTACGGCTCGAGTGGGCCGATATCGAAGCGTTCGACGGCAAGGCCGAACCGGCGCTCACCTCAGCGGATCTCGCGGGCGCGAATTCGGCGAAGCTGCGGCTGCGCCTCCAGCCTTACGTCCAACTGCTCGATCTGCGTTACCCCGTGGACGATCTGCTGCTCGAGGTCCGTAACGACGAGGACACAGACTTCGCCAGCAACGCCTTCGACGAGCATCGCAAAAGGAAGCGCGTGCAACGCGTTGCGCGGCTGATGCCGAAGCCGATTTTTCTGGCCGTGCACCGCATCGATTATTTCGTCTATTTCCGGCGGCTCGAGCCCGAGGAGTTTGCCATCCTCAGCGCGCTGCGCGACGCCAAGTCGTTGAAGCGCGCGATCGAGGATGCGTTCCAGCGGAGTGAGATTCCGATGGTTAAGCAGCCGCGCGAGGTAGAGGAGTGGTTCCACGCGTGGGCCGCCCTGGGATGGTTCTGCCGCCCGGAAACCAAGACCGGGAATTCTGAATCCGCTGCGACGAAGAAGCATTCAAACGCGGCATGAAAAACGTGTTTGCTGCGCTTCATGGATTGCACGGCTGGTTTGTGCGAGTCGTTTCGAGCGCGCAGTCGCCGTTTTTGCTGGCAGTGCGGCTGTACTGGGGTTGGCAGCTCGGTGAAGACAGCTGGGGAAAACTGCATCACCTCGACAACGTGACGCAGTTCTTCACCGAACTGAACCTGCCGATGCCGCACCAGACGGCCATCTTCGTTGCGAGCTTCGAGTTCATCGCCGGAATCCTCCTAGCCGTTGGTCTGCTCTCGCGGATCACTGCGCTCGGCATCTTCATTGACATGCTCGTGGCCTACCTCACCGCGGACCGGGAGGCATTTTCCTCGTTCTTCTCCGACCCCAACAAGTTTGCAGGCGCCGATCCCTTCGTTTTCTTCTTCGTGGCCCTGCTGATTCTGATTGTCGGCCCGGGCAAACTTTCTCTCGATACGCTGCTCGAGCGCGTGATGGGCAAGGCGACGCCCCGGGAAGCCGGCGCGGCGGCACGCTGAGAAAACGCCCAGCCGCACGTGGTACTCTAGCCGCCTCCATGCCGGTCTTCGTCGGCCGGAGTGCGCGGACGACGCGCGGCAATTGGCCTTCATGCGGACTCCGCTTCGCGGCGCATGAGTTGCCAAAGCGCTTCAACGTGCTCCCGTTCGGTGGGCACTGCACCGATAGAAACACGCACCATCCAGCGGCCATCGAGCAAGGCGGGGGTGAGGTAGGCGCCGCCGGACTGATTCACGCGATCCACCCACGCGAGCGTGTGTTTGTCCAGCGCGTCGCCCGCAACTCCGCGCGGCTCATGGCGCACGCATACGGTCTGCAGCGGCACGGGAGCGAGGACGCGCCAGCCGGGAGCCGCGCGAATCTGCTCGGCGAGCCACTGCGCATTGGCCAAGTCACGGCGAAGACGCGACTGCAGACCCGCGACGCCCTGCTCGCGGATCAAAAACCACAATTTCAGCGCGCGGAAGCGGCGGCCCAGGGGGATACCCCAGTCGCGCAGGTTCTTCACCCGACTATCCGCGGCGGATTGCAGATAGCTCGGGTTGGTCGAGAGCACGCGCACCAGGTGCTGGGGATCGCGGACGTAGTAGAGCGAGCAGTCGAAGGCCACCCCCAGCCACTTGTGGGCGTTGACGACGAGAGAGTCGGCACCCTCTATCCCCTCCCACATCCAGCGGCATTCGGGAAGGATCATGGCGGAGCCGGCCATGGCGGCGTCCACGTGCAGCCAAAGGGCGTGGCGGCGGGCGGTCGCGGCGAGGGGAGCAAGGGGATCGAGCGCGGTGGTCGTGGTGGTGCCGGTTGTGACGGCGATGGCGCAGGGCTTGAGGCCGGCGGCAAGATCGCGGCGGATCAGGTCGTCGAGCGCGGCAGGAAGCATGGCGTAATTCTCGTCGTGCGGCACGACGCGAACGTTCTCCCGACCGAAGCCGGCGAGCAGCGCGGCCTTCTCCACCGAGCTGTGGCTGTGTGCGGAGACGTACACGGTGAGCGGCTGGTCTTCACTCTGCAAGCCGCCACGGCTCGCGCCGTAGCTGGTGGTGCGCTCGCGGGCGCAGAGCAGCGCCACCAGCGTGCTGGTCGACGCGGTGTCCTGAATCACTCCGCTCCATTCGGCCGAGAGGCCCGTCATCTGGCGCATCCAGTCAGTGACGACTTCCTCGAGCTCGCTCAGCGCGGGGCTTGACTGCCAGGAAAGGCCGAGGACGCCGAGGCCGGTGCTGACGTAATCGCCGAGGACGCTGGAGAGCAGGCCGTTCGCGGGGAAGTAGCCGAAGAAGGATGGATGCTGCCAGTGAGAGAGTCCGGGGACGATGATGCGGTCAAGGTCGCGGAAGATGGCGTCCCACGCTTCCGGCTGCGCAGGAGGCTGCGAGGGAAGCTGTGCCTTGATCTCGCCCGGCGCGGTGCGCGCCATCACGGGAAGCGCGGCGATGCCAGCACGATAATCGGCGATCCAATCCACGATCTGGTGTCCCACTTTGCGGAATTCTTCAGGAGTCATCGGTTTCACCCGGCGCAGGAAAAGTCAGGCAGAGGATTCTGGCACAATTCGGCGGCGATGGGCTTAAATCGTAAACTTTTTGGGAACTGTCAACGTTGAGGTTCTTCCGGCCGGCCAAGAGTGCCGACCCTCAGAATGACAATCTCTCGTAACGGCGGGCGGGCGCGCTAGTTCAACGCCGGAGGCGCGGCCTGATGGACCAGCTCGACGTCGATGGTGATGCTCACATCGTCGCTGACCACGGCGCCGACGTTTTCGATTGTGCGGTTCCACATCAGGCCGAATTCCTTGCGGTTGATTTTGGTGCGCGCCTGGGCGCCCATGTGCAGATTCCCGCGCGGGTCCTTGAAGGACGGCGTGGGGCCATCGACGTCAAAAACAACTTCCTTGGTGACGCCGTGAATGGTGAGGTCGCCGGTGAGCTTGATTTTGCCCGCACCGGCGGCTTCGGCGCGCTTGGACTTGAAGGTGAGCGTGGGGTATTTCTCGACGTCGAAGAAATTCGCGCTGCGGAGATCTTTGTCGCGGCCTTCGGCGCGCGTGTCCACGGAAGCTGCGTCAATGGTGACGTCGATGGCCGTCTTGGAGAGATCGGAGGGGTCGTACTGGACGGTGCCGCTCATCTTGTTGAACTGGCCGCTGACGTTGGAAATCATCATGTGGCGCACGGTGAACTGTGCCGCGGAGTGGTTGGGATCCATCTGCCAGGTGAGCGCCTGTCCGGCCGCAGAGGCCGCAGCGAACGAGACCCCCATGGCGATGAGGAACACGCGGCAGAGGATCCCAGTCCGGAACGGCTTTGAAAGATGCGCTGCACTCGGATGAGTCATGACCAATAGCCTCCTGGCTGGGGCGCGAGTATATAACGGCGGCCCGTGACTTGTGACTTGCGTGAGCACTCGGTTCCGTCCGAAGTTGATAGTCCACAGTTCATAGTTCATAGCCGAAAATACTAGATGGCGCGATTTCTGTGAGTTGTGAACTTATGGTATACCCCCCCACCCCCCGGTCAGTGATGTAAGTGCGTATTCTAAAGGACTTAGATGAGCACCCTCTCGTAAGAGCAGATTCTGCCGGACTTAAAGTCCCTTTAGAATCAACACTTACGTGCTCAGTGCGGATCATATTCATTCCGTTCGGCTTAGACTTTTGGACTGGTACACCTACTGTCGCTCTCGAAGCGGCGACACGACTGGCTACAAGATAATCATACACTATGCGTCAAGAGGGGCGAGGAGGGTGACATGTTGAAAAGTTGAATGGTTTCAAGGGGATGGGGGTGCTGGAGGTTTGAGGTTGGAAGTTGGGGATTCGAGGATTGAGAAAAAAATGAGGAGCAGGCGGGAGTTTGAAGGTTCGACGTCGGAAGCTGAAGAAAAAAGTCCAGAAACAGACCCTTTGGAACTCGGCCGGACGGTGCGGTGCGCCACCCGAAGTAGTCACGGCGCGGAGGGGTTGCCGCCCGCCCGACTCAATCGCCATAGCCTCGGTACCTCGGCGGCAGATGATATCGGTGGTGGCTTAGCCGCGCGACACCTGTTGCAGCCGGTGCGGCAAGTGTATCCCAGGAGGGGTTTGCAGCAAACGGTGCCGCTGCTAGAAAAGGGGGCGCACAGGAAGGCGCCTGCATGAGGCAGGCATTCGGCAGAGATGGAGGTGCGACAAGGGTTAGGGAGAGGGGCGCGCTTACGGCGGGTTTGGCATTCGAAGTTCAGGGCAAGCAGGGTAAACGAGCTCCGCCCCTACAAGCGACTGAAGGCGGAATGACGGAAGGAGAGATCCCTCGTCGCCCGCAGGACGGCCTCGCTCCCTTCACCACTGCACTCAGGACAGGCGGGATGACAATCGTCGGAGAAGGCGCAGAGGAGAGATTCCCCGCAGGTACATCCGGGGCAGGCCTCATCCTGGCAAGGCCGGGATTCGGAATGACAATCGGAGGAGAGGGCGCAGGGAAGGAGAGATCCCTTCCGGCCGGGCCGGAATCTTCGATCGTCGGGCGCAGGACGGCCTCGCCCGCCACGGCGGGCAGGCTCGGGATGACAGTCGTTAGAGAGGGAGCGTGTCGGCGGGGCTGACCCCGAGATTTCGGGACCCGCCCATACGAGATCGTTAGGAGTTCTTACGGGCGCGCGAGCGCGCGATAGCGGCATCAACGCTCCACGGCCCCGCACCCGCAAACGTCAAATACAGAAAGAAGAAGCAGTACAGCACCGCTGGTATGCCCTGATTCACCGTGGGGAAGAACGATTGCGGCGTGTGGAATTGGAAGTAGGCCACGGCCATTTCGCCAGAGAGCACAAAGGCGACGGGCCGCGTGAACACGCCCAGCACGATGGCCAAGCCTCCGACTACTTCCAGAAGTCCGCCGATGCCCATCTGCGACATCAAGCGAAACGGCGGCATCCCCGGAACGGGTGGATATCCAGAGACGATCGAGGTGCCGGCCGAGACAAAGATCAAGCCCGCGACGATGCGAAAGACGCTCAGCATCCGGCCTGTCCACGGGGAGGGCGAAGCTTCGAAGATCGACATTCTTACTTGATGCTCCGCGACCGCAAAGTGATTCAGCGTCCTCAGGCGCGGCTATGCGGGAAGATGAGCGGGGGTCAGGAGGGGTCGGCGCCGACGAATTTGTAGCCGACGCAATCATGGAATCAGGCAGGATAAACTAGCAGCGCCCCTACGAGTGACTGAAGGAAGAACGAGAGACAGAGGGATTCCTCACCCCGACAAGATGCGTCGGGGTTCGGAATGACAATCGTAAGACACGGCGCAGAGCGGGCGTCACTCGTAGCGGAGTGCGACGAGCGGGTCGACGCGGGCGGCGCGGCGCGCGGGGATGTACGTAGCGAGCATGTCGACCAGCGTGAGGACAGCAACAATCGTGAAGCTGGGACTTTTCTCGAGCAGGCGCAGACCGTAACGCAAGTCTTGCTGAAAGGTGGCCATGAAGAGCTCCTTGAATTCCTGCGGATAAGAAGGATTACGTGCGCACCCAGGAAAGGTTACGCGGAAATCGGCGAGATTGTTCCGCAAAGTGCGATTGACAGGATGCGAGAGGCTGGGACAGGATGCGCGCGGTTCTGGCCGACCGGTGAGATTGGGTCAAGCAAATGAAGGCCATCGTTTTCGTCAACCCCGTGGCGGGCGGAGGGCGCGCACGGCGCCTGATGCCGGAGATTGCGGCCTACCTGCGGGAGCAACATTACGCGTTCGAAATTGCAGAGTCGCGTGATGCGGCGGACCTGGAGCGGCGCGCCGCGGAAGCCACCCGCACGGGCTATGACCCTATCGTGGTGGCGGGCGGAGACGGTGCCGCGCAGCACGTTGCTCGGGCAACGCTGGGACTCGGCGTGACCCTGGGTATCATCCCGCTGGGCGGGGGGAACGATGTTGCGACAGCGCTGGGCATTCCCAGTGACCCGCTCGACGCGGCCCATGTGCTGCTAGGAGGCGCGGCGAAGGCGATGGATGCCGTGCAGGTGCGCCTGACGAGCGGAAAGGAAACGCTGTATCTCGGAGGCGGAGGAATGGGACTCGATGCCGAGGCGGCGGGGCTGGCGAACAGCCGGTTCCGCAAACTGCCGGGCGCGGCGCGCTATGTCGCCGGGGCGCTCTGGACGCTGAGGAGATTCCGCGCGTTTTGCGTGGAGATTACGCTCGACGAGGAGAGTGCTTTCCGGAGCGAACCGCTGCTCCTCGCTGCGGTCACCAACACGCCGTTCTATGGCGGCGGGATCACGTTGGCAGCGAACGCGCGCATCGACGATGGTTTGCTCGACCTGGTGCTGGTCCACCGCATGCCGTGGACCCGGCTGGTGGAACTGATACCCGTGGCGCTCGAGACGGGACGCCTCGGGCCGCCCGAAGTCCTTCGCTATCGCGCCCGGCGAATCCGGCTAAGCGCAGAGCGGCCCGTTCTCTTCCACGGAGATGGAGAAGTGTTGGGGCAATCGCCGGTGGAGCTGGAGTGCCTGCCCGGAGCGCTGCGCGTGCTGGCTCCGGCGGCGCGGTGAACCCGAGGCACTCTAGCTGACAGTCTTTTTCTTGGTCTTGTCCAGCTTCAGAGTGACGTCGATGTCCTTGCGGCTGTCGAAACTGGAAATCGTGCGCGTAGCGGAGGTGAGATCGCCGGACTCCGCATGGATTTCGTAATCCACGTTGGGATCCAGGCCGCTGAAGCGGAAGCGCCCGCCATCGTCAGAAAAATGGGTCTGCGTGGCCTGGGTCCGGTTGTTCTTCAGATAGACCACTGCGGAGGGAACACCGGAATCGTCCTTGTTGATCACCGTGCCGTGTACCGTGCGGAGCTTCGGTTCGCCCTTCTGCGCGAGGGCAGCACTCGCGGCGAGACACAGCGAGAAGGCGAGAAATATCGCGGTGAACTGGATACGCTTCACTTTTTCTTTCCTCCCGAAACCGCTTTCATCCGAAAGACAATGTCCTGGCGGCTGGTGACTCCCGCTTCAAGCTTGGCTTTCTGCTCTTCGAATCCCTGTGCCTTGACGGTCATTTCATATTCGACACCGCCGGGCACGTGCATCCAGAACTCCCCGGCGCGGTTGCTGACGCTTTCCGCGAGCACCTTCTTTTCGCCCGCGCGCCGAACCCGCACCTGCGCCCCCGGAAGCGCAAGACCTTCCGCCGTAAAAACAGTCCCGGACAGGACGATGTGGTTCGCATACTTGCCCTGCTTGCCCGAAGAAGATTGCTGGGAAGTGGAGGACGATTGCGCGGGCGGACTGGGAGGCGGCTGCTGGGCGCCGGCGCCGCAGGGCAGCCAGAGAGAGACACCGAGAAGGACCGTGCTGCAGTTTGTCCTCATGCTGAAGATAGGATGGCTCGGGTAGAGCTGGGGATGCCGGACGGCAGAAGAAAGGGATTACTCGTACTCCTCTTCTTCCTCCTCTTCTTCTTCGTCATCGGCCGCGTCCGATTTCTCGTCCGCTTTCTCCTCGTCCTCCTCTTCGTCTTCGGAGATGACGTTGAGATGGACGGGGTGAGTCTGCACGACCTCGAGTTCGACCTCGCACTCGGGGCAGTTCAGGATTTCGCCTTCTTCCACTTCGTCTTCGTCGACGTCAATCTCGGTACCGCACTCGGGACAGCGAACCACGGCGAAGACCTCCTCACAATTGGATCGAACACGCCCCGGACAAACGGTATTATATACAGGCGTCCCTCCCAATCGTGAACCGACTGAGAGAAGAAAACAAGCGCTGGCTTCGGAGCGTGACACCAAACCGCAGGAGGGGCTGCGCGCGCCTCCGCGGTGAAGCACCCGGGCTCGAACATGCGTGACAAACGCGAGTATCCGGAGCGCCCCCTGGTGGGAGTGGGCGGTGTAGTGGTCGCAGACGGGAAGGCTCTGCTGATCCGCCGGGGGAGCGAGCCGCTCAAAGGGGAATGGTCAATTCCCGGAGGCATGCTCGAAGTAGGGGAGACCATCGCTGCCGGGGTAGCTCGGGAGCTGCGCGAAGAGACCGGACTCGTGGTGCGTGTGCTGGAGCTCGTCGAAGTCTTCGAACGCATCTTCGAAGACAAAGAGCCAGGAGGACCGGCGCGGCCGCGCTACCACTTCGTGATCCTCGATTATTTGTGCGAGAAGGTGGACGGGGAGCCCAGGCCGGGCGGGGATGTCACCGACGTAGCCTGGGCCGGAGAAGGCGATCTCGAAACCTATCGCCTTAGTCCGTCCGCCACGCGCGTGCTCAAGAAGGCGTTCGCCATGGCCGGGTCGCGCGACGCCCAGCCAGGCTAGACCACCCTACCGCGCTTTCGGCCCCTTCAGGATGTCAATTCGGGCGTTGCTGTTCGTGAGCCGCAGTTCACAGCCGCCGCTGCCCATCTTGCCGATGAGCGAATCGCCGCCGATCTCGCCCGATACATTGATGGGCAGCTCACTGTTGACGTGACCGAAGGAAGTGCGCGCGGTGACATCGTAATTCGCGCCGTCCGGCAGATAGAGCCGGATTGGGGAAAACGAAGTGCGCGCGACGATCGGGTTGCACGCCCCCGTGCCCACGGCCTTGGGCGCCACTCCGGAAATCTCCACCGCACCATTCTGGTTGTCCACGTCCACCGCGCCGGCGATGTCATTCAGAGTGACGGAAGAAAACGAGGTGCGCACGGTAGCGGAGCCTTTGACGGTGGCGGCCTCGATGCCGCCATTGGAATTTTCGGCGGTAAGCGGGCCGCCGATGCGCGTTGCCCGGATGTGACCGAAGCTCGTCTTCACATAAGCGTCGCCGCCGATGTCGGCAAGCGTAACCCCGGCGTTGCCGGAGACGACACGCACCCCGCGCTTGATGTCGCTCAAATCGACCGAGCCGAACGAATCCCGGATCTCCGCGGAGCCGCTGACTTTGCTCAGCAGGACGCGGGCGTTGGAATCTGTGAGCGTGGCGTTGCCGTCGATACCGGAGGCGTCGATCTCACCAAAACTCGTTTTGACTTGCGCCGGCCCATGGATATCACGGACAAAGACGCGCCCATTGGAATCGTCCACCTCCGCCGAGCCGCCGACATCGCGCAGTTCCACGGCTCCGAAGGTGGTCCGGATGGAAGCCGAATCGCCCACCTTGCTGGCGGTAATCTTGGCATTCGAGCCGGTACACGTCAGACGCTTGCGCACATCGGTGACGTTGATCGAGGCAAAGGAGGTCGTCAGGTCGGCCACGCCCAGAACGGTGCGGACATCGACGCCGCCATTGCCGTTGCGGACGGTGAGGTCGCCACGGATGTCGCTGGCGGTCACGGAGCCGAAGGAATTCGTAACCGTGGAGAGTGCACCGGCTCCGCTCAGGGTGACGCTGCCGTTGCTGTTGACGATGCTGGCGCGCCCGCTGACTTGGCTGACGGAAACCTCGCCGAAGCGGTTGCGCAGATCAAGCGCGCCTTCGATCTGTGAGACGTGCACAAAGCTGTTGCTATTCGTTGCGCTCACGTCTCCAGCGTTGGAGGTGACCTCAATGCCGCCGAACGAGTTCTCGAGGCGCTGGGTCCCCTTTCCATCACGAAAGGTCAACGTGCCGTGGCTGTTGCGGATGTCGGAGTCCGCCTTCAGGCCCTGAACACTTACACTGCCAAAACTGTTTTTGATACGCAGCGGAGCGCTGTCCGGCATTTGGATGTCGTAGTCCACGGCGTAGGAAACATGCCCGCCCCTCCCGGAAAAGTTGAAATATCGATCCGGATATTCCGTTGTGACAAAAACGCCGGTGGAGGTTTGCTCGACCTTGATGTTGATCTTGCTCCCGAAATCGTTCGCGTCGTAGGGCGCCGACAGCGAGACGTGGATATTGGCTTGGATCGTGACTTCGCGCTGAACGCGGGTGTGAACGGTGATATCGCCCATGCGGTGATCGATCTGCAGTGACTGGCCGGCAGCCATGGTCAACGTCTTCTCGAATTTGCGCGTGTACTCCTGCTGCGGGCCGTTGCCCGCCAGGGCAGCACTGGCGAGTGCGAACACCATGGACAGTGCTGCGGCGGCGATAGTGAGGGAACGAGCTGCGGACTGGGTTGACGAGCGTGCGTGCATATCAGTTCTCCCGGAGCACGGCTTCGAGCGTGCGTTCTTTTTCCTGATAGATGGAAAGCAGCTCCTGCTGCAGATGGGCGTTCAGAGGATTGTTGTCCTGGGCAGCCTTGCATTCGGTGATCGCCGCGTCCAACACCAGGAGCTTCTCGCGATAGCTGACGAGCAGGGGTGTCGAGGCATGATCGAGCTTCGGTCCGGCGAGCACGGCGAGTTTGTCAATCGACGTCGCATAGTTCTGCTCGGCACTCCGGACCTCGCGAAGGGCCTGCTCGGTGAGCAGACGCCGCTGTGCAACCGGTGTGACAGCCGGTGCCTGCGCCTGACCGGCTGGGGACTGCGAATGCTGCCGAACAAAAATCCACGTGCCGGCTGCCATGATCAGCACGATGGCCAGCGCGGCGGCAGCCGTTTGCCAGTGCAGTGCGATGCCCCGCCAGAAACCGGCGAGGCCGCGCACCGGCCGGGCCGCTTCCGCCTGCGATTCGAGGACCAACGATTCGCGGATGCGCGGCCAGAGCGCGGGACTCTCCCAGCTTTTCTGCAGGCCCCGCGCGGCGAGCGAGATTTCTTTCCAGATGCGCAGTTCGCGCGCGCACTCGGCGCAATTTTTCGCGTGGTGTTCCAGGGCTTTCAACTCGTGCGGCTCCGCGTCGCGAAGGATGCGTTCACGGTCTTGACATTGGACGTTCATGGCGTTGCGTACCTCGAAAGCTTTCCGGTCTCGAGCAGCATTTTTCGGAGCTGCTGTTTGGCCTGGTACAGGCGGTTTTTCGATGCGGTCTCGGTGATGCTGAGCATGCCGGCGATCTCCGAGTGCTTGAAGCCTTCGACTGCAAAGAGCACGAAGACTTCGCGGTGCTCCGGATGGAGCTGCGCGACGAAGCGTTCCAGTGCCAGGCGTAAAGGGTGATCCGCGTGGGGCGCCGGCGGCTCCGGTGCGCCGTCCTCTTCCAGCTCCTGCTCGCTCGTCTCCTGCCGGCGCACGCGCTTGCGGCGGATGTCGTAGCAAGAGTTCACGAGGATGCGGTAAACCCAGGTGGAGAAGGCCGACTCGCCCTTGAAGTTGCGGATGCCGCGGTGAATCTTCAGAAAAACTTCCTGGACGGCGTCTTCCGCGTCGGTCGTGTTGCCCAACAGGTTCACAGCAATGCTTTTCATCCGCGGGGCGTGGGACTGGTAGAGCTGCTCATAGGCTGCGAGGCTGCCGCTGCGGCAGGCTTCCGCCAAGGCGGAGTCGGCCGCACGCGCAGCGTCACGCACGTCGGCTTGCGCGGGGGCGACCGGATCCACGGGGTCGTCGAATCGCGGCAAACAGCTCTCCTGGGCGGGCCGCCGCCAAGCTATCGCAAGTGCCTCTGCCAATGCCAGCCCTCCCAATCTCCCTTTTTCTCTCTCCACTTTGATAGACGACAGGAAGAGGCAAAACGTCTGCGGGGAGTGACTCACGAATGCGCAGCAGGGAAAGCCGCGGGGGAAGGCGTCGCAGCGTACGTGGCGGAGCCGTGCAACACACAATCCGCCGGGGCGGACGAGATTAACGCGAAACGTGGAGCGCGGGAGGCCGTGCACGCAGAGGCCCGATGTCCGGAAACGACCTGCGGCCGAAAAAGATGTGGCGCGCGAGGCCTCGGAACGGTGAAATGCTCAGCAGCGCAAGCCCTGCTTCGAGGGCGAACCTGTTCTGTGTGGCTGCGAAAAGGCGGCGCATCCAGAGGCGGGAGAAGAATCGCGTGCGGAAGCGCGAGCCGGCATAGGCTTCGAGTGCACAGGAATCGCCGGAGGCGAGATACGCGGTAATGACGCGCGCGGCTTGGCTTGAAAGCCGCAGGCAGGCGTCGAGCCCGCCGGCGGTCAGGGGCGATGGCGCGCCTGCGGCGTCGCCGATGAGAAGGCCGTGCGGATTCGCAATGCGCCGCAGCACGCCTCCGACCGGGATCAAACCGCCCCGGCACCCCATGAACGTCGCGTTTTCCAGCTTTAGCCATGGGCCGAGGCTCTTCCGGAAATGATCCAGCGCGTGTACCGGCTGGAACCGTTGCAGGTATCCACCCGTGCCGATATGCGTTTCTTCGCCGTCATGTGCCACCCAGGCAAGGTAACCGGGCGCAAAGTGCGGATCGAAGAAGCAGTGGAGTGCAGGCGGGCCGTCGAGCTGGACGCCACGCCAGACCTCCTCATATCCGGCGATGAATGCGCGATTGACGCCGAGTCCGAGATGACGCGCGACGCGCGAACGTGCGCCATCCGCACCGATTAGAAATCTCGTGGCGACCGAAAAGGCGCACCCACTTTCCTCGAGCTTGACCACGGAACGATGCGGGCCGGTGCGGAGTCCCGCAAACCGCGCGCCTTCGAGGAAGCAAACGCCGGCGCGGCGGCAGCGGTCGAGATAGTGCTGATAGAGCGGCGCCATGCGGCCGATACGAAACTCTTCGCGCGGGTTGGTCAGGCGCAGGACGCGGCGCGCGGGAGAATACAGCGCCACGTCCACAATGGGAGGCCCCAGATGGGTCTGGGGAAGATCGAAATCCTCAAGAGTCTTGCGCACGAAAATGCCAGTGGTGGAGATGGATTGCGCGAGAGAGGACTTGCGCTCGACGAGCAGCGTGCGCAGCCCGGCTTCGCCCAGAAGGCGGGCGCACTCCAGGCCCGCAAGCCCGGCTCCGATCACGGTTACGTCGTAAACGTCGCTCACGGCTGCCCCCGGCCCGGTTACAACGAAGCGGGCGACGACATCGGCTCCAAACGGAAGAGGACCCGCTTGTGGAAGGGACTGTTCTCGTGACCGATCAGCAAGCGCGAGACACGGTCCGCATCGGTGATGAACAGGCGCAGATTGGTGGCTCCCGCGGGGAGATCGAAGACGAGATCCGTGGTGTAGGACTCGCCAGGGCGCAATGGCTGCGTGAGCGGGGTCCAATTCGGCTGCACGTAGCGCAGCGCTCCCAAGGCGGCGCCAGACGGCGCGTACTCGCGGCCCTGGTCATCGACGACCACCACTTTGCGCGGGTTGGGCTGCAGCGGTCCGTTGCCCCGGTGGGCGGAGATCGTGTTCTCGTCGAACCACGTCTTCAGCTTGACGATGTAAAACGAGCCGGAAGCCTTGGCTTGCTGAGGCGCAGCGCCCAATTCCTTTGCGGTCGCCACGCCTTCGATCGAATAGGCGATGTGGCAATCAATCTCGCAGAAGTACTTCTTCCCATTCGAAGTGAGGACACTCTCTTCGCTGGTGACCGATGCGCCGAACAGCAGGGCAAGATAAACGCCGGCGATCGCGCAAGCGCCAAGCGCGGCGTACTTCGAGACATTCCACTTACGCCAGACGAGGCTCGCCAGAATCACGACCGCCACCACAAACAATAGGAAACACGTTCCCAGGAACGTCAGCACGACAAAGGGCGCGAACTGCGGCATGAATTGGGGATTTATGGAACTTCTCCTCTCCGACGAATCAGAAACGGTCTTGCACGGTGCGTCTTGCGCTCAGCTCGCCGCGCGGCCGGGGATGCAGCCAAAGCGGCGTTCGCGCGCGCGGAATTCCGCGAGCGCGGCGGACAAATCTTCCCGGTTAAATTCGGGCCACATCTTCGGAGTGAAATACAGCTCCGCATAGGCGCTTTCCCAAAGCAGGAAGTCGCTCAGACGCTGCTCGCCGCCGGTGCGGATGAGCAGGTCCACGTCCTGCGCGCCGTCGTGGTTCACTTCGGCGAGCATGGCGGCAAACGACTTCGGAGAGAGCTCCGTAGCCTTATAAAAGCGGCTGGCGGCGCGGAAGATGGCATCGCGCGCGGAATAATCCACGGCAAAGCGGAGGTGCAGCGCGCGCCCCGCGGCCGTGGCAGCTTCGGCGCTGTCGATGACCTCGCGAAGCGTGCGGGAGAGGCGGTCGCGGCGGCCGATGATGCTCAAGCGGATGCCGTGGTCTACGCACGCGTTGGTTTCGGTCATGAGGTACTCGTGCAGCAGGCGCATCAGCGTGGAGATTTCCGCCTGCGGGCGCTGCCAGTTGTCCGAGGAAAAAGCGTATAGGGTGAGCGTGCCGACACCGAGGCGTGCAGCCGCCTCCACAACGTGGCGGACGTTTTCCGCGCCGGCACGGTGACCCGCGGCGCGGGGCAAGCCGCGCGCCTGGGCCCAACGGCCGTTGCCGTCCATGATGATGGCGATGTGGATGGGCTGGGGTTCTGTGGGTTCCATGAGTCTGAGGCCTTCTTTCTCCGCGGAGCAAACAGCTTTGTACAGCAAAGTCCAAGGACAAATTTTTTTGAACCGCTCAGCGCTCCCGGGTCGCGCGGATCAGCGCTTCCATGTGGTTCAGGTAACGCTCCAGCGCGCGGCGGCCCGCCGCCGTGAGCCGGTATTCGGTCTTCGGCAGCCGGCCGTCAAACGATTTGGTGCAGGAGATGTAGGCGGCCTCTTCGAGCTTGCGCGCGTGCACACTGAGGTTGCCGTCAGTCGTCTTCAGCAATGCCTTGAGTTCGCCAAACGTGAGCGAGTCGTTGACCGCCAGCGCGCTAACGATCCCCAGGCGCATGCGTTCATGGATCAGGCGGTCCAGCGAAGAAGGAACAGACTCCTCCGCGAGGCCGCGCACAGAGCGGAGCCCCGCACTGCGTTCCTTGGGCGTTTTACTTGGATCCCTTTCCTGTGCCAATGCTGCCGTCTTTCCCATGATTCCCCCTCTAACCGCCGTACCGCCTCGCGATGATCAAGCCGAAAATGATCTGCGTCGCTCCGAATCCCGCGGCCATGAAGAGATTGGCCCAGGACGCCGGAGCGAGGATCGCCGCAACGCCCAGCGCCAGGAAGCAGATGCCCATCACCGGCACGACCCGGACGGAAAAAGCGCCGCCGGTGACCACCGCGGTGCCATACGACATTAGCCACATCGCCGGAAGAATCGCCACCGCGCCGGCGCGGTAGAGCGCGACGGTGAGAATCGCGCCGACGGCAAGGGGCGGCGCAAAGCTGAGTGCGAACTTGCGGCCCGGCCCGGAAAGCAGCGGCATTCTTGCCATGCGCGCCTTCCAAGCCGCGGCGCTGCCGGCGATGACCACGGCCAGGACCGCTTCGACAAGCCAGGTGACAAGCCAAGCGAACGGGGAAGACTGGCGATGAGCCACACCGGCGGCAACCAGGGCGGTGACGCCCATGGCCACGCCGCCCCAGCCGGGCACGGCGGTGAAAGCCGCGGCACTCTCCATGGTCTCGCGGATAAAGCGGAGATTATCGGCGGCGTGGGCGTCGATGGCGCGAGGTTCGCGGGAGCGGAGTGGGCCGGCGGCAGCCATGAAGCAACAGGCTAGGGGCTTTCCTTCCTTTTGTCAAGTACTTTATATCGCAAAGCCATGGTGCCTAGCGCACCTGTTTCCGTGGATAGCGTCCCAGCAGCCAGTGCCACCGGATCAGAAGCAGCTCGGCGAACATGCGCGCGCTGTCGCGTAGGACGTGCACCTTGGTCTGCGGATCGTGAGCCCAGCGAACGGGCACTTCGACGGTCCGCAACCCATGGCGCTTGGCGAGAAAGAGGACCTCGGGATCGAAGCCGAAGCGCTCGATACGCTGCTGCTCGAAGACGATGCGCGTCGGCTCGCGCACAAACGCTTTGAAGCCGCATTGCGTATCGACGAAGGGGAGGCCCGTCACGACGCGCACAAACAGGTTGAAGATGATCCCCGCGATCTCCCGCATCCGCGACTGGTGCACTTCAATCAAGTTGCGGTCCACGCCGCGCGAGCCGATGGCCACGTCGGCCTGGACGAGAGCGGCGAAGAGCTTATCGGCTTCCTCGATCGGCGCGGAGAGGTCCGCATCGGTAAAAAGAACGACGCGCCCGCGTGCTTCGAGCATGCCGTGACGCACGCTGTAGCCCTTGCCACGATTGCGGCCGTTCGAGACGAGGCGGATACCCGGCAGCGCCGCCCGCGCGAGGGTCACGACGCTGGCGGTGCCGTCCGTCGAACCGTCATCCACAACGATCACTTCGGCTGAAGTTTTTCGCGCTTCGAGGTAGGCGCGAATCCGGCGGAAGGCCTCGGGCAAGCGGCGCTCTTCGTTGTAGGCCGGAATGACGATGGAGAGATCGGGATCCGGGGCGCTCATCCGAGGTCTGTGCCCGGCCAACCGTGGTGCCCGACGAGCGGCACGAAGCGGCAGTAGAGGAGGCTACGCGAAGACGTCCGGCCGCGGGTCTTCCGCACTTGCAGAAGTTCCTGCTGATCCACCGAACCCAGGGGGATCACCAGCACGCCTCCCTCGGCAAGCTGTTCGACGAGCGGCGAAGGGATCTGTGGCGCGCCAGCCGTAACCAGGATGGCGTCGAACGGCGGGAGTTCGGGCAGGCCCAACGTGCCGTCGCCGGAGTGGACATGCACATTCGTGTAACCGAGCCGCCCGAGGCGCGCCCGCGCCGCCGCAGCGAGGGAAGGCCGGCTTTCGATGCTGTAGACCTGGGCGGCGAGCAGCGAGAGCACGGCGGCCTGGTATCCGGAGCCGGTGCCGACTTCGAGCACGCGCTCGGTGCCGGTGAGCTCAAGCGCTTCTGTCATCGCGGCGACCATGAAGGGCTGTGAGATGGTCTGCCCTTCGCCGATGGGGAGCGGCTCATCCGCGTAGGCATAGTTGCGGAATTCCGGGGGCACAAACTCGTGCCGCGGCACGGCTTCCAAGGCGTCGAGCACCCGAGGCGAGATGATTTCCCGGTCGCGGATTTGCTCTTCGACCATTCGCCGCCGCTCCACGGCGAATTCGTCGGGTTCGACGACACCGGCGCGGGACGCCGGGCTGGGATCAGGCTTGCTCATGGGACTCTCATCCAACTGGCCGTGCTCTATGGGGTTCTCTGCGCCCTCTTGTGCGCCTCCACTTCGCTGAGGAGCTCCCTGACGGCGGCATCGAGCTGCGCGTCATGTCCAGTGTAACTCTCTCCGAGGGCGCGTACGACAGGGATGTCAACCGGGCGGGGATGCATCTCCATGGGCTGGCCATCCGCGGTGGTGATGCGGATGAACGGCATGCGCAGCGTCGAGCCATCGATCAACTGCACCGCCGAAGTATAAATGATCCACCCCGCGGTAGGCTCGCCGACCACTTTGCCGAGTTTGAGCGTGCGGTATCCCTCGGTGAAGTCCTCGGCATCGGAGAGCGAATGCTGATTGGTGACCAGGATCGTGGGCAGCTCGAGCGAACGCTGGCCGAGCTGCGTGCGCGCCGGCGCCGTGGCAAACCCACGCGGGGTCATGTTCAGGTAGCCGCGGCGGGCGAGCACGTCGATGGCATAAACGTTGACGAAACCGCCGTTGTTGTTGCGGATGTCGATCACGACACCCTCGCGCGCCTGGTTCTGCGTGTCGAGGTCCATGTAGAGCCCGGCGAGCGAGCCCGCGGACATGTCCGGCATGTGCACATAGCCGAGGCGGCCGTTGCTCGCGTGCTCGACGTACGCCCGGCGATCTTCCACCCAGGCGCGATAAATCAGATTCTTTTCTGCTGCCGTGGAAACCGGCTTCACAACGGCTTCCCGTTTGTCCGCGCCCTCAGGAGACGACGCGACGCTGAGGGCGATGCGCTTCCCTACGGTGTGGTCCAACGCTTCATCGAGGTTCGTGTGGGCGCCGACCGGCCTGCCTTCCACGGCGAGCAGGAAGTCTCCCTTGCGAACCTGCCCGGAAAGCGCGGCCGGGCCATACGGAACGACCTCCGCGATGCGCAGGCGCCCGCTGCTTTCGTATTCGGCGCGGTCAAAGAAGAGGCCAAGTTTTCCCACCCCGCCGCCCGCGCCTGCTCCGCCGCCGGCCGACGGTGCAGCGATCCCCATGTGCGAAGCGTTGAGCTCACCCAGCATCAGCGAAATCACGCGGCGCACTTCGTCGGGAGTCGAGGCACCGGCAATGTGCGGCTCATAGGTGGTGCGCACGGCGTTCCAGTCCACGCCATTATGGTTGGCGTCAAAAAAGAGGTCGCGCAGGTAGGTCCAGGCCTCTGCGAACATGGCCATTTTCTCCCGCGTGAAGTCCACGTCCATTTCCGCGGTGACGCTGATCGGCCGCGGCTGGCGCGTCTCCAGCGCGACGCCGTGGATCGTGCCGCGCTCGAGGTAGTAAACCTCCTTGCTGTCCGGAGTGAACTGCGCGTCGGACTTGAAGCCCGCGGTCGAGGTCAACTGGCGCGCGACCGCGGGCTCGCGGCTGAGTTCATCGAGCGAGTAGACATAAAGGTTCTGCTGGCCAGCCGCGCCCGCAGTCATCAAGAGCCACTTGCCGTCCGGGCTGATGATCTGCGAATTGACGTCCACGCCGACGTGGAACGAGCGAGGCGCGCCGATTGATGCCCTCGAATACGATTTCGACCGGCTTCGGCGCGGGCTTGGTCTGATCCGGGCGGCCCGGCGCGCCTGCGCCACCGCCGCCGCGAGGAGACTCGTCCTTGAAGAGTTCGCGGAACTGATCTTCGCGGAAATGCGGCGCGCGCGGGATCAGGTCAATCCGCGCGACCTGGCCCGGCTCGGTGCGCTGGGCGGAGTCATAAAGCAAGAACGTGCCGTCCGGACTCCAATTGACGCCGTTGCCGAACACGTTCGGAAGGAAGCTGACCGGCTTCGATTCTCCGCCGGCCACGGGAACCACCTGGATGTTACGGAAGAGTTTGTGCGTCGCGGCGATATAGGCGATCCAGCGGCCATCGGGCGACCACGCGAACGGGCGGTCCGGGCCAAACGGCGGAGCGTCCAGGCTTCCCGTCGCGAGTATGCGCTCCTGTTTGGCCGCGAGGTCCAGAACGCGCAGTTCATGGCCACCGCGGAAGAACGCGAGCAGTTTGCCGTCGGGCGAGAACTGAGGGAAAGCATCGTCGGCTGTGCCGCGCGTGAGCTGCGTTTCTTCGTTTGTTGTGAAGTCATAGAGGAACAGGCGCACCGGGGATTCCCGCTCGGAGGCGTACACGATGCGCTTGCTGTCCGGCGACCACACGATGCCGTATTCCTTTGCATCCGGCGTACGCGTGACACGAGTGGCATCGCCGCCGTCGCGCGCGGAGGCCGCGAAGATTTCGCCGCGCACAGCGAAAGCGATCTTTTTCGCATCGGGTGAGAGCGCTAGATCGCTGATGTCGCTCGACAGTGTGAGGTGCTGCACCGCCGGGCTCGGGACAGCGCCGCGCAGCGCGATGGAGACCGGCGCCGCCTGGCCGCTCGCCGTATCGAGCTTCCAAATGCCGAAATCGCGCTCGAAGACGATCATCTTGCCGTCGTAGGAGATGTTCGGCCAAAGCGCGCGGCCGCTTGTGAATTTCGTGATCTGCCGGCCTTGTCCACTAAGCGCACGCATCCAGATGTTTTCCGCGCCGCTGCGGTCGGAGATGTAGTAGAGGATGCGTCCGTCGGCGCTCCACATCGGCCACATTTCCTTCGCGCCGCCTTCGGTGACGCGCTCGTAGGTGGCCGGCGTGCCTTCGTGCCTCAGCCAGACCTCGGCTTCGTCCAGGTGGCTGTGGCCCTTGCGCCACCATTGCCCCGAGGCCGTGCCGCGCGCGGAAAACGCCAGCGTGTTGCCGTCGGGCGAGGGCGCAGAGAAAAACTCATTCGCATAGCGGTCGGCGCTGACCGGCATCGGCGTTCCACCTTCGACGCTCACCCGGTAGATGTCGTTCATGCCCGAGATGTCGTGGCTCGTCGAGGAGAAGTAAATCCACCTGGCGTCGCGCGACCACGCGTTCAAAAGGTCGAGCCCGTCGTCGAAGGTGAGGCGTTTCAGTTCGCCCGTGGCGAATGTCAGAACGTAGATGTCGCCATTGCCCGTACGCGTGGAGACGAATGCCAGCTTCTTCCCATCCGGCGAGTACATGGGATGTGATTCCGTCGCGGGGTGCGAGACAAGCAGGCGCGCTTCGCCCCCTTCAGCCGGGACGCTCCAGATGTCACCGCCGGAGACGAACGCGATCTCCTTTCGGTCCGGTGAGATCGCCGGATCGCTGAACGAGGGCAGCGGCTTCGCCGCCGCAACTTGCGGCGCGGGCAGACGCGCGAAACTCCATCGCGCAGCGGGCCACAAGGCCAGCGCGAAAAGGCACAAAGAAACGCGGGTGCGGTTTTTCATGTTTACCCCTGTGTGCGGAGAAGATCGGCAAGCAAAGATGGCAGACGATTCATAAGCCGAAACGCCCGGGATTATAGCACCGGCTCACGCGGGTTGCAGGTGGCGCTCCCAGGCACGCGAGGCCAGGATTTCTTCGATTTGCGCGAGGGCAAAGTCGATTTCATCGTCGCGATTATAGAAATGTGGAGAGAGGCGCACGCCGGCGCGAGGGCGGTAGTCCACCAGGATGTCGCGCGCGAGAAGTTCGCGGGTGACTTCGGGCGCATGCGGGCAGTCCACGGATACGGTCCCGGCGCGCTGCGCGGGATCGAGTGGCGTATTCACGCGCCAGCCGCGGCTGCGCGCGCCTTCGATCAGGTGTTGTGTCATGCGCATGGATTTGGCGCGAATGTTCTCGATGCCGACCTCGTTCACGATATCGAGGCCGGGCTGGCAGGCGTAGAGCGCGGGAATGTGCGGGGTGCCGTTCAGGTAACGGAAGGAATCTTCGCGGCGGTCCACGGGGCCTACCTCAAAATTGAACGGCCGGCGGTGCGCCAGCCATCCGGTGAGTGCGGGCTCCAATCTCGCGCGCAGATCCTCGCGGACGTAGAGATAGCCGACTCCCGGGCCGCCGCAGAGCCACTTGAGCACTCCGCCGACGGCGAAATCGGTCCCGAGCGCGCGCACGTCCACCGGCACCGTGCCGGCGGCCTGGAAGAGATCGAGCACGACGTGCGCGCCGACGCGGTGCGCGCGTTCGATGATGGCACGCGCATCCACGATGCACGAACTGCGAAAGAGCACGTAGGAAATCGGGACGAGCAGAGTCGTCTCGTCAATCGCCGCGAGTACTTTTTCGAGCGGGATGGTGATGCCGTCCTCACTCTTCACGATTTCGACGCGCGCGCCGTACCGCTGCTGTTCCTGATAGAAATAGAGGATTGAGGGAAACTCCATGTCCACCATGACCACTTTGTTGCGCGGGCCGTCGAAGTCAAAACAGGAAGCGATGACGGCCTGGGTCAGCGTTACGTTCTGGTGCAGCGAGAGCTCTCCCCGCGCCGCACCGATGAGCGAGCCGATGCGGTCGCCCACGCGCACGGCCATGTCCCACCAGCCCTCTTCCCAGGCGCGCACGCCGCGCAAAGCCCAGGAGTCGGCGTAATCCTTCATGCGGTCGTACACGGCGCGAGGCATGGCGCCGAGCGAATTGCTGATCATGTAGGTGGTGCGCTCAAGGATGGGGAACTCTGAGCGCCATTTCAGCAAATCGTCGTTCATCTCATTGCTCCCCTGGGGATCGTTGCATACCTCGAGCCTTCGACCAAACAAAGTAGCACAGCGTGATGAAGGCGAGCCACGGCAAACCGCCGACCAGCGTGATACGCATGCCAGGGATCCACCAGGTGGAGGCGAGCACGGCGAGCAGCGCGGCGAGGCCGAGGAGCGAACTCCACGGCCCGGACGGCGCAAACCGCAGAACGCTTGGATTTGCAGCCGTACGGCGGCGGAAGGCGAGATGGGTCGCGAAAATCATGATCCAGGCAAAAATCCCGCCAAAAAAAGCCGCGCCAAGCATGTAAACATACGCTCTCTCGTGGAAGCGCCAGTCGAGCACGAGCGCCGCGAGCATGCCGCCACTTGAAACGAGCAGAGCGCGAACAGGCGTGCCGCGGCGGCTGAGCACTCCCAGAGCCGCAGGTGCGTATCCTCCGCGCGAGAGTGAAAAAATCATTCGCGCGGTGAGATAAAGGTTGCAATTGACGCTCGAAAGCGCCGCCGTGAGCACGACGAAGTTCATCACCGCCGCGGCCGCCGGAATCCCGACCGTCTGGAACACGCGCACGAACGGGCTTTCCGTCAAGCCTGCCAGCGTCCACGGCAGCACGCCAACCAGCACGGCCATGCCGCCGATGTAGAAAATGGCCAGGCGCAGAAGCGTCTGGCGCATGGCGCGAGGTACGGCGATCTCCGGATGGTCGGCTTCGCCGGAGGTGACGGCGACAATCTCCAAACCGAGATAGCTGAAGATGGCCATGGCCACGCCGAGCCCCACTCCGAGCCAGCCGTTGGGCAGAAAGCCGCCGTGCGCGAAGTAGTTGGTCGCGCCCAGGGACTTTCCAATCACGCCCAAGAGCAGCGCGCCACCGAGCAATAGAAACGCGACGATGGTCACCACTTTAATCATCGCGAACCAATACTCGAACCAGCCGAAACTCGCCACACTGCGCGCGTTCACGTAGATCAGCGAAACCGAAAACGCGGCGATCCAAATCCACGCAGGCACGCTGGGGAAAAAGTAGCGGCAGTAGATCGACGCGGCCACCACTTCGCTGCCGATGGCAACGACCTGCGCGAGCCAGTAGGAGTAGCGCACGGCGAAGCCCGCCCAGGGATGCAGGTACATCTCCGCGTACACGCCAAAGGAGCCGGCCACCGGATGGGCCACCGCCATTTCTGCGAGCGCCCACATCAGCGCCAGGGCGATGGCCGCGCCCGCGGCGTAGCTGAGGATGACCGCGGGGCCCGCGAGCCGCACCGATACGGCGCTGCCGAGAAAGAGGCCCGTGCCGATCGCGCCACCCAGCGCGATCATGGAGAGCTGCCGCGGGGTGAGTTGGCGGCGCAGCCCGGCCTCGCGGTCGAGGATCGCGGCATGCGCGGCGCTGCGGGCGGCCCCCGCAGCCGGATTGATCTCAGACACGCTCATGGGGTGAACTGGGCGGCCATCCTAGCAGAAACTGCTCGAGGAACGCGGGATTCGTTCGACTTGCGCCAAACCGTGCAATTTGCTAGGCGAGGAAGTCAGAATCATGCCACCTCCGCGCGCCGCGAGGAGTTCGATTTTGCAATAGGAGGCGATTTGCGGGCCTGATCTGGAATCCCGCACCTCCCTTACCAGCCGCAAACGATCGGCGCTCCTAGCCCCGGTGTTCCTGGGAACACCGGGGTTTTAATCAGCGGTCCCGTAAGGAACGGGTGCCGAAGGGGTCTTACCGGGTCGGGCGGTGCATTGCTTGCCCGGTGAGCCTGGGCTAGGATGCAAAATAGCGGTTGCCCCGCGCCACGCCGAGGAGAATGCCATGACACGCAGCTTGATCTTCGCTCTTTGCCTGATCGCCGCGGCACCTGCTCTGGCGCAGACGCCGCCCGGCCAAGCTGCCGCACCGGCACAGGCTGCGCCGCAGACACAGCCTGCGCAGAAGATTGATCCGATCAAGGAAGCGGACATTCGCAAGCTGTTGGAGATCTCGGGCGGCGCGAAACTAGGCGAGGAGATGGTGGCAGGCTCCACCGAGCAATTGAAGGCCAACCTGCTTCGCTCACTGCCTGAAGGTGAGCACAGCCAGAAAATCGTGGATTCGTTCTTGCGCCGCTACAAAGAGAAGTTCACCGCGGAACAGCTCATCGCGCTGATCGTCCCCGTCTATGACCGCCATATGAGCGATGACGACGTCAAAGGGCTCATCGCGTTCTACCAGACGCCGCTGGGACTACGCGCCGTAAAGGCTTTGCCGCAGATTGCCCGCGAATCGCAGCAGGCGGGATACGATTTCGGGCAAAAGATCGTGCAGCAGATCGTGAAAGAGGTGCAGGACGAATTCCCCGAGCTGAAGCAGGGCAAGCCGCCGGACAAACCCTAATTCCCAGGTTTGCTCCCTATTTTCCGGGATTCCGCCGAACTATTTAAACCGCTTCTTGAATTTGACGTCGAGGCCGAAGGTACCGTTTTCGTCGCGCAAGGCCACGATGGAGATGTCCCGGTTCACCGAGTACTCCACCTGAATCACCTGCTGCTGCGTGGAGGTCACGTTGGTGATGTAGGTGATGACGAGGTCGCGGGTCACTTGCTGTTCGATGGTCACGCGCGCCAACGCGTTCTGGGTGGTGCCCGTGCCGGCGAGGAAGGGGTCTACGCGGAAACGGCTGATGCCGAAGAGCCGCTCGATGCGCCCTCCGAGTTGGCTGGAAATGGCTTCCGAGAGCAGCGTGGTGGCGCCGAGTTCGGGCGTCTGCACGGCAGTAGCGCCGCGCAACTCGGTGGATTCGGCGGCGCCCCCGATGGCCAGCAGCGCGATGATGTCACTTGCGGGCAGCGGCGGATCGGAGCGGTAGGCCAACGTGAGCTTGCTGGCCGGGCCGGAAAAGTCCAGCGTCACCTCGTACTGCCGGATCGTGGTGGCCGCTTCGACGTTCAGAACGGGATCCAGCCGGAAGGGATTCGAGAAGTTGATTTCCCCGCGCGTGAGGCGGTAACGATTCCCGCGGAACTTCATCTCCCCACTTAACAGATGAACGTGTCCCAACAGGACAGGATGTTCCCACGTACCGCGGATGCGGAGGCTTGCTTCGCTCTCGAAGTGCGCGCCGGTCCACTCCACACGTGCTTCGGGGCCGGAGACTCCTTCGATGTCGAACTGCAGGTTGCGCAGGTACGGGGAAGTCGTGGCGGGCGCGCGCACGGGTTCTTTGGAGGCGATGATCATCGAAGCCAGATCGAAGCCCTGGGCCATGAAGAGCCGCTCGACGACGACGCGGCCCGAGAGCAGGCCGGACTGCGTGCCGCCGGAAAGTCGCAGCGTACCTCCGGCGAGCCAGCTCATGCCTTCGGGGTAGCGGATGCGCACCTGGTCCGCCCGCGCGGTGAGGTCATAGCGCAGGGGTCCGGCGCCGTAGCTCACCGTGCCGATGAGGGTGAGTCGGCCGCCGCCGGTCTGCGCGGTGACGTTGCTGAAGAGCAGGCGGCTGGAATCGAAGATGAAGTCACCGGTCACCTGGCTCAGCCCGGCGGGAAAATCGTTGTAGGTGGCTGAGGCGTTCTCCAGATGCACGCGGCCGTTGATGCGCGGACTGGCAAACGTTCCTTCGATCGATGCGTTCACTTGCGCGGGCCCGCGGGCTTCGAGGCCGGGCACGAAGCCGCCGGCGAGGCGGGTGTTGACGCGGCCCGCGAGATTCAGGCCAAGCTGCCGATCACCGCTAAAGCGGGCGAATCCGGAGATGTTCAAGTCGGTGTCCGTGCCGCGGAGATGGGCCTGCTGGATGCGAACCTCATCGCGGCGGTAGCCGAGCTGCACCGGGCCGTCATTTTCCAGTTTCACGTATTCGTAGTCGAAGACGACGCGGGAAAGATCGGCTTGCACTTCCAATGTCTCTGGGCGGGCCAGGGCTCCGTGCAACTGGAAGCGGCCGTCCACGCTGCTGTGCCCGGTGAGCGCCTTCAGACGCAAGGCGGCGATGATGAAGGGATCGACGTCGAGCCGCTCGACCGCCACATCGGCCTGGACCGGGAATTCGCCGGCCAGCGTGAGGTCGAGCTTGCCCTCCACGCGTCCCGCGGCCATCGCCGAGCGCAAGTCGAGATGGACTTGGCGGCCGTCGGAATCAAGTTTGCCCTCGAAGTTGCCCACCACTTCGCTCCCCGCGCGGAAGTTTACCAGGCGCAGCGTGCCTTGCGAGACGAGAGCGAGCAATGGCCCTTTGCCGTGCCATTGAAAATTCAACTCTCCGCCAAGCGGCAGTCCCGGCGTCTGCACGCGCGGGATATTCTCGAGGCGGATGCCCGCACCGGCCAAGGCGAACTCCACCTGCTGATCCGCGAAGCGATAAGAGAAATTGCCGGTGATCAGGCTGGGCGGCGCGGCGTGCCCCAAGGGGGACGGCGTCGCGCGCAATTCGGCGTCCGCGATCCGCACTCCTTCGTGGTTCAGGACCAGGCGTCCGCGAAAGCGCTCGAACGGGTAGCTCCACGCGGCCGCCTCTGTGAGATCGAAGAGTCCGGTGATCTCCGGCTGCGCGCGAGAACCGCGGCCGTGGAAGTCTCCGGAGAGCAAACCGCGCACAGGATACGACCAGCCCAGGAGCGGCTGGAGATCCTCGATGCCGGCGCGGGCCAGGCTGGCCTCGAGCTTCCACTGGTTCTCCGGACGGAAGCTCCAATGCGAGAGCTGGAGTTCGACTTCGAGCTGCGCCGAGGAATGTCCGCGCTGCGCCCGGCCATGCGTCAGCCGGAACTCGTCGGGCGAATAAACGATGTCGCCTTCGATTTCATCCCAGGAGAGTTTGTCGTACCGAGCTTGCCACGCCTTCACGTGCCCGCTGAACTCCGGCCCGTCCAGAGGGCCGAGCACGCGTCCGCGCCATTCCACGCGGCCCGCCTCCCGGTGCGGCTCGGCATCTTCGCCACGGATGCGATTGATGAAATCGTCCCAAAGAGAAAGGTCGCGCGAAGAAAAATTGACATTGAGATCGGAATCTTCCGCGCCGAGCATACCGGAGAATTCGATCTGGCTCGTGGGGGTGGAAATCGTGCTGGGTCCCAGTTCGATGCTGCGATGATCTTGATTGTAGTGGTAATCGAAACGCGCCGTCGCGGGGATCTCCCCCGCGCCCGGCTCGAGGGCCGGTTCCCAGAGGGAAACCCCGCGCGAATCCACATGCTTGAAGTCTTCGCGCCACGTCGTGACCGAATCGACGCCGAATGTGCCCGCCCAGTGAAGCGGAGTGACGATCAGACCCTCGTGTTCGACGGCGGTGAGGACGCTCGCCAGGTCCAGGCCGCGCCCGCGGGAGTCCATGCGAAAGAGCAGGCCACGAAAATCAGCGTGTAGACGCCCCTGAATGGTCCCACCCAGGACGCGTGCCTCGAAATCCGGGATGTCGAGGGTGTTCTGGTTTGCCGTGTAGCTGCCGCGGCTGGTCATCCCGCGCGCGTGAAACCACGGATAGCGCATGGCCACGTCGCTGGCGGAATAATGCCCAGCGATGCTCAACTGCTTGGCCGCATAGCTGCCTTCACCGGAGAAATCTACGCGTCCGGCTGGCGTGCGCGGCTTGCGCAAGATTACGCGAACGTCGTCCAAGTTCAGCCGCCCACGATACTTGAACGTCCAGGCAGGATTCGCGAAGCTCGCCAGCGCTACTTCGAGGTCCAAATCCGAATGCGGCAGCTTCCAGCGCAACTGGTTGATCTCGAAGCGGTCGTGCTCCAGCGTGAACTTGGCCGCCACATCGGAAGGAAATGGCAGGTCGCGCTTGGCTTGAATGATGAATTGCTGCCAATTCATCTGGCCCGCATAGAACGGCGCCGCATTTGCCGGCGCGTGATAGTCCAGAGCGAACGTGAACCGGCCACCTTGCGCGCTGAAGGGAATGCGCGCATCGTTGTAGGAGATCTCTCCGTTGTTCACCTGAAGCTGGCGAATGACCAGATCGAAGATCCGCTCGCGCAGAGGTTTGGGGGACTGCAAAGCCGTTTTCGGCTGGGGAACGTTGCTCGTACCGTCCGCCGCAACGCGCACGTTGACCTGTGGCCGATCCAGGCGGAGTTCATCGAGAGAAACCTTGCGGCTCCAGAACGACTCCACGCGGACATCCACGAGCAGGTAATCCGCCTGGAAGAGCGGCGCCGCACCCGCTGGCTCCCGGCCGTGGATGGTCAAGTCCCACAGCTCCGCGCGGAGGCGCAGCGCTTGCAAGTGAAAGTCGCGCAGCTCGACGCGGCCGCCGGTCATCTTCTCGAGCTGCGTCACGATGGCGCGGCGCATCCAGCGGTCGGCCAGGCCGGTTTCGATCACCACGACCACCGCAACGGCGAGGCTCAGCACGAGGACGCCGAGAGTCTTCAACGTCCCTCGCACCCAACGCCTCCGGATTGGCTTCCCACTCGTCATGCGCGCGTCCTGAGTCCCCTCACTCCCTTTCCGGTTTGCCGGGTTCCGATCCTTCGCGGTGAAGCACTTCGATCTTCAGCCTGGAGCGCGCTTCTTCGAGCCATTGCGCAGCGCGCTTGCTGATCTCTTGCTGTACGAGCAACTCGCGAATCTGCTCGCGAACCGCCTCGACCGGCAGCGGCGGTTGGCCGTGCTCCTTCAGCGCAGGCAGGAACTCATCGCGATAGTATTTTTCGATGGCTTCGCTCTCCACTTGAGCCGCCGGACGGAATTTGTACTCGAGATAGCGCGAAAGATAGAGCTGCTCGGCGAGCATCTCCCGCACACTGGACGCGGAAAGCCCCAACTCGCTCAGGCGCGCCTCGAACGCTCCCGGCGGCGCAAAATGCTTCTTCAATTCGGCCAGCGCACGCTCCGCGTCCGCCTCGCTGGGACGCGGGAAGATGGCTGCGGCGGCTTCAGTCTTCACAATCCATTGCTCGATTCGTTCCGTCAGCAGTTTGTCCGGTGCCTCGGCGCGGCCGTTGACGAGTTGCTGGTAGAGGCCGAGTTCGCGGACCTCGCTTTGGAAGATAACGTCGTCCTCGATGCGGGCCGCGATACGGTCGACGACGGTTTGCGCGGGGAGAGCGGGGGCGCAGAAAAGGGCCAGCGCCGCCAGCACGAGCCGGATTGTCATCGTGCGGACCATCAGAAGATCGACCCCAGGTTGAAAAAGAACTGAAACCGCGGCAGCCGCGCCGTCTGCGTGACGTTCGATGAATTCACGAACGAGAACTGCGCCGGATTCAATTGATAGGCAAAGTCCACGCGCACCGGGCCGATGGGTGTGGCGTAGCGGATGCCGAATCCGATCGTGTGCGAAAAATAAGCCAGGTCGCCGGAGTTCACGGAGAAGGACGTGGGCGCCCAACGCAGCGTGACGCGGCTCACGGAACTGAAAACGTTTCCGGCGTCGTAGAAGATCGCGCCGCCCACCTTGCTGCCCAGCTTCGGCAGGCGCATGGGGAAGCGCAATTCCTGATTGAAGACCAACATGCTCAAGCCGCCGATGGGGAAACCGGTTTGCGGGTCGCGGGGGCCGGCCTGGTTGAGGCCGAAGCCACGCAGAGAGTTTCCGCCGCCGGCAAAAAACCGCTCCGGCAGCGGTATATCTGCGGCGAGGGTGCTTCCGAAGGGTTTCTGCCATCCGAAGCGGACCGACCGCGCGAAAACCACTCGGCGGCCGATGGGATGGTAGGATGAATTCTGCGCGAAGAAACGCACGAAGTTCGCGCTGGATCCGAGCCCTTTCCCCGCCACGTTGAGGTCGACGTTGTTGAAGTCGCCGCGGGTCGCGTCGGCGGGATTATCGCGGCGCTCCCGGAACCACGTTGCCCCCAACTCCGAGACCAAGGTGGGCTGGCTGAACAGCGGAATCTGTTGCGGCGTGATGTGCAGCGAATTCGGGTCCACGGCCACCTTGCGAAACGTGTAGCGGTACAGCAACGTGGTGACCAGCGAAACGCGCTGCGTTAGTTGCAGCGAACCTTCATAGCGCGTGGAGGTAAACGTATTGACGTCTCGCGTTTTGTCCGCAAATCCCGTGAGCTGGAAACTGAGTCGCGGGTTGCCGAGATAATTCTGTGCGGTGTAGCTCAGCAGGGTACGGTACTGGAATCGGCTGGCACGCGCTTTGAAGGCCAGCGTGTCCGCGCGGCCGGTCAGGTTGGCCTTGCTAATCTCAAAAATCCCGCGCGGGCTGGCCTGGAAGACGCCGCTGGCTGGATTGGCGCCGCCGATTCGCTGCACCTCGAAGCCACCGCCGTAGCCGATCGTGTACCGCTTGGCTTCTTCCACGAGCACGATCATTGCTTTGTCCGGGTCCGTTCCGGATGGATTCTGCGGCGCGATGGAAACACGCGAGAATATGCCCAGATTGTAGAGCCGGCGTTGCGTCTCGACCACCTCCCCCTCGCGCAAGGGCCCCCCTGCCTTCATCTCGATCTCGCGCCCGATTACGCCCGGGCGCGTGTTCTCATACCCGCCAACGAGCAATCGGCTGACACGCACCGGCTGGCCTTCGGTGATGCGATAGATGAGTCGCACGCGCGGGGACGCCGCGCCGGACTTGGTCATTTCGGGGGGAAGGGGTTCGACTGCGGAAGAGAAGAGCGCCTCGGGAAAGCCTTCGTTGTAATACAGCGCCAGGATGTTGTCGCGGTCCGTGGAGACGCTGAAATCGGAATACGGCTGGCCGGGTGTTGATCCGATGACGCTGGCCAGGTTCTCGTTGTCCAGCGCCTGATTGCCCTCGATCTTCAAGTCTCCCACGAGTGTCTGCACTCCCTCGTCGATATGAAACCTTACGAAGAGCTCGCCCTTCTTCCCCCGGTAATCTTCCAGGAGTTCCGGCTGGACTTTCACCGAGGCAAATCCGTTGGCGTCATAGAGCGTGCGGATCGAGCTCACATCGTCGTTGAGCAACCTCTGGCTGAAGCGCCCGGGGCTGGCGAACGCAGCGGGTTGCAGAGCAAGTCGCGCGCGAAGAAGGTCGCTGCCGAAGTAACGGTTGCCGTCGAACGAAACCCCCTCGAGGCGCCGCCGCGAGCCACGGTCCACGTGATAGGTGATCACCTGCACGGGGGGCTTCGGGTCTTTCGCGTCCGCGAGAGGCGAGGTGAGCGTGTAGTCCACCTGGGCATCGAAATACCCCAAACGCTCCAAGTAATCGCGGAGATTGCGGCGGCCTTCTTGAAGCAGGTCGGCGTCGACCGAGCCTTCTTCGTAGACCGGCACGATCCGGCGGAGATCCTTCGCGGGAATTTTCGCGCCGGCGACCTCGACGTGCACTTCCGGACCGGCGATCACCTCGAAATCGAGCGGCACGCGATTGGACTTCGGATCGTAGTCACCACGATGGATCACCACGCGCGCGCCGAGGTGTCCCTTTTTCACCAGAAACTTCCGCGTGCGCTCCGTGGCGCGGTTCAGCAGCGCGGAGGTGAGTTCCTGGTCCGGCTTCAACCTGGAACGGCCGAGCAACTCTTCCTTCGAGAAGCGTGATTGATTGCCGACGGTGATCGCGCCGAGATGCGCGCGCGCGCCGGGCGCGACGTGCACGGTGACATCCATCTGCCGCGTGTCCGGATGTGGGGCAAGCTCGTAGCCAAGTTGCGCCTCGTACAATCCTTCTTCCCGCAGTGCTAAGCGCAGCCGCTCAAGGGCTGCCTTCAACTCCACGCCGCGGAACGCCTCGCCAAGCTGCAGGCGCATCGAAGCCACGGCGAGGTTCTCACCCGGCGGCTCGCGAAGGCCCGTCACGTGCACTTCGTTCACGTAAAGATTGCTTCTCACGATGAAGTCCACTCGCAGGCCGCCCGGGACGCTCGCGGCCTCTGCGCGCAAGTCGGCGTAGTTGCCGGTGTGATCGAGCCAGCGCAGACAAGCCCGCACGGCAGCAGCGCTATAGGGCTGGCCGGGCTGGAGTGGCAAAGCGGCTGGGTTCGTGGCGGTGATGGCGCCGGATTCCGTCACAATGCGGATCGCCGCGACGCGCTGGCCTTCAAGTGCCGCGAGGGTATCCGCAGGGGCGGCGGGCTCTTGCGCGCACACGAATCCGGCAGGGCTGAGGGAAGCTGCGCAAAGAGCCAGCCGCAAAGCGGCGCGGAGACGATTCGCAATCATCGCTCACATTAAGAAGAAAGGTTAGCACAGGCGCGTTGCCCGCCCGCGAAGAAACAGCGGTATCATGAATCGCGGTTGTCCGTTGAGTGACCTGTGCCGGCGCGGATGCGCACACGGCCAACCCTAGCCGAGATCGCATGGATCCCGCACTCCTCGAGAAATACTCGCGGCAGATTCTTTTTTCTGAGATCGGCGAGGCCGGTCAGCAACGCCTGCTCGACGCGCGCGCGGTGCTGGTCGGATGCGGCGCGCTGGGAACGGCCGTGGCCGGGCTGCTTGTTCGCGCGGGGTTGGGAGCGCTTCGCATCATTGACCGGGATTTCGTCGAGGCCTCCAATCTGCAGCGCCAGACGCTCTTCGACGAATCCGACGCGCGCGAAGCCTTGCCGAAGGCCGTGGCGGCGGAGCGGAAGCTTCACGCCATCAACTCAGGCGTGCGCGTCGAAGGCGTCGTCGCCGATCTCAGTCCGGACAACGCCGAGGAGTTGCTCTCCGGCTTCCCAGTGATCCTCGACGGCACGGACAACTTCGAAACGCGGTTTTTGGTGAACGACGTCGCCGTGAAGTTGGGCATCCCCTGGATTTACGCCGCCGCGGTATCCAGTTGCGGTGTGACGATGACCATCCGGCCCGGCGTGACGCCGTGTCTTGCGTGCCTGCTCGAAGACCGCCCTGGCCTGGGCGCGGAGGAAACTTGCGACACCGTGGGAGTGCTCGGCGCGGCGCCCCAGGCCGTGGCCGCGATCCAGTCCGCTGAAGCCATGAAAATGTTCCTGGGCAAAGATTCCGCCCTGCACGGCCGGCTGATTGCACTGGACGTTTGGACCGGCCGCTTCCAGGCCATCGGCGTGGCGCGCAATCCTGATTGCCGCGCCTGCGCGCGCCGTGAGTTCGTCTACCTCGCCGGCGAGGCGCAGCCGCACGTCACCCTGTGCGGCCGCGATTCCGTGCAAATCCACGAGCGGCGCCGCCAGATTGATCTCGCCGCGCTTGCCCGGCGCTTGGGTGCCGCGGACGTTCGTCACAATGATTTTCTGCTGCGCTTCCGCGTGCCGCCGTACGAAATGACCGTATTCGCCGACGGCCGCGCCATCATCAAGGGAACGCGCGATCCCGCAGTAGCGCGGTCGCTCTATTCCCGTTACATCGGGTCTTGAATCGCGAGAAGCGCTCTCTCTGGAGGAAGCTGCGATGCGACGATGGTTGCCTGCCCTGTTCTTTTGGCTTTGCGCAGCGATGGTCACTCCCGCTGTTCGTGCGCAGACGCCCGCATCATCTGAAACCGCGCCTCTCGCGGCAGAGCTGCACTCCCGCGTTGCCCGGCAACTTGCCCGCATTGCCGCCGAGTTCGACGGCGTAATGGGCATCGCCGCGCGCGACCTCACGACCGGCGACCGTTTTGAAGTCAATGCAGACAGCGTCTTCCCGCAGGGCAGTTCGATCAAGATCGCCATCCTCCTGGAACTCCTGCGACAGCAGCAGGCGGGCACTCTGCGGCTGGAAGAGCGCCTCGAGCCGAAGCGAAGCCAGGCCGTCGGTGGCTCGGGAGTGTTGCAGCACTTCGGCGACTCCACTTCCTCGATTTCTCTGCGCGATTTGGCCGTGCTGATGATCGTGCTCTCCGACAACACAGCCACCAACATCCTGATCGACCGCGTGGGCATGGACAACGTGAACAAGAATCTCGACCGGCTGGGACTGCCGCATACCCGTCTGCAACGCAGGATGCTGGAGACGGAAGCGCAGCGCGCAGGCCGCGAAAATCTCTCCTCGCCACGCGAGATGATCCAGCTTCTCGCGCTCGTCTATCAAGGCAAAGCGCTCGACGCCGGGCACACGGCCACTGCGCTCGAGATTCTGCGGCATCTCAAGGACACGCCGCTGCGCCGCGGACTGCCCGCGGGCGTCGCGCTGGCGGACAAGCCCGGAAGCCTCGACGGCGTGCGATGCGATTCGGGAATTGTGATGCTGGCGGGCCACCCCTACGCCATTTCGGTGATGACCACGTTTGGCCAGGACGCGGAGGCCGCCGAGCGCGCCATCGGTGAAGTATCGCGCCAACTCTTCGAGTACTTTCAACGCATCGCGCGGTCCAACGCACTGGGCGTGCGCGTGCCGTGAATGAAGCCGAAGGCTAGAGCTCGCAGCTTCGCTTGGGGTGGAGGCGCGTGAGTTTCTTGCCCGCGGAAAAGAGCGCATCCGGACTTAGTGTTTTTTCGATCCGCGGAAAAATCACGTCCTCTTCCAGGCGCACGTGGTCGTGAAGCATCTTGCCAAGGACGCCGATTCGTTCACCAAGTTCTGATTCCGCCTCATCGGGATTGCTGGCCAGGAGGCTCGTCAGCTCTTGCACGCGCGATCGAATTTCCGCGTGGTCCGCAAGCATGCGCATGACCTCGGGATCCCGGTCGAGGCGGACGCACCGCGCATACGCGGGTAGCAACACCTCTTCTTCCTCGCGAAAGTGTTCCCGGCCGGTTTTCTCCCAGAAGCGGAGGAATTTCTGCGCCGCTGTGCGCACGGCCGCCGATCGCTTCGCCTCAGGGCCTTCCGCCGCCCGGCGCATCTCCAGCGCCTGAATCAATGCGAAATGATGGTGCTGGCTGAGTGGGTGCAGCGCGGGATCGCGTTTCACGGCGGGCTCCGCTCGTCCTCGAGCGAGAATCGTAGCACGCTTACTGCGCGATCTGGGCAGACGCGGCAGAGGAGGGGCAAAAACTCCTCGCCTGATCTCAGCGATCGTAACGGCGCGTGGGGGGCTGGCGGAGCGCGGCGCGGTCCAAGTTTTCCCGCAGGTTCATGAGCGTGAGAAAGGTATTGAGAACCCGCGCCTTCGTCTCATCGGTCAGGTGCATGCCGCTGGTGGCCACGCGGGCCAGATGACCTCCCTGCACTCCGATGAATTCGATGATTTCGAGCTGGCGCTCGCGCGGGGCCATGCCCAGAGCGGTTTCGCGGCGCATGGCCGCGCATTGTTCTTCCACATTCAGAGTGAAATGCAGGACACAAAGGTTTTCGTTTTCCAGTGCGGCGGGCACTGTGGCCTTGCATCCGACGGCGCTACAGGTATTCGGCACGAAGGTTTCGTTGGAGCTCCTCCTCGATAAGTAACACCTCGCCGCGGCGATTTCCACTGCCTCCTACGCGTGCGCTGCCAATCCGGCATGAGCCCGGCCGGGAACGCCGCCGATGGCCACACCGCTAGATGACCGCGAGCGCAGCCTCCAAGTCGGAAATGATGTCGTGCCAGTCCTCCAGGCCCAGGGAGAGGCGTATGCCTCCGGGCCGGAGCCCGCTCTTGGCTTTTTCTTCCGGCGGGACGCTCGCGTGGGTCATCGAAAACGGGTTCTCGATCAGCGTTTTGATCTGGCCCAGGCTCACGGCGAGCGTAATCGTATAGCTATGCTCCGCGACATAATCCACGAAGCCCTCCGCCGCGGTCGCGGCGTCACCCTCGGCGCCGCAGAGTTCGAAGTACAACATGCTGCCCGGAGCGAACTTGCCGTCATAGCTCACCATCTGACGCTTCGCCAGCTCGCTTTGGGGAAAACACGGCAAGCCGGGATAGACAACATGCGCCACCTTGGCCTGTTTGAGCAGGAACTCCGCGACCTTCTGCGCCGTCTTCTGCTGGTTCACCATGCGGGTCGCGAGCGTCGGCAGACCGTATACCAGAGTGGACCACGCGCTCTTGGGTGAGAGGACGCCGCCGAAGTCTTTCCGGTAAAGCATCAGCAGGTTGTAGAAATCCTTCGGGCCGATCACGACGCCACCCGTGTCCGTGCCGAACCCCCCGATGTCTTTGGTCAGGCTATGGACCACCAAGTCGGCCCCGAGCCCGAGCGGCCGCTGGCAGTAGGGCGTCGCGAACGTGTTATCCACGACGATGCGGATGCGCTCCACTTCGGGCCGCCCCTGGTTGAGGCGGTCCACCACGCGGCGCACCGCGGCAATGTCAATCAACTCCATCGTAGGGTTCACAGGTGTCTCAAAGTAAACGACGCGGCAATCCTTGGTGGCCGCCCGGGCGATGGATTCCGGGTGCGTCATGTCGCAGAAGGACGTCGAGATGCCGTTGCGGGGAAGCCAGTTGGTCACCAGGCTGAAGGTGCAGCCGTAGATCGCACGATGCGCGACGATCTGCTGACCCTGCGACACCAACACGCACAGCGCCGCGCTGATCGCCGCCATTCCCGTGGCGAACGTCACCGCGACTTCTCCGTTCTCGGCCACGGCGAGGTTTTCCTCGAGCATGCCGCGGGTCGGTTCGTCCAGGCGGTCGTAGATGTAGATGGGGGCGCGCCGCGCAGTTTCTGTGCCGAACTCGACAAATCCTTCCGCCCCGCGGTGCACCGACTTCAGACGGAACGTTGCCGAGCTGGATTGCGGCGGAACCACATGATGGTCGTAGTCCCACCTTCCAGTGGCAAAGCTTCCGTGAATCAGCCGCGTGCGCAGGCGGTATTCTTCGCGAGGTTTCTTCGGTTCGCGTTTAGTTCCCATGAGGGTTCTCCTTGGATTCGTTCAACCCCGCGAGAGGCGCTGGCGATTGCGCTCAACACAATCGCCGCACCCCGGCAAACGGGTGGGACATTCGTTGCAACGTGCGGGAGAGGTCCACGTCCGAAATGCAAGCTCCGCGGACCTGCGGGAGGCGGCAATCTCAATGTAACACTTTCCATCCGGGCTTTGGAACTCGCCCGTGCCGGAAATGGCAAGCCGGTGCACAATGAGCCTCTCTTTCGCGATGCGCTGAAACAATTCCGCGGCGGCAGCGTTTTACAGAGGGGATACATCAAACGCTCTCATGAGACTCATTCCACGAAGCCTCGCCGCGGCTCTCCTGCTCCTGGCCCTCGCAGGCAATGGCCATGCGCAGTCGGCGGACAAAATCCTCTCCGAGCACGTCAAGGCGTTGGGCGGTGCGAAAGCGCTGCGGGCCGTTGCCGGCGTTCGTCTGACCGGCGAGGCCAAAGACGCCGTGACCTCCAGGGTCACTCCCTTCACGTTGATTGCGAAGTCGCCCGATCTCCTGTACCTCGAGGCCGCGGGGGTGGATTCGGGATGGTGCGAGGCTTTCAACGGCCGTTCCGCCTGGAGAAAGGATTCCAGCAGCGGTCTGCGTACGCTGACGGGCTCCGAGGCCGCACAATTCAAGGCCACCGCCTTCTACTGGAACGATCACTTTCTGAGTTACAAGAGCCAGAAGCTGCGTCCACGGCTCGAAGGCCGCGACACCCTCGACGACCGCGCCGTTTACGTGATTTCGCTCACCGACCGGACCGGCCTGCAACGCAAGTTTTTCTTCGACGCCGCCAGCTACATGTTGTTGCGGGAGCAAGAAACCGGCGGCGGAGGACAGACAGAGACCCTCTTCGGCGACTACCGCGCAATAGACGGCGTGCAAGAGCCGCGCCGGATCTCACTCAAACTCCCGGGGCACTCGCTCGAGGTCACCGTTCGGGAACTTACACACAACGTGGGCCCCGAGGAACAAGCCTTCGACTTCCCCCGTAGCGGCGGCGCTCTCCCAGACGTCGCCGTTCTTCTCGAGCAAGTCCAGAAGAATCAGAAGAAGCTGGACGAGATCCGCCACAACTACACCTGCAAACTCACCCAGACCCAGACCGCGGTCGATTCCAGAGGCCGCGTGAACGAAAAGGCCGTCAACACTTACGAGCTGTTTTTCCTGGGCAATGAGGCGGTCGCAAGACAGATCAGCAAGAATGGTCAGCCGCTGAGCGAGAAAGACCAGAAGAAAGAGCAAGAGAAAGTGGACAAGGCATTTCACAAGTACGGCGAGGAACAGAAAAAGGCAGCCGCCAGCGACAAACCCCCCTCGGGCGATCCGCCCGAAGACAAAGACGACATCACCATCCGCGATTTTCTGAACGCTTCGCATTTCTATAACCCCCGCCGCGAACGCTTTCGCGGCCGCGACGTCATCGTTTTCGACTTCGAGCCAAGACCGAACTACAAACCGAAAAACTTCGGTGAATCCATCGTGCAGAAACTCATCGGCGCGGTGTGGATTGACGACCAGGCGCAGGAGGTGGCGCGCATCGAAGCGCGGACGAATGCCTCAATCAAGCTGGGCGGCGGCGTGTTGGCCAGCCTGAATCCCGGCGCATGGTTCGTCGAGGAACAGGCCATGGTGAACGATGAAGTGTGGCTGCCGGTCTACTCCGAGGAGCACCTTTCGGGACGCCTGCTGCTGTTCAAGAGCATCAAATCCGACTCGATTGCGCGCTTCTCGGACTACAAGAAGTTTTCCGTGGAGACCAAGATCAGCGCGCCCACGGCCATTCCTCCCCAACCCTGACCTCCGCTGCATGAACGGGCCGGGAACCATGCCAAGCGACACATCGAAACTGCCGGAACAATCTCTTAAGATCCCGGTGGAAGCGCGAGCCGCCCCGCCATCGGGCGATCATTTCGCCGAGGGCCTGCGCGGATTCGGGCCGCTTGGAATCCTCGCGATTCTCGTTATCCTCTTCGCCGGCAATTATCCCTTTGTGCCTCTCAGCGCCATTCTGGTGCTGGCGTGGGCCCGGCTGTCGCGCACTTCATGGCGCGAGATCGGCTACGTACGGCCCAAGAGCTGGGCTGCCAGCTTGGCCATCGGCATCGCGTTCGGCATCGCCTTCAAATTCCTGATGAAGTCGATCGTGTTGCCGCTGCTCGGCGCCGACCCGATCAATCAGGCGTTCCATTACCTCGCCGGAAACCGGGCCGCGCTTCCAGGGGCCGTGTACACCATGATTGTCGGCGCGGGCTTCGGAGAAGAGACCTTCTTCCGGGGGTACCTGTTCGAACGCTTCGGCAAGCTGTTCGGACACGCCGCGTGGGCCAAGACGTCAATCGTGCTGATCACTGCAGCATGGTTTGGACTGGCCCACTACACTATCCAGGGGCTCGCCGGCGTCGAACAGGCCACGATCGTCGGGCTTGTCTTCGGGACAATCTTCGCGGTCTCAGGCCGGATCTTCCTACTCATGGTTGCGCACGCCGCGTTCGATCTGACCGCGCTCGCCATCATCTACTGGGATCTCGAGTCCAAGGTGGCTCATCTCGTCTTCAAATAGCCCGGAAACTCTCCGCCCATCCCGCGTCCGGCTACCGCCCGCCGCTACGTCTCTGTTCCGGGTTCGACAAATCCCTCTGCTCCACGACGCACGGATTTCAAGCGGCAGGTCGCGGAGCTGGACTGCGGCGGCACCACGTGATGGTCGTAGTCCCAGCGTCCGGTGGCGAAACTCCCGTGCATCACGCGCGTTCGCAGACGGTGTTCTTCGTTTGGCCTCTTGGTTTCGCGTTCCGATGTCATGGGGCATTCTCACTCGAATGGGCAAACACCCGCGAGAAGCGCAGGCGAATGTGGCGATCACAATCGCCGCACCCCGGCAAACGGGTGGGACATGCGCGGCAACGTGCGGGAGAGGTCCACGTCTCGAAAGGAGCGAGCGCGGGCCGGCGGGAGGTGCGGCTATTTCAATGTAACACTTTCGATCGGGGCTCCGGAGCTCGCTCCTGTTGGAAACAGCAATTCGGCCGAGTGTCTCAGTGAGGGACCCCGAGTCGCCCGGATTGTGCAACGCGAGGGAAGCGAATTAGCTGGGCAGCCGCTCGCGGACTTGATCTAGGAAGACGCCGAAATCAATCGCGGTGCGGAAGCCCTGGAGGTAGGCCTCACCGCCGGTTTCCTCGGAGAGCCGCAAGAGGCATCCCTGCCCGTTCGCCACCAGACTCGGGCGCAAGCCGGCGCGGCCCGCATCACTGGCATAGAGGGCATACGTGGTGATCCCTGCATGTTGGAAAGTCTCAACGACACGCTGCAAGCCGATGTTCTGATAGGGCGAAGTCTCGCTGGCACCGTAACTCAAGTCGAGTCCCTGACTGATCAAGATAACCACGCGCGCTGCGCCATCGTCGGGCCAGTGCTTGGCGACGTCACGCAGGGCATCATAAAGACCCGAAGCCCCAGCCGCGGTGCCCATGGGCAGCCGCAGCGACTTCGCCGCGGCTTCATGTTCGCTGGTGAAACCCTGCTCGACGCGGGCAACGCCATTCGCGGCGTAGACCACTTCCACCTGCGCGTTAGCCGGGAGACTGCGGATGAACTTGGCGACGTCCCGAAATTGCGAGCCGAGGCCTGTACTGGCAGAGTCGTCCACGACGATGGCTACGTCGAGGCCTTTCGCAGCGCGGCTGGGCGCGGCCCAAACCGGCGCCGATGCAAATATCGCCACGACGAGCGCGAAGATAACGCAAAGAATCTTTCCAGCCGTTGAGATATTGGGAGTGTTCATTGAATGCCCCCGGGCCGCTGCGGTGAACCTGCTTTCACTACACGGCCCTACAAATGTCTTACATACCATTGGATGCAAATTCGTCTGAGCCGGCTGCTCACGGAGGAAATCGCTGGGATCGGGCCGCAGATCCTTGGTGCGATTCCGATTGCGTCTCCCCTGTGCTAAACTGACGCAGCAAGAACCAGGGGCAAGCCCCTCAGACCGTTTCCTGCGAGGCGATTCCATGTCCGGCCATTCCAAGTGGGCAACTATCAAGCACAAGAAGGCGGCGACCGACGCCAAGCGCGGACGCGTTTTCACGAAACTCATCCGCGAAATCACCATCGCCGCGCGCATCGGCGGCGGCGACCCCATTACCAATCCCCGCCTGCGCACGGCCGTCGCGGCCGCCAAGAACGAGAACATGCCTAACGAAAACGTGGAGCGCGCCATCCAACGCGGCGCCGGCCAACTCGAGGGCGAACAGTACGAAGAAGTGTTCTTCGAGGGATATGGTCCCGGAGGCGTAGGGATGATGGTGCAAGTCGTCACCACCAACCGCAACCGCGTGGTGAGCGAAATCCGCCACGTGCTGGGCAAGCACGGCGGGAACATGGGGGAGAACGGCAGCGTCGGCTGGATGTTCCACCGCAAAGGACAGATGGTCGTACCCAAGGAGCAAGCCAGTGAGGACAAGATCCTTGGCATCGTGCTCGACGCCGGCGCAGAGGACCTCAAGGACGACGGCTCGGCCTGGGAAGTGATCACCCCTCCTGAATTGTTTGAAAAGGTGCGCGAAGCCCTCGTTGCATGCGGGCATCACGCCTGCCTCCGCGGAGATCGCCATGGTGCCGCAGAACCATGTGAAGCTGACCGGCGCACCCGCACGCAGATGCTGCGGTTGTTGGAAGCGCTGGAGGAGCACGACGACGTCCAGCACGTTTACGCCAACTTTGACATCGACGAGAAGGAAATCCAGGCCGCGATGGCGGCCACCTAAGTTTGTTTATATTCTTCCCTTGGTGTCATTCCGATCCCGCTCCTGCGGGAGAGGAATCCCTCTTACTCCGCAATACGTGCGAACGCGGCTCCTCCGTAACCTGAGCACCGCGAGCTTAAATAACACTAGCGGCGCTTTTCTCGCCCGGCATAAACTGTGCGCACCCCGATGAAGACGGCTGTCGCAGTGCGAAAACCGGATGCCCCCACCCCATCCCCGGCGCGCGTCTTGCGCGTGCTGGGACTCGACCCCGCCGCGGCGGGCCCCACGGGCTACGGCATGCCATCGAAACTGACGGCCGCAACAGCCGCATGCTGCATTTCGGCGCGCTGCGGGCGTCTCCGGGTGCGGGCAGCCGGGGCGACTTTCCCGCGCGCCTGCGCGAAATCCACGAATTCGTGCGCGGCTTGATCGCGGAGTATTCCCCGGACGCCATCGCCGTCGAATCGGTGTTCGCGGCGCTGAATCTGCGCACGGCGCTGCTCCTGGCCGAGGTCCGCGGCGTGGTGCAACTTGCCGCCGCGCAAGCAAGCGTGCCGGTATCCAGCTACTCGCCGCGCGAAGTGAAGGCCTGCGTGGCGGGCTACGGCCACGCCAACAAGCAGCAGATGCAGATCATGGTGCGCGCCATGCTCGGGATGCGCGAAACTCCCGAGCCGGCTGACGCCGCCGACGCTTTGGCCGTCGCGCTCTGCCACATCCATACAGCGCAGGCGCGTGCCCGCATCGCCGCGGCCACCGCTCCGCCTGCGGCGCAGGCCGCAGCGGGAGATTTGCACGGGCGGAACCTTCGAGCCCCGCGGGTGCACCTATAATCTGAGAATTCATGCGGCCTGCCACGACAACGATCGCACTTTCGCTCGCGCTGCTGCTGCCGGCGCTAGCTGCGCTGGCTGCCGCTGATACAACCACGGTCACCTACCGGCGCGTCTTCAAATCCAGCGTGCCCGAATTCATCGAGATCAGGATTCCCGAGCGCGGAGACTGCCGCTTTGATATCCGCCAACTTGACGAAGATGCGGACTTAGAGCCGTTTGAATTGGGCGACGCCCTGCGCGCCAAAATCTTCGAGCTGGCCGGACAACTCAACCACTTCAGCGGCTTGCAGCTCGACATCAAGCGCCGCATCGCCAACCTCGGCCAAAAAACCTTTCGCTGGGAGCGCGGCAGCGAAAAACACGAGACCTCGTTCAACTACACGCTCGACGCCACCGCCAACCAGCTCATGCAGATCTTCGAAGGCCTGGCCCGGCAGCAGGAGCACATGGTCCTGCTCCAGCGGCGGATGAAGTACGACCGCCTGGGCGTGAACGACGCGCTGATGCAGTTCGAGATGGACCTGAACAAACGCGCC
Organism: uncultured Acidobacteriota bacterium; assembly: GCA_963739275.1. Classification (GTDB taxonomy): domain Bacteria; phylum Acidobacteriota; class Terriglobia; order Acidiferrales; family UBA7541; genus JBGQGH01. Next base: position 44,123 of record CAVTZX010000044.1, read on the forward strand.
ATCCCTGAGCCCGAGCGCCTGCTCCCCATCCTCGAACAGATCGGCAGCGATTCCCGCGTGGTGGACATCGCGCGGCAGCGGGCCCGCTCCTTAGCCGAGCGTATCCGTAACCCTAAAGGCGATTAAAACCGCAACCATCCGTGTGAGGCAGACCTCACGTTTTCTCCTCGACTTCGCGATCCGGGCCGGTCGAATCGTATCGCATTCACATTGTGTAACTGCCCGACACTTCGCAGCTCCCTGCCCCTCTTGACGCATGGTGTATGATAACCTTACAGGTATTCGTGTGAGTGGCTTGAGCCGATTGGGGAGAAACATTCAATTCTTAAGTGCCGCGGAATGAATATGATCTGCACTCTTTTGCAAGTTCATGATTCCAAAGGGACTTTAAGTCCCGTAGATGCCACTCTTACGCGATGGGGACGATCTAAGTCCTTTAGAATGCGCTCTTACGTCACTGACCGGGGGGCCACCCCCTCCCCCTGAGTTCACAATCAATTGAAATCACTACAGTTAACATTTACGGCCTCGCATACGAGTCACGAGTCACCAGTCACTGCGCGATGAGCCTGTCATGACCAAGCACTGCCAACATTGACGACGACAGGGAACGCGCTTGACCCCGTACGGGGGAAGTAGCAGGATGGTTACGTCCGGCTGGCGCAACCTTTGGGCCTCCGCAGCCGTCCTATCAGTAGCACTGGGTCCCCATGGAAAGGGGGCACTATGAACCGCCTCAGCCGTCTTTTCCTTCTCGCAGCAGTTTCCGCGTTGTGTTTGGGTGTCCTCGGTCTATTTACTTTGCCTGCCACGGCAGGCTGGCCAGCGGCACAGGCCCAAGACTACAGCTATGCGCGCGTGGTGCGTTTGAGTCTGGTGGAAGGCCAGGCGCAGATCGCGCACGCCGGCGCGGATGGCTGGGAGCAGGCCACGGCGAACATGCCCGTGCAACAGGGCGATACGATCGCCACGGCCGAGGGACGCGTCGAAATCGAGTTTGAGAGCGGAGCCACGGCCCGGCTGGCGGAGAATTCCGCACTGCAGATTACGGAGCTGGCGCTCAGCGACGCCGCGCGCATCACCCGGCTGACGCTGACGCAGGGCACCGCGACGTTCTACGCCAATATTGCGGAGAAGGACGTTTTCACAGTGGAGACGCCCGGCGTTCGCGTGGCCGTGCCGGAGAACGCGCGCTTCCGCGTGGATGCGGCTGCCGAAGGCTCTGTGGTCACTGTCTGGAAAGGCTCGGTGGACGTGAACTCGAGCGCCGGGACGCATCGCGTCTCCAAAGGCAGCACGCTTTCCTTCCAGACCAATGCTCCCGAAGAGGTATCCATCGGGCGCAGCGCGACGCCGGATGCCTGGGACAAGTGGGTCGCGGACCGCGATGAAGCCCTGCAGACCGCGACGTCGCAGACCCTGCAGTACACTTCGAGTTCGCAATACTACCCCGGGATGGCCGACCTCTACACCTACGGGAGCTGGTATTCGCTTGCCGGCTACGGCTGGGGCTGGCGGCCGTACGGCGCCACGCTGAGTTGGACGCCGTTCATGGCCGGGAGTTGGGGTTACTTCGGCGGTTTTGGGTGGACCTGGGTCAGCTACGAGCCCTGGGGCTGGCTGCCGTATCACTACGGCGGTTGGGTCTTCTCGCCGACAATGGGCTGGTTGTGGTGCCCCGGCTTCAATCATCCGTGGCGACCGGCGACAGCGAGTTTTGTACAGATCGGCAATCAGACGGGCTGGGTGCCACGGCATCCGCATGATCGCGACGGCCAACCTCCCGCAAACCTCCAACATGGCGTCTGGATACCGAACGGGCGCGGCCTGGACGGCAGGCACCGCCAGCCCATGCGGGACGCCTCGGTGGGAACAGCGCCTGCGGCGCAGGTTATCGCACCCCAAAACAACAAAAGGACTGAGTTCCTGAACTCAGCCCCGAGAGATTTCGCGCCGCGCCGCGTGCCGCCGCCGGCGCAGGCAGCGGTCAATTCGGCCGCGCCCACTTCTCCCTGGAGAGGGCAAAACAGGTGGGCGACGCCGGGAACTCCTACAACCACTAGGCCGATTGCGCCGCCGCCAGCGAGCTCGGCTCAGCCGGCCATCGTTTACGATCAGCGCGAGCATCGCTGGGTGAATAACCCGAATGCGCCGGCCCGGCAGCGGCAGGCGGACGCCCCCGCCACGGCCGGTCAGCCACAGCAGCAGATGGCTCCGGCACAACAGGCGCAGCCACAGCAGAACGCGCAGCCTCAGGCGCACCGGCCCCCCGATGGGCAGGAGCGCATGGTGAGGCCGCAGCCGAATAACCAGTCAGCGCCGCCAGCTTCGCCGCCTCAGAGGCAATACACGCCTCCGCCGCCACAACGGCAAACGACGCCGCCACCTCCGGCGCAGCGCACGCCTCCTCCTCCGCCTCCGCAGCAGCACATGGCACCGCCGCCGCAGGCACCTACGCGGTCCGCGTCGCCGCCGCCACCGCCCCAACGCATGGCGCCACCACCTCCGCCTCCACACATGGCGCCACCTCCACCAGTGCAACAGCACATGGCGCCACCGCCTCCTCCTCCGCCTCCGCATATGAATCCGCCGGCGCAGGCTTCACCGCCGCCGCCTCCACCCAAGACGGAGCCGAAGATCCCGCACTGAGCGGGAATTGCCCGCGGGCCGCTTTCGATTACGCGAAGTCAAATTCGCGACAGGGTGGGCGCTTCTCCGGCCGGCCCGCGTTGATGCAGGTTCTCTTTGTCTTGTTGGAAGATCAGTGGATGATGATGCCGGCGTAGCCGACGACTTCGTCGTAGTCACCGGAAACGTCGCCGGAAGTGGCGTAGCGGACGAGCTCCGCGCGCGTCGCGCCCAGCTCGCGCGCGGCGGTGAGCATGGCCACGGCGGGCCCATAGCCGCACATGGAAATGCCTTCATGCCGCACGGTGTCGTAGAGGCCGCGCGCGTCCAGGGCCAGCAGCTTTTCGACGGCTTTACGATCTTTCGCCCGCGTGATGAGGTCGCTTTCGTAATGGTTCATGTCTGAACTGGCCACGATGAGCGTCTCCTCGCGCTCCGCAGCCAGAACCTGGGCAATCGCGTGTCCGAGGTTCGCAAGCACGTCGAACCGGGTCGTCCCCAGCGCGATGGGTACGAACCGCAAATCGCTCGCGAGAACCTGGAGAAACGGCAACTGCACCTCGAGAGAGTGCTCGGCGCGATGCGCTACCTCATCCTCGCGCAGCAGAGGAAACGCGTGCTTGAGCCGCTCGGCCAGCGCGGCGTCAATCAGTGCCGGACGGAGCGGCGTTTGCCATGAGCCTTCGGAGAGAATGGCGAGCGCCTCGCCCTGCGGATAATGCCTCGGGCCGAGGATCAGGAAACGCCGGGGAAGCTCGAGCCGCGAGTAGACCGCACCCGCGACGTGCCCGGAATACATGTAGCCGGCATGCGGCACGAGGCATGCTTTCGCGCGGATTCTTTTCGCGGATGGGGCCGGGCTGGTGAGGGAACCGATTTCGCGGATCAGCGTATCGCGGTCGGCAGGATAGAAGCGCCCGGCAACGGCGGCAGGGCGAAGCATGGCGAGCCTCCCGGCGCGGCTCAGACGGGCTTGGAAGGTTTGCCCTTGATGTGCAGGGCGACGTTGCTGCCCGGTTCGGTCTCGATGGTGACTTTATCGCCGTACTGATAGCCACCCTGGTCCAGGATCTGCTGCATGTGGCCGCGGAGGGCGTCCGAATAAGTAAACGTACGGATCAGCCGTTCGTTGTCCTGACTGCGGACGGTGATGGCCAACGCAGTGGCATTCATCACCTGGCCTTTGAACACTTCGAGTTTTGACTTCGACGTCTTTGCAGGTTTCACGGGGATGGGCTTGGAGGTATCCACGGACTGGGCGAACGCCGGCGCGGCGAACGCCGTCAAGGCCATGCCCGCGATAATCATCACAAGAAACTTGCCGATCCTGTTCATTGCAGAAGTCATCCTCATGAATTCTCGTCCAGCGTGATCTTCAGCGATTTCAGAAACCGGATGTCCTGTGCGGTCATTTCCACCGGCCGGGCCGCATGGTCTTCTTCGAGAATCTCGTGGTCCACCTGGATCTGGAGCGATTCGAGGAAGCGGCGGTCCTGCGTCGTGATCTTGGCCGGCTGGGCTTCGCGTTTGGCCAGTCCGATCGTGGCGTCGAGCTTCAACACGATGTCGTAGCCCGCTGCGCGCACGTTGGCGATGGCGCCGGTGATGCGCTCAGAATCCGACACCGTGTCATTGATCGCGTGGCCCAGTTCACGCAGCAAGCCTTTGAGTTGATCATCCAGCTGCAAGGCCGATTCCTCCTGAGAGAAGACCTACCTTTTCATTGTAGGGCGCGTTGGCGGGGGAAACAAGGCCCCGCTGGTCCGCGCTGGTACCAAATCGCCATGCCCCGGGAGAGCGGCTGCGGCCTCCCACACCTTTGTAATAGAATCGGGCGGTGGCAATGGATTTCCTGGGCGGGTTGACGCGAGCAACGGGTGTCTTTCTCCGCACGCTCTGGCGCGTGGCGCGTCAGGTTTTCCATGAAGCCACGGGCGCGCTGTTTGCCGTGTTCGCGCTGGCGGGCGCGGTGACCGCCTGGCGCGCGTGGCATCGCGGCGAGCGCGACTGGCTCGTGTGGCTGCCGCTGGCGTTCGTGGTGATGATGGGCGCGTTCGCCGTGGCAGCGTTCCGCAGCGCGCGGCGGGTGCGCTGAAACCGGGCAGACCATGGCCAAACCCACTTCGACGGAGAGGACAGCCAAGCCGAAAAGCGCCGGACGTAAATTGCGTTTCGCCACGCTCTCGGGCATTCCCCTGGAGACCTGCTACTCCGCCGAAGACCTCGGGGCCTGGGATCCCGATACGTCCCTCGGGTATCCCGGCGAGTTCCCCTTCACGCGCGGCATTTATCCCACGATGTATCGCGGGCGGCTCTGGACCATGCGGCAGTACGCGGGCTTCGGCACCGCCGCGGAATCAAATCAACGCTACCGCTACTTGCTCAGCCAGGGACAAACCGGGCTCTCGGTTGCTTTCGACCTGCCCACGCAGATCGGCCTCGACTCCGACCATGTGCTGGCGCGTGGCGAAGTGGGCAAGGTCGGCGTGGCCATCGACTCGCTCGAAGACATGGAGGTGCTCTTCGAGGGCATTCCCCTCGAGCGCGTCTCCACTTCGATGACCATCAATTCGACGGCGGCGATCCTCCTGGCGCTTTACGTCGCCGTGGCCAAAAAGCAGGGAGCCAGCCTGCGCAAGCTCTCCGGCACGATTCAAAACGATATCCTGAAGGAATACATCGCTCGCGGAACGTACATTTATCCGCCGCGGCCGGCGATGCGCGTGGTTACGGACATTTTCGCGTGGTGCCGCACCGAACTGCCCAACTGGAACACGATCTCGATCTCCGGCTACCACATCCGCGAGGCGGGATCGACCGCGGCGCAGGAGGTGGCCTTCACGCTGGCGGACGGTATCGCCTACGTGGAAGCGGCGCGCGCGGCCGGGCTGGCGGTGGATGAGTTCGCGCCACAGCTTTCGTTTTTCTTCAACGCGCACAACGATCTGCTCGAAGAAGTCGCCAAGTATCGCGCGGCGCGCCGGCTGTGGGCGCACCTGATGCGCGAGCGCTTCGGCGCACGTGATACGCGTTCGCTGCTGCTGCGCTTCCACGCGCAGACGGCAGGGAGTTCGCTGGCTGCGCAACAGCCGGAAAACAACATCGTCCGCGTGGCCATCCAAGTGCTCGCCGCAGTGCTGGGCGGCTGCCAATCGCTCCACGCGAATGCGCTCGATGAAGCGCTGGCGCTGCCCACCGAATCCGCGGCATTGCTCGCGCTGCGCACGCAGCAGATCATCGCTCAGGAAACCGGCGTGGCGAATACGGTGGATCCGGTCGGCGGCTCGTATGCGATCGAACATCTCACCGACGAAATTGAAGCGCGTGCAGTCGAGTACTTGAAGAAGATCGATTCGATGGGCGGCATGCTGCGCGCGATCGAGAACGGCTACGTGCAGGGCGAAATCCAGAAGGCGGCCTACGAATACCAGCAGGCGATCGAGCGCGGCGAGCAGATCGTCGTGGGTGTCAACCAGTTCCGCAGCGAAGAGCAACGGCCCATCCCGCTCCTGCGCATTGATCCGGAGATCGAGCGGCAACAGACGGACCGCGTCAAGGCGCTGCGCGCCAGGCGCGACGCAAAACGCGTTTTTGCAGCCCTCGAGGAAGTGGAAAGGCGCGCGCGCACATCGGAGAACGTGATGCCCGCGATCCAGGCGGGGGTCGAAGCCTTTGCCACCGTGGGCGAGATTTCCGATGCCCTGCGACACGTCTTCGGCGAATACAAGGAATCCGTCGTAGTCTGAAGCGCCCGCCTCAAGCTATACTTCCCAACCGCAAGAGCGATCTCAAATGAAGGGGGAGGGATTTCAAATGAAGAGGTACATTGGAGGTGTCTTAGTATGTTTGGCGCTCGCGATCCCGGCAGCCGCACAGATGGCTACGTCGGGCCAGGCGCCTGCTCAGCAAACGGCACCGCAGCCACCGCCACCGCTTTCCACCTGGCTGAAGAACTACTACACGGGCAGCCGGAACTACCTGGCGAGAGCCGCGGAGAAGATGGCGGAAGAGAACTACGGCATGCGGCCGGGATCGCAGCAGGAAGTGCGCACCTTCGGGCAGATCCTGGGGCACGTGATAAACGGGAACTATGGCTACTGCTCACGCGCGAAGGGCGAAGCCAATCCCAACCAGGGCAAGGATGCGGAAAAGTTGGCGACGAAAGCGGAAATCGTGAAGGCGTTGAACGACGCACTCGCGTATTGCGATGCGGTTTTCAACGCGCAGACTGACGCTTCGCTGATGGAGACGGTCACGAACACCGCGCCAAACGGGCGGCAGACACAGGCTATCCGCTTGACGTTTCTGATCTCCGACGTGGCGCATAACAACGAGCACTACGGCAACCTGGTGACGTACTTCCGGATCAAGGGCATTGTGCCGCCGTCTTCGGAGCCGCGAAACTAATTTCGGCAAGCTCCGCGCCGAGTGAAGGCCGGCGGATTTGGCACGCGGAGGGTTGAATGAGAGGCGTCTTGCGCGAGGGCGAAATCCGCTGGCCGCGGCGCGTGGTGACGCCCGCCGATGCTCTGCGTTTTATCGACGCCATCGGGTATTGCCTGATTTTTCCGATCAAAGGGCTGGCGCTGCCTTCGCTGTACTTTGCAATGGCGCGGCGCCAACCGCTCACCTGGGACCGTCACGCCATGAAGCTGTGGGACTGGAAGGCGGAGTTTCCACTCAAGCGCCGCGCGTTCTACGGAAAATACTTCAAAGGCCGCGGGACTTTCATATCGCGCGGCATGCTGCCGAGTTTCCTCGCCATGAGGAATAGCGCCGCCGCCGCGGATGACGCCGACACGTGTTTCGCTGCAGGACGCATCAGTCACGACGCGCGCACGATCTGGCAAGCGTTGGCACAGCACGGCCCGCTGCCCACGCTCGAGCTGAGGCACACCTGCAAGATGGAAAGCGTGGCCGGCAACAAGCGCTTCAAGAAGGCCATGCTCGAGCTTCAGTGCCTGCTCATCGTGGTGCACTTCGGCGCGGAACAGGAAACCGCGGCGTGGGCTTCGGGGCGCTTTGAGCTGACCGCGCGGGCGTTTCCGCGTGAGGTTGCTATCGCGCGAGAGATGACTGTGGAAGCAGCGCGTGCAGCCATTGCCGCGAAATACCTTTGCTGGCACCCGGATGCCCCGCAACGCCTGCTCGGGCGCCTCTTTGGCTGGTCGAAAGAGGAGGCGGGGGCGGCTTGCCTCTCACCGAGCAGGCGCTGACCCTTCTTCGCTACAATCACTCGGATGAAACTGGTTCTTGCTTCCACCTCGCCACGCCGCGCCGATGTCCTGATGGGCGCGGGGATGGCTTTCGAGAGCCTCGCGACCGACGTGGACGAATCGCGCGTAGGGAACGAGAGCCCCGTGCAGATGGTCCGGCGGCTGGCGGAAGCGAAGGTGCGTGCCGCGGCTGAGCGCGTGGCCGGCCCTGCCATCGTTGCCGGCGCGGACACCATCGTGGTGTTGGATGACGCCGTGCTTGGCAAGCCGTGGTCGAAGGAAGAAGCCCGTTCGATGCTGGCGCGCCTCAGCGGCCGGACGCATGAGGTCTTGACAGGACTAGCCGTGCTCCGGCTACCCGATCAGGCCATGCACATTGAGGTGGAGAATACGCGGGTCACGTTCGCACCGCTCTCCGCACAAGAGATTGAAGAGTACGTCGCATCGGGAGAACCGATGGACAAGGCGGGCGCGTATGCGATCCAGGGGCGCGCGGGCCGCTACGTCACGCGAGTGGAAGGATGTTACTTCAACGTGGTAGGGCTGCCGCTTGCGCGGCTGTACCGCATCTTGGGGGATCTAGGCTGGTCCGGCCATGCGGAGAAATCAGGCGCGAATCGCTGAATCCTGAGGAAATGGAAAAAGGCGACCGAGAAGGCCGCCTCTCTTCGAACGGAAACCAGAAAGTCCGGGTGAGTCTTCAAGATTCAGCCCGGAAGTTACTTCTTGGTTTCGGCAGGCTTGTCGTCGGCCGGCTTCGCCGGGCCGCTCATGCCTTCTTTGAAGCTGCGGATGCCTTCGCCCATGCCGCGCATGACGTCAGGGATGCGGCGGCCACCAAAAAATATCAAAACGATTGCCAGGATCAGCAGCAGCTCCGGTAAACCGAGCTTTCCTCCAAACATGCGTCCTCCTGCGGGCGATTCTATGCTGCGCCCCGCCCCGCGTCAACAAAACGGCCTGAAACTCCGGGAGACTGCAGAGATTCTACTGCTGTTTTGGCTCCGCGGCTGTGCTACCGGCGGACTTCTCCGGGCCGTGCATGCCTTCCTTGAAGCTGCGGATGCCTTCGCCAAGGCCGCGCATGACTTCAGGGATGCGGCGGCCACCGAAAAAGATCAGGACGATGGCCAGGATCAACAGCAGTTCCGGAAGGCCGACTTTTCCTTCAAACATGTGTCCCCCTGCGGGCGAATCGAGTTCTCGCCTGACCGGGGGCTCCAAAGATACGAAGCCAGGAATTCATCTATGATTGCTTCCGCTTTCACCTGGACGAGGTCGCTTGGGCCATTCTTATGATGCCCGCCCAATTGGACAGGTCGTGTTCAGCATATCACGCGGGAGCACTCGCCCGCGAACTCGCGAGACCTACCGCATTCGCTACCTAAAGAATGATCCGCTCATCCCCTTCGCGCCGGGTCACGCGTTCGCGGTCCAGGTATTCGAGCAGTGGGATGGCATATTTCCGGCTGATGCCGGTGAGGCTTTTGAATGCGCCAATAGACAACCGCGCGCCCTGCTGCTTCTTGTGGTCCGCGAGGAGAGCACGTAGGCGTCCGATCGCGTCCCGGTGGAAGATCAGCTCCTCGGAAACCTTTAGCAGCACCTTCTCCCGCACCAGGAGTTGAAGAAGCTTTTGTGCCCGGCGGGGTTCCACCGGCAGCTTGGAGAGCACTTCCTTGACCGACGGGACCGCGAGTCCGGCGCGGTCGAATTCGGCGGCGATCTGCTCTTTCGCATGAGCCTCCGCGGGCTGTAATGAAATCTCGCGGCCGGCGCGTTGCACTAGATCACCGGTCACGGCAAGTTTCCCGGTTGCGACGAGGTCAGAGAGCGCAGCTCGAAAGAGCTCGGGGCGCGCCTTCGGCGCCGAGCGCCCGCGCAGGTCTTCTCTCGGCATTCCCGGAACGAGCGGATTCGTTTCGTGAAACGCCTGAACCGACGCGAGCATTGCCTGCGCCACTCGGATCACGGTTTCCGCGGTGGCCAAGGCAAACGGCTGCTGGCTCAAGATGCGCAGCTTACCGGCTTGCTCGAGTTGCGCGGCCGCATCGCGGACCTCGCTTTCCAGCCAGCCCGTGCGCGCGATGATCTGCGCCATCTCCAAACCCGCGGGCGCGGACGCGGCCAGGGCGCTGAGGATCTCTTCTTGATTGCCGCGTTCGAGCGCGCCTAAGTATTCGGGGACGCCTTCTTCCTTACGCGGGTGGCGGTGCGCCAGGTTGTCCAGCACAACCCCGCCCCCGATGGTGATGACCGGAGAGATCTGCCGCAGGATGAAGCGATCTCCAGGAAGCAGCAGTGTGGATTCCTGGAAGCGAAGTTGTGCCAGAGATGACCCGCCGGGCCGGAGCTCTGCCCGGTCGAGGAAAACCACTTCGGCGATGGTTTCTGCCGTGCCCTGGTGAAAATGTACGCGGGCGCGGCTCTTGAGGGGACGCGCGCTCGGAAGTAGAGTGACGCGTGCGTCGGATCGCTGTGTCGTCTGGAAGCGTCCGGGCGCCACAAGAACCATTCCCCGCGCCAGTTCACCGACCTCGATACCCGCCAAGTTCACCGCCGTCCGCTGTCCCGCAAGGGCCCGCGCCGCGGCGCGCCTTGCGGAATGAATCCCCCGAACTCTCAAGCGGCGCCGAGGCGGAAGCAGCTCCACTTCGTCCCCGGGCTGCAGGGCGCCGGAAACGAGTGTCCCGGTAACGACTGTGCCAAAGCCCTTCATCTGAAACGCGCGATCGATTGGCAGCCGGCACCATCGCGAGGCATCCTTCCCCCGCACCTCCCCCGCGACACTCAAAAGAGCTTCCTTGAGCCGAACCAGCCCCTCGCCCGTCTTTGCACTCAGGGGAATACATGGGGCGCCTTGGAGAAAGGAGCCGCGCACGAACTCCTCCACTTCCAGCCGCACCAGGTCTCGCGCATCGGGTGAAACCAGATCGCATTTCGTCAACGCAATTACACCGCGCTCGATTCCAAGCAGCCCGCAGATGTCGAAATGCTCGCGCGTCTGCGGCTTGATGCCTTCATCGCAGGCCACAACGAGAACGACCAGGTCGATCCCGCCCGCGCCCGCAAGCATATTGCGGACGAAACGCTCGTGGCCGGGCACGTCCACAATCCCCAAGCGGACATCGCCGTGCTCGAAGAAAGCAAAACCGAGGTCGATGGTAATCCCGCGGCGCTTTTCTTCCTCGAGGCGGTCGGGATTCGTACCCGTCAATGCCTCGACGAGGGCCGACTTGCCATGATCGATGTGTCCCGCGGTGCCGACGATGACGTGTTTCATACTCGACGCGAAAGCGAGTGAGGATGAGGATGCTAGCCGAGGGGCGGAAGGAGGTCAAACGCGTCCGGAAACAGCCGTGCGCATCTCCTCGAGCACGGCCCTGGCCGCAGCAATCGGATCTTTGGCCGAGGTGATGGGCCGGCCAACCACGAGGTAATCCGCGCCGGCGCGGATGGCTTCGGCGGGAGTGGTCACCCGAGACTGGTCATTTTTCACTGCGCCGCCAGGGCGTACGCCACCGACTACGATGATGAATCGCCTGCCGCACGCGCGACGAATGGCCGCAGCCTCGCGCGCCGAGGCGACAACGCCATCGAGTCCCGACTCTTTCGCGAGGCGCGCGAGCCGCAACACACTCGTCAACGGCCGACCCTTGATGCCCACCGCGCGCATCGTCCGCGCGTTCATGCTGGTCAGAAGCGTGACGCCCAAGAGCCGTGGGCGCTTCTTCGGGTCAGGAATGGCTTGCCACAAGGCCCGCGCCCCGGCACGCATCATCTCGGGGCCCCCTAAAGTGTGGATGTTGAGCAGGCGAAGGCCCGGGAGGCGCGCCGCTGAACGGATTGCTCCAGCAACGGTGTTCGGGATGTCATGAAACTTTAGGTCGAGGAAGATACCACCCAGACGGGACACTTTCCGCACCGCTTCGGGTCCTTCCGCGGTGAAAAGCTGTTTTCCGATCTTGAAGGTGGGGGAGAGGGGGGAAAGTTTTCTTGCGAGGGCGAGAGCCGCGCCGAGGTCGGTATAGTCGAGGGCGACGACTAGCCGAGAGTTTAGGGATGCGCCAAGCGTCGCTGGGGAACTTCTAGCAGTTCGAGTCTTAGCCGTACCAGCCCCCCTTCGATGAGCCCAATCTTGCTCGCAACCTGGTAAGAAACGTCCACCTCACGCCCCTCGACGAAAGGGCCGCGGTCGTTGATGCGGACTACCTCGCTCTTGCCCGTCTTGGGATTAGTCACACGAACCAAAGATCCGAACGGCAGGGTCGGGTGGGCCGCGGTCAGGGCGGTCATGTCAAAGTGCTCCCCGTTCGCGGTTTTTCGGCCCTGGAAGCGTGGACCGTACCAGCTTGCCACCCCAGTCCAGACCTTCAAGGGCTTAATGGGGGTGCTTGGATTGGCAATGAGCGGCCCCTCGACTCCCTGTGCGAAGAGAAACATCAGGAGGACCCACCTCATCGCCGCCCAGGTCACGAAGAGTTTGTTTCTCATGGTGTGTACTTTATGCCACGAATTCCCAAATACTGTACTACGGAACAGCTAAAAAGTCAATCAAAATCTTGGACGTAGGATTCACGTAACTCATTGATATCAGACACCTTACACTCAGCGCAGACCTCTTCAAGGCCATCGACGATCCTCGCAGACGCCATTGGATCAGAGAAGTGGGCTGTCCCGACCTGCACCGCCGCTGCTCCGACGACCAGGTATTCCAGCACATCCTCGGGTGTTTCAATGCCTCCCAGGCCCAAAATCGGGATTCGAACGGCTTGCCGGGCTTCGTAGACCAGCCGCAGCGTAATTGGCTTGATGGCAGGGCCGGACAAGCCTCCCGTTGGTCGACCCAAGCGGGAGCGGCGTGTCCGATAGTCGACACTCATGGCCGTATAAGTATTGGCGATGGTGAGGGCGTCCGCCCCAGCATTCTCGGCCGCCGCGGCGATGGGGCGAATGTCGGTGACATTGGGAGAGAGCTTGACCCAGAGGGGCCGCCTCGCTGCCGCCCTTCGCGCGGCTCCGACCACCTCAGCCGTCATTTCGGGGTCCGTGCCGTAGTGGATTCCACCACAGGCCACGTTCGGGCAGGAGATGTTCAGCTCATAAGCGGCCAGGCCTTCAGCGTTTTCCAGGACGTGGATCACATCCACGTAGTCCGCGACGCACTCGCCAAACACGTTGGCCACGATGGCGGTCCTGTAGCGGCGGAGTTGGGGAAGCTTCTCAGCCACGAAAGCCCGCACGCCAATATTCTGGAGGCCGACAGCATTGAGCATCCCGGACGGCGTCTCGCAGAGTCGTGGGGCGGGGGCGCCATCTATGGGTTCGATAGAAAGACCTTTGACAACGATGCCGCCGAGACGATCCAGATCAACAAGGTGGGCGAACTCGATTCCATAACCGAAGGTGCCGCTGGCGGCGAGGACAGGATTGGAAAGGCGCAGGGCGCCGATGCTCACGCTCAGGTCAACCACAGCCTTTGCGTTCACTGGTTGAATTCTAACACGCGGGCGAATTTCCCGAGCGAACGGGCTGTGGAAATCCCGGGGCCGCCCCAGGCCAAGGGCGGAAGCGTGCGGCGCGACGCGAACGCTCTGTGCTAGGATGTCGCCCGATGCGTGTCGTCCAAAAAGGCCAGTTGATGTCAGCAACGGAAATTGACCGCACGCTCCAGCGGCTGGCGCATGAAATTGTCGAGCGCAGCGGTGGCACGGCAAATCTCGGACTGATTGGTATTCGCCGACGCGGCGTGCCTCTGGCACAGCGCATCGCGCGTGCAATGCGGGGCATTGACGGCGTCGAAGTGCCCGTCGGAACGCTCGACATCACGCTCTACCGTGACGATCTCTCCAAGGTTGCTGCGCAGCCCGTCCTGCAGGCCAGCGACATCCCCTTTGGGGTGGACGACAAGGACCTGATCGTCGTGGACGATGTGCTGTACACCGGTCGCACGATTCGCGCGGCAATGAACGGCCTCTTCGATCTCGGCCGCCCGAAAAGCATCCGCCTATGCGTTCTGATCGATCGCGGCCACCGTGAGCTGCCCATCGAAGCCGCATTTATCGGCCGGTCGGTGCAGACCGGCGACATGGAAATTATCGAAGTCCGTTTGGAAGAAGTCGACAAGGAAGAGCGAGTCATGCTCGTCGAACGCGTGGACTGATTGGCTTACCCATTGATGGCCAGCGCGATTGCCGCGAGGGTTCTCGAGGACGTTGTGCCACACCGCTTCCGTCACATACTCGGGATTGAGCCGCTCACCGCCCCGCAAATCACTTTTCTCCTCGACCAATCGAAGACATTTCAGGAAATTCAGCGGCACCCGCTGAAAAAACTGGCCACGCTGCGCGGCAAGACGGTAGCGCTGGCGTTTTTTGAGCCTTCGACGCGCACGCGGATCAGTTTCGGGACTGCGGCCGCGCGGCTCGGCGCCGATACGATGAACCTGCAGGCCGAATCCTCGAGCCTGAAGAAGGGTGAATCGCTGCTCGACACAGTGCGCACGCTCGACGCCATGAAGCCCGATTGCATCGTGATGCGCCACGAGGCTTCGGGCGCGCCGCACTTCGTGGCCGAGCGGCTGGATCTGCCGGTGATCAACGCAGGCGATGGGACCCACGAACACCCCACGCAAGGCTTGCTCGATGCCCTGACGATTCGCGACCGCAAGGGCACGCTGGAGCGCTGGAACGTCACCATCCTCGGTGATATCCAGCACAGCCGCGTAGCGCGGTCGAACATCCATCTCCTCGGAAAATTCGGCTGCCAATTTACACTGTGCGGTCCGGCGATGTGGCTGCCGCGTGAACTGGAAGCTCTGGCGCCTCCGGGGAGCTCGATCCGGCGCGTGGCGCGGGTGGAAGAGGCGCTCGAAGGCGCGGACATCATCATTGTCTTGCGCGTACAGCAGGAGCGCATGCACGAACCCGCGCTGCCGCTCGATGAATACATTCTGCTTTACCAATTGACGCTGGAGCGGCTACGGCTGTCGCGGCCGGATGCGCTGGTGCTGCACCCCGGGCCGATGATCCGCGGCCTCGAAATCGAACCCGCAGTGGCCGATGGCCCGCAGTCGTGCGTGCTCGAACAGGTCACGAACGGTTTGGCGGTTCGCATGGCGCTGCTTTTCCTGCTGATCGGTACGGGAAGCGGTGAAGCCGCTCAAGAATTCTCCCCGGTCAAGGACGAAACGGATGCTGCTCGTTAAGAACGGCCGTGTGCTCGATCCCGCGAGCGGGACGGACGCCGCGCTGGATGTGCTGCTCGACGGTGAACAGATCGCGCAGGTCGCACCGGGAATTTCCGCGCCTGGGGCGGAAATCCTGGATGCGCGCGGCCTCGTCGTCGCGCCGGGGTTCATTGACCTGCACTGCCATCTACGCGAACCGGGCGGCGAAGCTTCCGAGACGATTGCCACAGGCACGCGGGCGGCGGCGCGCGGCGGATTCACCGCCGTGTGCGCCATGCCGAATACAAGACCGGTGAACGATAATGCCTCGGTGACGCGCGCAATTGTCGAGCGCGCCGCGACCGCGGAGCAGGCACGCGTCTGGCCGATCGGCGCGGCGTCGGCCAGGAGCCAAGGCGAATCGCTTGCCGAAATCGCAGCGATGAAACAGGCCGGCATCGTCGCCGTCAGCGACGACGGGCGGCCGATCGCCACCGCGAAGCTCCTGCGCCAGGTGATGGAATATTGCCGCTCGCTCGACCTCCCTGTGATCGAGCATGCTGAGGATGCCTCGCTCGCGGCAGGCGCGGTCATGCGCGAAGGGCCGACCTCCGTACGGCTGGGCCTGCACGGAATGCCCGCGGCGACGGAGTCGGTCTGCGTAGCGCGCGACGTTCAGATTGCACGGCTGACCGGCTGCCGGTTGCACATCGCGCACCTTTCGACGGGCGCATCACTCGATCTCGTGCGCGCGGCCAAACGCGACGGCCTGCCGGTGACCTGCGAGGTCACGCCGCACCACTTCACGCTCATCGACGAAGATGTGGGCTACGACACGCGCTACAAAATGAACCCGCCACTCGCCTCGCGCGATGACCGTGACGCTCTGCTCACAGGCCTGGCCGACGGCTCCGTGGACGCCATCGCCACCGACCATGCGCCGCACGAGCCCGCACTCAAAGACGTTGAGTTTGACCGCGCGCCGTTCGGCGTCACGGGATTCGAGACCGCGCTCGCGCTTGGACTCGAGCAACTCGTGCATACGGGGCGCATTCCGCTGATGCACCTGATTGAGTTGCTTACTACAGGCCCCGCACGCGTGCTCGGGATCGAGCGCCGCATCGCTGCAGGCCAGCTTGCCGACCTTACGCTCTTCTCAAACGATCATGGCTGGACTTTTCGCGTGGAGGACTCCGCGAGCAAGTCGCGCAATTCTCCCTTCGATGGCCGCAGTTTCCGCGGCGCGCCGATGGTCACGATTGTGGCGGGCCGAGTCGTCTTTCTCTGCGACCGGGAGGCCAATAGCCGAAGTGCGGGACAGGTGCGGGGCTAGCGGTTCACTGCGGGCTCGGCGGCGGGGTGCATGCCGTGTTGCGGAGCTTCGTGGATACCGCGGGGCGGGGCCTCCTGGTGGGCGCGGTAGAAATGATCAAGTGGGCCGGGGCCTTTGCCGATCATGAATCCCTTTTCAATTGCTTTGGTGACGTAAGTCTTGGCCAGCAGCACGGCGTCGTGCAGCGGACGGCCGCAGGCGAGTTGTGCTGCAACGGCCGAGGCAAACGTACAGCCCGAGCCGTGCGTGTTCGCGCTCTTCACGCGCTCTCCGCCCAACGCCAGAACTTCCGTGCCGTCGAAGAGGACGTCGATGGCCCGCTCCATATGGCCGCCCTTTACCACGACGGCGCGCGCGCCGCGTTCGACAAGCTTTCGCGCCGCCGCTTCCATCGCCGCTACGTCTTTGACCGGGATGCCGGCCAGCAATTCGGCCTCGGCGATATTCGGCGTGACGACGGTCGAGCGTTTCATCAATTCTTCGCCCAGGTATTTGAGGCCGCCTGCGTCGAGCAGGTCGGCGCCGCCGGCGGTGGCCTTCACCACGGGGTCGAGCACCACGTGGGGGCAATTCACGCGGTCCAGGAACTCCGCGACCACGACCGCGTTGCCGCGGTTGCCCAGCATGCCGATCTTGATCGCCGCAAACGAAACGTCTTCGGCAAGCGCATCCAGCTGGCTGCGCAGCAGCGCCGCGGGCGTGATGTGGATGTTCTTCACGCCTTGCGTAGATTGCACGGTGAGCGCGGTCACGGCGGCGACGCCATAGCAATTGTGCGCCGCAAACGTCTTCAGGTCCGCGGCAATGCCCGCGCCACCGCTCGGATCGAACCCCGCAATCGTAAGGAGGATGGGTGGAGATGGATTAACGTGATTGGACATCGCGCGCTGTAGAACTTTCTCCCCTTCACATGCCAGGCAGAAGCGCCGGCGCCGCTCAATCCTCGGAGCGCGCCGGCAATTTGCAATTTACGCGCGATGAATCGCGCACGCAAGAAGAATTTTCACAGCAGAGAGTTGAGACTGAGGAAAACGCTGACGGAGTGCCGCGGATGTCGCAGAGTTTCTCGGAGAACGACTCGCCGCACACTCGCCTTCAGAAGCGCGGAGGTGGCAGAGAGATTGTACAAGCCTCAAGGAAAGAGGCCGCGGACCAGGGTGGCGTCGGCGACACGCCCCACGGCGAGCACGTAAGCTCCGGCGCGCATGTGGGTGTGGTACTTGCGCATGGTTTCGTAGACGTCACGGAACGCGCGCTTCATCACCACTTCGAGCCGCGCGTTCACTTCATTCTCCAACCAGAAGTAGCCCTGCAGATCCTGCGCCCACTCGAAGTAGCTAACGGTGACGCCACCCGCGTTGGCGAGGATGTCCGGGATGACCAGGATGCCTTTCCGGGCCAGAACTTCATCGGCATGCGGCGTGGTGGGCCCGTTCGCGGCCTCGGCAACGATCTTGGCCTTGATCTGATCGGCGTTGTGCAGGGTGATGACGTTTTCGAGCGCGGCGGGAATGAGGATGTCGCACTTCAGCGCGAGCAAATCGTCATTGGAGATGCGCGAAGCGCCGGGCATGCCCACGACGGTGCCAGAGCGCTCCTTATAGCGCATGGCTTTGATGGGATCAATGCCGCGGGAATTGAAAACGCCACCGCGGGAATCGCTGACGGCGATGATCTTCGCCTTTTTCTCGGCGAAGAGCCGCGCGGCGATCGAGCCCGCATTGCCGAAGCCTTGAATCGCAACCGTCGCGCCGCGCAGATTGACCTTCTTTACTTTGCAAGCTTCCTCAGTGACGTAGAGGCAGCCGCGCGCCGTGGCCTCGTTGCGCCCCGCGCGAACCGCCGAGGGAGACCGGCTTGCCGGTGACCACGCCCAACGCCGAGTAACCCACGGTCATCGAGTACGTGTCCATGATCCAGGCCATGGTCTGCGCGTCGGTGTACATATCGGGCGCGGGGATGTCGCGGTCCGGCCCGATGATGGGCAGAATTTCGCTGGCGTAGCGGCGCGTCATGCGCTCGAGTTCGCCCTTGGACATGCGCTTGGGGTCGCAGATCACACCGCCCTTGCCGCCGCCGTAAGGAATGTTGACCGTGGCGGTCTTCCACGTCATCCAGGCGGCCAGGGCCTTCACTTCATCGAGCGTGACGTTGGGATGGTAGCGAATGCCTCCCTTAGCCGGGCCGCGCGCGACATTGTGCTGCACGCGATAGCCGGTGAACACTTTGAGCTGCCCGTTGTCGAGCTTCGTGGGGATGGACACCTCGAGCACCCGCTTCGGCGTCCGCAGCACCTGGCGCAGGCCGGGATCGAGCTTCAAGAACTCCGCGGCCATATCGAACTGGATCTGCGAGATGCGGAATGGGTTCAGATCTTCGCGCGGCATCATCCGCGGAATCATCGGCTGTTGCGGCGCGGCTTTTGCGACCGTGGCCATTGTTGTGTTCTCCTCCGCCTATCCGCCGGCCGCGCGCCGCTGCGATGTCCGGTAGCGTTCGCGGCACTCGGCCGAACAGAAATGAAGTACTTGGCCCGATTCCTCGAGAGTGTGTGAAATCTCCGGGGAGACGTGCGTGCCGCACCAGGGGTCGCGAAACAGATGGCGGGGAGCCGCAGGAGCTCCGGGACGCTCCGCGCGCGCACCGGACTTGCCCGCTGCGGCACGCACGAGTCTGCGCACCAGCCAGGCAATCCAAACGAAAAAGACCAGCCAGAAAATGTAACGGATGATGCGAGCCAGAAACGCCACGCTGAGTTGTGCGCCTTCCCGCAGCGAGAATTGGCTCAGCCCGCCGCGCCAGGCCGGCGCGCCACTGTTCCCCTAGTGCTGTAAGTCGCACTGGCTGTGGAGTTTAGTCAACTCGGGAAACGAGGTCAATCAAAACCCGGCGGAGGAGATTCCGAGGCTGCTGGAGCGGCGGGGGCTGGCGAGTGCTCGTTCTGCTCTACTGCACTGAAAATAAACGAGTTACATGTGGACCGCCTGCCCGGAAATGCGGTCGGTGCCCATGTAGGGGCGCAGAACGTCGGGGATCAGTATGGAGCCATCGGCCTGCTGGTAGTTCTCTACAATCGCGATCCAGGTGCGGCCGATGGGGAGGCCCGAGCCATTCAGAGTGTGCACGAACTCGCTCTTGCCGCTCTTCGGCTTAAAGCGTATGCCCGCGCGACGCGCCTGGAACGCCTCGCAGTTCGAGCAGGATGAAATCTCCATGAATTCACTGGACGAAGGAATCCAAGCTTCGATGTCGTAGGTTCTCGCCGATGCGAAGCCCGTATCGCCGGTGCAAAGCTGCATAACGCGGTAGTGGATGCCAAGTCTCTGCAGGATTGCCTCGGCGTCGCGGACGAGTTTCTCGAGCTCGTCATAACTTTGCTCAGGTTGCGTGAACTTGAACAGCTCCACCTTCTGGAATTGATGCTGGCGCTTGATGCCGCGCGTATCTTTGCCGGCTGCTCCGGCTTCTGAGCGGAAGCAGGAGGTCCAGGCGCAGACCCGGATCGGCAGCGCATCGGCATCCAGGGTTTCGTCGCGATAGAGGTTGGTCAGCTCCGTCTCCGCGGTGGTCGTGAGCCATAGATCCGTGCCTTCGAGGTGGAACATATCACCTGCAAATTTCGGTAGTTTGCCGTCCGCCACCAGCGACGCCGTGTTCACGATGAACGGCGGGAGGATCTCCGTATAGCCGTGTTCGCGCGTGTGCACGTCGAGGAAAAAATTCGCCAGGGCGCGTTCGAGTCGCGCACCCAGCCCGCGATAAAGCGCAAATCGCGCACCCGCAATCTTCACGGCCCTCGGCAGATCGAGAATCCCCGCAGTCTCGCCGACTTCCCAGTGAGGCCGCGGAGCGAAGTCGAACTTCGGCGGCGCGCCCCAGCGACGCACCTCGACGTTGTCGGCCGCGCTCTTCCCCACGGGCACGGAGGACTGCGGCAGGTTCGGGACGTTAAGCATGAACTGCCGGAGTTGCTCATCCAGCGCAGTGATGCGTTCGTCGGACTGTTTGATCTCGTCCGAGACCTGCTTCATCCGCACCAGAAGCGCGGTTGCATCCTGTCCTGATTTCTTGAGCCGCGCGATTTCTTCGCTCGCCTTGTTGCGCTCGGCTTTCAGGCGCTCGGTCGCGGTGATGCGCTCGCGGCGCTCGCGGTCGAGCGCGCGGAAGCCCTCCAAGTCGAGCTGGACGCCGCGGTTTGCAGCCATCTGCTCGAAAAGGTCGAGGTGCTCGCGAAAGTAGTTGAGGTCGTGCATGAGCACACGAGAATACCGCAAAGGGATGGCGGCGCAAAGGCGCGGTCGGCACCGCATTGGGTGCGAATCTTTTTTGACAAGCCCGAGGCTTTACGTTACGTTGCGAAAGTGATGAGACGACATCTCCTGTTTTTCGGTCTTGCGCTGTTCCTCTTCAGTGCGGCGGCTTGTAACAAGAATTCCGGGGCGAATCCCGACGATGCGGCGATTCGCGCGGCGGTGCAGAAGTATCTTTCGGGGCGCCCCGGCCTCAATGTGAGCGCGATGGATGTGAACGTGAAGCAGGTCAGCATCGCGGGCAACACGGCGCAAGCGCGCGTGGAGTTCAAGGCCAAAGGCTCCGGCGCAGGGATGGAGATGACCTACAACCTGGAGCGCCAGGGCAACACGTGGGTGGTGAAGACCAGCCAGAACACAGGGGGGCTCAACCATCCCCCCACCGATCAAGGGACGTCGCCTGCCGCAGGAGGGGAGCTCCCCGCCGGACATCCTCCCATCACTGCGCCGCAGCAGCCGAGCGGCACGCTTCCCGCCGGACACCCGCCGATCACCGAACCGGGAAAAACGTCCTCTCCTCCAAAGAAGAACTAGCCTCTCCCGCGGCCCGGACTCTCCTCGGGCAGGTGTGCTAGCATCCAGAGATCTGGGGATCGCGAAGAAACCCATGCCGGAGCGCAACGTCTACATTGTGAGCGCGGTGCGTACGCCGATTGGGAAATTCGGCGGCGCGCTGACAGAGTTTTCCGCGGCCGATCTCGGCGTCATTGCGGTGCGCGCAGCGTTAGAGCGCGCTTTTGGCGCAGCCCCAGCGGAGCGAAGGCCAGGAGAAAAACAAGAGAACGGGCGAGATGCCGGCCGTACAACTACGCGCGCGCCTCGAGTGGATGAATTGATCTTCGGCAACGCCCGCCAAGCGGGGGGAGGGCCAAATGTCGCGCGCCAAGTGGCTTGGCGGTCAGGCCTTGGCGACGACGTACCGGCGTTCACGGTGAACATGGCGTGCGCTTCGGGGCTGCGCGCGATGGTTCTGGGCTGGCAGCAAATCCGTTCTGGCGAAGCGGAAATCGTGGTGGCCGGCGGCACGGAGTCCATGAGCCGCATGCCCTATCTGGTCGAAGCGCGTTGGGGCCTGCGCATGGGTCACCAGCCACTGGTGGACGGGATGTACCGCGACGGTTTCCTCTGCCCCATTTCACAGATGGTGATGGGCGAAACGGCGGAGTTGCTCGCAGAGAAGTACCGCATTACGCGCGAAGAGCAGGATCAGTTCGCCATGGAGAGTCACCGGCGCGCCACGGCGGCAATGCGCGAGCGCCGCTTAGGCCGTGAGATCGTGCCGGTGGAGCGCGTGGACAAGAAAGGCAACTCGCTGCGCGTCGAGAATGACGAGCATGTGAGGCCGGACGTAACGCTCGAGGCGCTGGCCAAACTTTCGTCCGTGTTCGCGAAGACCGGGACGATCACGGCGGGGAATTCGAGCGGGATCACGGACGGCGCGGCGGCTCTGGTGCTGGCGAGCGAAGAGAAGGTGACACAACTGCACCTGAAGCCGCTGGCGCGCATCGTGGACGCAACCGTGGCCGCGGTCGATCCGCGCATCATGGGCATCGGCCTGGTCCCCGCCGTGCGCAAGCTCGAAGAGCGCACGGGCTGGAAGGTGGCCGAGTACGACACCGTGGAGCTGAATGAAGCCTTTGCCGCGCAAGTCTTGGCCTGCGACCGCGAACTGCACTTCGACCGCGCGCGGCTGAATCCAAATGGCGGTGCGATCGCGCTGGGACATCCCATCGGTTGCAGCGGCGCCCGCATCGCCACGACGCTCGTGCATGAATTGCACTGCGAAGAAAAAACGGGACGCCGCGGACTGGCCACGCTCTGCGTCTCGGGTGGAATGGGCATGGCCGTGGCAATCGAAAGCGTCTGACCGGGGATCGACTGGATGGAAAAGCCGCAGGATCCGCAGAATCCATTTTTGCCGCCGGAGATCCGGACGGTTCCGCCGATCTTGCCGGATCCACAGCACGAGGTGGAGGAAGCGTGGCGGCGCAGCCTGCGCCGGCGGCTGCTGATCCTGCTCTGCGTGATGGGTGTCGCGTTCGCGGTTGCGACCTGGCTGCTCGTGCGTTACGAAAATCCGCTCTGGTTTTCCAGGCTGTCCAATGGTCCCGCCAGCGTCGTGCGCGCGCAGCTCGAAGCGCTGAATCGCGGCGATCTCCGCCGAGCCTATGATTTCTTCTCCCCGAACTATCGGAAAGAGGTTCCCTTCGAAGCCTTCCACCAGCTTGTGGTGACGCACCGGAATATGTTCCGCACGCGCGAACTGCGCATCGGCCGCGATGACGAATCCGGCAGCCGTGCGGTGCTTGAGACGCATCTACTGGCGGAAGGCGGCAAGCGATACCTCGCGCGTTTCACGCTGGTACGGCTCGACGGGCGCTGGTGGGTGGACGAACTGCGTTGGGGCGACGAGCCCGCGCCACGCCAGAAACTCCGCGCCTGATTGGGCATGAATTTTCCGCACGTCTTCACGGGCCGTCCAGCCACAGTGCGAGCGCAAGTTGACACGAACCACGACGGCGCATACACTCCACTCCGACAATCAGCAGGTTCGGCAGCGGGGAAGGCCGTGCAAATCGGCCACGGTCCCGCCACTGTGATCGATCCGGCAAGCCGGGTCGTAAGTCAGGACACCGCCCGATCCGTTGTCTGCTGACACTCTTCGCGAGAGAGGGTGTGGCTTGAAGCCCCATTCTTGATCGTGGGGCTTTTTTGTTTGGTGGTGGATGCGTGCTCAGGATCACTCACGCGGCAACAAGAGGCTAGTGCTGGCCCTCGTGGCGCTGGCCGCGTTGCACCCTCCGTGTGTGCGGGCCCAAAGCGCGAATCCTCGCCAGGACGCAACGCTTCCCCCATTTCGTGAAGTGACCGACGAAACCGGGCGGCGCGTAAACGTGCCGCAACCGGTGCGGCGCATCGTTTCGCTTGCGCCAAACCTCACCGAAATCGTCTACGCGCTCGGCGCACAGGAGCACCTGGTGGGCGACACGGACTTCTGCGACTACCCGCCCGAAGCGCAGACGAAACCAAAGGTCGGCGGCGCCGTCAACCCGAATCTCGAGCAACTCGTGGCGCTGAAGCCGGACCTCGTGCTGGTCACGACCGCGCTCAATCGCCGTGAGACCGTAACCGCTCTCGAGCGCTTGGGCATTCCCACGTATGCCACCGACCCGCGCACCGTCGAAAACATTCTTATGTCAATTGAAAATGTCGCGGACGTTCTCGGCGTCCGTGAGCAAGGCGAAGTCGTCGTCGCGAAGCTGCGGGAACGCCTGGCGGAAGTGACGCGCCGCCTTGGCGATCATCCAGCGAAGCGCGCGCTATTCGTCGTCTGGACCGACCCGTTGATCTCCGTCGGCCGCGGTACATTTCTCGCCGACGCCATGCGGTTGGCCGGAGCGCGCTCGGTGGTGGATTCAGCGCAAGATTGGCCGAAGGTGTCGCTCGAAGAGGTGGTGCGCCTGCAGCCGGACTTCCTGGTGATGGCCACCGCGCACGCCCAAGAGTCGGAAGCGAACATTCAGTCGCTGAGTGAACTCCCCGGCTGGCGCAGCCTGGAAGCCGTGCGCCACCATCGCGTCGCGGTGGTCAGCGATGCCGTCAATCGCCCCGCGCCACGTTTGATAGACGCAATCGTGGAACTCGCGCACCAGTTGCACCCCGAGGCATTCGTGGAGCCACCGGAACCCGGAAAGCAGGAAGAGGAGTTCGACTCTTGCGTCCTTTGACATTTCAGCGCGTTTTGTGGACCTGTGCCGCGCTTCTGGCTCTGCTTCTGGCCGTTGTGGTTCTTGCACTGAAGCTCGGTGCCGTGCCGATTTCGGTGACGGACCTTGTCGTTAGCTTGGCGCGCATCGCGGTGGGCCGCAGCGACCAGCTGCCTACGGAATACCGCCTGATCGTCTTCGACCTGCGACTGCCGCGCATCCTTCTGGGAAGTCTTGTCGGCGCGAGCTTGTCCGTCGCAGGCGCAGGATTTCAGGCGCTGCTGCGTAATCCGCTGGCCGATCCCTATGTTCTCGGTGTTTCGAGTGGCGCGGCGCTGGGCGCGATCCTCTCGCTGATTCTTGCGCCGCACGCACCGTTGCTGACGCCGCTGGCTGCGTTCCTCGGCGCAGGCGCGACAATCGCCGCGGTTTATTTTCTTGGGCGGCGCGGCGGGCAGCTCGATAGCAGCACGCTCTTGCTCGGTGGAATCATCACGGCATCGTTTCTTTCCGCGGTCATCCTGTTCCTGATGACGACCCTGCCGAGCCGCGATCTGCGCGGCATGGCGTTCTGGCTGATGGGCGATCTTTCAACGCCTTTGCCGGCAAGCCTTCGCTGGGTGTTTCTGGTCGGACTGCTCGCCGCGATTGGAGCGATGTACACCACCGCGGGCGACCTCAACTTGATGCTGACGGGCGAGCGCGAAGCCATGCATCTGGGCGTGGACGTCACGCGCGTGAAGCTGGTTGTTTACCTCGCGGCCTCCGTGCTGACGGGACTAGCTGTTGCGGTGAGCGGTGCCATCGGCTACGTCGGCCTGCTCGTGCCGCACGTGATGCGTTTGCTTTTCGGGTCGGACTACCGTCTTCTGATTCCCACCTCCGCGATCGGTGGAGCGATTGCAGTCGTTTTGGCGGACATGCTCGCGCGAACCGTCGTCGCGCCCACCGAACTGCCCGTCGGCGCGATGACGGCGATGGCTGGCGCGCCCGTATTCATCTATCTCCTGCGACGGAGGCTGCGTTGAGCGTGACCGGCGATACCTTGACCAGCGAGAGCGCGCGCCGCGACACCGCGACCGTTCGGCTGAACGTTGAACAGGCAAGCTATGCCCACGCCGGCGAAGGTCAGGCCGCGCCGCTCTTTACGCTGGAGGCCACCACCTTTCAGGCGCGCCAGCGCGAAGTGGTGGCCATCCTCGGTCCGAACGCAAGCGGCAAGTCCACGCTCCTGCGTTTGGCCTCCGGCGCGCTCGCACCGCTTTCCGGCCGAGTGCAACTCGAAGGATTCGAAACCAGCCAGCTTGATCCCCGCACGCGCGCGCAACGCATCGCCATGGTGCAGCAGGAGAGCCCGCTGCTTTTCCCCGCGCGCGCCTGGGAGTACGTCCTGCAGGGCCGCTACCCCCACGGGCGGACGCTGCGTTTTGAGACCGCGGAGGACTGCGCCATCGCCGAAAATGCGCTGGCCCAGGTCGGCGCGCAACATCTGCGCGACCGCTGGATGGATAAGATCTCCGGCGGCGAAAAACAGCGGGTGATTCTGGCGCGGGCGCTGGCGCAGCAACCCATTCTGCTGCTGCTCGACGAGCCCACACTTCACTTCGACATCGGCGCACAGGTGGACCTGCTGCAGCAGTTGCGCTGGCTGGCCGAGGAGAACCGCTACACCGTGCTTGTCGTGACCCACGAATTGAACTTGGCCGCGGAATTCGCCGACCAAGTGGTGCTGTTGCACGAAGGCAAGTGCCTGCGCGTCGGGCCGCCGGCCACGGTGTACAGCAAGGATCTGCTCGAACATGTTTTCGAGGCCCCGCTCGAAGTCGAAACAACACCGAGCGGCCGTCCTCGAGTGATCATCCGGGGGAAGAGACCGGATCCCGCGGCCGAAAGCGGCACGCGGGAATAATAGGAAGCAACGTCCACGCGGCGCGTGTCTGTTTATTCCAGGTGAAACAGTCGCGCGCTGCACTCATCCACCGCGGACTCCGTGCACGGGAAGACGGTGAAAAGCCGTCGCCGCCGCGCGACTGTAGGGCGGAGCAAGCACGCAGCACGGGCCACTGTCCCTGAGCCTGAAATCGAGGCCGAGATGGGAAGGCCGCGCTGGGAAGTGCCGCCAAGCCAGGAGACCGGCGGAGTCTGCAAGCCCTCTCGCACAGTCCTGAGGTCGTGGGACTGCGCGCGACGGGCCAGCCTCGAGCTCCCACGCGAGGGGGAGAGGAGGAACCATGAGACCACGTTTTCCCTATCTGCTTTTTCTCATCGCTGCCCTGCTGTTTCCTGCGGTTTTTCGTGCGCAAACCACATCAAAGCCCAAGACGGCCGCCACGGGGCCGGCTCCCGCGCCCCGCGCAGTGATTGAAGGAACCGTTTTCGATCCCAGCAGCCGCCCTGTTGCCCAGGCGCGCGTCGGCCTTCTTTTCGCCATCGCGCCGTTCGGCGAAACCCGGACCGATGCGCAGGGTCATTACCGGTTCGCGGGGCTTGCCGGCGGAACGTATGAAGTCATCGCCAATCTGCCCGGCTTTACGAAACTCTCCGCGAAGGTCGAACTTCAGCCTGGCGTGGTTCACCAAGAAGACTTGCACCTCGAATTGAGCGCCGTCGAGCAGGAAGTTGTCGTTTCGGCATCGCTGGGGGGCGCCCTGGCGCCACAACTGGGTTCTTCGGTCAGCCTGATTGGCCGGCAGGAGATCGAAGATCGCGGCGCGCAAAACGTCTACGACGTGCTCCGCGGTGTCCCCGGCATGGAAATCAATCAAACCGGGCGGCGCGGCGCCGTAACGAGTGCGTTCATCCGCGGCGGCAATTCGAATTACAACCTGGTGATGCTGGACGGCATTCCGCTGGATGATTTTGGCGGAGGATTTAACCTGGCGCCGGTGCAGGTGGACGGCGTCGAGCGTATCGAGGTGACGCGCGGGCCCCAGAGTGCGCTCTACGGTTCAAACGCCCTGGCGGGGGTGATCAACGTCGTCACGCTGCGTGGCGAGAGCGCGCCGCATTTTTCCTTTCTGGCCGAAGGCGGCAGCTACGACACGCGACGCTTCGCTTCGAGCGGCGCAGGCCGTATCCGAGGCTTTCATTGGTCCTACGGCCTCTCGCGCCTCGCTACCGAAGGCGCCGTGCAGAACGACAACTATTGGAATCAGTCCGCGACCCTGAGTCTTGGCTATTCGCGCGGCCCCCGCCGCGACTTCGCAATCCGTTTCTATGGCGACGCGAACGATGCAGGCGAGCCGGGGCCCTACGGTTCAGATCCCGATCACCTCTTCCCTGGGCTGGATACGGTTTCAAGGGCTCATCAGAATCTCTTTGGCTACCAGGCCAGCTACGCGGAACAGTTCACCACACGCTTCCGTCAGGTGACAACGGTCAGCGTGGCCGCCGACCGTTTTGGCTTTCATTCCTCCTTCGGCGACTCGTTCACGAACAACCTGCGCGTGGCCGCGAACACGCGTAGCGAGATTGTAGTCGCCGAAAAAGATTCCCTCATCGCCGGATTCGAGTACGACCACGAACAATTCGAGAGTACATTCGTCGCGAACGCCAGCAATATGCCTTTCACACTGCCTCGGGCGAACTACGCCTTCTTCGCCGAAAACCGCTGGAATCCAGGCAATCGCTGGTTCTTCAACACCGGTGTGCGCGTGGACACCATTCGCACCGCAGCGATTCCCCCGGACGCTTTTGGCTCGCGCCCACTCTTGCCGGCAAGCGCCGTGGTTCAGGTGAACCCGCGCGTTTCCATCGCCTACCTCGCACGCGAAGCCCAGACTCCGCGAGCCATGGGGGGGACGCGCATTCACGGCAGTTTCGGCACGGGCATCCGCCCGCCGGACGGATTCGAGCTCGGCTTCACGGACAATCCGGCGCTGAAACCCGAGCGCAGCATCAGTTTCGACGCCGGCGTCGAACAGCGCTTCGCGCGCGATCGCATCGTCTTTGACACCACCTTCTTTTACAATCGCTTCCAAGACCAGATCGTCACGCTCGGCGGATCGTTCCCGAACCTCAGCACGTTCACCTCGGCGAATCTCGCCAACGCCCGCGCTTACGGAATCGAGACGACCCTGCGGCTGCGGCCGATTCGCTCGCTCGACGTCTCCGCTGAGTACTTGTGGCTCAACACGGCGATACTCGAGCTCGACGGTGCAACGGGAGTGCAATTTCCGTTCACGGTAGGCCAGCCGTTGATTCGCCGCCCGCACAGTTCGGCAGGTTTCAACGCTACCTGGGTGCACCGTCGGCTCATGCTCAATCTCAATGGCTCCATTCGCGGCGCGGTCTTGGACCTCGAGCCGAACTTTGGGAATTTCGCCTGCGTGCTTGGCATGCCGTGCCTGTTCCGCAATCCGGGCTATGTGCTGCTGAACAGTGGCTTCGCCTATCAGTTCCCAGGCGGATTCGAGATCTACGGGCGGCTCAACAATTTTCTCAATGCGAAGTACGAAGAGTCGCTGGGCTTCCCGGCGCTGCGCCTGAATTTCATGGCGGGGGTCAAGTTTTATATCCCCGCCAAGAACGCGCGGCCCGGCTCGCCATGAGTCCGACCATGACCAAGCAAGACATCCTGCTCTCTTGGAGCGGGGGCAAAGACAGCTCGATGACGCTCTACGAATTGCAGCGCACGGGCAACTATCAAATCGCCGCGCTGCTGACGACGGTGACTCACGGTTACGACCGCATCAGCATGCACGGCGTGCGGCGGACTCTGCTCGAGCAGCAGGCGGCGTCTGTGGGGCTGCCTTTGCACCAGATTCTGATCCCGCCGAAGTGTACGGACGTCGAGTACGAAGAAAAAATGGCCGCGGCGCTCGCACAGCACCAGCAAGACGGTGTCACCGGCGTCGCGTTCGGCGATATCTTTCTCGAAGACTTGCGCGCCTACCGCGAACAGAAGCTCACGCCCGTGGGCCTTCGCGCCATCTTCCCCATCTGGATGCGCAATACGAAAGAGCTGGCCCGTACATTCATCGAGCTCGGTTTTCGCGCCATCGTCGTGTGTGTGGACCCGAAGAAGCTCGATCCCTCGTTTGCCGGTTCGGAGATCAACAAGGAGTTTCTGGATCGCTTGCCGGCAAACGCCGACCCCTGTGGTGAGAACGGCGAGTTCCACACCTTCGTATACGACGGCCCGATTTTCGAGCGGCCCATCGCGTTCACAAAGGGCGAAATCGTCGAGCGCGACTGCTTCTGGTTCTGCGATCTACTCCCCGCTGGGTAGTGGGGCTCCGCAAGCCTCAGTACGTTTTTGAAAGGCTGTTCCAAGGAATGGTTGCCGGTCACTTGCGCGAAGGACTATTCGTACCTCAACGCGACCATCGGATCGACGCGCATGGCGCGGCGTGCGGGAATGTAGCATGCAGCGAGCGCTACAAGCGTCAGCACCACCGCGACGGCAATCATCGTCAGCGGATCATCGGCGTGCACGTCATATAGCATCGAGGTCAAATATCGAGTCACTCCGAGCGCCACACCGAGGCCAGCTACCGCACCCACCAGCGCAAGAGCAATTCCCTGTTTTACGACGAGACGTAAGACGTCACCCGCCTGCGCGCCGAGCGCCATGCGAACACCGATTTCATGCGTGCGCTGAACGACGGAATAGGAGATCATGCCGTAGATTCCGATGATCGCCAAAAGCAATGCGAGCGCGCCAAACGAGCCCAGAAGGACCGTCTGAAATCTCGGCTGCGCGGCCGAGTTGGAGACGATCTCATCCAACGTTTCAATATGTGTAATTGGCGCATCCTTGTCCACAGACCAAACCACGCCCTCGATTGCTTTCGCCAGAGACGTGGGATCTCCGAAGGTGCGGGCAATAATTTCCCATTGATTGTTCCCGTACGGAAGTGGAGTGTAAAACGTGAGAGCGTCCCAGGTTTCTCTTACGGCGCGGTCATGCGTGTCGTTCACCACGCCGACGACTTCCATCCACACGCGGCGACCCTTAAAATCGTCGTGTGTACTGAAACGCTTGCCGAGCGGATCGCCTTGTAGATACTTGCGGGCAAATCCCTCGCTGACGATGGCCACGCGGTGGCCGCTTGTCAGATCTGCAGCCACAAAATCGCGGCCCTTGAGGATGCGAATTCCAAGCGCGGCAAAAAAACCCGGAGTGACCGGACGGCCTATGATTTCCTCTGATGAAAGCTGATTGCCTTGCTCGCCGTCAACATACAGTCCGATGCCTG
Organism: uncultured Acidobacteriota bacterium; assembly: GCA_963739275.1. Lineage (GTDB taxonomy): Bacteria > Acidobacteriota > Terriglobia > Acidiferrales > UBA7541 > JBGQGH01. The sequence continues at coordinate 74,685 of CAVTZX010000044.1, forward strand.
GAGCTTTGCCGGGGTAATTAAATGAAGTTATGATCTCACCTCCTTGCAGCGGCCCGCTAAAGGACAGCGCAGCTCGCTCGACTCCGGGCAGCGAGTTGATCCCATCAAGGATGCTCTTGGTCGCCAGCGGACACTTTGCCCTCCAATCCTTGTCGTTGCAGGACAAATCGCTCAGATACACCCGCATGGTGAGCACGTGATCCGCTCGCACGCCGGTATTCACGTTCATGAGCTTGTCAAAACTGCGCGCCATGAGTGCGCCGCCTATCACCAGAACCACGGCAAGCCCTACTTCAGTAATCACCAGCGCGCTTCGCAGCGAATGCCGCTGCCGGGTTGCAGCGCCGGCGAATGAACCACCCAGGCCGCCCTTGAGGACGCCACCGACACCGCGCGAAGACGCCTGAAGCGCGGGGAGCAGGCCGAACAGGATTGCAGCAAGGAGAGAAATTCCGAGCGTGAACCAGAGGACGTTGCTGTCTAGATGGAGGCGATCCATTCGCGGCGTTCCGGGAGGCGCGATCGCACGCAGAATGCGAATTCCCCATACAGAAAAAAACGAGCCGAGCGCGCCCCCAGCCAGCGCCAGCAGCACACTTTCCGAGAGCAGTTGCCGGACAATTCGCAGACGGCTCGCGCCCAGCGACCGACGAATTGCCAGCTCCTTCTGGCGCGCCCAAGCGCGCGCCACGAGCAGCGCGCTGACGTTCAAGCTCGCTATCAGAAGCACAAATGCAACCGCGCCCAGCAGGATGAGGAGACCAGTTCGCAAGTCCGGAAGTATGAAGAGCTTCGGGCTTTGCGCGACCAGCTCTACTCCTCGCGTATTCTTCGGAAACGTCTCCGCAAAGCGGGCGGAGAGGGATCGCAGTTGTGCCTTCGCCTCGGACAGGGTAACCCCCTTCTTAACCCGCGCAATGATTTCATCGCCCTCCCTGCCTCGCTTTCGCGGGTCGGATGTCGGAGGCGCCAGTGGTAGCCACAGTCCCTCCTCACGTTCGCCGAGCCAGTCAACACCCAACTCGAACTCCTTTGGCATTACACCGATGACGGTATAGAGATCTTTCTCCACAACGATGTCGCGTCCAACGATGCGTGGGGCACCGCCGAAACCATCCATCCAGAAGCGGTAACTTAGTACAGCGACCTGGGGGTGGCCGGGCTGGGTGTCCTCAGGGAGAATCGGCCTCCCCAGCAGAGGTTGCACTCCCAGCATGGGGAAGAAATCACCTGAGACAGAGCTAACGCTGCGCCGCTCGGGCATCGCACCACCGAGAATGAGGGAAAAGGACCCTCGGAAGAGAGCCATGCGCTCGAAGGCTGTGCACTGACTTTGAATCTCGCGAACTTCATCGAAGTAAATGGGATAGGCGAGTTGTTCCCGCCGGATTGTCAGCAGCCGGGAGGAGTCCGCGTATGGCAGATGCTCGATCAAGATTCCATTCACGGCCGAGAAGATGGCGGTGTTAGCGCCGATGCCGACGGCCAGGGTAAGGATGGCGACGGCTGTGAAGCTGGGGTTCTTACGCAGCATGCGAAGCCCGAAGCGAATATCCTGCAGCAACTGTTCCAGCCAAACGAAACTCCACACCTCGCGCGTTTCTTCCTTCACCCGCGTCACATTGCCGAACTTCCGCAAAGCCGCGTAGCGCGCTTCCTTCGGTGGCATCCCGCGGTCAATATTGTCCTGCGTCTCCTGCGCGATATGTTCGCGAATGTCCTGGTCGAGCTCATCGAGCATGCGCTTGCCTCGCCTCACGGTTTGCCCTCCTCCTCCGCCGGCCGAAGAATTCGGCCGATCGCGTGCGCCAGCTTGTCCCACTTGCTCGTTTCCACCGCCAGTTGCCGCCGGCCTTTGCGCGTCAGCCGGTAGAACTTGGCGCGGCGATTGTTCTCTGAGGTCCCCGCCTCGACCGAAATCCATCTCCGCTTGATCAGCCGGTGCAGCGCCGGATAAAGCGACCCCTGTTCAACCTGCAACACTTCGTCCGATCTGAATTCGATCGCCTTGGCGATGGCGTGCCCGTGCGTCGGCCCCAGTAGCAGCGTGCGCAGGATCAGCAGGTCCAGCGTTCCCTGCAGCAGCTCGATTCGCTCTTTCTCTTCTTTGGTAGGCATTCTAGGTGAGGATACTCGCTTCCGGTAGAATGTCAAGGTGAGCAAGCCCGGCCCGTGGCTCTGGGTTCGGAGGTATGCCGAGGAGAACAGGAAAGCCTTGGGAAGTGCGGAACTTGAAGTTTGGTGCGATGCAGGGCACGATGACTCCCGGATTATCGGCTAACCGCAAGCGATCCACTAGCCCTTTAGGTTCCCATTGACTTATCGTGACTTCCCTGCTAACATGAAACATGAGCATCGCCCAGCTCCTCTCCGTCGCACCCCACGCCGCAGCCTCTGCGTACGCAAATTCGTCTGCTCCCGCCGGCGTCGGCATTCATGAAATCGCGCCCCGCAATCTCCTGTCAAGCTGTGGCCCTTTCAACTCTTCGACACCTCCTTGCTTGGCTCACGAGCCACTAGCCACGAATCGCGAGTCACGCTTTTCTCCGCTAAGTCCTTACGCTGCCACTCTTACGAGACTATGCCACCCTAAGTTCTTTAGCTGCCACTCTTACGAACTCTTGGGGGTGGGGGGGGTACCAGTCAAGAGTTCGTAACTTATTGAAAACAAAGGAGGGCGTCATCGGCCAGCTCATACGCGTAGCCAAAATTCTGGTTCCTACCTCCGACTTCCGACCTCCTACGTCGGACTCCCCACGCCGATGCTATAATTCGACTCTTCCGATGGCTCGCGCGACACAAAACGAAGGGGCGATTGCACCCGAGGTGCTGGAGCGCTACGAGCCCGTCATCGGCCTCGAAGTCCACGCGCAGCTCAAGACGGCCACGAAAGTCTTCTGCGCGTGCTCGACGCGTTTCGGCGATCCACCGAACACCAACGTCTGCCCGCGCTGCCTCGGCCTGCCGGGGACGCTGCCGGTGCTCAACCGCCGCGCGCTGGAGCTGGCCATCCGCGCCTCGCTCGCCCTGAGTTGCACGGTGCATGAAACCTCGCGCTTTGCGCGCAAAAATTACTTTTATCCCGACCTTCCCAAGGGCTATCAAGTCTCGATGTACGAGCTGCCGTTGGCCACCGGGGGCCACCTGGAAATCGAGCTGGACGGCGCGCGCCAGCGCATCGGCATCACGCGACTCCACATGGAAGAAGACGCCGCCAAGAACATGCACGAGGGCTTCCCGGACTCCGACACGAAGACCTACATCGATTACAACCGCTGCGGCGTGCCGCTGGTCGAGATTGTTTCCGAACCGGACCTGCGCACGCCCGCCGAGGCCTACGCCTACTTGACTACTCTGAAGCAGATTCTCGAGTACACGGACGTGAGTGACTGCAACATGGAGGAAGGATCGCTGCGCTGCGACGCGAACGTCAGCGTACGCCCGCGCGACCGGGAGGAATTCGGCACGAAGACCGAGGTCAAGAACCTCAATTCGTTCCGTTACCTGCAGCGGGCGCTGGAACACGAAATCGAACGGCACATCGGCGTGCTCGAGTCCGGCGGGCGTATCGTGCAGGAAACGCGTCTTTGGAATTTGGCCGCAGGACGCACCGAGCCTATGCGGTCCAAAGAATTTGCGCACGATTACCGCTATTTCCCCGAGCCCGACCTGTTGCCCGTGCGAGTCACTGAGGAGTGGAAAAACGAGATTCGGAAAGAAATGCCGGAACTTCCCGAGGCGCGGCGCACGCGCTTCGTGCGGGAATACGGTGTAACGCCTTACGATGCAGGCGTCCTGACATCGTCCCGGGCGCTTGCGGATTACTTTGAGGCCGTCGTCCGAGCCGGCGCGGGGGGCAAGTCCGCTTCGAACTGGATTCAGACAGAACTCCTGCGCCGCTTGAAAGATGCCGGCAAAGAGATTGAAGAAAGTCCGGTGGCCTTTGCAGCACTCGCCGAACTCATCCAGGTGGTCGAACGAGGCGATATCACCGGCGCCAGCGGCAAGAAAGTGTTTGCGCAGATGTTTGAAAGCGGCCGGCCCCCCGCGCAAATCATCGCCGCCGAAGGACTCGCACAGATCAGCGACACCGGCGAAATCGAGCGGATCTGCCGTGACGTGATTGAAAACAACCCCGCCAACGTGGCCAAATACCGCGCTGGGAACGAAGGCGTCTTCAAATTCTTCATCGGCCAGGTGATGAAGGCCTCGCGCGGCCAGGCCAATCCGCAGGCCGTGAACAGCATTCTCAAGAGGCTGCTTTCCTAGATCGGCTCAATCGCTCAATCCATGCTGTCAACGGAACCCAATCCGCAGTTGGCGCACATCATGGAAGCGTATGGCCGTGCCTGGGAGACGCGCGACCCGGATCTCGTGCTTACGCTCTTCACCGAAGACGCCACATACCAGGAGAATCCTTTCAGCGCGCCGATGGAGGGACACGCGGCCATCCGGCATTACTGGCAGGAGGCCACCGGCCCGCATCGCGACATCGAGTTTCGCTGGGAGCGCGTAGGCTCTTCCGGAGAGACGCATTTCGTCGAGTGGGTGTGTTCCTACTCGCGCGCCGACGTAAAGGGCCGCCTCGAATTGCGTGGCATCATGCTGATCGAGCTTCGCGGCCGCCGTATTTTTCGCTTTCGCGAATACTGGGTTCGGCAGCAGAATGTCCCTTCGTCATGATCGTTGCTGCCCGGGAGTAAGCCGTTGCTCAAAGAAGGCGACAAAGCGCCCGAGTTCCGTTTACCCGCGCACGATGGCAGCACCATCGCTCTCGCCGACCTGCGCGGCAAGTGGGTCGTGCTGTATTTTTTCCCGAAGGCGCTGACACCGGGTTGAACGACGGAAGCGTCCGAGTTTCGTGACGCGAAAACAAAATTCGACAGGGCCGGCGCGGTCATCCTGGGTTGCAGCGCCGATAGCGTGGAGACACAGGCGAAGTTCGCCGCCAAGCACAAGATCAACTTCCCGCTGCTGAGCGACCCGGACTTTTCGGTGATCGAGGC
>CAVTZX010000045.1:0-92976 GCA_963739275.1 uncultured Acidobacteriota bacterium
ATCCGAATGGCAGACACTGAAGAATCCTCCGGACAACCACTCGCACTTGTCCGTGCTGGTGACTTTGCCGCCGGAACCGGGCCCGAAAGCGTCCTTCTTCACTTCGCCCTCGGTTTTCCAGGTGCCGATGTAGTACGCCATCCGCTTCACCTCGGGGCCGGGCTTGGGCGGGCCTTGCGGCGCCTGAGCCTGGCTCGAAGCGGCCAACAACAGCGCACAGACTGCGATGAGGACAATCGCTCTTCTCACGGTCGTCTCCTTTGCGGTTTGGGACCCCACCAGCAGCGGACACGCCAATACGGTTTCACAAGTCCGGTGCTGAGGGAATTGTGGTGCATGATATACCCGTCCTACGTTTCTGGCCCATGAATTGTTTCGGCGAGAGCATATTTACTTCGCGTTCTTGTCGTATTGCATGGCTCCGGCGACGTTGCCCTCGGTGTCTTCGAAAAAGATCAGGCTGCCGACACCTGCGATGACCGTCTTGGGCATGACCACCTTGCCCCCTTGCGCGACGACGGCTGCGGCGACTGCGTCGACGTTTGGTACGGAGATCGAACACTCATAGCCAATCATTTTCTGGCCCGGTATCAGTTCCCGGCGGCCTTGGATAGCGCCAAAAATGCCGGAGATGGTGGCTTGGCCGTGCCGGGTGTAGGCGGGCTCGGGTTTTTCGCCGGTGTCGATGGTGTAGAAGCCCGGCGGTCCCCAAGGCGTGAACTTCCAGTCAAAAACTCTCTCGTAGAAACGGCGAGCGCGGGGGACATCGTCGGCGTTGATAGCGAAATGGGCAACGTGAGGCATGAGAGGTTTTCCTCCTGCTCAAAGTGTAGGGTGAAACGCGGATCCGGGAGAAGATAGGCCTGTGGGGTTTGGCGGTCTTGCTTTATAGTGACAAACAATGTCGCGAATCCGCCAATCCCGAAGAAGACCGAAAAGAATCGACGGCAGCTTTCTCGTGCGCACGTACCCGGCCACCTTTCTGCGCGACTATCGCAGCGGGCCGCATCACCACGAGTGGGACCAACTCACCTTCGCGGCCGACGGCGTGCTGACGGTGCAGACGGCAGCGGGCACCTGGATTGCGCCTCCCCATCGTGCCGTGTGGGTGCCTGCAGGCATCGAGCACGTCGAAGGGATGTCCGGGCCGGCGGCCGCGCGCTCGCTCTATTTCGTGCCCGGGCTGGCAAGACACATGCCGAAGGAATGCAGAGCGGTCAACGTGCCGCCGCTGCTGCGGGAGCTGATCCTCAGCGCCTGCGGGCTGGGCGCATTGGACAGCAGGGTGCCCGCGCAGGATCGGTTGATCGGTGTCCTCCTCGACCAACTCGACGCCTTGCCGACGGTGCCGCTACAATTGCCCTCCCCGCACGACGCGCGCGCCATGCGAGTCGCGGAGCTCCTCGAAAACACTCCCAGCCTGCCGGATTCGCTTGCGGAGATCGCGCGGCGCACCGGCGCGAGTCCGCGGACGATCGAGCGGCTATTTCGAACGGAAACGGCGATGCCCTTCCGTGAGTGGCGCCAGCGGCTGCGTCTGATCCATGCGCTGCGCCTGCTCGCGCGAGAGGAATCCGTGACTTCCGTGGCGCTGGAGTGCGGCTACGGGGGCACGAGCGCATTTATCGCCATGTTCAAGAAAGTGATGGGCACAACTCCCAGCCGGTATTTCTCGTCCGGCTAGCGGCGAGAGAACCGGTGCGTGCGCAGCCGCTTCCGGCGAAAGAAAAACGCAACTAAGCGCGAGCGCGGGACGTAGTAATATGATGGATTCGACTATGAGCGACAACAACGGCTTTGCCATTCGTGCCGATCGCGTTTCACGGCACTACCAGATGGGGCCCACGCTGATCCGCGCGGTGGACGACGTTTCCCTGGATATCACCAGCGGTGAGTTTGTGGCCCTGCTGGGCACCTCCGGCTCGGGAAAATCCACGCTGCTCAATCTTCTTGCGGGACTCGACCGTCCGACGTCCGGGGCCATCCTGGCGCACGGGCGCGACCTCGCGCAGATGAGCTCGCAGGAACTGGCGCGGCACCGCAGCGAAACGGTGGGCATGGTGTTTCAGTCGTTCAACCTGCTGCCGCGGATGACGCTGGAAGAAAACGTCGAGCTGCCGCTGCGTTTGGCGGAGGTGGAGCGCGGCGAGCGGCCGGCGCGCGTCAAGGAGGCCATTGAGCGCGTGGGACTGACCAAGCGCGCGGGCCACCGGCCAGCGGAACTTTCCGGGGGCGAGCAGCAACGCGTGGCGTTGGCGCGCGCGCTGGTGAACCGGCCGAAGATCCTGCTGGCGGATGAGCCGACGGGCAACCTGGACAGCGCGACCGGCGAAGAAATCCTGCGGCTGATTGGCGAACTCCGCGAGCGGCTGCACATGACGGTGGTGATGGTGACGCATGAACGCGCGCTGGCGGAGCGGTACGCGCAACGGATCGTCTTCCTGGCGGACGGGAAACTGATGAGCGACGGGGTGAGCCGATGAAGTCGCGCGACCTCATGGAGCTGGCCGGACGCAACCTCCGGGAAGCCATCCTGCGGAACAGCCTGACGACGCTGGGCATTGCGGTGGGCGTGGCTTCCTTGGTGGCCATGCTGTCACTGGGTGTCGGCTTGCAACAGATGATTAACAAGCGCATGGCGCGCTCGGGCCTATTCAACGCGGTCTTCGTCACGCAGCGGCAGAATTACCGCGGGTTCGGCGGCGGAGAAGGCAGCCGCCGGGACGGCGGCCAGCCATTGCCACGCGCGGATGAGGAGACGCGGCCGCTGGACGATGCGGCTCTCGAAGAACTCCGCAAAATCCCCAATGTGACCGAGGCCAATCCCGAAATCCGCCTGACGAGTGATCTTCGTTATAACGGAAGATCGCGCCTCGCTTTTTTGGCCGGCCTGCCACCCTCAGCCTCGAACGAGGATGCGTTCGAGGGCATGAAGGGGCACTTTTTCTCCGGCCCGCAGGCCGATGAAGCCATCCTGCAGATCGAATTCGCTCGCGATCTCGAGAAGGAGCCGAACGATCTGCTCGGCAAGAAATTGACGCTGCGCTACGCCGAGCGCCAGCCGTTGCCCCCGGACAAAGACTCGGATGGCGACGCCGGCTTCACCGTGATCCGCCGCGAGCGCGATCTGACAGTCGTTGGCATTATTGAAACTACTCCGGGCGCCGGCCTGGGCGGCTTTGGCCGCGGCGGCGTTTTCATCCCGCTGGCGCTCGCGCGGAGCCTGCGCTCGGTGCAAAACACCGACGTCCGCTCGATGCTACGCGCGGCGAGCGGCGGCACGCCAGCGGTGAACTACGGCAACGTCACCGTGCGCATGAAGTCCGCTGCGGAAGTTCCCGCCGGCGAAGAAGCCATCAAGAAAATGGGCTTCTCCACTTTTTCCCTGCTGGACGCCACGCGCAATTTGCGCCGCGTATTCGCCGTGATCGACCTGTTCCTCGGCATTTTCGGCAGCCTGGCGCTGGCCGTCGCTTCGCTGGGCATTGTGAATACGCTGGTGATGGCCATTCTCGAGCGGCGTCGCGAAATCGGCATCCTCAAAGCGCTCGGCGCGGGGGACGGGGACGTCCGGCAGCTTTTCTTTACGGAAGCAGGCGTGATGGGTGTGCTCGGTGGGGCGTTTGGCGTATTCCTGGGCTGGCTGATGGGCCAACTGATCAATTTCGGCACGAACGTCTATCTACGCCGGCAGGACCCGCCGATACCTCCCGAGACGATCTGCGCGGTGCCCTGGTGGCTGGTTGGAGGAGCGATCGGATTCTCCGTGCTCGTCAGCCTGATGGCTGGGATGTATCCTGCCTCCCGGGCGGCACGGCTGAACCCGGTCGAGGCCCTCCGGTATGAGTAGAAGATCCCTCCGGCTTGCGCCCGCCCTGCTCTTCGCGCTTGGTTTCGCCACATTGGCGCCCGGATCGCGCGCCACAGCGCGAATCGAATGCCGGAACATGAAGAGCGGGGTTCTGCGGCGAGACGTCCGCTACTGCGCGTTTCTTCCGCCCAGTTATGATGCGACGAAAACGCGGCGGTATCCGGTTCTCTACTACCTTCATGGTCTCGGCTTCGACGAGCAGGCCATGGTGGACACCGGCGGATACAACCTGATAGAGGACCTCTGGGAAGAGATCCGGGTCGGCGAGTTTCTGATCATCGCTCCGGCGGGCGACAATTCGTTCTTCATCAACTCCCACGACGGCCGCCAGCGCTATGAAGATTTTCTGATCGAAGAGTTTATCCCGGCGATGGAGCGCCGCTACCGCGCCGAGGCGGGCCGAGAACATCGCGGGATTACGGGGATGTCCATGGGCGGATACGGGGCTTTGCACCTGGCCTTCCAGCATCCGGACTTGTTTGGGTCGGTCAGCGCGCACAGCGCCGCTTTGATTGCGAAGCTCCCCACGGTCAGCCGGGCGAACCAACGAGTTTTGCCGTCAGTCTTCGGCAAAGTCTTCGGCGCGCCATTCGACCGGGAATTCTGGGACCGCAACGACCCCTTGCGGATCGCGCGCGAGGCGCCGGGGCTTGCCCGGCTGAAGATTTACTTTGATTGCGGCAGCGAGGACGACTACGGGTTTGAGGCGGGGGCCAGACTACTCGATGAGGAATTGACGGCGCGCGGGATCGCCCACGAGTATCACCAATATCCCGGCCGGCACAACGTGCTGTACTTCGCGTCGCACTTCGAGGCTTCCCTCGAATTCCACTCGGGGGCCTTCGGTGCGCTCCCTGCCGGGAAATAGCTCAAGAAAGAACCGGGACACTTCGCTGAGGGGCCGAAGCGTCCCGGGTATTCCTGCCCACCTCCGCAGTTCGTGAGCAAGAAACTCGATGAACTACGCAGCGGTTTCGTCGCTGCGCAGGAACTCGTAGCGCTCGATGGCGGCGGCCAGTCCGATCATGCCTTCTTCGGTCGTCTGGGTTCGCTGGATGCGCCCGAGACACCGCACTCGCACCGGCCCGGCCAGCGTGATCTCATGCGGAAGGGTCAAGAGGATCTCCACGGGCGCTCCCTTCTTGACCGCCTTGGACAGCGAGAAGAAGACGCCTTTGGAGCTCACATCCTTGGATTCGGTGGCGGCCTCCCCGACGGAGGAGCCAGTGGTCCACCGCACGGTGAGAGGCAGCTTGATCCGGAAGCGCGGGTTGGTGCGGCGTTCGTTGCCGGTCACGGATACTCCTCCAGAATGAATCCCTCAAGCCAATCAACGCTGCCAGGTTAAGGCAGGGGGCGCGAAGTCTCAATAGAGCGACCGTTCCAATTTGACCCTGCGGCGAGTGGTACGGACGTACCGGACGGCCTTTCATCCAAACGACGGAGCCGCGATGTCTGTAAGTCCTTCTATCTAGACGGTTCGCATCGGAGCCGAGGTCCGCGACTGTGGGCATAAGCTCCGAGAAAGTTTGCCGGGCGCGGTTCGCCTGGAAATTGCCTCGAACAAACCTCGACTGAGCGAGACGCTCGCTGTGACCCCGGTGTTTCGCGCGACACCGGGGCTAGGAGCGGCGATCGTTTTCGGCTGGTGGGAGGATAGCTGAAACCGCTCTCCGGCCCGCAAATCGCCTCCCCGAGGCAGGCGGGCCTCCTTTTGCGAAACCCGAGTCTTGCCCCGAGCGGAGGCTTCAGCCGATCCGGAGGGGATGCTCGAGCACGCTCACTCCGGCATTGAAAGGATTAGACTTGCGGGCGGCGCGATGCAACCCGGGCGTCCCGTTGCCGCGGGACGCCTCGGAATGACCCTCGCGGGGTAGTTTAGCGGAAACCTAGGCCTGATCGATAAGGCGGTGATGGATGGCGTAGAGGGCGAGCTCCAGTCGGTCGGAAACACCCAGTTTATCGAAGATGTTGTGGAGGTGGTTCTTGACGGTCTGCTCGCTGATGAAGAGCTTTTCGCCGATTTCCTTGTTGCGGTAGCCCTGGGCGACGAGCTGAACGATCTCCTTCTCGCGGTCACTGAGGAGGGGCTTTTCGCGGCGCGGTCCGCTTTCCGAGGACTTGGCGAAGGCCTTCATGACCTCGGCCGTCATGCGGTTGTCCAACCAGATTTCGCCGGCATAGACGCGCTGGATGCTCTTTACCAAAAGGTCGGAGGCCGATTGCTTCAGCACAACACCCCGCGCTCCCAAACGCATGGCGCGCACGACGTCCCGGTCGTCCTCGGCGGCGGTGACGACAATGACGCGCGTGGGTATGTTGTCGAAGTTCACCTCTTCGAGCACGGCCAGGCCGTCTTTATCCGGCATGCGCAGGTCGAGCAGCAGGATGTCCGGCTTCAGCTTGGCCAGAAGCTTGATGCACTCGTTGCCGTTCGAGGCCTCGCCGACAATGGTGATCTCGTCTTCGCTTTCCAGGAGGCGGCGCAGGCCCTCGCGGAAGATCGCGTGATCATCGGCGACCAGGATGCGGATTGGCGGCTTGCTGTTCTTTGCCATGTCAGCCGAGCGGGACTTCCACGGTCAGCCGCGCTCCATGGCCGGGATTAGATTCAACAGTCAACACTCCCCCCACAGTTCGCGTGCGCTCCTTGATCGAAATCGGCCCCAGTCGCAAGCGATCCAACTCGTCGCCCGTGAAGCGGCCCGCGAAACTGAACCCCTCACCGTTGTCGTCCACCACCAGGACAACCCGGCTCTCATTCTGCCACAGTTTTACCACGACATGCGTGGCCTTGGCATGTTTTTTCACGTTATGTAATGCTTCCCGGTAAATCTGGAACATTTCCCTGCAAATATGGTCGGGAACTTGCAACTCGGCGGCATCCACGATGAGGTCCAAGCCCATCCCGGCCTCATTGCGGAAGCGTTCGGCAAACCCGCGCATCAGATCCACGAGGTCGGCGCTCTGCACGCGGAGCGGGCGCAGGTCGGTCACCATGCGGCGCAGCTCTGCGGTTTCATTCCGCACGGTCTGCTCGAGCGCCGCAAGGCCGCCGGCCACCGAGTCGGCGGATTCGGGTAGCTTTCTGCGCAGGACATCGAGCTGGATGGCCACGCTGAGTAGGGTTTGCAGGATGCCGTCATGGATGTCGCGGGAGATGCGGCTGCGCTCGGCATCAATCGCCCTGGCGCGCAGATGGCGCAGGAAGAAGAGGTTCTCCATCGGCGACGCCAGATGGCGCAGGATGCGTTCGAGCCAACGCAGGTCCTGCGGCGTGTACTTGCGCCGGGCGTTTCCCACCATGATGCGCGCGACGGGCTGGCCCGCAACGTCCAGGGTCACCGAAAGGATCGACTTCAAACCGAATTCTTCAAGCGCGGGCCCCGGGATGCGCGGCACTTCGGTGAGTCGCCGAGCGTCCCGCCGGTCCCAGGCGAAGCCTTTTCCCGCGCCCGCGAACGAATTCCAACAGACGCTGGCCTGGGGGACATCGAGGAGCAAGCCGTCGGCCCGGGTCAGCGGCAAGTTCTCCGGGACAATCCGGCCGATCTCATCCGCGCGAACCCGCCAAAGAAAAATGCGCTCGAGTTCAGCGTCGCGAAAGGCCAGCGCCGCGTCCGAGGAATCAAACTCCTGCGCCAGCTCGGTGAGCAGGACCCGCAGCGATTCCGCGACGCCCTTTTCGACCTGCAAGAGCCCGGTCAGGCGTTCCAGGAATTCGTGTTCGATGACGTGCCGCCGGTGGCGATGGCCCAGAAAGATCAAACCCACGCCGGCAAGGAAAAGGGCCCCGGCGACGCCGGCACGGGCCACGAACGCGGGCAAGTCCGGATGTTTGCGCGCGGCCTGATCAAGCAGCAGGGCCGCGGCAATCACGCCGTCGAGGATGAGGGCATTCGGGAACTCCCAGCGAATCCCTGCGGCAAAAGAAACGAAGAGAAAGAGAAAGCAGAAAGAGCCGATATCCGGGGAAAGAGGGAGGAAGAGCCCCAGTGCGGCAACATCGACCCACAGAGGGAGCCGGACCGAATCCAGTTTCCCCAGGGCCCGCACCAGAGCCCAAGCGAGCGCGAGCGCCAGGTAGGCACAGAGGAAAAGTACGGCCGGCTGCCCCAGTGCGGAGGCGCGCGATTCCAGCAGATCGGTGATCGCCAACACCGCAACCATCGGCCGCGCAAAAGTGAGCTGGCGTTCGAGATAGATTTGTTCAGCGGCGTGCAGGGGCATGGGCGGAGGACGGTGCGACTGAAATACTCTCGCATGCGGCAGGCCGGCGCAAGGTGCGGGTTCCTGAGCGTAAATGGCTGGACTGTCATATAATCCGCCGGGCCAGGGGGACGGAGTTGAACCAGAAGTTCACCACGAGGGAAGTTGCGCGCATGATGGGAGTCACGCGCCGGCAGCTTGGGTATTGGGGCCGACTGCGCCTCGTGCAGCCGCGCGCGCGCTGGGGGGAACGCTTTTACAGCTTCGCGGACCTTGTGGCACTGGAAACGGTCAAACGGCTGACCACGCGAGGCGTCCCGGCGCGGCGGCTCCGGCGGGCCATCCAGACCCTCGGCGAACAGTTGGGGGAAGCGCGCACGCCGCTCTCGCGCGTCCGCGTGATGACCAACGGCCGCGAGGTCGTCGTGCTCACGCCCGGCCCAAACGCCAAGCCCATCGAGCCGCTGACCGGGCAGTTCGTGCTCCAGTTCGAGATCGCACGCCTGGCCAACAAAGTGCGCGCGATGGCCTCGCGCACGGCCGAGGAGTGGTTCGAGATCGGCCTGAGCTGCGATACGACGCCGGAGACGCTGGAGAAGGCGGTGGAGGCTTACCAGCACGCGCTGGAACAGGCGCCGGATTGGATGGAAGCGCACATCAATTTAGGGACGACACTTTACCAGCTCCAGCGCCTTGCCGAATCGCGCGAGCACTTCGAGGCCGGAGTCGCTCTCGAACCCACCAATGCGCTCACGCATTTCAATCTGGCTTGCGTGCTCGAGCCCCTGGGTGAAGTCGAAGCGGCCATCGAGCGCCTGCGCCGCGCCATCTCGCTCTCACCGCAAATGGCCGACGCACACCTGAATCTGGCGCTCGCTTACGAGAAGACCGGCCGGGCCATGCTCTGCCGCAAACACCTCGCGCTCTATCTGCAATACCACCCGCGCGGACCTTGGGCCGAGTACGCCCGCGAGCGTCTCCATCCGGGGCGCTCCCTTCCGCCGGGGAGCAAGATCACTCCCTTCCGCCGCGAGGGGTGAGGCTTTGCCGCAGTCCACGCCGGCTACCTGCACGCGAGTCGTGGGTCAGTTTCCGGTTAGCGCGTTAATCAGGCATTAGGATGTAGAATTCCAGTCCGTGAAGTCAATATGCTGCGCATATTTCACCTCCCAGGTGCAACCTCATGACCCCATCCAATGTACGCATTGCGGCCCTGCTTGCGCTCAGAGACAACCTCGGCATCTGCGCTACCACAATCCTTATGGTTCCGGCGGTTTCGATTGTTCATCGCGTCTTTGATGCTACGTGGTATGTGAATTGGCGTTTGATGCTCACTATCTCTGGCATTTTGACAGCACTATTTTTTGCCTTCTTCTTCCTTGCTCCCGCCCATAGGATTATGGGGGCTGAGCTACTCTATCGTATCGGACTGTCCAGCCAATTAATCGCCAGTCTGTGTACTGTGTTTTTGGCTAGGCTCGCTTGTCGTGTGCTACAACAACGCAGCACGATCCGACTGAAGCACTCTTGAAGAGGACTTTATGAAAGCGATTGTATACACACAATACGGATCACCGGATGTGCTTCAGCTCACGGAGGTAGCAAAACCTATCCCCAAGGACGATGAGGTCTTGATACAAATTCGCGCGGCTTCCCTCAATTCACTTGACTGGCGCCTCTTGGGAGGAAAACCGGTGATCGGCCGCCTAATGTTCGGGTTCGGGCTGCTCAAACCAAAACACACGATACTCGGAATTGATATAGCAGGGCGGGTTGAGGCGGTTGGCAAGAACGTAACGCAATTCAAACCAGGCGACGAGGTGTTCGGGGGAACACGTCTGGGGGGCTTTGCCGAGTATGCGTGTGCTGTTGAAGATCGATTGGCACTGAAGCCAGCCAACATATCATTTGAGGACGCAGCAGCCTTACCTGTGGCGGCAATCACTGCACTTCAGGGTCTTCGTGATAAGGGGCGGATCCAGCAAGGCCACAAGGTTCTGGTTGATGGCGCGTCTGGTGGTGTGGGTACGTTTGCGATCCAGATTGCCAAATCGTTCGGGGCTGAAGTCACTGCCGTGTGCAGCACGAGGAATGTGGACACGGCGCGATCGATTGGCGCAGACCACGTCATTGATTACACTCGAGAAGATTTCACGAAAAGCGGGCAGCGTTACGATCTGATCATAGCTGCGAACGCCTATCATTCGATTTTCGATTACTGGCGCGCGCTCGGTCACGACGGAATTTATGTCATGGCCGGAGGTGGCGGGGTTCAAATACTCCAAGTCATGTTACTGGGATCATTACTATCACTGATTGGGAGCAAGAAGATGTGCAACGTTATGGCAAAGCTAAACAGGAAGGATTTGGTTCTTCTGAAAGATCTTCTTGAAGCCGGGAAAGTTGTACCCGTCATAGATAGACGTTACCCGTTAAGCGACGTGGCGGAAGCTCTCCGTTATCTTGGAGAAGGACATGCGCAAGGGAAAGTCGTAATAAGCGTTGAACATAGTAACGACACTTAACAAAACGCTGCGCCAGACCGCTATTCAGAACGGCAGGTGAGCTTGGTTGTTCGCGGTCCGAAGTCGTCGAGGCTGGGAACTGTGCCACCGCATCCAACTGGCCAGGGCCTCTTCTCCCGCTGCTAACTCCTGGTAAGTCGGCATATCGGAAACTGGGCCGTTACCCCCACCCGCGCATTTTTGCCGGAATTCGTACCCCCATGCTATGATTTTCGCCAGGTGGTGAGCGTAGCTCAGTTGGTAGAGCATCGGGCTGTGGACCCGAGGGTCGTGGGTTCAAATCCCATCGCTCACCCCAAGTTCTTCCGGCCGACTCCCCCTGAAAAACAGGAGCGACGCGCAGCGCAAGAAACGCGCGTGATCAAATCATTTCGCGAAGGAGTTCAGGCCGTGGCTGCGCGATGACGACTTTGTTGGTAAGCAAGCCCTTGGCCGCGACCACCGCCGCGCCCGCTTCGACTGCGCTGCGCACGGCGGCGACGCTGCCGGTCAAGGTCACAAAGGCTTTGCCTCCCAAGGCCATGGCCAGGCGGATCTCGATGAGCTGGACGGCGGCGGTTTTCACCGCGGCGTCGGCGGCTTCGATGAGCGAGGCCACCGAGAACGATTCGATGATCCCCAGCGCCTCGAGCATCTCCACTTTGTTGATGCCGCTGATGGCCGGCGCCACGGCTTCGTCCACGTTGGGGATGACGAAGCGGTCGATGAGCGAATGCCGCCCGGTGTGCGAGCCCGCTTCAACGCTCGCGGTCACCGCCGCTACGTCGCCGCAGACCAGCACAATGTACTTGCCCGAGCAGATGCTGCGCGAGAGCAGCAATTGCACGTCGGCGGCCTTGAGCATGGCATCGCAGACTTCGAATCCTGCAGCGATGCTGGTGAGTTCAATCAATCCGAATGAATTTTTCGCCATGGGGATGCTCCCGCGCCTGCACTAGGCTTCGATTTCTACAGAAGTGTCCGAGACCTTCTTCACCGTTCCGGCGATGCTGGCATGCACATGCGTGCCGAGTTGTCCTTCCTCGACCCTTGCGACCGGATCGCCGGCCTTCACCCTTTGCCCTTCGCGGACGACGCACTTCGCCGGCGCACCCGTATGCTGCTTGAAGAGCAACTTCACGGCGCCGGGCACGAGCCTCGCGTCCACAAATGGCGCGGGGCGTTCGTACTCTTCAACCTTCAAGCGTTTGCGCAGCATGGAGAGCGGGACGCGTCGCCCTTCCTTCATGGGGTGAATCTCCACTTCGTGCTTCTGCACGAACTGGATGCCTTTCTCGCGCATGTCGTGCTTGGCCTGGTCGCACGCCTCTTTGGGATAGAGGTCCTCGGGACACGCGTAGAGAGTGCACAGCCCGCAAGCGCAGCACAGCTCGGCCCACTGGTTCCACAGATCGGCGCCGCCGGTGGAAAAGGCGAGGCTGCGCATGACCTTGTGCGGCATCACTTCGTAGCCGAGGAGGTAACGCGGGCAGAATTCGGTGCAGTAGCTGCACTGGTCGCAGGCGGAGCGGCCGATACGGTGCATGGCTTCGATGGGCCGCTCTTTGCGGGTGATGAGGTAGTGTTCGCGGGGAAGCACGACGAGGCCCGCGGTTGTCTTGGTGACGACCTCGTCGAGGTCGAAGGTCAGCTTGCCCATCATGATACCGCTGACGAAAAGGCCGATCTCTCCCGAGGTGGCGCCGCCGGCCACGGGGAGCAGCTCGCGGAACGGCGTTCCCACCGGCGCCCAGAACGATTTCGGCTCGCGCACCGCGCCGCATACGGAGAGAAACTTCTGCGTGACGGGAATGCCTTGCTCGGCGAGGTGCACGTTGTAAAGCGTCTCGACATTGTTCACCACGCAGCCAACCTGCAGCGGAATTCCTGCGGGAGGAATCAACCTCCCTGTGGCTGCCGGCACCAGCTCGTACTCATCGCCTGAAGGATAGAAGTCGCCCAGGAAGACCATGTCAATTGGCGCGTCGTCCAAATGCTTCTCGATTGCTGCAATCGCTTCTATATTCTTCTGCTTGATGCCGAATTTCCCGTGGCGCGCTCCGGTGGCCTCCATCATGCGCCGCATGCCCGCGAGGATTTCCGCGGGATGGTGCTGCATGATCTCGGCGTCTTTATGCAGCAGCGGCTCACACTCGGCTCCATTGGCGATGACGAATTCGGTCGTGGCGGCGGCTTTCACCGTGGTCGGGAAACCCGCGCCACCCGCGCCAACCACGCCGCATTCTCTGAGCTTTTCCGCCAGCGTCGCCATTCCCTGCCCTACCTTCTTCCGAGAGCGACAAGTCTAAACGATTCCGCAACTCGCGCGCTTCCTATTTATGCGCTCTGGCGTCATTGTCCGTTTGAAGCCGACCCTGAACATCTACAGGCTGGCGTTTTGACTTATGGCGTGCCCACTGCTTAGAATGCCAGGCCATGCGAATTCCGCAGGAAACACATCCTTGGGGGGCACTAGAATGAGAAAAACGGTGGGTCTGGGTGTAACGGCACTTCTTGCTCTTGTTCTGCTGCTTGGAAACGCCACGCGCATTCCGGCGCAGGAAAAAGAATCGAAGCCGGCCGAAGCCAAGCCTAGTGCCGAAGCGGCGGCCCCCAAGGAAGAATCCTCAGTCACCGAGCACACGATTCGCATCGGCGGTCAGACGATTCCCTACAAGGCGACCGTCGCCAACATCGTGATCAAGAACCCTGAGGGGGAGGCGACAGCGAGCATCTTTTACATCGCCTACACGCGCAGCGACGTCAAGGAGATGAGCCAGCGCCCCATCGCCTTTCTGTATAACGGCGGGCCGGGTTCTTCGTCGGTCTGGCTTCACATGGGAGCGTTCGGGCCGCGGCGCGTGGCGACGGCCGACGCCGCGCCGACTCCGCCCGCTCCTTACCGCCTCACCGATAATGCAAACTGCCTGCTCGACCGCGCCGATCTGGTTTTCATCGATCCAGTCGGGACCGGGTTCAGCAAAGCCGCGGGCAAGTCCAAGGACAAAGACTTCTGGGGCATCGACCCGGACGCAAAATCGCTCGCGCAGTTCGTGAATTCTTATGTTAGCCGCAACTCGCGTTGGAATTCGCCGAAGTTTCTCATCGGCGAGAGCTACGGCACATTTCGCTCGGCCGCGCTCGTCAATCTGCTGCAATCGCAGAGCGGGATGGACTTCAACGGGATCGTGATGGTCTCGACGGTGCTCAACCTGGGCACGATTTCGTTTAACCCCGGCGAGGACATGCCCTACATCTATTACCTGCCGAGCTACGCGGCCACGGCGTGGTATCACAAGGTGCTTGCCGATCGTCCGGCAGACTTGAAGGCCTTCCTCGCCGAAGCGCGGCGCTTCGCGGCCACAGAGTATGCCGACGCACTGATGAAGGGCTCGCAACTCACCGAGGCCGAAAAAGCCGCCGTGGCCAAGAAACTCGCGCGTTTCACTGGGCTGAGCGAGGACTACCTGAAGAAGGCGCAGCTTCGCGTGATCCTGCCGCAATTCATGCAGGAACTGCAGCGCAGCCGCGGACTCACTACCGGGCGGCTCGACGCGCGCTTTTCCGGCCCCACATATGACTTGCTCGGGGAATACGCGGACTACGACCCGCAGGACAAGGCGGTGAGCGGCGCGTTCACTGCGGCCTTCAACAATTACGTCCGCGATGAGCTGAAATTCGGCCAGGACAAGGACTACAGGATCGGAAGCAATGAGGCCGGCCAGCAGTGGGATTGGAAACACCAGAGCGGCTTCGGCTTTCCCGGCTCGCCGAATGTCGAAGGCGATCTGATTCAGGCCATGATCGCCAACCCGCACCTGCAAGTCGAGGTCGAGAACGGTATCTATGACCTGGCTACACCATTCTTCGCCACCGAGTACACGTTCGAGCATCTCCTGCTCCCTGAGAATATCCGGGGCCACATCCACATGCAGTATTACGACGCGGGCCATATGATGTATGTGCGGGATGAGGACCTGGCAAAACTGAAGGCCAACGTCGCCAGCTTCATCGAGAGCGCGTCAAAGCAGTAGCCAAATCGATTTGGGAGCGGAGATTTCTCCGCCCCTTGCCAACCGCTCAGGCAGATCATTGCCCTCCTCACCGTGATCCGGGGCTCGTGCCGATTGTTCTCCGCTGAAACTGGGCCATTACTTTCGTACTCAGGGTACTATTGGAAGTCCTTTTGTTTCAGTGAGTAACGGGCATTTCTTGAGACAGGATTTTCCATTTTTCCCCTCTGATGTTCTCCCAGTAAAGGGTGATTCTAGCTTTGTATGGGCGACAAGTCTTTTGAATTCCATCACCTGCAAGTCTGGCGCACGCTTTGCTTTATAAGGGCGGACGCAGTGTCGTTTAACTGTTCCGGAATGAAGCAGATGCCTTACCGCAGATATTCGCGCCGAGCCAAGAAGCCGCTCCGGGCCTGGTACTTGGCCGCCGGAATACTGGTCGCCGCCGGACTGTGCGTGCTGGTGCCGCTCAATTACGACCGGTTGACGCACCGCAGCGTGACCTACGTGCGCACGAGCCCGGCCGTGAATTGGACGCAATGGCTGGCGTCCATCCCGACGGGGCCGAACTTGTCTGCGCAGGCCAGGAGCCGCGGCACTCGCAAGGTCTACCCGTATTCGGTCGTGCCCGGTGGCGTGCGGGATACCCGGGCGTTGCGCAAAGCGGTCGCGCGCGATCCTGTGGTCGCGGCGCACTACTCGGGATTCAGGCTCGCCAGCGCGCGCGTGGTGAAACTGCCGACGGCACGATCGGCTTACGTCTCCTACCGCCTCGGCAACAAAGTCTACTGGACGCGGAAGAGGCTGACTCTAGCGAAGGGCGAGGAAGTCATTACCGACGGCGAGCACTTGGCGCGCACGCGCTGCGCAAACCGCATCTCCGAAACGCCCGATGGCAAAGTATCGCTGGAGGAGCCGGCAGAGCCGGACCTGGAGCGTCCCGTCGAGGTGCTGATTCCGCCGGAAGAGCCGGCGCCCCTGGTGGGACTGGCTCCGCCCGACCTGGATCCGGTCTACGATCCAGTCATTCCGGATTTCTCGGTTCCCACTGGCTTGCCGCGCCACGAGACCCCGGGTGTCGGGCCCTCGAATCCAGGCCCGAATCCGCCGATTGTGCCTCCGTTCTTGCCACCATTCGTCGGGCCGCCGCCGAACACGCCCATTCCTCCCACGACGCCGACGACCCCGACCGCGCCAGTGCCGGAGCCCGGGACGATTCTTCTTTTTACGAGCGGCTTGAGCGCGATACTTGCCTTCCGCCGCAAGTTCTCGAAGTAAATTCTCCCCACGGGCTTTCTGTTTCCGCAAGCGACGCGAATCCTGGTTGTCTCACTCTGAGGTAAGATAAGCGTGTTCAGAGAAGGAGTCCGTGGACCATGGGCCGGCGCGGCACAGAATGGCGGTGGATGTGCATCCTATCGGCAGTGATTGCGGCCGGCGCCCAGGCACAGCAAGACCCTACAGAGAGATTCATTGCGAAGCCCCAGCAAACGGCGACCGCTCGAGTAGACTCCGCTGAGATCGATGTTCCCGGCTCGCAGCATTGGGTGGACTCCGGAATCGACTTGCGCCCGGGCGATCGCGCGCGCATCACCGTGACGGGCAAGTTGCAGTACAGCGGCGCGAATGAGAATGGTCCCGAGGGCTTCCCGCGCGGCTTCCGCGACCTGATTCGCAATATGCCCGTAAACGAGGCGGGGCGTGGCGCGGCGGTCGCGCGCATCGGCGACGCCGAATCGTCACTCGCGTTCCTGGTCGGCGCATCGAAAGAGATCCGCGCCTCAGTGGCCGGGCGTCTTTTCGTTGGCATCAACCAGGGCAGCAACGACCAGGCGGAAGGCGGCTTCCACGTCAAGGTCGAAGTCCTCGAGCGCGCCGCGTCCAACGCGCCAGCGAGCGGATCCGGCTCTGCGAATTCCGCATCGGCATCTTCGGGGACGGCAACGCAGCAGGCGGCGCCGCTGCAATCGTCCGCTCAAACCAGCGGCGCAACTGCAAGGGGCACAGCGCCAGCGCAAGAAGCCGCTCCAGCGCAGCCGGCTCAGCTTCCCGCCGACGTTTTCGACAAGATTCCAGGACGCATCCGCGACAAGGATGGCAACCCAGGCGACATGGTGAACTTCCTGATCCTCGGCAGCGAAGACCAGGTCAAACAGGCGTTCCAAGCGGCGGGATGGGTGCAGGTGGACCGCACGGCGAAAGAAGCCGCGCTGCACGGGCTGCTCGCAAGCCTCTCCAAAGAGGCCTACACAAACATGCCCATGAGCGAGCTCTATCTTTTTGGCCGTGCGCAGGACTATGGCTTCGCGCATGCCGAGCCGATCTCCGTGGCCATGACGCGCCATCACCTGCGCCTCTGGAAGGCGCCGTTCACCGTTCACGGACAGACGCTCTGGGTCGGCGCGGCGACGCATGATATCGGCTTCGAGCGCGACCAACGCAACAAGGGCATCACACACAAGATCGATCCCGCCGTCGACGAAGAGCGCTCCTACGTCGAACAGACGCTGAGCCAAACCGGACTCTTCTCCAGCGTTGCCCACGCCACGCCGCCGAATCCTCTCACCGAGGCCAAGACCGCCACGGGCGGATCCTTCCACTCCGACGGGCGAGTGCTCGTGCTCACTTGCACCGCCGCGGGCAAGTGAGCTCAATTGATTGAATCAACCGCCGCCACCTCCTCATCCCCGGGCGGCGGACAACTTCTCCGCATTCTTGGCGTGGGCTTCGGCATCGCCGCGGCCATCGGCAATACGATTTCCGCGGGGATCGTGCGTACGCCCGGGGAAATCGCCGGGCGGCTGCCGGTCGCGTGGCTGTTCCTCGGCGTGTGGGTGGCGGGAGGGATCTACGCGTTGATCAGCGCGTTCTCGTTCGCCGAACTGGGCGCGATGATTCCGCGCGAGGGCGGCCAGATGGTCTTTGCGCGTCGCGCGCTGGGCGACTTTGCAGGGTTCATCGTGGGGTGGAGCGACTGGATCTCGAATTCAAGCGCTATCGCCGTGCTTTGCATTGTGATCGGCGAGTATTCGGGCGACTTGTTTCCCGCGCTGCATGGCCATGCCGCACTCGTAGCGGCGGGCGTGGTGATGGTCATCGCGCTGCTGCAATGGCGTGGCATACGCCTCGGGAGCCGCATTCAGGAGATCACCGGAGCTTTGAAGGCACTGGCGTTTGTAGCTCTCGTCGTGGCGTGTTTCGTGCTGGGCGGTTCCGCGCACGCCTCTCCCGCTGCTGATCCGCACGTTCCCAGCGGCTTGGGGCTTGCCGTCGCGCTGGTTCTGGCGATGCAATCCGTGATCTTCAGTTATGACGGCTGGTACGCCATCGTTTATTTCCTCGAGGAAGTGCGCGACCCCGCGCGCGAGGTGCCGCGCGCAATGATCGTCAGCGTGCTCTCCATCCTGGGCATCTATGTGCTTCTGATGCTCGGCCTGGTATACGTCGTGCGGCCTGCGGAATTCGCTGGCAGCGACTTTGCGCTGGGCATGGCGGCGCAGCGCATCTTTGGGGCGCACGGTGGGGCGGTGATCCGCGCAGTGATGATTGTTTCACTGCTCAGCGGCGCAAACGCGATCCTGCTCTTCGCCAGCCGCATCCTTTTCGCCATGGGCCGCGATGGTTACTTCTCGCGCCGCGCGTCCACCGTCAACCGCGGAGGAACTCCTGACGCTGCACTGTTGCTCAGCGCGATCGTGGCGATCGTTTTCATCGCCGCGGGCAGTCTGAAAGACGTACTGGCCGTCACGACGTTTTTCTGGGTCGCGAACTATGGGATGACATTTCTCTCCGTCTTTCTATTACGGCGGCGCGAACCGGCTACGCCGCGGCCTTACCGCGCGTGGGGCTATCCGTGGACGACGGGCCTGGCGCTGCTCGTCTCGCTGGCGTTCCTGGGCGGCGCGATTGCCGGCGATACGCGGATGAGTTTGTGGGCGCTTGCCGTGCTCGCGGTGAGTTATCCGGTCTATCGAGTGAGCCGGATCTTACGCGTCGTGATGTGAGTGCTACTGGTGTCATTCTAGAGGGTTCGCGACTGCAGACGACGAAGAACGCCAGGGCTCTGAAGGCGCATCAGGTGACATTCTTCGGGCCGCAGTCAAACGCGGCCCTCAGAATGACGATGTCTGATTCCGAGCACTGCTACACAACTTTTTCAGAAACCGACTTCGCTTGCAGGAAGAGCAGCAGGTAATCGCGGCCGCCGGCCTTCGAGTCCGTTCCAGACATGTTGAAGCCGCCGAAGGGATGCCCGCCGACCAGCGCTCCCGTACACTTGCGGTTGAAGTAGAGGTTGCCGACGTGAAATTCCTCCGCGGCGCGCTGGAGCTTCTTCGGGTTTCGCGAATAGACGGCGCCCGTCAGGCCAAATTCGGTGTCGTTGGCGATCTCCAGCGCGTGATCGAAGTCCTTGGCCTTGATCACGGCCAGCACCGGGCCGAAGATCTCTTCCTGCGCGAGTCGCGACTTCGGCTTGACATCCGCAATCACGGTCGGTTCGATGAAGTAGCCGTTTGCCCCGGGAACTTGCGCGGGTTCGCCGCCGGTGAGCAGACGGCCTTCCTTCTTGCCCTCTCGATGTAGCTCAGGATCGAATCCATTGAGCCCTTGTTGATCACCGGCCCCATGTAATTCGCAGGGATCGTCGCGCCGGGCCGACCTTGATCTTCTTGACGCGCTCAGTCAGTTTCGCGAGGAACTGGTCGTAGATTTTTTCCGCGACAATCGCGCGCGAGCACGCGGAGCACTTCTGCCCCTGGTAGCCGAATGCGGAAACCGCCACACCTTCGACCGCCGCGTCCACATCGGCCTCTTCGTCCACGACGATGGCGTCCTTGCCGCCCATCTCGAGAACCGTCCGCTTGATCCAGATCTGGCCAGGCTGCGGCTTCGCGGCCAGCTCACCGATGCGCAGACCGATCTCTTTCGATCCGGTGAAGGCGATGAAGCGCGTTTTTGGATGCATGGTAACCGTGTCGCCCATCGCCCCGCCCGAGCCGGGCAGAATTGCAGCGCGCTCACCGGCAGACCCGCTTCGTGGAGCAGCTCAACAAATTTCCAGGCGATGGTGGGCGAATCGCTCGAAGGCTTCAGTACAACGGTGTTGCCGGTCACGAGCGCGGCTGACGTCATGCCGCCCATGATTGCGGCGGCAAAGTTCCACGGAGGAATCACTGCGCCCACGCCGAGCGGGATGTACACAAGCTGATTCTTCTCGCCCTTGATCGGCGTCACCGGCTGCGGGCCGAAATAGCGCAGCGCTTCGCGGCCGTAGAACTCGCAGAAGTCGATCAGTTCGGCGATGTCCGCATCGGCCTCGGGCCACGTCTTGCCGGTCTCGTAGCAGAGCCACGATGACATCTCGAATTTGCGCTTCCGGATCAGGTCCGCGGTCCGGAAGAGAATGGCGGCGCGCTCGTCCACCGGCACTTTCTTCCAGGAGGCAAACGCGCGGTCGGCTTCCTCGACGGCGCGCTTGGCCAACTCGGCGCTGGCTTTGCTGAAAATTCCGACAGCTTGCTCCGGGCGCGATGGATTAATTGAGCGCAGCTTGTCTTCCGTGGTGACTTTCTCGCCGCCGATCAACAGCGCGTATTCGCGGCCGAGCTCGCCGGCGACCTTTTTCAGCGCGGCTTCCATCGCGCTGCGGTTTTCGGGCTTCGAGAAATCGGTGAGCGGCTCGTTCGCAAATTCACGTCGGCCGAGGATCACTTCAGCAGTGGCCATTGGGGTCGTCCTCCTTGGGGCGGGCGTGGGGCGTGCGACATCACATTGTACTTGGGCCCGGTGGAGCGAACAAGCCGTAGAGGGATTGCGTCATGCGATGATCCAGGATCGACTGGGAGCCGTCGAAGAAAAATGAAACCCTCGCCGGCGGCTTGTGCGACCGGCGAGGGTTCTCAGTAGCTTAGGTTGCGCGCAGCCTACTGCTTCTTGGCCGCCGGCTTGGGCGCGGGCGGCTTCGGCCTCCAGAAATCCGGCGCGGCAGCGACGGTGCCTTCTGGAGGATTGCTGAGCTCCGGAACGACCCGATTGATGGTGGTCTCGGTGGTGGTCAGAACTTCGGAAATCACCTTTTGGTAGTTCTTGTAAGCGTCTTCACCCAGGAGTTCCTGAAGTGTCGGGCCGCCGTCAAAACCGGCCATCGAAGTCCGAAGCTGGCTGAGATAGAAGACCGTGCCGCGGTCTCCCGCTGCAGATTGGGAAACCGCCGTGACGGTGTTCAGATTGCGCCTCTCCACGGCGGCCTTGATGACGCGAAGCTGTTCTTC
This sequence comes from uncultured Acidobacteriota bacterium, assembly GCA_963739275.1. GTDB lineage: Bacteria > Acidobacteriota > Terriglobia > Acidiferrales > UBA7541 > JBGQGH01. Next base: position 20,870 of record CAVTZX010000045.1, read on the forward strand.
GTACCTGGATGCCTGGCCTGGACGCACGTACACTTTGAGGATGCGAATCCAGCGAGTGTTCCCGACTAGTTTCTCTTGCGCCGCTGGATCCGCCGGCCAGTTGATGCTCAATTCCGGCCGGCGCCGGCGGATGGTTGCGTGTTCGCTGGACACGCAATTGCTGAAATCCTGGAACACCTTTGCCATGCCGGCTTCGCCAAAGGCCTTGACCATGGCGCCCATGAAAGCAGAGCTGCCGGCGTCGATGTCCGCATAGCTCGAGCGGGGGCTGAGGAAGGTGACGGTGTTTGCTTCGCCATACACCGTATCGAGCGTGATCCAGCTGTCGCCCTTATGCTGCCGGTTGGCGGAGGCGATCTTCTTTCCAATAGCTTCAAATTCCATCCGCTTCTCGGGTTTCACTTGGACGATGAAAGAGTCGAGATAGCTCTCCTGTGCCTGGGCAGCGAACGGCATACCCAGAAACAATACGAGCGCGCTAGCCCACATGGCTCGGCGAATCATTCTTCCTCCTTATAGTCTGGATCTGTGTCTAGGCCCGACTGTGCGCGTGAACATATGCCGGACGCCCGCCCGTGTCAAGCGCTATGGCCGGGAACCGGCAGGGCGGAGCGAATGGTTGGGGCGCGCCTCACCAGATGTTCGCCGCCCGTCTGCTTATTTCAGTCCGCCGCAGAAACCTGGTATTGCTCGATCTTGCCGTCCGGCATCGCGCGCACGGTGACCACCACGCTCTTCTGCAGAAAAGCTGCGCGGTACGCGCGAAACGTCATCCCGCCGCGATCTTGTTGTGCGACCTGGTTGAATTCGAGCGCCACGCCCAGCGGGCCGAGGCTGGAAGCGAAGTCGCGCACCGCCTCCGCGCTGAAGTGGCTGTTGGCGTTGTCGGTGAACTGCGAGCGGTCAATCTTCCCCTGCTGCAATGCCTCGAAGATCGCGCGCACGCGCATCAGCTCGGCACGGGCCGCCGCATCCGTGTGCTCAAAGAGCAGCGCGGCAATCTTTCGCGCGATCGGAGAAGCCGCGTCGGTCGCATCCGAGTTGGTGAACACGACGACCGCGGCTTTATCGTCCGGAAGAACGATGTTGTAGGTAATGAAACCGGAAACGCCGCCGCCGTGCGTCAGCGCGCGGTGCCCGGCAATGTTTCCGACACCGATGCCAAGGCCGTAGCCGGTGGCCTGCCCGCCGGTCAATTTCACAGGCGTCTGCATCTCCTTGTACGAGGCCGGCGCCAGCAGGCGCTGCTCAATCATCGCCATATCCCACTCCGCCAGATCCTCGGGCGTCATCGCCAGTTCGCCCGCGGCAAAAAGCCAGCCTTTCCCTTCCTTGGGGGCGATTCGCAATGGGCCGAGCGCGTAGCGTGTGTAGCCGGTCGCGTCCGTGTCGCCGAGCCTCTCGCGGTCCACGTTCAGGACGCTTTTCATCTCCAAAGGCGCGAAAATCTTCTCCTGCAAAAACTGCAGCAGTGGCATCCCGCTCGCCTTCTCGATGATCAGGCCGGCGATGACGAAGCCCGTGTTGCTGTACTGCCACTTCGTGCCCGGATCGAAATCCAGCGGCTTGCGCGCCCAGCGGTCAAGGATGTCGCCGGCTGTGACCTCGCGCGTCATGAACGGCGGCACGTAGTCCTGCGGCCAGAAATCTTGATAACCCGATGTGTGCGAAAGAATCTGGCGGATACTGATCTCGTTCGCGCGCGTAAGGGCCGGCAGAAATTTCGAGACTTTATCGTCCAGCGAGAGCTTGCCTTGCTCGGCGAGCATCAGAATCGCCGTGGCCGTGAACTGCTTGCTGATCGACCCGATGCTGTAGCGCATGCTGGGCCGCACGGGCATCCGCGGCCCGAGCTGCGACTCGATCCGTGACTCGCCATAGGTCTGCAGGTAAGCGATCTGCCCATCCTTGACCACGGCAATCGAGGCGCTGGGCACACCCATCTTGGCGAGCGCAGCCGTCGCAGCCACGTCCACCTGCGCGCGGACGTCCAGCGGCAGAGTTGTCTGGCCCTGGAAGTGGACGTCAACGGGCCGCTTCGGCTGCGTCTGTGCCGGAGCCGTCGCCGCATAAGCGAGCGTCGCAACAAACAGAAGCAGGCCGGCGAATCGAGCCGGCTTCCGCGAAATGCCACTTTGCATGACCATGGATGCGCTCCTCATTGAAGCTTGCGCAGAAAAGTCTAGCACGAGCCATCCGGTGACAGCATGGTTCTACGTGGGTGGGTCCAGCGGCGGCGCGCAGATTCGATTGCTGTCAGCGCGAGTGTGCGTTAGGCTCAGCTCCCGGTGAGGCAGTCCCTTCTGATCATCGTCGTCGTCGCTGCCGTCGGGCTGGGCGTTGCGATCCCGCCGGTCGCACCGCAATTACCCCGCACGGACTTGTGCCTCCTGAACGCCCACGTCATCACGATGAATCCCCGGCAGCCTGAAGCGGAGGCCGTTGGCATCGCAGGCAATCGCATCGTCTGGGTGGGGAGTGACGTCGAAGCAAGAAAGCTGTTCGCGGACGTGAAACGCAAGATCGACTTGAATGGCGCAACCGTCGTGCCCGGCATCATCGACGCGCACACGCACCTCATCAGCCTCGGCCAAAGCCTGATGCGCCTCAATCTGAAGGACGTCGCAGGTGAAAAGGAAGCAGCCGAGCGCGTGCGTCAGAAGGCGGCAACCACGCCGCCCGGCGAGTGGATCCTCGGCTGGGGCTGGGACGAAGGTAAGTGGGCGGCACACTATCCGACTAAGGACTCTCTCAGTAGAGCCGCTCCGCGCAATCCGGTGTGGCTAGTGGGTCTGCACAGCTTCGCGGGATGGGCCAACCAGCGCGCACTCGAGCTGGCGGGCATCACGCGGGAGACGCCTGACCCCGAGAACGGAAAGCTCGTCCGCGATGAAAAAACCGGCGAGCCGACGGGCGTCCTGCTGAACACCGCGCAGGCGCTGGTTGAGAAGCACATTCCCCCGATGACTCTCGAACAGACCAAACGCGCAATCGAATTGGCCGCGCAGGAGTGCGTGCGCAATGGGCTCACCTCGGTGCACGAGGCCCGCGTGACGCCGATCATGATTCAAGCGTTTCGCGAGCTGCTCCGCGAGAATCGCCTGCCTCTGCGCGTATCCCTGATGCTGGACGGGGCCGATAAGAACCTGGTCGAGGAATGGCTGGCGCGCGGGCCGGAGATTGATCCCCAGCACCGGCTGACCATTCGCGCATTCAAGTTGTTTGCGGATGGCGCACTGGGATCGCGCGGCGCGGCCCTGCTCGAACCCTACAGCGATGCGCCGCAGACCCGAGGCCAAGTCACGACGCCGGAAGCTGACGTTTATCGTCTCACCCGGCGCGCACTCGAACGCGGTTTTCAGATCTGCACTCACGCCATCGGCGATGCCGCCAACCGCTGGACGCTCGACGCCTACCAGCGCGCTCTCGAAGAAGTACCCGCAGCGCGAGACGCGCGGCTTCGCGTCGAACATGCGCAAGTCCTCGCGCCCGAGGACATCCCGCGCTTCGCGAAACTCGGCGTCATCGCGTCCATGCAGCCTACGCACGCTACTTCCGACATGGCGTGGGCGGAGCAGCGCCTCGGCCCCGAGCGCATCAAGGGCGCGTACGCGTGGCGCTCGGTGCTCGCGACCGGTGCGCACGTGCCCATCAGTTCGGATTTTCCGGGCGAAAGCCTCAATCCGTTCTACGGCATTTACGCGGCCGTCCAGCGCTGTGCCCCGAATGGCGAACCACCGGCCGGCTGGCACCCCGAACAGCGGATGACTCTCGATGAGGCTCTGCGCGGCTATACAATCGAAGCGGCTTACGCGGGATTCGAAGAAAACGTCAAAGGCTCCATCGAAGTGGGCAAGTTGGCCGATCTGACGATCATCTCGAAGGACATCAGGAGGACCGCGCCGCGGGAGATTCTGACGATCCGCGTGCTGAGGACAATGCTCGGCGGAAAAATGGTGTACGACGCGGGGCGGTGAGTGATGGATTCGAGCGGCCTTAACCCGGTGGACGCAGAGTAGGAAGAAGCGGAGCAGAAAAGCGAAGAGAGAAGAAGACTGATGTCACAGACCTGGGATGCGGTAATCATCGGCGGGGGGCACAACGGCTTGGTGACGGCCGCGTACCTCGCGCGCGCGGGCCGCAAGGTGCTCGTGCTCGAAAGGCGGCATCTGCTCGGCGGCGCAAGCGTTACCGAAGAAGTCTGGCCCGGCTACAACGTCTCCGCGGCGGCTTACCTCTGCTCGCTGATGCAGGAGCGCATCATTCGTGAGCTGGAGCTTGCCGCGTTTCGGCTATCACGTCTATGCGAAGGACCCGGCGTTCTTCACGCCCTTCCCCGATGGCGCGCACCTCACCATGTGGCAGGACCAGAAGCGGACCTGCGAGGAGATCGCCAAGTTCTCGCGCGCGCGATGCCGAGCGCTATCCCTCCTACGATGCGTTCGTCGAGCGCCTCGCCCGATTTGCGGAGCGCATGCTGCTTGTCACGCCGCCGAATTTCGCGCCCGCGGGCCTGGGCGATCTCGCCGGTCTGGGCAAGCTCGGCTGGGAGCTTAATGCGGATGCCGGCATGATGAGCGCGTCGGGCACGTGAAAATCTTTACGCAATCTGTCGCGGAGTTTCTCGACGCGTGGTTTGAGTCCGAAGAGCTCAAGGTCACGCTCGCGACTGACGGAGTGATCGGCACGAACGGCGGGCCGCGCTCGCCGGGCACGGCATATGTGCTGCTGCATCACGTCATGGGCAAGGTGGACGGCCATCGCGGCCTGTGGGGCTTCGTGCGGGGCGGCATGGGCGCGGTCAGTGAAGCCATCGCCGGAGCTGCCCGCGCCGCAAGCGCAACGATTCGCACCTCGGCGCCGGTCGAGCGCGTTCTCCTGAAGAACGGGCAGGCCACCGGCGTCGTCCTTGCGGGCGGCGAGGAAATACTCGCGCGCGCCGTGATCTCGAATGCGGACCCGAAGCGCACCTTTCTTGGCCTCGTCGGCGAGGCAGACCTTGACCCCGAGTTCGCGGAAGCCATCCGGCAAATGCAGATGAAGGGCTGCTCGATGAAGATCAACCTCGCGCTCGACGGCCTGCCGAGTTTCCGGGCGCTGCCATCAAACGGACTCGCCCCACATCACAAGACAACGATGCACATCTGCCCCAGCATCGATTACGTCGAGCATGCCTGGGACGATGCCAAGTACGGACGGCCTTCCGACCGCCCGCTCATTGAAATGACCATTCCGACGACCTACGATGACTCGCTCGCGCCGCCGGGTAAACACGTGATGGGAATTTTCCTGCAGTACGCGCCGTACGATCTGCGTGGCATGGATTGGAAGGCCGCGAAGGAGCGCTACGCCGACCGCGTCCTGGATCTCATCGAAGAGTACGCGCCGGGATTTAAGAGCCTCGTCCTGCACCGCCAGGTGCTTTCACCCCGCGACATGGAGGAGATCTATGGCCTCACCGGCGGCAACATCTTTCACGGCGAAATGAGCCTGGCGCAACTTTTCTTCATGCGGCCGGTGCCGGGCTGGGCGCGCTACCGCACTCCGATCCGGGGTCTCTATCTCTGCGGCTCGGGCGCACATCCCGGTGGCGGCGTCATGGGCGCGCCGGGTTATAACGCCGCGCGGGAAATCCTACGCGACGTCAAGTGAGGTCGTGCCTCTCCTCGCGCGCATCCAGGCGGGCCATCCCCTGCATCCGAATATGATAAGCTCGGCGCTCTTCGCGATGTTCAAATCTATTCACTGAGGCGACTGCCTTCATGCGAATTCTTTGCCCAGTTAGCCGTGCGCGAGGTCTCCGGATCGGGGTGCTCGCAGCGTTTGCTTTCTTCTGTTCTCTTCCCGCGCGGGCACAGCAGCCCGTGCGAGTGGAAGTAGACCTGCGCGAGGCCCCAAGGCACATTTTCCACTGCAAGATGACGTTTCCTGTGAAACCCGGTCCGTTCACCCTGCTTTACCCCGAGTGGATTCCCGGCGAGCACGGCCCCACCGGGCCGATTTCGCAAACTGCTGGGCTTAAGTTCACTGCGGGCGGCAAGACCCTCGCCTGGCGCCGCGACGATGTGAATATGTACGCTTTCCACATGGACGTGCCCGATGGCGCGAACGAGCTGACTGCTTCGCTCGATTATCTTTCACCCGGCGAAGGCGGCCAGTTCTCGGCGAGTCCCGCCGCGACAGCGAAACTCGCCGTCCTCGAATGGTCGCTCGTGCTCCTCTATCCAAAAGGCGCGCGGAGCGACGACATCACTTACGTGGCCAGGCTTCAGATTCCCTCGTCCTGGAAGTACGCCACGGCGCTGCCGGTGACGCGCGAGGCCAGCAGCGCAATCGAGTTAGGACCGGTTTCGCTGACGACGCTGGTAGATTCCCCGGTTCTTGCGGCCGAGTTTCTGAGCAAAGTTCCACTGGGCTCGCCGGATGGCGCGGTGCACACACTGGACCTCGCCGGCGACACGCCCGGCGCTCTCGAACTCACTCCGGAGGAGACGCAACATTTCAAGAACCTGGTCGCGGAAGCACAGACCCTCTTCGGCGCGCATCACTACCGGCATTACGACTTTCTGCTGACCTTGAGCGATCACGTCTCCGGCTTCGGCCTCGAACACCACGAATCGAGCGACGACCGCACCGCTGAACGCGCTCTCTCCGATCCCGATCTTTACAACACTTTCGCAGGGCTTCTGCCCCATGAATTCGTGCATTCGTGGAACGGAAAGTTCCGCCGCCCCGCGGGCCTGGCGACCCCGGGTTTCGATCAGCCGATGAAGGGCGAACTGCTTTGGGTTTATGAAGGCCTGACGCAGTACCTCGGCGAAGTGCTGACGGCGCGCAGCGGATTGTGGGATGCGGAAACCCTCCATGAGCACCTCGCGTGGGTCGCCGGCTATCTCGATCACTGGCCGGGGCGCACGTGGGCTCCGCTGCAGGACACGGCTGTTTTCGCGCAAGACCTCTATAACGTGCCGGGCCGGCAGTGGGCGTCGTGGCGCCGCAGCACGGACTTCTACGACGAAAGCCTGCTGATCTGGCTCGAAGCGGACACCATCCTTCGGCGCGAAAGCCAGGGCCGCCATTCGCTCGATGACTTCTGTCATCTCTTTCACGGGGCCCCGAGCGGCACGCCACAGGTGAAGCCGTACACCTTCGACGATGTGGTCGCGGCAATGAACGAGGTGGTGCCGTACGACTGGCGCAGCTTTTTCCGCTCACGCCTTGATTCCACCGGCGAGCACGCGCCGCTTGGCGGAGTCGAAAGCGGCGGCTGGCGGCTGGCGTACACCGACAAACCGAACCGCTACCAGCGCTCCATCGAAGCCGCCGACGAAATCACGGACGTGCGCTTCTCCCTGGGTGTCGTCCTGCGCCATCGTGAGGGCGACAAGAGCGACGGCCTGGTGCTCGACGTCATCCCCGGCTCCCCTGCGGCGCGCGCGGGGATCAGCCCGGACATGAAGCTCACAGCGGTGAACGGCGGTCACTGGTCGCCTGATTTGCTCCGCGAAGCCATCGCCGGCGCGAAGGGAAATCCGCGCGCGATCGAACTGCTCGTCGAAAACGCCGGTTACTTCGAGACATTCAAACTCGAGTATCACGAGGGCGAGCGGTACCCACATTTGGAGCGCGATACGTCTCGAAGCGACCTGCTGACCCGTATTTTTAGCTCGCGCACCGGCGAAAAGGCGCAGTGAGAGGTCGTAGAACCCTCGAACCGTGAATTTCAAGGAGTGTGAGATGTCTCCAAGGGATCCGATCGGCGAGAAGCCGCGCCGCAGAATCCAGGTGATGATGGCCAGCGCGGCGCTGGCGAGTTTGGCTGCGTTTCTTCTGACGGCGGCTTCTGGCGCTGCGATCGATGACGCCACCGCAAAGCCGCCGGCGACGCGCATCGACAACGTGAAAGAGATCTTGCACGGTGTCGAGATCACGGATCCCTATCGTTGGCTGGAAGACCAGGAGTCCCCGGAGACGCGCGCGTGGATCGACGCACAGAATGCCTATACGCGCGCCCGCCTCGATCCTCTTCCCGGCAGGCAGAAGCTCCGCGAGCAGTTCGCGGCGCTCCTGAAAATTGATTCCGTCGGCATGCCGGTCGCACGCGGCAGCCGCTACTTTTTTTCCAAGCGCTTGGCCGGCCAGGACCAGGCGGTGCTCTATCTGCGGAAGGGGCTCCACGGAACTGACGAAGTCCTCATCGATCCAAACACGATGAGCGCCGACCACACCGTGAGCGTAGGGTTGGTGGACCTTTCCAAGGACGGGAAATTACTTGCCTACTCGGTCCGGCAGGGCGGCGCCGATGAATTTGTTCCGCGGCTCTTGGACGTGGAAGCGCGGAAGGATTTGCCGGATCAGTTGCCCAAAGCACGCTACTACGGCTTCTCCCTGATGCCGGACAAATCCGGCATCTACTACACGGTGGGCACGGCACAGGGCCCGCGCGTCTACTGGCACAAGATGGGCGCCGACGTTGCATCCGACTCGGAAGTTTTCGGCAAGGGCTATGGACCGGAGATCATCATCGGGAGCGATGTCTCCGACAACGGGCGGCATCTTCTGCTGCACATCGTGCACGGCGCGTCGGCCGACCAGACCGAAGTCTTCGTGCGAGAACTCAAGGCCCGCACCGCCCCTAAGCCCATCATTAACGGAATCCGCGCACGATTTATTGCCGGCTTCGCCGGCGATCTGCTCATCGTCCATACGAACTGGAAGGCGCCGAAGGGCCGCATCCTGAAAATCGATTTGAAGAACCCTTTGCAAGACCACTGGCGCGAACTCGTGGCGGAAAGCGACGCGGTGATCGAAGGCGCTTCAGAAGTGGGCGGACTGGTGGCCGTGGCCTATACGAAAAACGCCAGCTCGACGGTGAAGATGTACGACGTGGACGGCCGGATGATCCGCGACGTCCCATTGCCCGCCATCGGTTCGGCTAGCGGGTTCAGCGGCAACTGGAGGAAGAACGAAGCCTTCTACAGTTTCACGTCGTTTCACATCCCCACGACGATTTATCGCTATGACGTAGCCACGGGGAAACAGGAGGTCTGGGCCAAACTCTCCGTGCCCATTGAAACTGACAAGTTCGAAGTGAAGCAGGTCTGGTTCACATCGAAGGACGACACGAAGGTGCCGATGTTCCTCGTATACGCCAAAGGGATCAAGCGGGACGGCTCGAACCCGACGCTCCTGACCGGCTATGGGGGCTTCAACGTCAGCGAAACACCCGCGTACTCAGCGACCGCCGCGGCGTGGGTCACGGCCGGCGGAGTCTACGTCGTGGCCAACCTGCGCGGCGGAGGCGAATTTGGCGAAGAATGGCACAAGGCCGGCATGCTGGAGAAAAAACAAAACGTCTTCGACGATTTCTACGGCGCCGCCGAATGGCTCATCGAGAACAAGTACACGCGGACGTCGCGCCTCGCCATCCTCGGCGGGAGCAACGGTGGCCTGCTGGTTGGCGCGGCGGTCACGCAACGTCCAGACCTGTTCGGTGCGGCCGTTTGCCTCTTCCCCTTGCTGGATATGCTCCGCTACCAGAAGTTCCTCGTCGCGCGCTTCTGGGTGCCGGAGTATGGCTCGTCGGAAGACGCGGGACAGTTCAAGCCTCTCCTCGCCTATTCGCCCTACCAAAACGTCAAACCGGGAACAAAGTATCCGGCTGTGTTGTTCGTCAGCGGCGATTCGGACACTCGCGTAGCTCCGCTGCACGCCCGGAAAATGGCCGCGCTCATGCAGGCGACCACCGGCGCGGACAAACCTGTGCTATTGCTCTACGACACCAAGGCAGGTCACGCCGGCGGCACAACGCCCGTCAGCAAACAGATCGACAATAACGTGGATTATTTCAGCTTCTTGTACTGGCAGCTCGGCGTGACGCCCCCTGCCCGCGCGAGTTCCTCCAACTCGCCGGGCCGGCCAGCCCGCTGATCATGGGTAGCTCTCTCACGGAGGCTTCCGTGAAACAGGGCGGTTGAGCACGCGACGCTCGGCTCTCCGTGCGGGAAAGATGAGTGCCTGACCAATGACCTCCCTCGTGCGCGCGATCGGCCGTTGGACGCTCGTTGCGCTGCTCGTCAATTCCATCGTCGGCAGCGCGATCTTCGGCCTGCCTTCGGTCATCGCCGGAATGCTCGGCCGGGCCAGCCCGCTGGCCTATTTGCTCGGCGCGCTGCTGATGGGAGTCATCGTCGCGTGCTTTGCGGAAGTGGCTTCACAATTCCAGGAAACGGGCGGCCCCTACCTCTATGCTCGCGAAGCCTTCGGCGCGTTCGCCGGGATCCAAATCGGTTGGCTTTCCTGGATGATGCGTCTGACCGCAACTGCGGGCGGCACGAACCTGTTTGTCACCTATCTCGGCGAACTCTGGCCTCCGGCCACCAATCCCCTTCCGCGCGCAGTTATCCTGACGGCCGTGATCAGTCTGCTGAGTCTCGTGAACTACCGCGGCGTGATCGGCGGCGCGCGCATGAGCAATATCTTCACCGTTGCGAAGATGTCGCTGCTCTTCGCTTTCGTCGGCGGGGGACTCGTCTATTTGGTTCTTCATCCGGAAGTCACCCGGGCAGTTTCGCAGGCACAGGTGATGGTTCATCCCATCGCCAAGGACTGGTTCCGCGCGACAATCCTCCTCGTTTTTGCCTACGGCGGATTCGAGTCAGGCCTGGTCCCGATGGCCGAAGCCAAGAACCCGCGCCGGGACGCTCCCTTCGCGCTGGGGACCGCACTCCTTACCGTCACCGTGCTCTACGCACTCCTCCAAGTCGTCGTCATACACATTCTTCCCGACCCGGCCGCGACCGATCGGCCCGTTGCCGCCGCCGCAGGCGCCTTCCTCGGCCCGTTTGGCGCAAAGCTGATTGCCCTGATCGCACTCTTTTCTCTCTACGGCTACCTCAGCGCCATGACGCTGAACACGCCGCGGCTTACCTACGCGCTGGCCGAGCGCCGCGATTTCCCCGCGTGGTTCGCCGCGATCCATCCCCGGTTTCACACCCCGCACGTCTCGATTCTGCTCTATGCAGTCTTACTGTGGGTGCTGGCTCTGGCGGGATCCTTTCGCTGGAACATCGCGCTTTCGGCGGTGGCGCGGCTCTTCGGCTACGCTCTGGTGTGCGCGTCTCTGCTCGTGTTCCGACGGAGGCACCCAGACGCCCAAGCCTTCCGGCTTCCCGGCGGGGTGGTCTTCTCGATCGTCGGCGTGCTGGCCTCCGCATTCCTGCTCACGCAGATGAGCCGCAGCGAACTGTACGTCATGCTCCTCACCATGCTTCTCGCGCTGCTCACCTGGCTTTGGGCCCGCCGCTCCGCCACTTAGTAGCGCTGTGAGTCGCCCTGCGCGCCGACTTTTCCGGCGAAGTAGCGGTACAGGTAGATGAAGTAGCCCGCCGCGAGGGTAATCCCAATCACCCACCAGATGAGCCCGATGCGCAAGCCGTAATCGCCCGTCCTGGCGTTGTCCACGGTAAGCGACCAAGCAGCGTTGGTGCTCGCCGGCAGCACGTACGGATACACGCCGAAGACCACGCTCGTTAACATGCCGAGCAGATAGGCGCACGACGCGAAGAACACCTTGGAGTCGTTTCCCGCGCCGCCTGCGGCGCCGAGATACACACGTACGGCGACGAGTCCCGCGACGGCGAGCGCTGGGAAGATGTATCCCCACGGACGCGAGGAAAGATTGGACTCCACCTGTGGCTGCACGCGGAAAGTGAAAAACGTAATCAACGCTGTAAAGCCCACAACGCCCCACCACAACCGTTTCGCCCATCGCCAGGCGCGATCGTGGACCGCGCCCGTTGTCTTGTGAACTAGCCACGCAGCGCCGTGCAGCGACAGTGCCAGGAAGGCCGTCACACCGACCAGGATCGTGTACCAATCGAGGATTCCTGTATTCGGCCCCAGACGGAAATTCGTCCACAGCGGCTCGAAAAAATACCCGCTGGAATCGAGCGGGACTCCGCGCACGACGTTGCCCAATGCCGCTCCGAAGAAGATGGTGAGCAGCAGGCTCGAGAAGCAGAAGACGACGTCCCACAGCGGCGTCCACACGGGACTCACGATGTGATTTCGGAACTCGATCGAGATCCCGCGCAGGATCAGCAGCCACAGCACGATCATCAGCGGGAGGTAGAATCCGCTGAAGCCCGCGGCGTAAAGCGCGGGAAAGGCAAAATAGAGCGTGCCCCCGGCGGCCAGCAGCCAGACTTCGTTCCCGTCCCACACCGGCCCTATGGTGGCAATGATTTGCCGCCGCTCGGCATCCGTCTTGGCGAGCAGCAAATGCAGCGCGCCGGCCCCGAGGTCGAAACCATCGAGTAGGACGTACACGGCGATCATCACGGCGATGAGGCAATACCACAGGGTGATCATCGTCGGCTCCTCAACTCCCCGCGCCGGCGGCCGCCGGTTCCGGCCCGCGCTCCACCTCGCGAGACATGAGGTAGAGAAAGAGGATTCCCAGCACCAGGTAAAGCCCCATGAAGCCGATCAACGTGAACCACGCATTCCCTGCCGATACCCGCGGTGAAATTCCGGCCGGCGTGCGCATCAATCCGTAGATGAGCCACGGTTGCCGCCCAACTTCCGCGGTAATCCATCCCGCCGTGTTCGCGATGTAGGGCAGCGGCATGCACAGCATCAGAATCCACAGCAGCAGCCGCGAGGTGTATAGCTTGCCCCTCCACAAGCGCCAAGCTGCCACGACGAGTACGGCGACAAAGATCGTTCCCAGCCCCACCATCACGTGGTAGCTGTAGTAGAGCAGCGGGATGTTGTCCGGCCAGTCCCGCGGTGAAAAACTATCCAGCCCGGGCACCTCTGCGCTCCACGCACGGAAAGTGAGGAAACTCAACGCCCGCGGCAGGATCAGCGGATTATCGAGCTGCTTCCTTTCCATATCGGGCTGGCCGAGGATGGCAATCGGCGCGCCGCGCCGCGTCTCGAAGAGCCCTTCCATCGCGGCCAGCGTCGGCGGCTGGTGCAGCGCGATCATCTTTCCCTGTGCGTCGCTGGTGGGGAAAAGCTGCAAGAGCACCGCGATGACGCCCGTGGTCACCGCCACGCGCAGGAACGTCTTGCCATATTCCTGATGTTTCCCCAGCAACAAATAAAACGCTCCCACGCCCGCCACGACGAAGCACGCCGTAAGCACCGACCCCACCATCGTGTGCGCATACTGCAGGAGCGCCCAGGGATTCAGCAGGAGCGCCCAGAAGCTGGCCAGCACGATTTCGCCGTCAGATCGTAGCGCGTACCCCACCGGATGCTGCATCCACGCGTCCGTCGCCACGATCAGGTAGCCCGAGGCCCACGAGCCCAGAAACACCATGAAAGCCGACAGCCAGTGGCCGCGTGGACCCAGCCGCTTCTCACCGAACAGGAAAAGCCCCAGGAAACTCGATTCGAGGAAAAACGAAAAAACGCCTTCCATCGCCAGCGTCTGGCCGATCACGCCGCCGGCCGCGCGCGAGAATTGCGCCCAGTTTGTCCCGAATTGAAATTCCATGGGAATGCCGGTGACCACTCCGAGCGCGAAGTTGATGGCGAAAATCCTGGCCCAGAATCGCGCGGCGCGGTTGTAGTGCTCGTTGCCCGTGCGCAGCGCCATCGTCTTCAGGATGACGAGCAGCAGTGCCAGGCCCATCGTCAATTGCGGGAAGATGTAGTGGAAAGTGACGGTAAACGCGAACTGAAGCCGGTGAATCGTGAGGGCGTCGTCCAAAGCGGTTCCTTTCCCTCCGGGGCAGTTCGGCTCCGGCCTCTTGCTCGGGGCCTTCAGACGGACGCGACGATTATCTTACCTGTACGGCCTGCCGCCCGACAAGCTCGCCGCCATTTTGGACCTTGATCTGCCTCACGACCCGCTGCACTCTTTCCGCTGAGATCTTCTGAGGAGCCTTTATGACGCGCAAACGCACAGGCGAACCCTGGATGCCGGCCGATGAGTACGGCCGCTCGCTGCCCTATTTCACCGTCAACCTGATTGTGAAGGATCTCGCGCGGTCAGTGCCGTTCTACCGCAACGTCCTCGGCGCGCAAGTCAAGTACGAAGATCCGGACTTCGTCGCGCTCGTGCTCGAAAGTTTTTCCTTCATGCTCCACGCCGACCACGCCTATGACCAGCATCCCGTGCACGAACGTCTCATGCGTTCGCCCGAGCGCGGCACGGGCGCCGAGTTCCGCATCCTGGGCCTCGATCCAGACGCCGTGGAAGCTCGTGCACGCGCCCGCGGCTTGGCCATTCTCCAGCCCGCTACGGACAAGCCGTACGGTTGGCGCGAGGTGATGGTCGCCGACCCTGATGGCTACGTCTGGGCGGTCGGTGCGCCGATTCCCAGACTCGCGTAATCCCGAAAACGCATTTGCGGCCACGTAGAGCCTCGAACGCAAATTCCAGCTACCCTCCCCCCCACCAGCCCAGCGTCTGCGTCGCTCCCAGGCCCGGTGTTCCCGGGAACACCGGCCACTAAACGCGCCTCTCTGCACCCCCGGACCGAAAAAAGGCGTCATTCCTAGCCCCGACATCCTTTATCGGGTCCGAATTCTCTCGTTCTGACTTCTGACTTCCTACTTCCAACTTCCTGCCTTAGTGCTGGTTCTCCCCCACCTTCTCCGCAGGCTTCTCCGCAGCGGTCTTCGGTTCTTCCACCGTGGCCATCAGCTCTTTCCAGTCCAGCCAGCCCGGCTTGCCGCCGATCCACTTCTCGAACCACGCAAACTCTGCGGCCATTTTCACCATCTGGTACCGCGGCTCGTTGATTCCATGCGGCATGCCCGGATAAACGATGTATTCCACCGGCACGCCGAGCTTCTTCAGCGCCATGAACAGCTCGTCGCTTTGCGGTTTGGGAACTCGCTGGTCGGCGTCGCCGACGTGAATCAGCGTCGGCGTCTTCGCATTGGTGATGTATTTCAGCACCGATTGCGAGACGTAGTGATCCCAGTTTTCCCACGGCTTGCCCTTGAAATAAAACTCCCGCGTAGCCTGCTCGTCCGTCTGCGCGTACATCGAAATCCAGTTCACCGCGCCCGCGCCCGTCGAAATCGCCTTGAACCGGTCGGTGTGCGTCAACGTCCAGTCGCTCCAGTGCCCGCCCGCGCTCCAACCCATCATCCCCAGCTTCGCGGGGTCGGCGATCCCCTGCGCAATCAGAAAATCCACTCCGGTCATGATGTCGTCAAAACCCTGACGGAAGTAGTCGCCCGCGATCTGCATGCGGAATTTCTCGCCGTAGTTCGCCGAGCCGCGATAGTTGGGCTGAAACACAGCATAGCCGTGCGCCGCATAGATGTTGATATACGTGCCGAAGCCGCCCGAGAACGTGTTCAGATATGCGCTGGCCGGCCCGCCGTGAATCTGCACGATGAGCGGATACTTCTTTCCGCGCTCGTAGCCCACCGGAAACGCCAGGATCCCTTCGACCGTCTTGCCATCCGTGCTCTTCCAGTGCAGCGTCTCGTACGCGGCAAGCTGCAGTTGAGCCACCTGTGGATTCGAGTTGGAGACGCGCGACCACGTCAATTTCTTCCCGAGATTTTCCGGTTTCACGACGTAATAATCGTTCGGATGCTCCGGATCGGTGAACAGAAGCAAGAAGAGCCCGGTCTCGCGGTTGAAGCCCGGCCCGGCGATCGCTCCCTTTTCGCCACTCAATTGCGTGAGCTTGCCGTCGGCCACCGACACGCTGAAAACATGCGAATCCACCCCGATTCCCTCGTTGAAATAAATCGACTGCGAGTCCGCACTCCAGGCGGGATTGCCTGCGCTGTGGTCCCAGTCGCCGAGCAGCTTGCGCAAGGGACCTCCGGCAGCCGGAGCGAGATAAATCTTTTCATTGCGCTCGAAGGTGAACTCATCCGGAGCCGCAAATGCAATCCACTTGCCGTCCGGCGAAAGCCGCGGCGCGCCTTCGGCCACCTTGTTGTTCGTCAGGCGCGTGCTCTGCCCGGTGTTCAAGTCCAATGTGTAGATCTCAGAGTCCACCTGATCGAGCGTGTTGGCGTGGCGGTCGTTCGACCCACTCCGAAACGCAATGTGCGCGGCGTCGTCAGCAATCGTGAACTGCAGCACGCTGTATGCGTCACTGGAAGTCCACCGCTGCTCGGCCTTGTCGCTGAGATTGATCGACCACAGGTGCACCGGTACGCGCTCCGGGTCCATGATGCGCACGTCGAATTTCATCGTGCGCCTCCGCTGGTCGTCCTTGTCCACGCGATCCGGCGACAGGAAAAAGATCCGCCGGCTCTGCGGCCCCCACTCCCAGGTCGTCACCCCCGTCGCATGCTTCGTCAATTGCACCGGTGGCGCTTCTCCCTCCATCGAAGCCAGCCACAACTGCCGGTCGTCCGCGCGGCCCTCCGAAAACGCCACCCACTTGCCGTCTTTGCTGAACGCAAACGCGTTCACGCCTTCCTTCGCATCGCTCACCTTGCGCGGCTCGCCGCCATCCACGCGCATCAGGTAAAGCTGGTTCACCGCCGTCGTTCCCGTGCTGTCGCGGTCCGAGAGGAACCCGATCGTCCGCGAATCGCGCGCCCACTGCGGCTGCGTCTCGTTCTTCTCGCGCGTAAACGTCATCTGCCGCGGCGGCGTCAACCCATCGCTCGCCGCCACAAAAATCTCCGTAAAATTCTTCCCCACCTTCCACTGCGGTATCGAAACGGTGTAGACCACCCACTTCCCGTCCGGCGAAATGTTCCCCGCGCCCACCGCACGCATCTCCAGCACGTCCGTAAACGTCATTGCCCGCTTCTGCGCCTGGCCTTGCGCTACCGCGCAAACCACAAGTGCTACCGCCATCACGAGCAGAGCTAACCGCCTGAGGGTCCGCCGCTCCCTTTTGTTCATGATGCTTCGCATCACTCCTCCTTCGCCTTATTCCGCCTGCTCCCCGCGGAGTCTATTCTGCCCCTTGGCCGTCCGCAATGCGTTGTCACAGGTAAGCTGTTCCCGAGGAATCCACAACAATGTCGTTGTAAACGGGCGAGAACTGTGATTATTCTTCGCGGGACGCTGCTGAAGGAACTCGCATCTTATGGCGACGATCGAGTGCTCCGGCTGCAAGAACCTTCTATCTGACCAAGCCAAGGCGTGCCCGAAGTGTGGGCAGCTTCCTGCTCAAGAATAAATCCGGTTCCAGCTCCGCAGAATGGGAACAGTATTTGTGATCGCCGGCAGTTTGTTCCTATTCATCTTCATCTCGCGGCCGGAGCTTTTCTCAAGCGATTCTCAAGGCAAATGGCTGGCCGTGGTCATTGAGCCGACGCTGATCCAAATCGGTTCATACTTCTTTTATCGGGAGCGAGAGAAATAGACGAGGATCGCCTTCACCAGACTCCGATACATTGCCCGAACGTGGAATCGCTGGCTCCTCGCTTTAGAGCGGAGGGCCCACGAGGGATGAGCACTCCGAACTCTCAAAAGAACAGCTCTGGGGAAATGTGAAACCGCTCGCTCAAGCGCTTGATGTGCTCTTTGTTGAGATCCCGTTTGCCATGGAGCACCTCTGAGACGATGCTGGGCGTCCCAAAAACATCCGTAAGGTCCTTCTGCCTCAGCCCGTGCTGATCCATCAAGAAGTGCAGCACCTCGAGAGGCTTTGCGTGAGGCAACTGGTAACGCTTTCCCTCGAAATCCTCAATCAACAACGTAAGCAGTTCCGCCAGCTCTTTCTCGGCTCGCGTCACCGTGCGGCTCCGCCGGTCCAAATCTTCCAGGATTTCAATATATGCTTCGTTCTCTTTCTCGGTGCGAATGACCTTGGGAGGCACCTTCGAGAGAAGCGCTGTGTATTCGGGACTGACCGTAAGTGAACTCATTCCTTCCATCCTTCCTTGCTGTACTCGGCATGAGTCAGGACATGCCGCAAGAAGATTCTGTCCGTCCGGTAATTGATCTCCGTAATCAGATGGTACGCATTGCCTCTGATGTCGAACATTGTGAATCTGCCTAATGCGTCGGCGGTCGGGAACACGCGGCGTACGTCCATCAGGTTCTTCCATTCGGCTTTCTTCGCAATCCGATACCACGCGTCCAAGGACTTCCCTAAGTCAGCGTGCCGCTCCGCCGCCTCCAATAATTTCTTGCGACTGATGACGTGCAATCTCTGCCTCACTTACATTAGATTCGCATTCTGCGAACTTGTCAATGGATACCGCTCTGAACTGGCGGATCTCCACACCCCATCGCGTTTTCCACGGTTCTCGCCGTTGACTTGCACTTCGCCATCGAGCTAGCTTGGACTGCAAGCTCGCCGAAGGATCCAGCTTGCAACTCTAGGTTCTTTGGCAGGTGGTCGCACGTGTCCTGCGTGAAGAATTGCTGCTTTTCGCCCCTAATTCCCGCAGAATCCGCAGTTACGCAAAATCGCGCCCCTAAAGCCTTCACAATCCGCAGTTGCGATTTCATTGGACTTAAAGCCCTTTGGAATCCGCAGTTACGAAAAAGGGGCACGGGAGTGCCAATTATGGTTAACCTGCGCCGCTCTTCCCTCCTGCGCTTGGAAACCGCCTCCGAACGTGTGAAGATACCCCCGCAAGCCAGCCGAGCCGCCCGGCTCCGACACCTCGTGTGGAGAAAATCATGATTCGCAAGACAACTCTTTTGATTGCCGTCTCGGCAGTCACTTTCGCGCTTTTGGTAGTCGCGACGCCGGTGCGTGCTCAAACCGCGCCGAAGCACGCCATCACCTTCGATGACCTGATCGGCATGAGCCGCGTCAGCGAGGCGCAGATTTCGCCGGACGGCAAGTGGGTCGCCTACCGCGTCTCCGTGCCGGACAAGGCGGCGAACCGCACGAACAACAATCTCTGGATCGTGCCCACGGCGGGAGGCGAAGCGCGCCAGCTCACGCGCAGCGGACGCGACACGCGCCCGCAATGGTCCCCCGACGGCAAATGGATCGCCTTCCTCTCCAGCCGCGACGCCAGCCCGCAGATTTACGTCATCGCACTCTCCGGCGGCGAAGCCACCAAGCTCACCAGCATCTCCACCGGCGCGGACAACCACAAATGGTCGCTGGACGGCAAGATGATCGCCTTCACTTCCGAGGTCTATCCCGATTGCAAGGACGACGCCTGCAACAAGAAGCGCGACGCCGACCGTGAAGCCAACAAAGTGAAGGCGCGCGTTTACGATCATCTGCTCTACCGCCACTGGGACCACTGGAGCGAAGGCAAGCGCAGCCACCTGTTCGTCGCGTCGGTCGAACTTGGCCCTGGCGCTGCGCCGCACACCGCCACGCCGCGCGACCTCACCGCCGGCGCCGACTATGACGTCCCGCCCGAGCAGCGTGGCGACGCCGCCGACATTGCCTTTTCGCCCGACAGCAAGGAACTCTGTTTCACCGCCGTCACCGACAAAGTGGAAGCGACCAGCACGAATGGCGATCTCTTCACCGTTCCTGTCGCCGGAGGCGAACCGAAACGCATCACCACCAATCAGGGCTTCGACGGCCAGCCCGCGTACTCTCCCGACGGCCGCTCCATCGCCTACCACGCGCAGCTCACCGCCGGTTACGAAGCCGACCGCTGGCGTTTGATGATCTACGATCGCGCGACCGGCCAGCACCTGGGCTTGACGGACAATTTCGATCGCAGCGTCGAAAACGCCATCTGGTCGCCGGACAGCAAGACAATCTACTTCCATGCGGAGAACCGTGGCGAATCGCCGATTTACGCCATCGCCGCCGGAGCCGGCAGCGAGCCGCGCATCATTACTCCCGACACCTTCAACGGCGATCTCTCGCTGAGCAACGACGGCCGCACGTTCGCCTTTACCCGCTCGAGCATGACCATGCCCGCTGAAGTTTTCACCGCAGCGTCCGATGGCGGCGACGTCCGCCAGATCACGCATCACAATGTCGAAAAACTCGCTGCACTCGACTTGCCCAAGCCCGAAACTTTCTGGTTCGCCGGCGCCAACGGCACGCAAGTCGAAGGTTTCCTCCTCCGCCCGCCGAATTTCGATGCCGCGAAGAAATATCCGCTGCTCGTTGTGCTGCACGGCGGTCCGCAGACGATGTTCGGCGATTCCTGGGGCTATCGTTGGAATCCGCAGGTTTTCTCCGGAGCGGGTTACGTCACGTTGATGATCAACCGGCGCGGCTCGACCGGGTTCGGCCAGAAATTCACCGACGAAATCACGGGCGATTGGGGCGGCAAAGCTTACGAAGACATCATGAAGGGCGTGGACGCTGCGCTGGTGAAGTACTCCTTCATTGACGGCAATCGGATGGCGGCCGCTGGCGGCTCCTACGGCGGCTACATGGCGGACTGGATCGCCACCCACACGGGCCGCTTCAAGGCCATCATCAGCCACGCGGGTGTCTACAACAAAGTTTCCATGTACGCCACCGAAGAGCTTTGGTTTGAAGAGCACGACATGCAGGGAACGCCATGGTCCAACCCCGAAGGCTATCGCAAATGGGCCCCGGTAGCCTACGCGGGGGAACTCGGCAAATTCAAGACGCCTACACTGGTGATCGCCGGCGAGATGGATTACCGCGTGCCCTACACTCAGAGCCTCGAATTCTTCAGCACGCTGCAGCGCCAGGGCGTGCCCTCAAAGCTGGTGATCTTCCCGGACGAGGGTCACTGGATCCTCAAGCCGCAGAACAGCGAATTCTGGTACAAGACGTTTCTCGATTGGCTCGCAACGTACTTGAAGTGAAAGTGACCCCGCATTAGGACACCATTCCGCCCTGCCCTCAAGGGTGCCGGTATCGCGTAGGAGGGAAGCGGATGGCACTTTTCTGTGCTGCCGCGCGTTGCTACAATCACTGTGCGGTGCGCCCGTAGCTCAGTTGGAGAGAGCGTCTGCCTTCTAAGCAGAGGGTCGGGGGTTCGAATCCCTCCGGGCGCGCCACTTGCGTCCCGGATGATTTCGCGGGACGCGCCATTCTACGCACCGAACGATTCTCCGAGGTGTGCCGTTGCAACCGGCGCAGGGGCGCCGTCTTGTCCCTCAGTCGGACGGCGATGCCGGTTGCGGGCACGAACGCCCGTCCAGGACGTCGCGGACTTTGCCGAGCAATTGATCGCGCGTGAAAGGTTTGGGCAGGAGAACCACTTCGGAGGCGAGCACGCCCTGGTGCAGAATCGAATCGTCCGTGTAGCCGGACATGTACAGAACGGAAGTCTCCTTCTGAACTGACTTCAGGCGCTCGGCCAGCTCGCGCCCGCTGCCGGAAGGCATGATGAGGTCGGTGAGCAGCAGATCGATTTCTCTCCCGCGGCGCGCTGCGCACTCCACGGCGCGATCCGGAGAGGCCGCTGCGAGGACGGTGTATCCCGCGCCGGCCAGGAACTCGCGCACCACCGCTCGCAGGCCGTCGTCATCCTCCACGAGGAGAATCGTTTCGCTGCCGCCCAGCGCTCTGGCCGGCGCATCACCAGAAGCGTGTTCTTCAGCCAGCTCCTGGACTCGCGGAAGGAACACAGAGAACGTCGTGCCGCGGCCTGGTTCGCTATCCACGAGGATCCGGCCGCCGCTCTGCTTCACGATTTCCCCGACGCTGGCGAGCCCCATGCCGGTGCCCCCTGTCTTGGTGGTGAAGAAAGGCTCGAAGATACGTTCCAGCGTCTTGGCATCCATGCCGATGCCGGTGTCGCGCACGACCAGAGTGACGTAGCGGCCCGGCTCAGGGCCCGGCGAGGGAGAGCCGCCGGAATCGGCGCGGTCCACATCTTGGTTCCGGGTCTCGATGGTCAACCTACCGCCTCGGGGCATGGCATCGCGCGCATTCACGGCTAGATTCATAATGACCTGTTCGACCTGGCCGGGATCGGCTCGGACGCACCCGAGTTCCTTCTCCGTCTGAATCACCAATTCGATATTTTCGCGAATGAGGCGGCGCAGCCACGGCTCCTCTTTGGCCACAACCTCGCCCAGGCTCAACACCACCGGTTCCAGGATCTGGTGACGACTAAAGGCCAGAAGTTGCCGCGTCAGCGCGGAGGCCGACTCGGCTGCCTTCTTGATGTGCTCTAGTGCGCGCGACGCTGCACCTCCAGGCAGACCGCAATCCTGCAGGATCTCGCTGAATCCGAGGATCACCCCCAATAGATTGTTGAAGTCGTGCGCGATTCCTCCGGCCAGGCAGCCGATCGCTTCCATGCGCTGTGCCTGCCGCAACTGTGCTTCCAGATGCCTTCGCTCGGTGAGGTCGAGAAACGCGATCACGGCGCCAGTGATGGTGCCGTCGGTCTGAAGGGGATAGGCCCAGTATTCGGCGGGGAAGCAGGAACCGTCGGAGCGCCAAAGTGTCTCATCCAGGAGGTGCGCGGATTCGCCAGTGAGCAGGGCTCGGTGAGAGGGGCATTCTTCCCGTGGATAAGGCCGGCCGTCCGGCCGCTTGTAATGCATGAGAAGGTGAATGTTCTTGCCCAGGAGCTCTTCGGGAGCGGCACGGCCCAGCAGGCGCACGCAGGCGGGATTGCAATACACACAGTTGCCCTCCCGGTCGACCTCGCAAACTCCTTCCGCAGTGAAGCCCAGCATCCGCTGGAGGCGCTCCTCATTTTGCCGGAGTCTCTCTTCCGTCTGTTTACGTTCGGCGGCATTGAGCAGGGCGCGGGTCAGGAGATCCGCGCTCAAGTTTTCCTTGCGAAGGTAGTCCTGCGCGCCGCCGCGCACCGCGAGGGTGGCCAGGTCCTCGTCGTCGAGTCCCGTCAGGACAACGATGGGCACTTTCGGACAGTGCGCTTGAGTTCGGCGGAAGGTCTCCAGGCCATCGCTGTCCGACAGAAAGAGGTCGAGCAAGACAGCGCCGATGCCTCCGGCAGAGAGGCGCTCGAGCCCGGCGGACAGGGAGTCCCTGATTTCGAGGGAAAGGGAACGGCTGTGCAACTCGGCGAGGTAGTCCCGTACGGTGCGCTGATCATCGGGGTCGTCCTCGATCAGCAAGACGTTCATCGTTGCGTGCTCAACCTTTGCGTGCCTCGGTTGCATGAATCACCGTTGCTGCCAGGGCCGTTTCGAACTGCGCGGGCACAGGGCCTCCATTAGGAGGGGCGGGCGTCGGTTCGATCACTACGCGGTCACATCCCGCACGCTTGGCTTTATAGAGAGCGGCGTCGGCCGCCTCCAGAAGAGCTTTGGAGGTGGTGCCGTGTTCCGGGGCTCCCGCAATCCCGATCGAGAGGGTGATCGTCGTTTCTCCACCGTTCCCGTGTGCTTCGATCACCTTGTGGAACTCCTGGCGGATCTGGTCTGCCCGCAGGGAAGCGGCAAGCAAACTCACCTCCGGAAGGATCACCACGAATTCGTCCCCGCCATAGCGGCAGGCAACGTCCTCCTTGCGCGTATGCGACTGCAGAAATGCTCCCACATCGCGAAGCAGAGCGTCGCCAGCGGCATGGCCCCGAGCATCGTTGAACTCCTTGAAGCGATCGAGATCGAGCATCAACACGGCCACCGGCAGGTTGTGGCGGGCAGCTCCGGAGACCGCTCGCAGCAATGACTCTTCCATGTAGCGGCGGTTGAAGAGTCCGGTCAAGGGGTCGCGCACCGATTGGGTGCGCAATGCTTCGCTGAGTTTCAGGTTGGCAAGAGCCAAGCCAATGTGCTCGGCGAGGGTCTCGGCGAACCGCTGCTCCGCCCCGGTTTCCGCGGGGGGCTCCCGGTCCGCGGTGGTTGCTCCTGGGGGAGGGCCTTGCAAGACCAGCACTCCCAAAGTCCCGCTCAAGGCCGTCATCGGCAGGCACAGATGGCTGGTCCAGCCGGAACTGCGCAGGTGCGGGCAGACGATTTCCGTGTTGGAATCCCGGACGGAATACGGCCGCCCCCTCCGGAATCCCCAGCACTCCGCAGGTGTAAAAACGCGGTTCTGCAACGTGTCGTCGCCCCACACGGCGACCGCTTCCACCAGATTCCGCGAGCCGTCGAACAC
Organism: uncultured Acidobacteriota bacterium; assembly: GCA_963739275.1. GTDB lineage: Bacteria > Acidobacteriota > Terriglobia > Acidiferrales > UBA7541 > JBGQGH01. The sequence continues at coordinate 44,761 of CAVTZX010000045.1, forward strand.
GCACAATGCGCCGGAACGTTTCGGCAAAAACTGGGGGAGGCGCCTAGCGATCACGGCGTAGGCCTCTTCGCTGGAAACGCAGACCTGCAGGTGGGCGTCCAGGTCGTTGATCATGACACTCGCCCGGCTGTGGCTCTCCAGTTCTTTCACCCAGCGTTGCAGCTCTTGGTTCATCTCCCTTAACTGTTGTTCCGTTTGCTTTTGGAGTTTCTCCTTCTCATGCAGTTCGATGACATAGCGGAGGGAACTCCGGAACAGGCTCTCCGATACCTTGGATTTCAGAAGGTAGTCGGCCGCGCCGAGCCTCATCGCCGCGACGGCCACTTCCTCATCTCCCTGGCCGGTCAGAAACACGACCGGGGTATCGATTCCGCGAGCCCGAACATCCCGAAGGAGGTCCAGTCCACTCTTGGCTCCGAGGCGGTAGTCGAAGATGAAGGCGTCGTAGGGGGTCTTCTCGATCTGACTCAATCCTTCGTCGAACGAACTCGCCAAATCCACCTCCAGGGCGACCCCCTTGAAGCCCTCGAGCAGAAGGCTTTCGGTGAGGAGGAGATCCTCGGTGTCATCATCGACGATCAGGATGCTCAATTCGCCCTTCTTCATACATCCTCACCGTGCGGCGGGAACGCGTGCGGGCAGTTCCACGATCTCGAGCCAGTAGCGTCCCAGTTCCTTCATGACCACCAGGAGGCCTTCGAAGGTGACCGGCTTCTCGACGAACGAATTCACGCCCAGTTGATAGGAGCGCAGGATGTCCTCTTCGGCCCGCGAGGTCGTCAATACCACGACGGGAATCATCTTGAGGTCTGGGTGCGTTTTGATCTCGTGGAGGCATTCGCGGCCGTCTTTCTTGGGCATGTTGAGGTCCAGCAGGATGAGCCCCGGCATGGGCGACGACTTCACGTCTTGAAAGGCATTGCGATGGCAGAGGTAGTCCATGAGTTCCTGGCCGTCCCGGGCCCGACGGAGACCGTTCAGCACATGAGCTTCTCGCAGGGCCTCCTGCGTCATCGCGAAGTCATCGTCATCGTCCTCCGCCATGAGAATGGTGACGGGCTTTTTCTTCGAATTCATGCTCGTTCTCCTCTCTCCCTGCCGAGTGCACGGGGAGGGTCACGACAAAGTCGCTCCCGCTTCCGGGCTGACTGTTAGCGGTGATGATTCCCCCATGACGGTCCACGATCTTGCTGCAGATGGCCAAGCCCATTCCGCTGCCCTCATACTCGCTCCGCCCGTGCAATCGCTGGAAGGGGCGGAAGATCCCGGTCCAGATACTTCTCCTCGAATCCGATTCCGTTGTCGGCAACGTGGATCTCCCAAGCACCGTCCTTGCCGGGTTGGCGGTTCACCCGCAACACCGGCGGGACATTTGACCTGCGGAACTTCAGCGCGTTGCCAATCAAGTTTTGAAATAGCTGGTGCATTTGCAAGGGATCCGCGACCAGCGTGGGCGAGGGCCCCACTTCAATGTGTCCGCCGCTCTCCTGAATGCGGGCCTCCAGATCGGCGAGCACTTCGCGGACCGTTTCGTTCAAGTCCACGCGTTCAGACCTCTTTCCCTTGGTGGTCACACGGAGAGCTCCAATAGGCTGTTAATGAGCTGGCCCATACGGCGGGCGGCGTTTTGCATGCGCTCCAGGGAGCCCCGCCCGTCTTCGTCGAGGGCTGGACCCGAATGCGCCCGGAGGCGGTCGCCGAACACGATAATCTTGCGAAGGGGTTCTTGCAGGTCGTGGGAAGCGACGTAGGCAAATTGGGCCAGTTCTTCGTTCGAGCGCGCCAGCGCGGCGGCTTGGTGCGCCGTGTCCGCTTGCGCGCGCTTGAGTTCGGTGATGTCCCAGGCGGCGGCGAAGACTCCGGCGACCTCTCCGGCTTCATCCCGATAGACGGAAGCGTTGAAGAGCACGGGTGTGGTGCGGCCGCCGCGTTGGCGGATCTCCAGCGAGTAGTCCTGGACGCTGCCTTCCCGAAAGGCCTGCTGGTAGCCCGCGCGCGCTCTTTCCGGCTCCGTGAAATACAGGGAGAAATCGGATCCGATGAGATCCTGGCGGGAGAAGCCGGTGACTCTTTCGGTGGCGCGATTGACGTCGGCGATCTTGCCGTCGGGAGCGATGGTGACGAGCGGATCGAGGCTGGCCTCGATAAGGTTGCGGTTATAGATCCCCCCGCGGCGCAGGACTTCTTCGGCCCGCTGGCGCTCGGTGATGTCGCGGGCGGCGGCGAAGACTCCGACGACCTCTCCGGCTTCATCCCGATAGGCCGAAGCGTTGTACAGCACCGGTGTGGTGTGGGCGTCGCGGTGGCGGATCTCCAGCGTGTAGTCCTGGACGCTGCCTTCCCGAAAGGCCTGCTGGTAGCCCGCGCGCGCGCGCTCCGGCTCGGTGAAATACAATAAGAATTCCGTTCCGATGAGTTCCTGGCGGGAGAGGCCGGTGATGTTCTCGGTGGCGCGATTGACGTCGGTGATCTTGCCGTCCGGGGCGATGGTGACAAGCGGGTCGAGGCTGGCGTCAATTAAACTGCGGTTATAGGCACTTGCTTGACGCAAGATCTCCTCTGACCGCTTTCGCGTGCGGTCCACTGCTCCTGCCAACAAACTCATGAGCACCGCGGTCCCAGAGAACAACGCCAGCCCGAGGGCATCGGAGGGTCGCTCGATCCCAAATCGGCCCATGGGAGCCAGAAAGAGATAGTCTGCGCAGGCCGCGGAGAGCAGCGTGGCGACGATGCCGGGCCCCGTGCCGCCGACAACGGCGGCGAGCGTGACGGCCAGGAAAAAGGTCATGTAAGGCAGAGTGAAGCCCATGGACGTTCCCAGGAAGTAACGCAAGACGGTGGCCACGGCAACAGCCAGCACGGCCAATGCGTAACGCAAGAGCAATGTGTGCGGAGACCGCTTTCCCTGTTGTCTTTGGCCTTCTTGCGATTGGCAGACGGGATCAGAAGGAGCGATGAGTGCGGTGAAGATCCTTCGAGGCAGGGGGCCTGGCGAACTCATCCCCGCGAATACGGCCGCTCGAATGCGCTCCGGCCGAGCACACAACGGAGCCAAGGACAAGATACACAGCGTGACGACAGATGGCAGGGAGATGTGCGTATAAAAGGCGTGAGGCATCACGATGAAATCGAGCAGAGTAAACGCGGAGAGGATTGCGGCCCCGAAGCAGAGAAACTGAGCGGGCCAGACCTTGCGGCGTGCGGTCCAGTCCAGGAGGATGAGCGCGAGTCCCAGCAGAATGAAGTCCGCAGCGCTCACCGGGGACATGAGTCCTGGGCGTATGCTGCCAATGGCCTCCTCCGCTGTGGGCATGAAGAAGAGTTGATCGATGCCCAATCTCCAATGGAATACGAATTCCGCCAGGCTCAACAAGCCGATTACCGCAACCGTTCCCGCCAGCAATCGGGCTACGAGATTCTTCGCACGGCTCGCTGATGGCAGGGCCGCGTTGCGCTGCAGCCAAAGCGATAGACCGAGCAATACGAAGCAGAGCGATGTATTGGCCTTTGTCGCCACGAGGCCCGGCCAGGCCGTGGTCAGGATGGGGAGGCCGAACACCGGGCCCGCGAGCGTCAGCAAGCCGACAACGATGGAAAACACGGCGCTGAACGCCGCGAACGCTTCAAACCCGGCAGCGGAGCGCGAGTTACCGTTGTTCGACATCCGGAAGAGATCCTCCTACGTGAGGCTGCGCGCGAAATTCCATAAATTCTTCCTATCCGCCAGTCCCCGTCCTGCGGGAGTCCACCGGCCGGCGGTAGCTGCGCGGAATGCGCCGGCCGAGCGCTTCGCGCAGCACATCATCCAGCACGTCCATGAATTCCCTGCCGTGCAGCGCCGGCGTCCCAACACACCTCTGACCGTTGCGAATGGCGGGCAACCACCAGGAGCCGTCCTCAACGTGAAGCTGGAAAAACAGAGTGGTGGGCGAGCCTTCCAGCAAACTCATCAGCGGGTGAGAGAGCGAGCCGCCCAAAGTCATCTGGCTGAGGACAAGATCAAAGCGGTCCTCGCGAATGACGCGGACGGCTTCCTCATGAGACGCCGCTAGCCGGCAGATGCATCCGCGTTGCTCGAGGTGTGCCATGAGGGAAGAGGCGCACCGCAACTGCGCGTTGACGAACAGGACCGTCACACCAGCCTCCCCCATCGAGCCGACCTCGCTCTCAGCCTGAAAATCGCGGCACCGGCGTCCGCGTGAGCCAGCGCGAGAATGTGCCGGCGCGATGCTTCGGTTAAGGCATTGTGGACAACGCGCTCCATCTCGTTGCGGCGGCGAGGGGTAGGTCAGGTAGTCGAAAGCGCCATCGCGCATGACGGCGAGGTAACGCTCGCAATCATCGGCCGGAGAGAGCACGACCACAGGTACCTCGGCGCCAGCGCGATTCACTTGACAGAGGAGCTCCCGGAAATCTCCATCGGGGAGTTCCGCTTCGAGAGGAGCAGGCCTACGGGCCCGCGAGCCAGCTTCTGCACCGCGCCGCCGATGGTCGCCGAACACAGCATGTGGAGCCGGGCCTTCTTGAGGGACCGGGCCAACTGTTCGCGCAGTTCGGAGTTCGGAGAGACAAGAAGCACCCGCCGAGTCAGGGGCATGAGAACCTCCGTCAGCAAAACACAGCGAGAGGCAATCGAGGAAGGGGAAGTGCAGGAAGGCGGGGAGCTTCGAGGCGCGGAGAGAAAAGCCGCCCGTCCTTGCCACTACTTATATTCAAACTACGCCCTGGACAGGTGGCCGTCAAGCACATTCGGCGGAGAAGGTACCTTCGCGGTATCAGAGCGGTAATGCCTGCGCGAAGGACGAGCGAAACGTCCTCCTCCGCGCTGTGGAGCTCAGCTTCGGGAGAAGAAGCCCTGTTGCTCCGCGCATGGCACGCCTACTCTTACCTCGGCCGGTGCGACGAGCGACTTCAACTGTCGCCCCAGATTCCCATCCCATCGGCGTTTTGGAACGGCAATGGAAGTCGCGGATGGCGTTGTGTAGATGTGCTCGGACCGGGCATCCTTTATGACCGGCCAATCCCTGGTTCTCGATGGCGGATTCTTGGCGGGGCCCAATCCTCCCGCCTAGCTGCGAGCGCCCGAAAGGGAACAGCGCAAGGCATGACCGCACGGCGAGAATCGTGGCAACAGGATTCCCGTTCGAGCGCGCAGAGGAACTTGGGTCCGATTAAGGTCCAGTAGACACCGAATTCTGTACCGAACCACGCCGAATTGCGCAGGACCGAGCGGGAAGAATCATCGACATGACATTCTGGCGCGTGCCCCCGGGGACCAACACTCACCGGCTGCGGAGCGCACTCTTCACCCGGCGCGGCCTCTGCGCGCCCGTTGTATAATCCTGGCCGAATGCCTGCTAGCCGCACCGGAGGCTCCGCGCCGCGCTCCGCAGTTTCGCTTGACACCACAGGCAAAGCGGTTTATCTGGCCGAGGGGATGCCTCTGACTAACGCCAACTTTTACGAATTGTTTGCCGGCGCTGCGGAGCGTTTTGCCATGCGCACGGCCGTCGAGATCCAGCGGCGCGATTCGATCCAGTGCCACTCCTACGGCGAACTGCGTTCCATGGCTGGACGCGTGGCCGGCTTCCTGCGCGCGCGCGGGGTGGCTCCGGGCGAGCGGGTGGCCATCCTGGCCGATAACGACGCGCACTGGTGCGCCGCATATTTCGGCGTGATGCGCGAGGGTGGCGTGGTCGTGCCGCTCGACACCTCCTATAAGCCTTCGCAGATCGCTTCGCTGATCCATGACTGTTCGCCCCGTATCTTTTTCACGACGCCGAAATATCTGGCGGGCGTCGAGGAGGCCGCGGCTTTGGCCGCGCATCCTCCGGAGATCGCACTGCTGCACGGCTCGGCGCCGGGCGCGACGTCTTCGGAGGATCTTTTTTCCTGGGTGGAAGACGCGCACCCGCCTTTTCCGGCCGCCGAGGCGGACCCCACCCTGTTGCTCTACACTTCCGGCACCACCAGCGATCCGAAGGGAGTGGTGCTGACGCACGGCAACTTGCGCGCGGAGATGAACGGAGCCTTCGGGGTGATCCCGGTGACCGAGCGCGACGCCATCCTGGGCGTGCTCCCGCTGTTTCACTCGCTGGCGCAGGTCGCCAACCTGCTTCTGCCGCTGGCCATCGGCGCGCGCGTCATCTTCCTGGAGACGATCAACACCACCGAATTGCTCCGCGCGCTCCGCGAGCGGCGCGCGACGATCCTCTGCTGCGTGCCGCAGTTTTTCTACCTGATCCACCAGCGCGTGACCCAGGAGGTGGCTGCTGCGGGGCGCCTCCGGCGGACGGTCTTCGGAGCGCTGCTGCGCACCAACGGCTGGCTGCGCGACGCGCGCGGGCCCAACCTCGGCCCGGTGATCTTCCGCCGCGTGCACGACGTCCTGGGGCGCGACATGCGCGTGCTGCTTACGGGCGGCTCGCGGTTCGACCCGGCGGTGAACCGCGATCTTTATTGCCTGGGCTTCCCCATCCTTCAGGCCTACGGCCTCACGGAGTGCACCGGCGCGGCCACGCTCACTCCGCTCGACGGGAAATTCACCGATTCGGTGGGCCGGCCGCTCCCCGGTGTTGAAGTGCAGATCGCGCCGCTGGAATCTTCGGCCGAGGAGGGAGCCCGGGACGGTGAAATCCTGGTGCGTGGACCCATCGTCATGGAGGGTTATTTCCAGCGTCCCGAGGTGAACGCCGAAGCGCTGGCAGAAGGCTGGCTGCACACCGGGGACCTCGGGTACCTCAGTCCCGGCGGGGAGCTCTACATCACCGGGCGCCGCAAGGAAGTGATCGTGCTGAGTTCGGGAAAGAACATCTACCCGGAAGAAATCGAGGCGCACTACCTGCAATCGCCCTTCGTCAAGGAGCTCTGCGTTCTGGGCCTGGCGCGGCCTGGCGAGCCCGCCGCGGAGCGCCTGCATGCCGTCGTGGTGCCGAACTTCGACGCACTGCGCGAGCGCAAGGTGCTGAACGCCCGCGAAATCCTGCGCTTCGAAATCGAAGGACTCTCCATTCGCCTGCCTCGCCACAAGCGCATCCTGAGCTACGACGTTTGGACCGAGGAGTTGCCGCGCACCAGCACACGCAAGCTGAAGCGTTTTCTGATCGCGCAACGCGCGGGCGAGCGGGCAGCGGCCGGAGGTGAAGCGGCGCGGCCGCCGGCCGGGCTTTCGGAAGCCGATCACGAGTGGGCCGGCCGGCCCGGGGTGGCCCGCGCGCTGGGGGTGATTCGCGCTGCGTCCAAGAACGCCGCTGAGGTGCGCCCGGACGCCAATATCGAACTGGATTTGGGCCTGGATTCGATGGAACGCGTCGAATTGCTCACGCAACTCGAGCAGCTTCTCGGTGCCGACGTGCCGGAGGAGGTGGCTCACAGCCTCTACAGCGTGCGCGAGTTGGTGGAGGCCTGCTTAGCGCATGGCCGCGGAGCTCCAGAAGGCGGCGGCGCCGGCGGAGACGCCTGGGCCACGCTTCTCTGTCCGGAGGCGGAAGACGCTGCAGATGCCGCGGAGCTGGCGCCCCTCCTGAAGCCGCGGCCGGTGTTCACGCTGGCCGCGTTTGGAGTGATGAAACTTCTCTACGCCTTTGCCTGGCTCGTATTCAGGTTCCGCGTAACCGGCTGCGAGAATCTGCCGCAGCAGGGGCCGTGCCTGCTTTGTCCCAATCACCAGAGCTACATCGATCCGTTTTTCCTGGTCAGCGCGCTGCCCTACCGGCTCTTCCGCGACCTCTTCTACGTGGGCGCCAGCGAATACTTCGAGTCGCGTCTGGGGAGGTGGTTTGCGCAACAGATCCATCTGGTGCCCGTGGATCCGGATACCAACCTGCTTCGCGCGATGCAGGCCGGGGCGTTTGGATTGCGCCATGACAAGGTGCTCGTGCTGTTCCCCGAAGGCGAACGCTCCATCGACGGCGAACTGAAGAGATTCAAGAAGGGAGCCGCCATCCTTTCGCTTCACTTGGGCGTGCCCATCTTGCCGGTGGCGCTCGAGGGAACCTACGAAATCTGGCCGCGGGGCGGCGTGCCGCGCTGGCGAACGATTCTGCCCGGCGGCCCGGGCCGCGTGATGATGCGCTTCGGCGCGCCGCTCGCCGCCGCAGACGTTTTACCGACCCAGGCGGAGGGCCTGTCCGGTGAATCGCGCTACGCCGCCGCCACCGAACGCCTCCGAGCCATCGTACTGGAGATGTGGCAGGGGCTGCGGAGTGTGCCGTCTGCATGAGCGGCGAACGCCGCATTCGCAGCCGTCCTCCCGGTGAGTCCATCGGAACTCCTGGTTGGAGCGAAAGGGCGTGCGATAGGGTTGCATTTTCTGCTGAGAGCAAAAGCTTCCCGCACCCCAGAGCTTCGAGCTGACGCGAAGGCCTTTCTTCTAGTCATACCTGCAAGGAGTTCGAGTCGCATATCCATGGCTCGACGAATAGTCCATTGCTGTCCTTGCAAAACCGAGAGCTAATGACGTAGAGCTAGGATCTCAGCTTGAAGAGCGGCACGAGTTTGAAAACAAGCTCGCAGAGCAAACAGGAGCGAGAAGAACGCGGTGAACATGGGGTGAGCAGCCTACTTCCAGCAACGCTTCAAGTTCAACTGTTTCAACGTGGACGGAGTCCTTGGGAGGGAAACCTGCGCCCGTGGGTCAACGTAAGACAGTTGCGAGCGATGCAGGAAGAACTATGCCCGATCGAATTCGTGTTTCGCGGCCTTCACTGCCGCCGTTAGGCGGCAACAGTGTCCCTTCAGCCAGACATCAACGAAATCATCTTGACGGCAAGTATTCCCTGGGCCATGATTGAGCCGGAACTTTAGGGGTGGAGGCGGGCGGACTCCACTTTCTTCTCGTCACAGCACGACGGCAATCGGTGGACACATAATTGAATTGGCTAGAGTGATGTTTGAGAGTGTTGGATGGCACCCTCGGCCTGCCCCCAGCAACCTCTCCTTGCGCGGAGCAGTTCCTCCCTTCCCCTCATCCCCATAGCCACGAAACGCATTTGAACGAAGCAGAATCTTGTTCGCGGAAGGTCCTGCGTTGAACCGAGCACCGATGTTCGCTCATCGCCTCCGCCTTTGCACGTTCTCTTAAGGGCTCAAACCCTTGCGACACGTAGTCTCCGTGCATAAAGGCTGGGATGAGCGAACAGATTCTGAATAAGCCGGGGTAAGGCGTGGAGGTCAGCGGATTTTCCAAGAGAGTTTGGAGTCGGCCACCTTTAGGAGCTCTTGAGTGCCAGAGGTTACGGAACAAGCTACTTCGCCAAGAACTACGGAACGGGATACTTTAGGGATCTGCGCGAACTGCTCACTTCTCAAGGCCCTGCGCGAAGGCGCAGCCCTGTGCGATCTGGAGGGCGATATTCTCACCGTCAACAATGCGCTCATGGATCTGACGGGGGCGAAACCTGGCGAAATGGTCGCTAAATACGTAGCTGAGCTCTTCGCCCGCGAGTTCCGCCCGGCCATTGATGAGGTCATGGCTAAGGTCGCCATGGGACACAAGGTCAAAGACATTCGGGCGGGCTGCCTGACTTCCCAAGGGACCATAATTCCGGTCTCCCTGGGCTTTTCGCTCCTAAAACCGGCTGAGGGGAGCACACAACTTGTCGTGGTGAGCGTAGAAGATTTGACCAGGGAGGAGCAGTTCGCGGTGGAATTGAACCGCACCCAGTCAGAGAGCGAGTCGCTCCTGGCTGAGCTCGACGAAGCCTACCAACAATTGAGGAGAGCGCAGGACGAACAGGTCCGTAAAGAACGGTTGTCTGTCTCGGGAGAACTGGCTGCCAGCGTGGCCCACGAGATCCGCAATCCCCTCGCTGTCATAGGAATGTCCATCCAGTATCTCCACTCCAAGCTTTCACCCGGCCATGCGTTCCGGCAGTGTACAAGTGCGATCGTAAAGAAGGTAAACCAGCTCGATGAGATTACGACGCAGTTGATCAACTATGGCCGTCCCAGAGAGCTCAAACTGGAAGCAAAGGATCTGCACCAAGATCTCAATCAGGTGCTCTGTCTGGCCAACCGCAAGTGCCGGGCCCAACAGGTGAGAGTCATCAAACGCTTTGATCGAGGACCATCCAAAGTGGTGTGCGACCACAATCTTATGGACGAGGTGTTTTTGAATCTTGTGATGAACGCCCTGCAGGCCATGCTCAAGGGTGGGGTGCTAAGGGTCGAGACCCAGTTCGACCAACAGAAGAATAGAGCCGTGATCCAGATCAGTGATACGGGGTGCGGGATTTCGCCAAAGGTGCAGGCGCAACTCTCTAAGCCCTTTTTCACAACGAAGCGCTATGGCATAGGGCTTGGACTGGCTATCTCTCACCGGATCGTCGATCACCATCACGGCAGCCTCTCCTGTAGCAGCAAGACGCGGGGGCCGAAACGCGGGACGACCTTTACGATCAAGATTCCGATCACGCCGCCCCAAGAAAAATAGTCGACTGGGAAAAATTGCCCATGAGAATCGTGACCGGCAAAATTCTGGTGGTTGATGACGAGCCCGAGATTGGGCAGCTCTTCGGACGCGTCTTGGGCGAAGATGGATACCGGGTCCTCACCGCAAGAACAGGCAAAGAAGCCCTCGCCAAAATCGAGAAAGAGCAGCCGGACCTTGTCTTTCTGGATGTCAAACTGCCTGGACAGGATGGGATTGCGGTCCTACGGGAGATTCAAGGGGCGAGGTCAAAGCGATTGGTGATCATGCTCACGGGTCATGAGGAGGTAAGGACCGCGGTTGAGGCAATGAAACTTGGTGCCTACGACTATCTCATCAAACCGCTGCCCAACGACCGGCTCAAGATCATCGTCCAACATGCCTTCCAGACGGTGAGCCTGGGCCGCCAGGTCAATGGTCTAAAGCAAGAGGTCTCCAAACGCTTCACCTGGGACCGGTTCATCGGGGCAAGCCCGCAAATGCAGCAGGTTTTTGAGTTAGTGCGGAAAGTGGCGACGCACGACGTGACGGTGCTGCTGCGCGGGGAAAGCGGAACTGGCAAAGAACTGGTCGCCCGGGCGATCCATGCGGAGAGCCACAGGCGAGAGCACCCATTCGTCCCGCTCGACTGCTCTGCGTTGCCCGAGACCTTGGTCGAGAGCGAGATCTTCGGCTATGAGAAAGGGGCTTTTACTGGGGCGCTGGACCGCAAACCAGGCCGGTTCGAGCGCGCCGAAGGTGGCACGCTCTTTTTGGACGAGGTCGGCAACTTGACGCCTCACGTCCAGATGAAGCTGCTTCGAGTGCTCCAGGAAGGGGAGGTGGAACGACTCGGGGGCAAGGAAGGCACTTCAGTCGATGTGCGGCTGATCGCTGCCGCGAACATGGACCTCGAGGATTTGATGAGACGGGGGGCCTTTCGAGACGACCTCTATCATCGGTTGAACGTCTTCGTGATCTGGTTGCCTCTTCTCAGGGAGCGGGAAGGCGACCTGGAAATCCTGAGCAGGTTTTTTCTAGATCGGTTCAATCGAGAGATGAGCCGATCGGTGCAGGGGATCTCGGACGAGGCGATGGCGCTCATGCATCGCCATGCCTGGCCCGGCAATGTGCGCGAGCTTGAGAACGCCATCAAGTGTGCTGTGATCCTCGCAGATCAGTGGATCCTTCCCCAGCATCTGCCAGCCCATATCATCAATGCGCACGGCAAACCGCAAGCGCCGCAAGAAGCCTCTACGGCCTCTAAACAGGACGCCGAGTTTCCAACGGAGCAACTGGCTTCTCGAAACGAGACCTTGAAGACCACCTCCAAGCAAGCAGCCAAAGAGGCGGAGCGAGAATTGATCGTCAAGACGCTCCAGAGCTGCCACTGGAACAAGGCGAAGGCCGCCCGCCGACTAGGGGTTGACTACAAAACCCTCTATAACAAGGTCAAAACCTACCGGATAACATAGGAGCCTGGCTCATGATTCATTGGTGGAATCGGGTGGTCTTGAAAAGGCGGCAGGCGCAGGCATCCCCCGCCATATGGCGGACGCAAAGCAAAGCGGCTACGGAAAGGTTACTGACCCGGATGCAAGGTTCGACGAGCCCGTCCGTCATCGTTTCGCGTCAAGGCTTTAATTGATATGCCTAGTACAGCATGGCCGGATCAACAGCAACTGTGCCCCATCTCGGGAGATCGGCACCATGTGGTCGAGAGAGTTCCTTGTCGGAAGCAAGTCGCTGATTGCAGCCTTTCGGATGCATCAAAATGAGTCCGAAGCCAAGGATCATGCCAATGACTTCCAAGATTTTAGTGGTCGATGACGAGCCAGAGTTCTGCCGTTTGCTCGCAAACGTCTTGACGGAGATGGGCTACGAGGTCTCGACGGCCACCGGAGGCCGGCAGGGTCTGGCCAAGATCCGAAATGATCCTCCGGACATCCTTTTTTTAGACATCAAGATGCCCCAAATGGATGGGTTGGAATGCTTGCGGCGCATCAGAAAGACTAAACGGAGATTCGTTGTTGCCGTGATGACCGGCTACGGGGACATTAAGAACGCGAGAGAGGCGATGCGATTGGGGGCCGATGAATACATCTCCAAACCGTTTGATCTCGATGAGCTCAAACACCTAGTGAACGAACTCGTGGGGGAACTCGTGAGCGATGTATAGATAACTCGAATGAGACAGCTTATTTACGTGCCGGTTATCCATTCTGAGGCCGACATGGGCACCGTGGCCGAGCCACACAAGAAGGAGTTCACGGATCAATTCGGTGTCTGCGTTTGGAACGAACATATCAAAGCAGTGGACGAGATGTGGGAAGGAATTAGAAAGCGGTTGGGCAGCCTGCCCATCGACCAATCGAAGGTGAGGGTCTATCAGGATGGGCTGCCTGTTTGTGGCAGAGAGATGGACATCGTACATGATGTAGCGGCACAAGGAAGCCAAAACCACCGGCTGGTGCTTTCCTTGGTCGAGCGCGGCGCCTCCCTGGAAGGAACGGAAGATGTGCAGCTTCTGCTCGAGGAATATCACTACATCCAAGCGATCACCAGCGAGCCTGAACCGACGGAAAGACGGAGAAAAGCCAAGTCGCTGAGCCGGCAAAGAAAGCGGCTCCTCCACCAGCGTGACCGGTTCATGGCTCAGCGAATCGACGAAACCTTGAAGGACGGTGAAATAGGAATCCTCTTTGCCGGCATTTCCCACCGGATCGACAAGTACCTTCCCAAGGCTATCAGCGTTTCTTATCTCATCTTTCGCTTGCCCTTTAAGAAGCTCCGTCAACACGAGTGTCTCTAGGCGACACCTCCTGCCCCGAATGGTTGTCGTGGGCCAAACGGGCTGGAATGGTGTTGGGATAGTTTTCGGAGTGAGCAGAAATCGGCGCGTTTTGGGAATGGTCTGTACCATACCGTGACAGTCTGGGGGATCTCCCTCAGAAGTGATTTTCAGGTCAAGAGCGGCTCATCGTTTCTGAGGATACGGGGCCTTCGAGGCCAGGCGCTCCTTTCCCCTCATATTCTATGGATTCCTTTCCAGAACTTATGGAATCCGTTCCACAGTTTTTCAGGCACCGATCCTCTCAAGCTCTGACGGATCGCCCGGTCCGAAAAACCGAGGCGTTGTATTCCGCTGGGTCTTCTCCCAGTTACAGGAGAGTTCTGCGCATGAGGCACAAACCGCTCAATTTGGTGAGCAGGTTGCTTTGTAATCACCCAGAAGAAATTGCTAATCGATGGCACGCAAGAGGAGAAACACCCGGATGTGCAGCTTTGGTATGGAGCAGACCGGGACACACCCTGTGCGAGCCCCTCAAACAGGACAGCGAAACCATAAGGCGCTGCGCGTGCTCATCGTTGATGACGAAGAGGGCTTCTGCTGGGCGCTCACGAAGATACTCGAAGACCTCGACTACACGGTTCTTTGTGCGCACACCTCCGGCCAAGCTGTCGGACATCTTCAAAGGGATCAGCAGATTGGGTTTGCATTGATGGATGTTCGGCTCCCGGATGTGGGAAGGACCGGAGACCTTTCCCTTTTGAAGAGAATGAAAACGCTTAGGCCACACATGCCCGTAATCGTCATGTCCGCATTTGGCACCCCGGAACTGAGAAGAGAAGCACGGGAGCTGGGAGCTCTGACGTTTCTGGACAAGCCTTTCCGTGTGGAAAAGCTGCTCCGGCTATTGCGGGAAGCCTGCAGAGAACCAATGGTTTTGAATCGGGGGGCCACGAGTTCGCTAGTAAGTAGTGGGAGTTGAAGAAGAAGCGAGGAAAGGAGGTGAAAAATATGCCAGTCGAGAAGACTATCGCAGGTGCCAGCCTCGCGGAAGTTCTGGACCGCGTCCTGGACAAGGGGCTCGTAATCGATGCCTGGGTGAGAGCGTCCTTGGTCGGGATCGAATTCCTCGGCATCGAGGCTAGGATCGTGGTTGCATCCGTCGAGACCTACCTGAAGTACGCCGAGGCCATCGGGCTCACCGCCGGCGCAGCTGCTTAAGCGGGTGAGTCTTGTTTTACGCAGGTTGTGGCTCCGCGTGCCCCGACGCCGCTGTTGTCAGGGCACGCGAGCCAGCCTGCTACGGATTGATTGCTACGACGGTTCCATTGCGAGCGTTACCGATGGCGTCCATCGGGACGATAAGCCTGCGAGGAACTATGGCTCTTCCAGTACTCCCCGCCAGAGGCGGGCCAACGGAGGTGAGATGACAATGGGTCTTGCGGATCAGATGCAGAATATGACGGACAGCTTCTTGCACGCTCATGATCTCCGCGCAAACCAGCTCAAGGAGATCTTTGAGGAGACCAACGGAGACCTCGTCGATACGCGTAAGATGATGCGAGATCTCCATACCGAACGACTGGAGAATACGGACACTCTGCAAAAAACGCTGGGGCGATTTGTCGACACTCTGACCAAGGAAGTTGATCAGGCGATCAAAGGGTTCCGCACCGCGCGGAGGCACATGAGCGGCGAGCTCCACGAGCAGCTAGAGAAACTTACGGAGGCGCTAGCCAAGGAGACTCGGGATACGTTGAGGCGCTTTCGCGCGACGCACAAGGCCCTGAGCGGCGAGCAGCGAGAAGACCTTGCAAAGTTCGTAAAGTCCATCGAGGCAGCGGCGGAAAACTTGTGCAAGGCAGCGCAGCTCATGATGAAGGCGTTCCGCAAAGACCAACAGAAGATGAGCCAGGAGCTCCGGGAGTCCCTATCGAGCTTTGCCGTGCAGAACCACAAACAAGCGGCGCAATACCTGAGAGGCTGCAACACGCAGCGCATGCACACGGCTGAGGCACAGAGGGAGTCTTTGGCACAGTGTGTCGAGGGGAATGCCAAAGAAACCGCCCAGTTGCGCAAGCGGTTTCGCACCGAACAGAACAAACGCATGGAGGCGCTGCGAGAACAAACCGAATCGTTCTTGAAAGACGTCCGTCAGACGGTACGCCAGATGAAAAAGGCTGCCCATGAGTTGACGGGCGGCTTTCACGATGACCACGTGAAGGCCCAACATGCGTGGCAACAAATGGCGACATCCATGGAGAAGAAACGGAAGGAGGGGCCTAAAGAATCTGGCGCCGCTTCGGGGCCTGGACGGCGCAGTGAAAGAGAGAATGCGCTCGTCAAGCTGCTAAAGGAGACCCCGGAGGGCATGAGCCTGGCTGAGCTTTCGTACGCGATGGAGATGCCGAGCGCTGCGACATCAAAGGTCTTAAAGCACATGCTGAAGCGCAAGGACGCAGCGATCCGGAAGAAGGGACAGCTGTACCTAGCCAGTTAGGCTGTCGCTGTCGGTGGAGTGGGGGCCCGGGATCGGTTCGAACTTGGGAGTCAGTGAATCGGTCTGGAAACTTGGCCTTGGCCAATCTAATAGAAAGCCAGCAAAGCCGCGTGCGCTTGCGCACATGGCATGCCTATTGCCGGTGCGAGACGCGGATTCTGGCGGCCGAGGGGCCGCTGCGCATGAACATGGACTGCCAGCGGGATTGTGGTTCTGTCGAGTTTCTGAGGGGAGGGCAAACGGGATGAGGCGAGAAAGTTTCAACTATCTTCGCACGATGCGGCAGGCCAAGACGGGCCTCGACCTAGCACGGGAGCCAAAGCGGATTCAGACCACCGGTGCCCGCTACCGCGCTCCGTTCGAGAAAGGGCTTGAGCCCCAAGTCAACGAAAAAGCGATTGCCGTTGAACTCGAGGAAGAGAGGCGGAAGTTCGTCCGCCAGAATCAGGCCCTTGCACGGTCTCGCCAGAAGTTGAAAGACACCCGAGGCAGGCTGTTTGCCACCAAGGCGAAAAATGAACGCCTCATGGTTCTGCGGCACACTCTGCAGAAACAGCGGTGGCTCGCTCCTGCAAGATCGCACTCCTCACCATCCATACTCCATGGGACCTATTGACGTTCTGAGTTCTGACGTGGCTAGCATCCGCCAAGTCGATTGCCAAGACCGTGCGGCGATGTCATCGGTGCCTGGGTGAAGGCGCCGCCCTATTCCATGGCAATTCCTCTGCCACGGCGGATAACCTTCTTCTGCATTTGAAATCTCTTGGCAGAAGAGAGAGTTACGAGCTGATGTGCTCAAGCCGGCCTATCAACGGTTGTTCTGACTGTGCATCGCCGCACAGTTCATGTGCGATCGTGCACGGGGGGCCAATTGCCGTGCTGACTGGATGAGCCCGTGCACTTCCCGGGCTGCCTGCAATGCGATGCCGGAAGATGAGGAAGGGCCGCGGGTGACTACGATTGAGGCTCCCCATCTGGCTGGTGAAGAATGGCCCAGCAGTGTCGGACTGCGGCTAAGAGAGCGCGAACTTTTTCATCCGTGTCCTCAGGGCAAAGCGGGTGATCTTTAGCAGCTTGGCGGCCTCGGTTTGGTTCCCGTTGGTTCTCTCGAGGGCTTGTGCTACCAGGGTCCTCTCCGCTTCCTCCAAGGCGACGCCGCCCTCCGGCAAGCGGATGGCGTCTTCTGTCATTAGACCGACCGGGCCCAAAGCGAGATGCCGAGGTGAAATGAGCTCGCCTTGTTCGAGAATCACAGCCCGCTCGATGATATTGCACAGTTCTCTGACGTTTCCCGGCCAATCATAGGCCGCCAGCTGCTGTTGCGCGGCAAAGGAGAGCCCGTGGATTTGTTTATGGAATGCGCGGCTAAACTGCTCGACAAAATGCTTGGCCAAACAGACCAGATCGTCTTTCCGCTCGCGCAAAGGGCTTACCGGGATGCGCAAGACGTTGAGCCGGAAGTAGAGGTCCTGGCGAAATCGTCCTTCCCGGACGAGTGTCTCCAGCGACCTATTCGTGGCTGCAACAAACCGAACATTGGCCGTATAGTCTTGCGTGCCCCCTAGGCGGCGCACGCGCTTTTCCTCCAAGACGCGGAGGAGCTTGGCCTGGACTGGCAGCTCCAGATCGCCAATTTCATCCAGAAAGACCGTCCCTCCCTCAGCCACTTCCAGCAGCCCTTTCTTGGAGGCCTTCGCATCTGTAAACGCTCCTGCCTCATAGCCGAAAAGCTCGCTTTCCAGCAGCGTGGCGGGCACTGACGTGCATTCCACAACGACGAAAGGCTTCTCCCCGCGAGAGCTGTTGTAATGAATCGCCCGGGCCACCAGCGCTTTGCCCGTGCCGGTTTCCCCGACGATCAAGACTGTGGCTGGATCGGCCTGGATCGCCTCGGCAATGGACCTGCGAAGGGCACCCGTCTGTAGGCTTGTTCCCACGATCTGCTCAAATTGGACCTGTCGCTCTTCTCGCTCATCCATTCGCCGTTTCTCTCGCTTCATTCGATCGAGACTTAGCGCATCCGTGACCGCGATCTTAATCTGATCCACCTTGAGGGGAGAGGCTTTGGCAACAGCTCCGTGGCTCTCCATGGCGTCCAGCTCTTCGTTCACCTGCTTTGGGTTTGCGGGAGCTACAACCGAAAGTTCCGGGCTGATCTGCCGCAGAGCTTCCAGGACCAGGACGGCCTTGCTCCCCTCTAGGCCTGTCCCCAAGAAGACAAGATTGGGCGCTAACTGGGCCGCCTGTTGTAGCGCATCATCTGGTGTCGCAGCGACGGCCACCTGAAAGCCCCCATCGGTCAGGGCTGTTTCCCAGAAGCGCTGCAATCGCGGATCTGACTCAATCAAGAGCACGCTATGGATCCGTTCGATCTGTGCAGGCAATTTCTCTTCTCTTTGCGCTGCACTCGTCGGCAGACTCATTGGTTTTCCCCAGCCCGTCTCCGGGACTCGATAAGAGGCTCGGACGGGGCGTATGGCCCTTTTCGGGCTTTCATATAGTTCAATGCCGCGCGAAAGTGCCGCATCGTAACCGAGATCTCAGGATCAGCTTTTAACTGAATTGCCTCGCGGATCGCTCTCATTGCCGCCTCTTGGCAGACGGCCTCGATTTCGGCCCCGGTAAAGCCGCCGGCTTCCCTGGCCAGCTCCTCAGGGTCCACATCCTGGGCAAGAGGCTTCTCTCTCGTATGCACACGGAAAATCATCTGGCGGCTTTTCTCATCCGGCATAGGCAACTCAAGGATCAGGTCAAAGCGTCCCGGCCGGAGCAGAGCAGGATCAACGAGATCCGGCCGGTTCGTCGCAGCGAGTACGAGCACTCCCTTCAACTCTTCGATCCCGTCGAGCTCCGTCAGGAATTGGCTGATGACCCGTTCGGCCACCAGGGAGTCCCCCACGCCAGCACTTCGTTGAGGAACGAGCGAATCAACCTCATCAAAAAAAAGGATCGCCGGAGCGGCCTGCTTGGCCTTGCGGAAAATCTCACGTATGCCGCGCTCACTTTCCCCGACATACTTACTCATTAACTCCGGACCCTTAATCGAGATAAAGTTCAGCTCACTCTCTGCAGCGAGGGCTTTCGCCAGCAAGGTTTTTCCGCAGCCCGGTGGCCCCGTCAGGAGAATGCCCTTGGGAGGCCGTACCCAGCGCGTGGAGACATCCTCTTCCGTCTTGAGGACGCGGGAAATGAACCGGTCGATGACCCTGCGGGATCGGTAGCCATGCTCCCCGCCAATGAGATCGGATGAGCCAAACTCATCGTCACCAAAGATGAGCATCGTCGGCTGGCCGAGTTTGCGCGCAACGTGCATGGCCAGGGTTGTCTTGCCCGTGCCCGCAAGGCCTGAGAAGTGGACTGGGTAGCCGGCTTTGAGATACGAGAGAGCGCGCTCGGTGAGATTGCGGACTTGAGAGGTTTCAACAAAATTTTCCTCAGGATCCAGTGACAAAACCGTCGGTTCTTCCGTGCAGATCATCGCTCGACTCATCCTGAGTGCCTTCGCTTCCTCGCCAAAACCGTGGCGGCCTTCTGCCAAGCCCTTCTTGCTGCCTGGAGTTCTCCCCGGAACGTCTCGAACTGCTTCCGGAAGCCCTGGAGCCTGTGCGCTGTTTCTCCCCTCAACCGCAGAGCACCCGACCTCAAGTCTTTCAGCAATGCCTGTCTTTGCGCGTGCGATGTTGTGATCTCTTGGCATAGTCTCTCCATCGCGTCAGACCCTCCTTACCTTGACGGCGCGGTACTTGCGCGCACGCTTTTCGCGTGGCTCGTCCGCACCGTCGGGCTTCGGCGCGGAGGAAGTGGGCATACCCTCCGTGTCGAGGCGATGGGTCTGCACCAAAGGACGGCCGGCAGCGAACTGGCAACGCTGTTGGCCGCGGAGAGGCGGAAGTGGCTGAAGTGAACATTCATGGCGATGGGCTGTATCTCTACGGGATCATCCAAGATGACCACGAACTGCGCTGGAACCTGAAGGGCATTAGAGGTGCGACGGCGACCTACACCATCCGTCATGACGGCCTAAGCGCGGTCGTCAGCAATGGGGCCAGTGACATCAATGAAACGACCCAAGACGATCTCCTCGCTCACAATCGGGTGCTGGAAGAGGTCATGAAAACCCATTCCGTGCTCCCCCTGCGCTTGGGAACCGTGGCCGGGAGCGAAACGGAAGTGAAAGCGTTTCTCCAAAAGGCATATCGCCCGCTCCGCGACGCTCTGGGGCAGATCGAGAGCAAAGCCGAATTCGACGTGGAGGCTGAGTGGAATGGTGGGGAGATCTTTAGGCTCGTCGACGAACAGGACGACAAGATTCGCAAATATAAGGAACAGATAGCCACCACGGGCAAGCCGCTGGGACCCGAAGAACAAGTGGCGGCCGGAATGATGGTCGCCGAGGCGATCGCTCGGCAGAGAGCAGAGTTTGCCAAGGCAATCGAAGCGGAACTTAAGCCCTGTTCGGAGTTAGTTCGCTCGCTGCAAGACCGCACGCAACAGACGGTTTTCAATGCAGCTTTCCTGGTCCAAGCGGAGCAGACGAGACCCTTCGAGGAGGCGATCTATCGGCTGGGAGACCGCCATGGGCGAATTCTAAAGTTCCGGTATGCAGGGCCGCTCCCTTGTTACAGCTTTGTCAATCTGCATGTGATGATGGTCGAATTTCAGGCGGTCGATGAGGCTCGGAAAACGCTGGGACTCGGCGATCAGATTACCCTCTCCCAGATCAAGCAGGCCTTCCGAAAGCTTGCGGCGCAATGTCACCCGGACCGAAATTCGACGGACACAGAAGCAAAGGAACGATTTGAGAAGCTCGCCGCAAGCTATCAGCTCTTGATCGGTTTTTGGGAGACCATCGACGGCGACTCCTCTCAGGCAATTTCCCTAACGCAAGAACGGGTCGGCAAGACGATGCTCGTGATTTCCAAGGAGCCGCGCCTGACCTCCCAAACGTGTGGCCTCTTCCCAACAGAGGCCAGACAGACAGAACCGTCGATGTCGCAGAGCTAGCGGGCGGACAGGAGATCAGGATGGCGCAAGGGTATTACCTGTATGGCGTCATTGAGGCCTCCGAACGGAGAAGCTGGGGAGCTGTGGGGGTTCAGCGGCAAGAAGTTTCCGCCATTGCATTCAGGGAGATCGAAGCGGTGATCAGTCCATGGACGTCGGACGTAGTGCCAGCTACGCCGGAGAACTGTCTGGCCCACGAACGGGTACTCAACGATGTGATCAAAACAAAGACGGTACTGCCGTTCGAATTTGGCACGATTGCCCCCGGTATCGAAGCTGTGGACAAACTGCTAAGGCATAACTACTCGCGAATTAGACGAGCGCTGGTCAAGCTGAGCGGCACGGTCGAGGTAAACGTAACGGCCTTGTGGCATGACATGAAGACGATTATTGAAGAGGTCGTGAAAGCACATCCGGTGATTGCCACCTACAAGCGGGAAATCATGAGTAAGCCCTACGAGCAGACTTACCAGGATCGCCTGAAAATCGGGCAGTTCGTGGCTGATGCACTGGAGACGAAAAGGCGCCTGGAAGGAGAGAAACTCTACAATGTTCTCAAGAAGAGTGCGGGAAGGGCCTGCCAAGCCTGCATGGGAAAGCCTGTGGGCGATAACGTCATCTTCATGGGAGCCTTTTTGGTGAAGCGTGGCGCCTACCCTGATTTTGAGCGGAGCCTCTTGGAGCTCGGACGGCGCTACGACAGCCGCGTCGATTTCAAGTATACCGACCCGCTGCCACCCTACCACTTCGTCGATCTAAAGATCGTGGTGTAGCCATGGAAGAGGGACGCTATCTCTATTGCATCATCGAGGAAAACGAGCCGAAGGCCTTCGGCCCTCTCGGCATCGGTGGCCGAGGCGATGAATTGGTCAGCGTAGCCTGCGACGACCTGGCCTGCGTGGTGAGCAGTTCCCCAATCATCAAGTATCGGGTTATGCGGGAGCATACCATGGCCCACTACCGGGCGATCGAGCGGGTCATGGAAAAATACGCAGTCTTGCCAGTCCGGTTTTCGACGATCGCCGAAAATGACGAAGAAATCATTGAGAAGATCCTGAGACCGCGCCACGACGAGTTCAAACGGCTCCTGCACTGGATTTCCGGCAAAGAAAGCGTCGAAGTCAGAGCTTCTTGGACCAATATGAATGCCGTGTTTCAAGAACTGGTACAGGAGAGTCACTCGCTCCAGGCACTCAAAGCCAAGGCGGCAGCGAAGGCTGTGGCTGCCGCCTACTACGACCACATCGAGATCGGAAAGACCGTTCAGGCGATGGTCAAAGAGAAGCGAAGCACAACGGCCGCACAGATCCTCGAGGCGCTGAAACCACACGCTTGCGAGGCCCGTGATAACAGTCAGAATCTCTATGCTGATCAAAGCATCTGCTATCTGGTCTTCTTGATTGAAAACGGGAAGACGGCGGCATTCGATCGAACGCTGGAAGAACTGCGCGCCGCGTTCAGGGATCGGATCAAGTGGACGGTCAACCATCGGGTGGCGCCATTTGATTTCGTAACCATCGTCATCAACCTGCACGAGGTGAGCAATGTTTCTGCTTGATGATCTGCTCTTGGCGCCGGTGAAAAGCATCATGTGGCTCGCCGAGCAGTTCCAGAAAGAGACGGATCGCCAACTATTCGACACCTCAGCGATTAAGGCGCGTTTGGCTGAGCTACAAGAGCTGCGCGACTCCGGGCTGATCAGCGAAGCGGAATTCTGCAAAGCCGAAGAAACGCTTCTGGCAAGGCTCAACGCAGCTCAGGAGCGCGAAGGAGACAGGAACAGAGTGAAGGGCTGAGAACAATGGAATCCTCGAAAGCCTTATATCTGTACGGCGTCATCGATCACCCGGAAGTCGAGGCTGCCCTTGAGGAACTCAAGACGCCTTGTCCGGCTCGTTGCCTCCCCATCGGAGATCTGGGGGCCCTGATCAGGGAAGTGGCAATGGAAGAGTTTGGAGAGGATGCGCTCAAACAACGCATGAAGGACCCCAAGTGGCTGGAAGAGCAAATCTGGCATCACGCGCGGGTGCTCGAAGTCGCCATGAGATTCGGAACTGTCATTCCCATGAAGTTCCTCACCATTTTTAGAACAGAGGAACGCCTCCTCGAGAGCCTCTCGGCGTTGGATGAGTCACTGCGTGAACTGTTTGGCAGGCTTCAGGGTAAGGAAGAATGGGGAGTTAAAGTCTTTTGTGATCTCCGCTGCATTCAGGCGGCTGTCGAGGCTCAGTACGACAGGGTCAAGGAGCTCAAAGCCCAATTCGCTGGGAAGCCTTCCGGCACGGCCTATCTCATACGGAAGCAGTTGGAGGAATTGGTCAGGCGAGAGAGTAGTCTCCGCCTGGCAGTCCATCTCGAATCGATCTCCTGCCGGCTCTTCTCTGTGGCCCATGACACAAAGTTTAACCCGACGGCGCAGGAGGCGTCCTGCCGCCAGATGGTCCTCAACGCAGCGCTCTTGGTCAGCAAAACGTCTGTAGACAGCTTGGCCAATGAAGTGAACGCACTGCGCCAAGAGTACCTGCCCCGCGGCTTTGAGTGCGAACTGGTTGGACCATTTCCGCCCTACAGTTTCAGCGAGCTACCCGCATACGCTGGGCGGAACGAAACGGGCAGGTCTGAAGGTGCGACCCATGCCTAACGCGCTACTCGAAGCCGAGCGCGTAACCTTACTCGACCTGGTCGACCGGTTGCTCGAAACCGGCGTGGTCGTTGATGGGGAGGTAGATCTATCTGTGGCAGATGTCAATCTGATTCACCTTGGTTTGAAGCTAGTTCTCGCCTCCTCGACGACGTTAGAGCAGCGCAACAACGGCGGCGCAATCCACTTTCCGGATGCTACGGATAATCCTCCGGGCGTGCCACCCGGAGAATGTTCTCTTGGTTCGCCGATCTGTCCAGAGCCTCCCATCCCGGCAGAAGCCGAGTCACAGGCCGGCGAAGATCTCCAACTGGCGTGCACGGCGGAGACAGTCTTGGATTCTCGGTCGACCCCTGAGCAAAAGCAGCCCTGCGAATGGCTCCATCCAGGAATTGACCGATTCGACGGCACGCAGGTGCCACCTGCCAGAACCGACAGGAAGGCGTTGGCAAAGATCGATCCTGGCCGGGTGCCTCCCGCTCCCGTGCCGGGACGACTGCGACGGTCCGACTTCGAGCCTGCGAAGGTCGAGCACGGCTTAGTGAAGCTGGCCCTGACCCTCGTAGAACTCATCCGGCGCTTGATGGAGAGGCAGGCCATTCGAAGAATGGAGGGAGGGACACTCACCGCGATGCAGGTAGAGCGGCTCGGCGAGGCCTTCCGACGACTCGAGACCAAGATGACGGAGCTGAAGCGCGTTTTTGGTCTCAAGGATGAGGAACTCAATCTCGATTTGGGGCCGTTAGGGGCTCTCATGTAGTGGTCAGTCATATGGTGAAAAAACAGAGATCTCCGGGAAACGAGTATGCGAAGCGACGCACACAAATCAGGAACCCTGCTCGGCACAACGCTGATCATCCGCGCGGGTCGTCCGCTCTAAGAGGAGGTCGAGATGGCTGAGCAGATTGCCCAATCCGTCCAGGCCACGAGCCTGGCAGACATTCTCGAACGCATTCTCGACAAGGGGTTGGTCATTGTCGGGGATATAAAGGTCAACCTGACCGACATCGAATTGCTGACCATAAAGATCCGCCTGTTGGTCGCCTCGGTGGAACGCGCCAAAGAGATCGGGATTGATTGGTGGGAGACGGACCCGAACCTTTCGTCCAAAACAAAGCAGATGGATGCCGAGAACCGACTGCTCAGAGAGCGTTTGGATCGGCTGGAAGCCAAGGTGGAAGCGCAAGAATGAGTCCTTCGCATAACTGAGAGGCAGTAATGACGGAAGAAAGTCTGTCGACACTATTGGAACCAGACATCGACTCCGGGTTTGTCGTCACGCCTTATGTTGCAGATCTGGTGGAACACGGTCTGGCGTATCTCGAAGCGGATCTTCCTGTTCACTTCTGCGGGCCCGCCGGCACAGGCAAGACGGCGTTGGCGCTGCATGTGGCCGCCAAGCTGAACCGCCCCATCGTGCTCATCCACGGCGACGATGAATTCAAGACGCCAGATCTCGTAGGAGCCGAATACGGGTTTCGCCTCAAGCGTTTGCGGGATCAATACATCCACTCGGTGACGAAGCTTGAAGAAGACGTCGTCAAGCGGTGGGCGGACAACCGTCTGACGGTGGCCTGCAAACATGGCTTTACCTTGGTCTACGATGAATTTACCCGGTCCAAACCTGAGGCAAACAATACGCTCTTATCTATCTTAGAGGAAAAACTGCTGGACTTGCCCGCTGGCGGAGGGGAAGACAACTACCTTGCTGTCCACTCGAAGTTCCGTGCCATCTTCACGTCAAATCCTGAGGAATATGCCGGCATCCACAAGGCCCAAGATGCGCTGAAAGACCGATTGGTGACCATCCACGTGGGCTACTTTGATCGAGAGACGGAAGTGGCCATCACCAAGAGCCGGTCCGGAATTGCTGAAACCGATGCCCAAAAGCTCGTCGCCTTGGTTCGAGCGTTTCGGGAAGAGTACCGGCACAAGCAACTGCCCTCCGTCCGCGAATCGATCAAAATTGCCAAGGTTTTGAAAGCCAGGGGCATCCACCCGTCCAAGAGGGATCCGTTCTTCAGGAAAGTCTGTCTGCACATCCTGACTGCCCAGCAACATGTGACGGATGCCAAGAGAATCCAAACAACCCAACCCGGCCAGCTACTCGAAGAACTGATCGGAAAGTATTGTTGACACTGTATGCGGTGGAGAAAGTGCGTGCTCGCTCGGTACCTCCAAGATGAAGACTTCTATGAGACTGCAGTCCTCAAGTCTGAAGGCGGTTGGGCGAGCTTGCGCTGCGCGTTCTGCAAGGGGCAGGGGATGAATCTCAGGACATTTGGCCGATGTCCATCCTGTGGAGGACGCAAAGTGGTCACCCTTCCCGAGCCCATTGCCCGCTGCGTGTTCTGCGGCGGGAGTGGCCGGATGCGGTCGCAGCCGAGAATCGTGTGTGTGGTCTGTCGAGGCAAGGGGGCCGTAAGTGTCAATGAACCTCGTAAGCGTTGTCCTGCCTGCCGCGGCACCGGGAAGGCGAAAGGAGGGTGGCAGGTACCATGCAATCGATGCTCCGGCAAAGGGGTCGTACGGGCGGCGACTGAGAGCCAACCAATAACTCAACGCCAAATCAGGAGGCAGTTTTCATGGAAGTGACAGAATTGGTTAACAAACTTGTGGCGGACTTTCCCCCGATGATCAATCTCCAAGCATCCAGCGTCGTGGCCATCTCCCGCAGTGAGGACGGTTGGGTTGTCTCCATTGAGATGATTGAGAAGAAGTCGATCCCCGATAGCATGGATGTTCTGGGCTGCTACGAAGTCAGCCTGGACGATAGCGGGAAGATCCGTGACTTCAGTCGTGTGAGGCTCCGCAGGCGAGGCGATACCGCTGGGGAATGATGAGCGTGACGGGCGCCGCGGGACCTTTTCCGGCTGGGTCATCGCATTGGGGTAGCAGGAGTGGTACGCATCACAACCGGCCGCATTAAGAATGTCTGGGAGTGCAGCAGTCAAGGAGGTGAGGATTCATGGCCTCGTTCAAATGTCCCAAATGCCAAGCAGCCGCATCTGGAGACTCGGACTTCTGTTCCCAATGCGGCACACGCTGGACCGTGGAATGTCCCAAGTGCGGCAAGACATGGCGGTTTTTCTATCACTACAAGTTCTGCCCCAGGTGCGGTGAGCCCATCTCGAAACAGGGAGCCAAGACTGAAGATGCGCAAGTCAAACAAGGATAGGCCTAGCCGAATGTATGTCCGCATAGAAGCCTCGTTCATTAAGGTCAAGTATGGAGTGGTCGGCCAGGAAGTGGGGGGCGTGCTCCGAGCAGCCAAGGAGATCAGCGGAGGCGGGATTCGATTTCCTGTGAACAAACAACTGCCCCAAGGCGCAAAGCTCGAGCTGGAGCTAAAACTCCCTCAAGAGACTGCACCCATTCAGGCGCAGGCCGAAGTGGCCTGGAGTGCTCGCTCTCGTGGGCGGGGGACTTACGAGGCGGGCTGCCAGTTCACCAAAATTGACCCCCTGGACCGCGGGAAAATCATTCGCCACATCCACGATGCTCTCAGACGCCGCAGGCCCCTTGGGAAGGCTTGCGAGCAGCTTTGAAAGTCAATCAGGCGCATCGGATTTTCGGCCAACGATGAAGGCGGCACGTTCTCCTCAGCGGTTTGACGGCTTTTGTCCGGAAACACGGCCGCAGTGGTGTCGGTCGCCTGGCTCGTCTTCTTCCAACAGGGTTTAGATGTAGACCAAGTGAGGGAGACCAAGGCATCGTCAGTGCAAGCAGCGGGAACAGCACTGAGTGTACGGACCAGGGAGGTATGACGAGATGGATGTGCGCCAACAGATCGACTGTCCGCTGTGCCAAAAGGCGGAATCGGATTTTCATCTGATCAATGAGAGGATCAACCGTGCCAGGACCATTGCTGAGAAATCTTCCCATGCCCGAGAGCTGCTTCAGAAGGTCGAAGCCGTCCTAAAAGAACACGAGAACGTTGCCAGTGGTCTTGGTGAAGTGTGCCGAGCCGTGTTGAATCTCAGAAAGAAAACCGCCGAGGTAATTCTCAAGTTTGAAAAGTGAAACATAACGAAAAGAATGAACTGCGGCGGATCAGTCTGGCTTCTTGGATTTGTCCACCCACTCAGCATCAATTAGTCCGCCGGCGCCGCTGCCTTGCTCTACGTTCTTTCCCTGGCGCGACGCGGCTGCGCCGGTTGCCGCGCCGGAGTGATGCAACGCCTCGGCCACCTTGTCCGTGGCATTGTCGAGCGCCTCAGCGGCGGACCGGATGCGATCGACGCCGCCGTCGGCCAGGGCGCGCTTGCATTGATCGAGCGCTTGCTCAACCACTAGGACGTCGCTCTCGGTGAGCTTTTCGCGGCTCTCGGCGAGCAGCTTCTCGACCTGGTACACGCGGGCGTCGCACTGGTTCCGCACCTCGATTTCCGCCAGGCGCTTGCGGTCCTCCTCGGCATGAGACTCTGCGTCAGCGCGCATGCGTTCGGCCTCCTCTTTGGTCAAGCCAGTCGAAGCGGAGATCGTGATCTTCTGCTCCTCGTCTGTGGCCAAATCCATGGCCGACACGTTCAGAATACCGTTGGCGTCGATGTCAAACGTCACCTCGATCCTGGGAATCCCGCGTGGGGCGGGCGGGATGCTTTCCAGATGGAATTTGCCGAGCGTGCGGTTGTCTGCGGCCATCTTGCGTTCGCCTTGCAGAACGTGAATCTCGACCGAGGTTTGATTGTCCGCCGTGGTCGAAAAGATTTCGGCCCTTTGCGTGGGGATCGTGGTGTTGCGCGGGATCTGCACCGTCATCACACCGCCTTGCGTCTCGATGCCGAGCGAAAGCGGAATCACATCGAGCAGCAGGATGTCCTTCACCTCCCCGTTCAACACGCCGCCCTGAATTGCCGCGCCCACCGCCACCACTTCGTCGGGGTTGACTCCCTTGTGCGGCTCCTTGCCTCCAAACAACTCTTTCACGATCTGCACCACGCGCGGGATGCGGGTCGAACCGCCCACGAGCACGACTTCATCGATTTCCTCAGCGCTGAGACTCGCGTCGGCTAGCGCCTGCTTCACGGGCCCGACCGAGCGCTGCAGGATGTCTTCCATCAATTGTTCGAGCTTCGAGCGCGTCAGCTTCAATTGCAGGTGCTTCGGCCCCGAAGCGGCTGCCGCGATAAACGGAAGATTAATCTGCGTCTCGCTCAACTGCGAAAGCTCGATTTTGGCCTTTTCGGCGGCTTCCTTCAGGCGTTGCAGAGCCGTCTTGTCCTTGCTGAGGTCGATGCCGTGGTCCTTCCTGAACTCGCCGAGGATCCACTCGATCACACGTTGGTCGATGTCGTCGCCGCCGAGGTGCGTGTCGCCGTTGGTGGCCTTGACCTCGACCACTCCCTCGCCGACTTCAAGGATGGAAATGTCAAACGTGCCGCCACCCAGGTCGTACACTGCGATCGTTTCATCCCTCTTCTTGTCTAGTCCGTAGGCTAGGGCCGCCGCGGTAGGCTCGTTGATGATGCGCACGACTTCCAGCCCGGCTATCTCACCGGCTTGCTTGGTAGCTTGGCGCTGGCTGTCATTGAAATAGGCCGGCACGGTAATCACGGCCCTGGCGACCTTCTCGCCCAGGAAGTCTTCGGCCGCGCGCTTGAGTTTTTGCAGAATCATTGCGGAGATTTCCGGGGGGCTGCAGGGCTTGCCGAAAATCTCCACGCGCGCGTCGTCGTGTGGCCCAGGTGTGACCTTATAGAGCACGCGACGAATCTCCTCCCCGACCTCATCAGCGCGGCGGCCCATGAACCGCTTGATTGAATAGACAGTGTTCTCCGGATTGGCTACCGCCTGACGCTTGGCCACTTGGCCGACCAGACGGTCACCGCTTTTCGTGATGCCCACCACTGAAGGGGTGGTGCGCGCACCTTCCTGGTTGAGGATTACCACGGGCTCGCCACCCTGCACCACCGCCACGACGGAGTTGGTGGTGCCCAGGTCGATGCCAATAATCTTAGTCATTGCTGCGCTTCCGCCTCAGACTGGCTTAGTGGCCACACAGTCTTGGACTCCTGGTATCAGCGCGAACTTATTATAGCGGTTGGGTCGAAATCTACGGGTTGAGGACGTTCTTCGCAGGCTGACTGCTTTCCTTCGGAAGGCTATGCGACCGTTCTCGACAGCCTTCTGAATCTCCAGCGCCAGCTTTTCACACACATAGGCTGAAAAGCGGTGTTTTCCACGGCAGCCGGACAAGGCGTGACTGCTGTGCCCCTTGCCTGACGCCCAAGCGGAACAGTTCTCGCGAAAACAAGGGCTTCTTCGCAACGAAATGGAACTCAGGGCAACCGGCCACAACTTTTCAATGGCGGTCAAGAACCAGCGTCTAACGTCTTCCGGTGGCTCGTCTTTGGTCATTGTATAAATGTGCTTTACACCTGCACGCTCGGCTGTCAATCCTTTTCTCTCATCTTGCCGGAGGAAACTAACGTGACGGAGCAGCCTGTGAGATGAGTAAAATCAACTAGTGCGAATTCGCAGGAACCGTGTCCCGTATCAACTCAATCGGATTCGATCTGTCAGAGGCGTATAACAATTCGCTCTTGCCATCGGGACTACGGCACTTTCCGAGCGCCAATCAACCCCCGGAACCCATACGAGAACTCATGAATTTGGTCAGTTCCCATTTCGCGCCACTGTCAAACCGGGAGGGATTATTCCTAAAATTCGACCTTGGTACGCGGTGTCTTCGATCGATGATCTTGCTGCAGGACCCGAGTCCCAACCCGTTCGAGGGAGGTGATCTGAGAGGTTTTGGGCCCGTCGGCCTCGACGTCGTGCAGTGATTATGGCCGGGCTGATTCCATAACCGCGTCGGCTCCCTTCGTCCGGTCCCGAACCATCGGGACCGGGAGAAATGTTGACCGGAATGTGAATCGCCTAGCGCGCGTCGAATCGAAGAGAACTTGCAGACTGATGCGATCTCGAGTCTGGGCCAGGTCTTGCCAAAGGACGTCCTAAACCTGCCGGCGGCTTCATGCAACAGATGCATGAACCAACTCGCTCAGCGTACGACGAGGAATCACCGCGAGAAACGGCTCAGCACTTGTGGTTGTGCTGCCGCAGTCTTACTTTACCTTCCACTTCTGGATTCCCGCTGACCAGGTTGGCTGCATGGTGACTTCGAGACGAAGCCCGCTGGTCGTCACCGGTTTGAAGGTGACCTTGTTGTACTTGTCCTTCTCCACCCCGTAGGCTCCTTCGCTCTCAACCGGCGTCCATTGATCACCGTTCTTATAGAGGATGCGCCACGACGCAGGCACGCGGACCTCTCCCCTGCCCGTATCGTCGAACCAGTAGACCTCGACTTCGGAAACCGTCTCCGTCTTTGCGAAGGCAAGTTCCGCCCATTGGGTAGTCCCCTTCGCCGGCCACCAATCGAAATAGGAAGTCGGATCGCTCGACGAAGCAGGCTCCTCGCCATCATTGATCGCACGCGGGTTCTTCCTGCCCGAAGTGGTGACTTTGCCTGAGGTCGCGATGGTCGGCCAGGGCGTAGGTTTGGCGTTGGCCTCGCTGTCCGGAATCCAGACAACCATCTGGCCTGGGCCGCGATTCGCCCATGTGGAGTAAGGGATTGCCGTAAAGTCCTGCTCGTTCTTGATCACTTTTCCTTGCGCGTCATAGGCGAGACCAAAGGCTCTCGCTCGGACCACGGACACGCCCCCTAACAACTCGGGCCGGAACTCAGCAGTCAATTTCGACGTCTCCGGGAGCATCAGATTTCGAACCTTAGCGTTCGGATTGTCGGGCCACTCCGCGGCGTAGACGATGGGGCCACGCTGCAGCGCAACGCGCCCGCGATCGGCAGCGACCTCGGCGCTCGCCACCACCCGGCGCACTGGCATCGGCAAGTTCAGCTCAATGACGTCGCCTTTCTTCCACATGCGGTCCAGAGACACGAAACCCTTATCGATCGTCATCGGAACTGACTTTCCGTTGACCTTGAGCACAACCGGCTCCGAGAGGGTATCGGCGAAGCGATACAGATCGCTCGGCACCGGTTCGTTGCGCGCCCATCCGGGGATGCGGACATTGATGGTCATCTTGCTGTTCTTGTCGGGGTTGACAGTGATCTTCACCGCGCCATCCCATGGATAGCGGGTCTCCTGTGTGATGTTCAGAGCGCGGCCGTCGTCCATTGTGATCTCCGCCGTGCTACCGACGAACAGATTGACGTAGAGCGTGTTCCCGCTCTGGGCGTACGTATAGCCAGGAACCGAAGCGAGGAAGCGGGTAATATTGCCGGGGCAGCAGGCCACGCCGAACCAGGGGCTTCGCTCGTGCTGACCATTGGATTCGAGCGGGTTCGGATAAAAGAACGATTTGCCGTCGAGGGAAACACCCGAGATCAGGCCGTTGTACAGCGTCCGCTCCATCACGTCGATGTACTTCGCGTCGCCGTGCAACAGGAAGAGACGATGATTCCAGAAATCGTTGCCGACGGCGGCACACGTTTCATTGTAGGCCGTCATGTTCGGTAGCTCGTAGTTGCGGCCAAACGCCTCGCCCGCACCGGTTGCGCCAATGCCGCCGGTGATGTAGAGCTTCTTCCCAGCAACGTTTTCCCAGATCTTGTCGATGGCAGCGAGGTAGGCAGAGTCTCCGGTGAGGGCGGCGACGTCGGCCATGCCCGAATACATGTAGGTCGCGCGCACCGCATGACCTACCGCTTCGGTCTGGTCAACGACCTTCATGTGAGACTGGTTGTACATGCGCGCCAGCGCCTCTGGAGCCGTCAGGGCCGCGCGCATCCAGCATGAATTTGGCGAGATTGAGGTAACGCGGATCGCCGGTCACGCGGTAGAGCTTCGCCAGACCCATCTCGGTGATTTGATGGCCGGGCCAGATGGACATTTTCCCCGGGCCAAAGGTGCGGTCCAGGAGGTCGGCGCGTCTTCAGGGCAACGTCGAGCAGTGTTCGCTTGCCCGTCGCCTGGTAATGAGCCACGGCGGCCTCGTACAAGTGACCCAAATCGTAGAGTTCGTGGCTGTCGACTTTCTCAAGTTCCCAGCGCTGCTTGCCAGCCCAGGGATGCGGGTTGACCGGATCGATGGCGCGCGCCGTGTAGAGATAACCGTCTTTTTCCTGGGCCGCGGCGATTTTGGCAATGAGGCCGTCCACGTAAGCGTCGAGCTTCGGGTCCGGCTGCACAGCTGAGTACGGTAGGAAGCGCCCTCGATCACCTTATAGACGTCCGTGTCATCGAACGGGTAACCGGGCGCTTTCTTGTTGGTAAGAGTTTCGCCGCGCAGAGCTTTGGCCGCGCGTTCAAAATTGTCGACTCGCCCGGTCTGCTCGCATTTTTCGAATGCGAAGGGAATGGTGACTTTCCTGTTGGTCTCGATGCGGGGCGCCCAGAACACATCATTGAAGTGCACCGCCGTAAACGGAACGGGTCTTACCGGATAATCCTTCGCAGGATTAACGGCAATCATTCCTCCAAGGAGCGAAGCCGCAGAGAGTAGAGCGGCGATGCTGCCGAGCGCCAGCGAATTGCGAGGGCCTTTCATGGGTGATGACCTCCGTCTATGGCCGATCCTTGCGGGGCAAAGGATAGCACAATGTAAGCGCTTACTCCGCGGAGCCGGAGAACCCCGACCCGCGCGTGATTCTCACCGGAACCGGAGTTTCCGGCCGCAACCTGGAGAGATGGGCGAAGGGCTCGAGCAGCTCGACCGGCTTTTTCCGTTGCTTGCCCGAGGCCGTGAAAGCGCTTCCACAAATTCAGCGACGGCGAGTATGATGTCCCCGGGTTCGAAGGAAAACAAACCGCGACGACCCTGGGAAACCGCATTCGACAGCAGTCTAAAGAAAAGGAAGATGAGCATCCAGTTCCCGGATTCAAGGAGATCGTCATGAGAAGGTGCATCTTCGCTCTGATGGCCATGGTCCTGTTTTTCGAGGGCCGGAGTCTTGCACAGGATAATCCCGCCAAGACTTCCGAACAGAAGATCCTGAAAGCTCGACCTCTACCTCTAAGCAGCGTCCGGCTGCTTGGCGGACCCCTTAAGACCGCCCAGGACTTGAACGGGAAGTATCTACTTCAATTGGAACCGGACCGTATGCTGGCTTACCTTCGTCAGCGTGCCGGGCTGCAGCCCAAGGCGGAAGCCTACGGCGGTTGGGACGGCGCCGGAAGGCAGCTGACCGGGCACATCGCCGGGCACTACCTCTCCGGCGTGAGCCTGATGTGGGCCGCCACGGGCGACGTCCGCTTCAAGGAGCGGGCGGACTACATCGTGAAGGAACTTGAGGAGGTCCAGGACAAGCAGGGCGACGGCTATCTGGGCGCGCTGATGGACAATCAGGGCGTCGCCGGCAAGGTTCGCTTCCAGGACCTGGCGAAAGGCATCATCCGCTCGGGCGGCTTCGACCTCAACGGCCTGTGGTCGCCGTGGTACGTCGAGCACAAGATCTTCGCCGGCCTGCGCGACGCCTATCGCTACACCGGCAACCGCACCGCCCTGGAGGTGGAAATCAAGTTTGCCGCCTGGGCCGAAGAGCATTCTCTCCAATCTCGATGACGCCCAGATCCAGAAGATGCTGGCAACCGAGTTCGGCGGCATGAACGAGGTGACCGTCGGACCTCTACGCCGACACCGGCGACAAGCGCTGGCTGGCGCTGTCCGACAAGTTCGAACACCGCGCCATCATCGACCCGCTCGCGGCCGGCAAGGACATCCTCGCGGCAAGCACGGCAACACGCAGGTGCCCAAGATGCTGGGCTCGCTCGTGCGCTATGTCCTACACGGGCAACGAGACCGACGGCAAACGCCGCGAAGTTCTTCTGGGACGAGGTGGCGCTGCATCACAGCTTCGCCACCGGCGGGCACGGCAAGAACGAGTACTTCGGGCAGCCCGACAAGTTGAACGACATGGTGGACGGGCGCACGGCCGAGACCTGCAACGTCTACAACATGATCAAGATGGCGCGCGAGCTCTTTTCGGTCGATCCGGAGTTCAGCTACGCCGATTTCCACGAGCGGGCCCTGTTCAACCACATCCTGGCCTCGCAGGACCCCGATGACGGCCGCGTCTGCTACATGGTGCCGGTGGGCCGGGGCGTGCAGCACGAGTACCAGGACATGTTCCGAAGCTTCACCTGCTGCGTGGGATCCGGCATGGAGAGCCACGCGCTCCACGGATACGGGATCTACTACGAATCCGGGGACAAGCTTTGGGTGAACCTCTATGCGCCCTCGAGCGCGGAGTGGGAAACTGCCGGCGTCGGACTGGAAATGAACACGGAACTTCCCCGAGGGCGCAGTCGGCATCGCTCAAGCTCACTTCCAAGGCGCCACGGGAATTCACGCTGGCCCTGCGCCGGCCCTACTGGGCGGGAGAAGGCTTCAGCGTGAGGTCAATGGCAAAGCAGTTCCAAACCTGCCCACGGCCGGCTCGTACGTCGAACTGAAGCGCAGCTGGAAGAGCCGGTGACACGGTGGAATTGGTCTTGCCGAAGACCCTCCGTGAGGAACCCTTGCCCGACAACCCAGATCGCCTGGCCTTGGTTTGGGGCCCGCTGGTGCTGGCCGGAGACCTGGGGCCCGAGCAAGCTCGGAGAAGAGAGGGGCCAAGCGCTGGTGCTGATCAACCAGCGGTGCCCGTGTTCGTGGCAGATCGACAGCCCGTGGAAAAGTGGTTGAAGCCTGTCGCCGACAAGCCCGGCACCTTCCGCACCGAAGGCGTCGGACTGAGCAAAGATCTAGATTTCGTGCCGTTTTACCGCCTCCCCCGGCGCAGGTACGCCATTTACTGGGACACGTTCACGCCCCAGGAATGGCAGAGGAAATCCGAGGCCCGCGCGGCCGAACAAGAGCAGCAGAAAAAGCTGGAGGCAGTTACGGTGGCTTTCGCGCAGCCCGGCCAAATGCAGACGGAACGCGATTTCAACCAGCAGGGCGAGAACACCTCGCCCGTCCAGGTGCAGGGGCACTATGGCCGGCGGGGGACGAAGTGGTTCTCCTTCGACCTTCCTGTGGACCCGGCTCACCCGTTGAATTTGGTGGTGACCTACAGCAACGATGCGCGTCAGAACTGTACCTTCGATGTTCTCGTGGACGGCAAGAAAGTGGGAGAGCAGACAATGGAGAGACGCACTCCCGAGCAGGACTTGCGCTTCTTCGATGTCGCCTACAGTATTCCCGCTGAGTTGGTCAAGGAAAAGCAGAAGGTGACCGTGCGCTTCGAAGCCATCAGCGGAAATGAGATTCCAGGAGTGTTCGGTATTCGGATGATTCGAGCCGATGCGGGACGCTAGGCCGTCCGACAGCAGCGCTGGATATCTTTCGTTGGGACTTGATTGCCAGCAAGCGTGGCAATGCCCTTCAGCATCTCTCCCACTTCTGCGGGCCTGAGCCCAGTGAGCAGGGCCGGCCCACACGACACGCTCCGGGAGTTCGCGCAACCATGAATTACCGTCCGCTCGGCCGCACGGGCTGGAAAGTCTCGGAAATCAGTTTCGGCGCCTGGGCCATCGGGGGCGCGTGGGGCCCCGTGTCCGACGAAGACGCAATGGCAGCGCTTCACAAGGCGGTCGATTGTGGAGTCAATTTCTTCGATACCGCTGACGTCTATGGTGACGGCCGGAGCGAGCGGCTGATCGGCCGGCTCAGGAAAAGCTGCAAACAGGAGATCATTGTGGCCACGAAAGCGGGCCGGCGCCTGCCGCGGCAGACCGTCGAAGGTTACAGCCGGGAGAATCTCACCGCCTGGGTCGAAGACAGCCTTCGGAATCTTGCCAGCGACACTCTGGATGTAGTCCAGCTCCACTGCCCGCCGACAGAAGCTTATGATCGTCCAGAAATCTTTGCGGTGCTGGATGATTTGTCGAGAGCGGGAAAAATCCGTTATTACGGCGTTAGCGTCGAGAAGGTGGAAGAAGCCATCAAAGCCATCGAGTTCCCCAATGTCCAAACGGTGCAAATCATCTTCAACTGCTTCCGCCAGCGGCCCGCCGGCCATTTTTTCTCGCAGGCAAAGCAGAAACAAGTTGGCATTCTCGCGCGAGTGCCGCTCGCCAGCGGCCTGTTGACAGGCACGCTGCGTCACGACTCGACGTTCCCTGCTGACGACCACCGCAATTTCAACCGTTTTGGGCAGGCCTTTGACGTGGGCGAGACGTTTTCGGGAGTCGATTACGAAACTGGCCTCAAGGCAAGCGAGGAGATTCGCGCCCTGCTGCCCGCCGGCGTTTCCCTGAGCCAGTTTGCGCTGCGCTGGATTCTGATGTTCGAGGAGGTGAGCTGCGCCATCCCGGGTGGCAAGCGGCCCGAGCAGGTCTTTGAGAACTGCTGCGCCTCCGGGCTGCCACCCCTCAGCGGTGCAGCGATGGACGCGGTGCGGTCCATCTACGATGAGAAGATCCGCTTGCAGGTGCACCATCGCTGGTGATCGACTGCCGAAGCCGTTTTTTCTGACGTATCGGCCAACGCAGGCGAACAGATTCTGACGAGAAGATTCAGCATGGGAGTACAGATGGAGCCATCTGCGAGCGCACGTGACACACAACCGGATCCGCTATTTCGATTGCGGTTAGTTCGGCGGAATCCGGCTCTCGTGGCAAATCTCTTCCCGAGTTTTGCCGTATTCGCCCTTTTGCTGCTTGTGGGTGGATTGTGCCGGACGCAACAGTCGCCTGCGCGGGTAAACATCCAGGTTTCTTTCGACCAACCCGACGGACCGCTCGTGCCCATCTGGAATTATTTTGGCTACGACGAACCCAACTACACCTATGCACCGAACGGGCAAAAACTGCTCGGCGAATTGGCCGCTTTAAGTCCTGTGCCGGTTTATGTTCGCGTGCATAACTTGCTGACGACCGGCGACGGCTCGGCTTCCTTGAAATGGGGCTCTACCAATGTTTACACAGAGGACACGGCGGGGAATCCCGTCTTTAGCTGGACGATTCTCGATCGGATCTTCGATACTTTCCGGGCGAAGGGGCTGAAACCGCTGGTGGAAATCGGCTTCATGCCGAAGGCACTATCCATTCACCCCGAACCCTACCGCCATAACTTCCCGCAAGGGACGGTCTACACCGGTTGGGCGTACCCACCGAAGGATTATCAAAAGTGGTCGGAGGTCGTTTTTCAGTTTGTCGGTCATCTCCGAATGCGCTATGGCGATGCGGAGGCAGGGACCTGGCTGTGGGAAGTGTGGAATGAACCGGACATCGAGTATTGGAAAGGGATGCCCGAGGAATACTTCAAGCTATACGACTTCACCGCCGACGCGATTTTGCGGGCATTTCCGCAGGCGCGCATCGGAGGACCCGACAGCACCGGACCTTCGTATCCGAAAGCGGGCGAATTCCTGCGGATGTTCCTTGAGCATTGCGCGCACCAGAAAAATTACGCGAACGGCAAGATTGGTTCGCGACTGGATTTCATCAGCTTTCATCCCAAGGGATCACCCAGATGGCAAGGGGATCACGTGCAGATGGGCATCAGCCGCCAGCTTGCTTCGATCGAGCAGGGGTTCAAGATCGTGCAGTCTTTTCCGGAATGGCGGCGGACACCGGTGATTCTGGGTGAGTCGGATCCGGAGGGGTGTGCAGCCTGTTCGGCGCGCAACAATCCCCAGAACGCGTACCGCAACGGCGCATTGTTCGCGGCTTACGAAGCGGAAGCGCTTAACGATACGTATGCGCTGGCCCGGCGAGAACACATCAACTTCCTGGGTGCGGTGACCTGGTCGTTCGAGTTTGAAGACCAGCCCTATTTTGAAGGATTTCGGGAGCTGGCTACCAATGGGTTAGACAAGCCAGTCTTGAATGCATTCCGAATGTTCGGCCTGCTAGGCAGCGAACGCGTCAAGGTAGCAAGCTCCGGAGCGTTGCCCACGGAAGAGATTGTGCGCGCCGGAGTGCGTGGACAGCCTGACATCGACGCGATCGCCACACGGAGAGACCGCGAGGTGGACATCTTGATCTGGAATTATCACGATGATGATCTTCCTGCCGATGCCGCTCCGATTGATGTGACCATCAGCGGCCTGCCAACAACTGCAAGACAGGGCTTGCTCGAACACTATCGGGTCGATTCCAATCACAGCAACGCGTTCACGGCCTGGAAAGAGATGGGATCCCCGCAATCGCCTTCCCCGGAGCAGTACGAAAAGCTGCAAGTTGCGGGGCAACTCCAGCTCCTGAGCTCTCCCTCATGGATACCGATCGCGCAAGGCACCGCTCATTTGCAGTTCGTCCTACCCAGGCAAGGGCTCTCATTCGTGCGCATCGCGTGGTAATGAGCCTCGATCAGCCGCAGTCAAAACCAATTCAATTCTGCCGCAAGGCCTTAATCACAGCGGAGAAGTCTTCGTTCCCGTGTCCTTCCGCGATGGCGCGCCGGAAGACTTCCAGTGCGGGTGCCGCAGTCTGAAGCGTGAGTCCGCTGCGCTGAGCCTCTTCGAGGGCATATCCGAGATCCTTGGCCATCCAGCGCAGGAGAAAACTCGGAGCCGCGTCACCGGCAGCCGCTCGGGCGGAGATTGCCTTGATCAGCGGGCTCCCCGGCGCGCCGTTGGTAAGGACAGACAGTGCCTTCTCATGATCGAGGCCGCTCGCATCGATCAAGGCTGCTGCCTCAGCAAGAGACGCGGCTTGCACCCCGCACAAGAAGTTGTTGATCAGTTTCAGAAGCGCGCCGCTTCCGTTCGGACCCAGGTGCACGACGTCGCGGCCAAGTACAGACAAGACCGGCAGCGCCGTGGCGAGCGCGGAAGCAGAGCCGCCAACCAGGAACAGCAACTCGCCGGACGCAGCGTGGGGCTTCGTACCGGTGACGGGCGCGTCCAAGAACTCGCACCCTCGGCCAGCCGAGAGTGCGGCAAGCTCGAGCACCCAAGCTACGCTGAGCGTGCTGGACTCGATCAGCACCGAACCCGGCGACGCACCCGCCAGCGCACCCTCGGCGCCCTGCCACACAGCTTGGGAAGCGGCGTCATCCGCCACCATGCTGATAATGATTTCGGCTTTCGAGGCAGCCTCGCGCGGCGAATCGGCCAGGGACGCGCCCGCGCTGACAAATGGCTTGGCTTTCTCTCGGTTTCGGTTAAACACAGTCAGGACGTAATCTCTGGAGAGCAGACGTCTCGCCATGCCCGAGCCCATGATGCCTAGCCCCAGAATTGCCACACGCGGGTTCAACATGGCTGCACTCATCCCAAAGGAACCACAGCGATTACGTCCGGTTGCGCTCCGGCCACTCGAACCGGGTTGAGTAAGGGACGCCCGAACCCCTCAATCGCGACTTGCATGACATCTCCATCTCTTAGCCGGATGCCATCGCTGAAACTCAGGCACGGGGTCCCGAAGAAATGGATATGGACGTCCCCCGGGCGGCGGTGGCTCTCGAACTTGAAATGATGATGCTCGATGTTTCTCACGCTATGACACATCGCCGATTCCCCGGTGAGAAAGTTTCTCGACCACAGCGAACTGCCAGCGCGCTTGATCGTCACCTCCACAGTTGCCGAGTCGAATTCCGGATCAATCACAAGCTCAGGACCCAGTGCGCACGTGCGGAGTTTGGACGCCGCCAGATTGAGATAGTTCGTCTTTTCAAACTGATGGTCGGAAAACTCGTTGCCGCCTGACATCCCGATCCGGCAGGGCTTCCCATCGGGAGCAATCAAGTAGACGCCCGCGACCTCGGCCTCTTCACCACCGTCCTCCGCATAGGCCGGGATGTCCAGCGGCTCGCCGTGCGCCCGCAGCAACATACCGTTACCTTTGTAAAACCACTCGGGAGGGGTCCCGATGGTTCCCGGCGCTGGCCGCCCCCCTTCCAATCCCCAGCGGAACATTCGCATGCTGTCGGTGAGTTCCTCGTCCCTGGAGGCATGCATGGCCTGACGGTCATTGGCGCTTCCCAGATGCGTCAGGCCTGTTCCGGAAATCAGGCAGCGCGCCGCCTCAGTGGGATGGTCGATGGGAGGCAGCCAACGCCATTCCGAACGCCCCTCGTAAACAAGATCGTAGTTCAGGAGATCCCCCGTTGCCCTTTGCTTCGCTGCAGGGCCGAGCTTGACACCATCGGCGATCGCCGCTTGGGCCAGCTCATAGGTCGAGTGACACCCGTCCAAGAGGCGCAGGTGCGGTTCATCCACCAGAGCCACTCGCCGGAGTTCGCCTCGTTTGAGTTGGACGAGTCGCGTCACGGCACTCGGAGTATTCTCCTGGTCTCCTTAGATCACTCGATGATTTCGAACTGTCTCAGTGCATTCTCGTTGATCGTCAATCCGAGGCCCGGGAGGTTCTCATCGAGATCGACGCAGCCGTCTTTTGCCTTGGGCTCGCCCTCGAAAATGTACCAGAACAGTTCGTTGCCGACTTCGACGTCGACATTGGGGAAATACTCCGCCATCGGCGAGTTCAGGCTGGCCATGACGACGTGATAATTGTGCATCTGGCTCGCATGAGGAATGACGGGAACCGAATAGGCCTCCGCGAGCGCGGCGATTTTGCGCGCTTGCGTGATGCCGCCCACGCGGTTCGTATCGAATTGAATGTAGTCGACCGCGCGGGCCTCCAGCAAATCGCGGAAACCGTAAATAGTGAACTCGTGTTCACCGCCGGCGATTGGAATCCGGCCGCACGATTTCAACTCGGCATATCCTTGGATATCGTCGGGAATGACAGGCTCTTCCAACCAGCGGAGATGGAAAGGTTCGAGAAGGGGCAACATCCGCTTGGCGTAGTCCAAGGTCCAACCCATGTAGGCGTCGGCCATTACATCGATGCCGTCGCCGACGGTCTCCCGCACCGTGCGGACAAGGTCCAGATTGCGCCGCATGCCGGCAGCCCCGTCGTTTGGCCCCCAGCCGAATCGCAACTTCATCGCTTGGTAGCCTTCGTCCTTGTAGCGTTGTGCCTCGGCCGCGAGTTCGCGCAACTCAACACTGTACAGCCGGGAGGCGTAGACGGGAATGCGAGGCTTGGTCCGGCCGCCTAGCAGCCGAAAGACGGGCTGCTTGGCTGACTTACCCAGAAGATCCCACAAGGCGATGTCCAGAGCACTGATGGCGACCATGCCGATGCCTTTGCGGCCGAAGGCCATCGTCTTGCGGTACATGTGCTGCCACAGGAACTCCACATCCCAGGGATTCTGCCCGATTAACAGAGGCTTCAAATAGAGATCGATGACCTGTTTCGTGACGTGCGGCGCCAGGGCAGCATTGCCGATCCCCACAAGGCCGCTGTCCGTGAATACCTCAACCAGCAGCCATCCATGGAACGTAAACGTGCTCATCGAAGCTTCGGGCAGCGTGAGCAGATCCATGGGATTGGTGCAGAAATGGGGCGGCAGCGGCACCGTCTTCCCCCGCCAGCGCACGACCCGCGTACGGATTTCCTTGATTCTCATCTAGCTCCTCGCCCATTCAATTGGCGTTCCAAATTCAAAGCGTGGACCACAGGAACGGTCGCGAGAACCACCCCGAAAGCTAGAAGATGGAAGCTGCCCGCCAACCGGAAGACGACATTGTAGCCATACCCGTGGTCCAGCAGATATCCGACTACTTGTCCGAACACGATTCCACCCATCGCACCGCCGAAGCCAACCAGGCCTGCAACAGAGCCGACCACGCGACGCGGAAAGAGATCGGTCGGCAGAACCATCACCAGCGTGGACCAGGACTGTTGTCCGAAATAAGCCACACTGAAGATAACGATGGCCCAGGTCACTGGAACGCGCGGAACCACGATGATGAGCGGCATCACTGCCGCGCTGAGGCCGAGCGCCAGTTTTCTTGCCGTGCCTAGCGAGAATTGGCGTCTTACAAGATAACTTGAGAACCACCCGCCGAGGAGGCAACCGACTCCCGCAGCTGCGGAGGGAATCCATGCAAAGGAGCCAACAGCCTTGATGTCGAAGCCGCGAGCATCGTAAAGATACTTCGGCAACCAGAAAAGATAAAAATACCAGGCCGCATCGCTCAAGAATTTCGCAATCACCAAGCCCCAAGCCTCGCGGATGCGAAAGAAATCAACCCAACGGAGCACTTGCTCGGGATGCACCGCTCCTCCGCTGGATTGTATTCCTTGTTGCGCGTACCGGCTCGAGGCTGGATGTTCCTCCGGCACAAAATACGACCGCCACCACCAAACGGTCCACAGCAGGCCGATCGCGCCGGTGAGTGGGAAAATCCATCGCCAGCTCAAGTAACTCAAGATGATCGCGATCAGCGGAGGCGCGGCGACTGCTCCCACGGCTGTGCCCGCGTTTATGATGCCCATCGCCGTTGCGCGTTCCTCCGCCGGAAACCATTCTGCGACCGCGCGACTCGCCGCCGGGAAGCCACCCCCTTCACCCATCCCCAGCAAGAGCCTGCTCACCGCAAGCAAGGTAAAACTCGTGGCCAGCGAATGACTCGCGCAGGCCAGCGACCAGAAGACCATGATCACGGTGAAGCCGCGGCGCGTGCCCAGGGCATCGGCCAGCTTCCCGCCGCCGGCATACATCAGCGCGTAGGAAAACAGGAACGCCGATTGGAGAGACGAGAATTGCTCATTCGAAAGAGGGATGTCCTGCCCAATTGCTTTCACCGCCACAGGAAGTGTCTGGCGATCAAGGTAGCTGATGGCAATGGCAGCACCCACCAGGACGGCGAAGCGCCAGCGCAGGAGTGAGCGGCCGCCCAATTTCTCCGGTGTTTCGTCTGAAAGGTGCATAGCCCACGTACTCGCACTGGGTCAGGGATCTCTGAGCTCATCCGGTGGCGCCGGACGACTGCGCGCCGCGCTGTCCGAGTGAGGGCGGGATTATAACGCGACGAGTGCAAGCGTTCACATGTCTAGCTGCGAGCGGCGTCTCCAGATCATCCACGCGGCACCTGCGGCTTGTGGTGTTCCTCAAACAAATGCAAAGAGTTGTCGCACCGAGTCTCACCGAGGGTAAACTGGTGGCCAGGCGTTCCCCAGAGCCCCGCCTCATGGAGCTGGAACTTCCGGCGATTCTCCTCACCGCCAGCCGCACTAAGGTCTGAAAAACCGGACGCCTCACGAGGCGTTCTCAGCTTTCGCACCTTTACAACTTTCCGAGGTCCCCGTTTCTGAATGAGTGGGGAGCATTACAATCCTTACCGTGTATGTCTCGCCCGTTTATCCGGATCTGTTCGGTTGTGCAGACTTTCTGCAGAAAATCGCGGAGTACAAAGAGCTTTGGTTTTCTGCATACAAGGCTCGTTGAAACCGGCCCGCACACCGCCCCGCCATTCCGGAGACACGATCACCGGAGCGGCCGCCCGCAGAGACTACTGGTTGCGGGATTTCGCAGCCAGCACGAGCCACCCGATGAGGGCGGCGTATTTTTCGTCTTGCGTCCAGGGCGAACCGAGCGTCCGGCTCATTGCGGTGAGCGAACTCTTCAATTCCTCTTCGGCAAGGCGAAACTGCGCCGCGGCGCGGGCGAGCAGTTCGCGCTCGGGGATTCCCGTCAGCGGTAACTTGGATGATTTGCTGGCAAGGCGCAGCGCATCGCGGAACAACTCGCCTTCCGCAGTGTGAATCAAGGCGTGCGAAGCGAGTATCGCGGCGAGATCCGGCAGCGTGCGTCCCGAGCTGAGCAGGAGTCCGCAACCGGCCACGCGACACCCCTTTTCGGCCAGATCCTTCAGCGCAGATTGAAGGCCGCGGCGCGCCAGCAGTTTTGCCGTCTGCTCCGAACGCTTAATGATCTTTGCGGCGGCGCTGAGCGAACGCCCCTCGGCGGCATGAAACGGTTGTCTGGGCACCCCGGGCAGGATCAGCTCGATGCGGCGGCGGTCGAGAACTTCGGGAGCACAAGGAGAGCCGGCCACGGCCACCAGAGCGGCCCATCCCGAGTGAGCGCGAAAACCGAAGGCTGCGTGTTTCAC
Organism: uncultured Acidobacteriota bacterium; assembly: GCA_963739275.1. Classification (GTDB taxonomy): domain Bacteria; phylum Acidobacteriota; class Terriglobia; order Acidiferrales; family UBA7541; genus JBGQGH01. Next base: position 88,968 of record CAVTZX010000045.1, read on the forward strand.
TTCATCAGTCTCGAGAGGGCGATTCCCCAGAGATCAGCGCGGCGGAAATGGTCAAGGAAATCTAGGGCTCTTGCGGCGTTAACGGCTCGATAGGCTCACGCACCCCGCCGCGGCCGTCGCGATGCCAGGGCACCTTGAGGCGCAGCATGTTCGCAAACGATCGCGAAGGGGTGAGCGCGCTCCGGAGGATGGCGCGGGCCCAGGGATGCGGATGTTTGTGTTCCTGAGGATGAACCACGTAACGTTCGAGGACGTCCTCCGTCACCATCCAGACCGCGCCCATCGTGGGCGTGATCACCAAATCCACCCAGCCTTGCCGGGCGGTGCGGCCCGGCTCCACACCGACATGGCCTAGCGCGGCTTCGCTCACCGGGAACCCGATCTCAAAATAGGTGCTGTAGGCGAGGCCCCACAAAGAGGCCTTCATGCGGCTGGACCAATACTCCCGAGTCCAGCCGAACTCGAGCGCGCGGCCCTTGGGATCGTTTTGAATCTGGATGTAATTGGAGATGGAACCCTGGATGGGATGGCCGACGTAATTGATGAACCAGGGATCGCCGTCGCGCCAGTGCTTCAGCGCCTGAACCGACTTCACGTAATCCTGCCAGTAGTGGCCGTTCACTCCGCGTCGCGTAGGCGGGTCCCAAGCGAAGCGCGCGGCGTGTTCCGTCCCCATAAAAAAAGCCGATTCCCTGATGGCGGGCCACCAGTGAAAGCCTTCCGTGCGCTTGCTTTGCGGCTGGATACTCCGGGCGGATGCGCCATCTTGTTCGGAAAGGCGGGCGAAGCGGCTGCCCAGAGAATGTTCTGGCGGGGCCGGATCCAAGAAAATTCGGAGAGGCTGGAGGCGTGGTGCGCGAACCATCGAGAGGGAAGGAACGAAAGATGAGAAATCCACGTGAACCGGACGGAAAGCCGGGTGCGCCGGCAGGACGGAAGAGGAACTCTCCTCAATCGTGCTTGAGTTCAGATCGACGTCCTGACCAAGCGCCACGCCAGGAAAAAAAATCCAAAGAACAACTGCGATCACAAACGCTGGACATCGCGACGCCAAGTTTTCCTCGATCCTATCCTCAAGCAGTGCCGGGGCGGAACGAGTGTCCCCTCCGTTCCACGTGCCCAGCCCTGAGAGAAACTATAACAGACCGCTGGGTGCCAGGAAAATGCTCCGCGGCCATGCAGTGACGGGCTTCGGCTCGCCTCGGCGCTCGACATTCCAAGCCTCGAAGCCCCTTGCGGTATACTTCCCCGGAACACGCAGAGGAACCGGAATAGAGGACCGGGCTTCCCCGGTCTAGACCTTTAAGGAGGCGAACCATGTTGCGAGCGCCCGCAGCCCTCGCCGCTTTGTTGTTTTGGATCCTTCCCATCCCTCAGCAAGAATCCCAACCGACGGCAGCGGGAAAGATTGAGTCGGTGCGAGCGCCGGCGGCGGTGATCCGCGACAGCAAGGTTACAGACCTGAAAGTAGGAGACATCCTGCAGATCAATGACGTGGTGCAGACCGGGAAGGGCGGGCGCTTGCGGATCACCCTGAAAGACGGATCGACACTCAGCCTGGGCCAACGCGCCGAGTTGCGCGTCGTGACTCATGATCCGGCGAGGCAATTGACACTGATCGAGATGCTGCACGGCCACGTGCGCGCGCACGTCACTTCCATCACGAAGCCCGGCGGGGCGTTCGAGGTCCGCACGCCCACGGCGCGGATTCGCGCGGTATACTTGATAATACGGTAACGTATATTTCATGACTCGTCTTGTCAATGCTTCCATTTCCTCCGGCGTAAGCTTGATTACATATGGGCTTTTTCTCGGCATTATGACCTCCTTCAGGTCAATCATGCCATATCTTAACTTTATTTAGCAAGCATTTTATACGTTAGTATATTTATAAAATAAGGTACTTAGTATGGCGGGCAAGCAATAAATACAAGATGCAGTCAAGAGTGATGCCGATGCTAAAATCGAAATAGCTAAAGCAGACGCAAAAAAAGCTACTGCAAAGGCAGAAGATGCTCTTACTAAACAAAAAGACCTTGAAAAACAAAATTTAAAACTCCGCACTGATTTAGAAGAGACGATCGCAGAAACAAATATCTGGGAAAGCAAAAACTTGCAAAACACAAATAGACGTTGCTGAGGCACGTAGACACCAAGCTGATGCTGAAAGGGCTTTAGCAGAATTACGCGAACGACTTCGCCCTCGCACGTTAACTATAAAACAGCGGGAACAATTAGTTGCAACACTCCAAAAAACTGATAAGTGTCTTGTTGATATTGTAGCTTTATGGGGTGATGCGGAAGCGTTCGCTTTTGCACTGGAACTTGACAATATTTTTAAGGCTTCTGGATGGCAAACGACAGGTGCTAACCAAGGTGTATTTGATACTCCTCCGATAGGTTTAGTTATGCAAGTCCACAGTAAGGAGACTACTCCATATGCCACAGGTATTTTACAAGATGCACTTTCGAGAATGGGCTTTAATGTAGAAGGTGGCATCAAAGAACAAGTGGCGCCCGGTACTATCAAATTAATCATAGGGCATAAACCAGATTCAAACTGACCCACTACCCGGAATCCAGTGACGTTTGTCTTAAGTCGCTGGATGCCCCCGGATCGGAGTCCGGGCAGGCTTATCAAGTCCGGCATGACAAACTAGAAAGGCATTCAGTTGTTAAGGCCGTCATTCCCGCGGCACAGTCGCTAGGCGGGAATCCATTTTCAGCCAAGAATCGATGCCCGACCGGACTCGGGCATGACGAATAACAGAACCTAGATGTACCCTTTCTCCCAAAAAAGTCGATTTAATGATAGCATCAATGTTTCCTCCACGGTGACAATGGAAGTGCTGCCGATGTATAATCTCTGTCAGTATGAAAAGACTCGTCGTAAAGATCGGCAGCAATATACTTGCCGATAAAAAAGAAGGGCTTGACACAAGAAGAATCCTGGCAATTGCCCACGATATTTCCGAACTGCGGGATTCGGGATATGAAGTTGTGGTCGTTTCATCCGGCGCTATTGCCGCCGGTATGGGAAAGCTCGGACTGAAGGAAAAGCCAAGGGACATAAAACTCAAGCAGGCTGCCGCGGCTGTAGGACAGAGCAGCTTAATGTGGGCATATGAGAGAAGCTTTGGAGAATTTGGGAAGAAAGTGGCGCAGATATTGCTCACGCGCGATGATTTTTCCGACAGGAAAAGATATATCAACTCCAAGAATACTTTGCTTACACTGCTTTCATACGGGATTGTACCGATAATAAATGAAAATGACACGGTTTCTACAGACGAGATAAGGTTCGGCGACAATGATTATCTTGCCTCATTGGTGGCCGGCCTTATCGAAGCGGAAAGGCTCATTATTCTTTCAGACGTAGAAGGGTTGTATACGGAGGACCCGAGGTACAGCGCGAAAGCGAGTCTGATTGAATGTGTTGATGAAATAACGGACGAAATCGAAAAAAAGGCGGGCGGCGCAGGAAGCGCCGTAGGCACGGGGGGGATGTATTCAAAGGTTCTTGCCGCAAAAAGGGCGATAAGCAACGGCGTCACGGTACATATCATAAGCGGGAGAAAGGCCGGGCTTATTAAATCTCTTATGGAAGGTAAACGCTGTGGTACTTTATTCAAACCGAAAAGAGAAAAGCTTTCCTCAAGGAAAGGGTGGATTGCCTATGGAAGCCGTTCAAAGGGGAACCTTGTAATCGATGAAGGCGCTGTGAGCGCTCTGGTAAAAGGCGGTAAGAGTCTTCTGCCATCCGGGATTGTATCGGTTGAAGGTGATTTCGATACGGGTGATGCTATCTATTGTCTTGATTCCGGGGGCAACCGCATAGCCAAGGGGCTGACTAACTATTCTTCTTCAGAGGTAAAAAAAATTAAAGGCAGGAAGACGTCGGAGATCGAAAGAATCCTAGGCTATAAATATTCCGATGAGGCAATACACAGGGATAATCTGGTTTTGATTTGAATGTTTCAAAAAAAGGGTTTATATTTAAGCGTCATTC
>CAVTZX010000046.1:0-35036 GCA_963739275.1 uncultured Acidobacteriota bacterium
GAGTCACGGTTCCGTACGCCGCCAGGCGGTCGGAACGTACTCTTAGGTCGAAGCATCGAACTTCGACCGTGCACGCGTTGTTTTATATAGGGCCTATAGCTCAGATGTGGTTACAGCGACGCCTGATAAGCGTGAGGTCACTGGTTCAACTCCAGTTAGGCCCACGTTTCAGTGGGCTGGTCAGACCGGCTCGTCAAGCGTCCCGACCGAAAGAAGGGAAGGTCATCCCGAAATTTTCAGATGGAGCCATTGATAAAACGCTGAAAGAAGAAGGTCGCCGCCGATGCCGTTGGACATCGGGGCGACCACGCCCATCACGGCGTTCGCAGCGACCGCAGCGTCCACCGCATTCCCGCCGCTCTCCAGGATCTTAATGCCGGCCTGCGCCGCTTGTGGGGATTCGGCGGCTACGATCCCGTACTTGGAAATTGCCATCGAGCGGGCTTGCGGGCGGTCCTGTCCGCTGGAGTCGGTCCCGGTCGTCGCCAATCCCATACTGATCAACGCCATAGCCGCAGCGATCCGTAGCAAGGCACAAAGAGATTTCGTGTGCATGAATGCGTTCCGCTCCTCATGATGCGAATCGTGCGCACTCTAACTTGAATCGGTTCGCCCTGCAACCCGTTGCCTCGTGAATCCTTGCGCTCTTGCCGCAAATGACTAAGATAGGCGGCTCGCGGCACTGCAAGACAACCAAATGACCTGCGCAGCCGCAGGAGTGGATTGAACGCGTGGACACACTTCAGATTGTAGACGGAGAAACACTTTGAGGCGATTCTGTACTCTCCCGGCTTGGGCTGCGCTGACCCTTGCGCTCATCGTGTGCGTTCCGCCGGCTATGGCGGACACCGGCCGGCCCGCGCCCGATCCCATTTATGACTTCGTCGCCGTGGGCAGGCGCGCAGGCGAAATCGTTCTCGCCACCCCCGCGCTGGGACCCGGCAACCACTGGCGCTTCAGACGAATCTCAGTGGAGCCGAAGACAGCGGAGATTGGATCCGCGGAACTCTCCCGCAGCGGCACGAAACTTCTGGTCACGTTCAAGGATGGCACCGAGCGCCTCGTCGACTTGACGAGGAGCATCGAGTCCATTTCTGAATCGGAGGCACAGCCGCAAAGTCACACCTTGCCCGCGGAATCTTCTTCTGCGCATGACCCCACGCGCGATCAGCTCGAGTTCCCGCTGGCTGCCGGGGCGCGCCATGACTTGCTGGTGGCGAATCTGCGAAAGGAATCAGGCGGCGGCTATCAGTGGAGTTTTTTTCACGTGAAGCCCGCGCCTGCGCTCTACGCTCCGGTGCTCGAATTCGCGCCGGGCGAGACGTCCTTTCCCAGCGACACCACGATTTGGGATGTGCTGAACCCGATGTCCAAGGGCACGACGCGCGAGGCTTACCAGTCTGCATACGACACACTCGGGGACGCTCGCTGGGGGCGCTGCACCGCCTATTACCGCGCAACCTCGTACCCTGGATCCTGGCTTCTGGAATACTGGTATTACTACCCATTCGACGAAGGCAAGCCCCACCGGCACATCCACGATTCCGAACACGTTTTCATCGAGGTGGACAAACTCGGTGGCGCAGTGCGCAGCTTCATCGCCTCGGACCACGGCTCGTTTGCGCCCAATAACGGCTACTCCACCTTCGTTCGCGGGGCGCAGCCCATCTCGCTGCCCCTGTTCGTCATGGTCGAACTGGACAAGCACGCCATGTCGCCGGACATTAACCGCGACGCCGAGTTCACCCGCGGCGTCGATGAGAACATGTGGCCGCTGAAGTACGAAGCTTGGGGCGTGCGCGATGTCGCCACGCAGCCACAGCACCTGATGAAATCCTACAACCCGGTGATGACGCTGCCGCGCAAGGCGGAAGACCGCATGGCCCTTCGCGACGCCGCTCAGTATTTCCCGGGACTCGAGGTGCCCGCCGAGAAAGCGGTCTGCAGCCTGATGCCGTTGCCCGAAGGAGTTCCCGGCGCGGCGGACGCTGTCATGGCAACGCCGACGGGCGCTCAGGCCATGCATCACTTGCTCGACCATCCCGATTCGCAACACGTCCGCGCCATCTACAAGCCCTGGGTTCTTCCCTACCGGCAGTTGCGCCTGGGCGTTGCGCCGTTCGACCACAGCGCAAACCACGACCAACTCTACGCGGCTTACGTGATGGACATCCCTCACCTTACGCACGGGGCGCTGATCGTTCCTGGACGCATCGCGCTGGAGGCCATGTGGTCCCCCTCGAGCCACCCGGAGACTTTATCGTCCGGCGGGCACACGCTTTCGGGGACTATCTCTTCGGAGATGTACTTGGGCGTGCGATACGAAGGATTCTTCTCGCACACGCAAGGCTATTACTTCGGCGTGACCCGCAGGTCCGCCGCTTCGCCACGGAAACAGTGGACGGCCTCGCCGTCCCACGCAGCACCCAATGGCAGTACAACCTGGTGTGGTACCGCGCAGGCTACATGTTCGAGCTGCCCAGCCGCGTCCACGGGAACATGACGCATCACGTGGGCGTCGTTTTTCACGGCAGCCTGGTGCGAATGGAGTGGCGGATCAGCTTCGGCATTCTGCGCCAGCGCGGCCGGAATCGCTTCGGGCTTTCCGCAGCGGACCACTAGTCATGCAAGCCCTCTCCGGCGCTCCTTCTCTTCGCTCTTGGGCTTGCCGAGTTTGCGCACTGTAACCTACGGCCCACAGGACGCTTCCAAGACCATAGGCAGTGCCAGGAGTACGCCGCCAGTGATCATCGGGCGTTGATGGCGGTGGGGAGATCATCACATGCGCGTTGCCTGTGCGGCCTTCAGCTCACTGCTTCTCTTGGTATCGCAGGCGCCACGCCCCGAATCCTCATCTCCTCGTCCAATCACGCGCGATACCTACATTCTTTCCGTATGGGGAAGTAAGTGGTCGTTGTTGATTGACCTTCCCAATCTGACCGTAGAGGACAACCACGAGCGGGGGATTTCGTCGGTACGCCGAATTACGCTGCGCGAGCCCGCGTCCGAGGCGCGCCTCACGGTGACGCTCTTGCACCCCATCCAGCGTCGTGATTTGTCGGGATGCCGACAGCTCTTCATCGATGATTTCCGGGGCGACCGGAGATTCAAGGTTCAAGACATAGTATTCTCGGAGGGCAGCGCTTTCGCTTTCGCACGGTACCTCGTTGCCCCTTCAGACAGGCCCGGCCCCGCAACCTACGTATCCGACGCCTCCATCGAGTACGAAGGACTGTGCGCGAACGTCCGAACGTCTTCCGCCGCGCAGGGGCCGAGGACTGCGGAACTTCTCCACCGCTCTCTTGCCACTCTCCGGTTTCAAAAGGGGGCTCCCAAGACAAGTTTTGATCTCCTTCAGCAAGGAGACCTAGATCGCAATGACCCCGTTCATCTAAGACGCGCCATCGACAAATACTCGAAGGCTCTTGCGCTCGAGAACGCGACCCCTAGGCTGGAGAAGCCGCTCTGGCTCAGCCTTGTGGCGTCGCTGGCCCTGGATCTTTGCTGGGATGGCAAGACGGCAAGAGCCATCGCCGTGGCCAGATTGGGACTTGCGAAGGACGCAACTTATCCGCTCCTTTACTATGACTTGGCGTGCGCCGCGGCCCGCCAAAAGGACGCCGAAGGTGTTCTGGGGAATCTCCGACTTTCGTATGAATTCAGGAAGTCTCTCCCTCATCCAGAGGACCTCATCGATCCCCGGCAAGACGACGTGTTCTTTCCACTCATGCGGGACGCAAAGTTTCGCCAGGAGATGGACGCCCTGATGAGCCCCATGGATCACCATGAATTTGAGTTGCCCGAAACTCACCACAAGCTGGCGATTGACTTGCCCCACTTCACCCGTGGCCTGCCGGCGGTTTGGACGGCGACGATGGGAAAAACCTCAGCGTACGTGAGTACGGACGGCGGAACGCCCGTGAACGCGACGGTCACCCTCGAGCCTTCCTCTGGGCCCGCGGCGGAACAAGGCTGCCTTGAGTCGCTGGAGCTTCAGGCCAAACAAACAACGTGGATACGAGTGAAGCCCTATCAAGCTGGATCGATGACAATGATGGAGTATTCGCGGGAAGACTCTTCGGGGGAATCCACCGAGCGCGTCCTTCTGGTTTGTCGTCCCGTGGAAAACACCTATCTGTTCCTCGAACTGTCAAAGGCAAACGAATTCAACGCCAAGGACCGCACGCTCATCACGCAGATCCTGAATTCCATCCGGCTGGTCGAGGCCGCCCAGCCTCACTAAATGCACAGGGCGGGCTCGAGCGGCCCGTTGTTGGTGATGCCGGCAAAGATCGTGCTCCACTCAAAGGCGCGTGCAGGACCGGTGGCAGGCTTGATCGTCAACCGAATCTTCCACGTCCTGGGCACGGTCAGGCCGTCCGCGGTGGCTTCGAAATCGGAATAGGTCTCCTGGAGCAGGATGCGGCTTGCACCAGAGAGCGACGCCCGGCTCTCCGCCACCCGAGAGCAGCGTCGTCCCAACCACGATTCTGGCGCCGCATGTCCAAGCTTTGTTCATCGAGTCGCGCCTCCCGAGCGTCCCGCGGGGGAGTTCCCCGGAGAATTCAGGCCGTTGTGGAAAGCTAGTGCGGCCCGCGGGCCATGCAAACGAACTCCCCTGACCCTAACGCAACACCTCTCTGAGCACCGCGCCAGCGAGCTTCCAATTGGAATCGAGCCTGCCCGGGAGTATCATCCAGACAGGAGAGCGCCGCGCCCGGGGAGCTTCCGGCGCGGACTCGTGCCTGCTTCAGGCCCGCGGGTTTTCGCCTGCCGGACGGCTCCGGAAGGAGCCACCATGATCCTCACCGATGTGATTACGATTTCTGTGATGCTGATCCTCCTGGCGGCAGTGATCTATGGCATCCGGCACATGGGCTCGGGATTTCCGGCGCGATCGGTTCTCTGCCCGCATGAGAATCGCCGCGCAATAATCTCCACCTCGGTCCGCACACCAAGTTTGTGGAGCACGAAAGTGCAGCGCGATGTTCTGCAGTGCTCACTACTGCCCGGCCAGCCGGTTACGTGCGACAAGAGCTGCCTGGTGCAGTTGTAGCACCGCCGGATCTTGCGCCTCGCTCTCTCGCCTGGAGCATGGGGATACTCGACGGTTGCCTCCCCGTCCCGGCCTCGCTGACGCGCCGGTGAGCCCTTCCTCGCCCTTCGCGGGCCATGGTCCCGGCTCGGGGTTTCACAGAATCCCATCAGAAACCCGGTGAAGGCTTCCGGCGCGGTAAGACTCGCGCTGGCACAAGGGAATCCACATACTGGGTCTGGAACTTCGGTGTGCAGGCTCGTGGCATTCCGATACAATGGATCGAGTCCCAGGAGAAAGAACTGTCTGCCAAGGACGAAGCCGAAAAAGTGGAGGGGCCGGCCGCGGCTGGGCCGGTTCACCCTGCAGGAGCCCGCGGCAGCATCTCTGTTGAACTCGCCGCGCTCGTCCGCGCCGAACACAGCGATCCGTTCCGCGTTCTGGGGCCGCACGCCGTGGAATCCGGCGGCGGAAAACGAATCGCCATCCGGACGATCCAGCCGCATGCGGCTGAAGTCAGCATCCTTCTCGCCGGCGGTGGAGCTCGGTATGCCGCGACCCGTATTCATCCCGACGGCCTCTTCGAAGCGCTGATTCCCTTTTCGGACGGCATCCTTGCGACTCCCGCAGCGTACCGCCTGCGCATCCACACCCCGGATGGCCCGGTGCACGAAGAATTCGACCCCTACGCGTTCCCTCCTCTGCTGAGCGATTTCGATCTGCACCTGATCGGCGAGGGCACGCATTACCAGAACTACGAAAAGCTCGGCGCGCACGTCCGCGAGGTGGCCGGAGTACGCGGGGTCCAATTCGGCGTCTGGGCACCCAACGCGCAGCGCGTCAGCGTGGTCGGCGACTTCAATCGCTGGGATGGGCGCGTGCATCCCATGCGGAGTCGCGGGTCCTCGGGGATCTGGGAGATCTTTCTTCCCGGCGTCAGCGCGGGAATGATCTACAAGTTTGAGATCCTCACCCGGGCGGGTCACCAACTGTTGTTGAAGGCGGACCCTTACGCGTTCGCTGCGGAATTAAGGCCCAAGAGCGGTTCGGTGGTTGCCAATCTGGACGGCTACGCGTGGGGCGACGCCGAGTGGATGGCCACCCGGTCGCGCAAGAACTGGTTCGAGGCGCCCATCTCCATCTACGAAGTGCATCTCGGCTCCTGGCGGCGCGCGGCGCAGGAACACGATCGCTGGCTCACCTACCGCGAACTGGCCGAGCAGCTTGTGCCCTACGTTAAGGAACTCGGCTATACGCACATCGAACTCCTGCCTGTGGCCGAGTATCCCTTCGACGGCTCATGGGGCTACCAGACGATTGGCTATTACGCCGTGACCAGCCGTCACGGTTCGCCGTCAGACTTCATGTACTTCGTCGACCGCTGCCACCAGGAAGGGATCGGCGTGCTGTTGGACTGGACTCCTGCGCATTTCCCGCGCGACGCTCACGGACTCGCCACGTTCGACGGCACGCACCTCTACGAACACGCCGACCCGCGGCTCGGCGAGCACCCCGACTGGGGCACCCTCGTCTTCAACTACGGCCGCAACGAGGTGCTGAATTTCCTGATCTCGAACGCGGTCTTTTGGTTCGAGCGGTATCACATCGACGGCCTGCGCGTGGACGCTGTCGCTTCCATGCTCTACCTCGACTATTCGCGCAAGCCCGGCGACTGGATCCCCAACGAGTACGGAGGACGCGAGAATCTGGCCGCCATCGCCTTCCTGAAGAAGCTGAATGAGGTTGTGCACGGGCGCAATCCCGGCGCGCTCACCATCGCCGAGGAGTCCACCGCCTGGCCGGCGGTCTCGCGGCCCACCTACCTCGGTGGGCTGGGCTTCAGCTTGAAATGGAACATGGGTTGGATGAACGACACGCTGAAGTATTTCCAACTCGACCCCATCCATCGCAAGTTCCACCACAACCGCATGACTTTTTCCATGCTCTACGCCTTCACGGAGAATTTCGTCCTGCCGCTCTCCCACGATGAAGTCGTGCATGGAAAAGCTTCGCTCATCAACAGGATGCCGGGCGACCTGTGGCAGCAGTTCGCCAACCTGCGCCTCCTTTTCGGCTACCTCTTTGCGCATCCCGGCAAGAAGATGATTTTCATGGGCGGCGAAATCGCCCAACGCTCTGAGTGGAACCACGACACGCAGCTCGAATGGAATCTGCTGCAATACGCTTCCCATCAGGGGATCCAGAACCTTGTCAAGGATTTGAACCGGATGTACGCCACGGAGGCGGCGCTCCATCAAGTGGATTTCGACTGGCAGGGGTTCGAGTGGATCGATTGCAACGATGCCGATTCGAGTGTTCTCTCGTTCGTCCGGCGAGCGAAGGACCCCGCGGATTTCCTCGTCGTGGTGGCCAACTTCACGCCGGTGCTGCGCGAGAACTACCGCGTCGGGGTGCCCGAGCCCGGCTATTACCGCGAGATTCTCAACACCGACTCCGCCACCTACGGCGGCACCAATGAAGGCAACCGGGGGGGAGTACAGGATGAGCCCATCCCCTGGCTGCAGTACTCCCACTCGTTAAACCTCCGCCTGCCTCCCCTCGCAGTAGTCATCCTCAAGCTGTCCCGCCGCTAGTCACTCTTCCTCTTTCGATTGTCGTCCGGCACGGGAACATTTCCGGGCCGGCCATCGTAATTACCAGCAGGACGACCCAGACTCAGGAGGTCCACCCATGAAACGCATCGGATTCCTGTTGACGATTGTTCTTGCCGCAGCCGGGGCCGCATCGGCGCAGCAGGCCCCTTCGAGCGAGCGCTGGCTGCATGTCCGCGTGGAAAGCACGGACGCGCGCGGCGAGATGGTCCGCGTGAATGTGCCGTTGTCCCTGGCCGAGAAAGTCTTGCCGGCCATCAATCACGACCGCATCCACAATGGCAAGGTCACCTTCGACGGCCGCATGGATGGCGTGGACCTGCGCGCGGTGCTGCAGGCGGTCCGCGATTCGCGCGACGGCGAATTCGTCACCGTGCAGAGCCGCGATGGCGACGTCCGTGTCGCCAAACAGGATGGCAACCTGCTGGTTCACGTACGCGACCTCCACGGACGGAAAGACGGGCGCGTCGAAGTGCGCGTCCCCATGACCGTGGTGGACGCTCTGGTCTCCGGTGGCGGGAACGAGCTGGACCTTTTGGCAGCAATCCGTGCGCTCTCCGCGCATGGCGATGTGGAGCTGGTCACCGTCAAAGATAACCAAAACACCGTGCGCGTCTGGGTGGACTCGCGCAACACTTCGGACTAGCGAACCGCGCAGGAGGAAGCATGCCCATCTTGTTGAAGCTCGCCGCGGGAACCGCTGGCACAATGCTGCTGGCTGGGTCCTGGGTGGTTCATGAAGGCGCCGTGCGCATCGCCGTGGACGAGACTCCGGACGGCCGGGAGCCGACTCATATCCACCTGCTCCTGCCCGCAACGTTCGTGCCCGCAGTGCTCCACCTGGTGCCCACCGGACACCTGCAGGGCGCGCTGGCGCAGGCGCGGCCGTGGATGCCCGCTGCGGAGGCCGCCTGCGAAGAACTGGCCAAACTACCGGACACAGACTTGGTCGAGGTGCGAGACAGCTCTGAGCACGTGCGCATCCGTACGCGAAGTGGACATCTGGTGATTGACGTCGACGGCCCGCGCGACACCGTGCACGTGTCGTTCCCGTTGCGCACCGCGTGGAAGGTCGCACGGGAGATCGAGCAGATCCGCCCGGAATCCTGATGCGTGTAAGGCAGGATTGAAACCGGCCCCTGAAGAGAAGCTACCTGCGCGATTAGGTCGCGGCTTCCTTGCCGGGAATGAAGTAAACCTCTTCCTTCATCGTTTCTTTTTGCCAGCCGTGGCGTTTGAGGATTCCCTTCCCGTTTTCGATCATGGTTGGGTGGCCGCAGAGGTAGGCGCTCGTGTCGCCGGGAGCGAGTCCCCACAGGTCGGTGTACTTGCGGATGATGTCGTCTACGCGGCCCGTCTCGCCGGTCCATTTCGGGTCTTCCCACGGCCGGCTGATTGTGGCCACGTATTTGAGCCAGGGCGCTTCCCTCGCGACCTTTTCGATCTCGTCGTGATATCCGAACTCCCAGGAGCGGCTGGCTCCAAAGACGAGGAACAACTTGTGCTCCCCGGCCAACTTGCCGTCTTTCCAGTCCTTGTACATGGTGCGGATGTAACTAACGAACGGCGCGATTCCCGTGACCGTGGCGAGCAAAAGATGTTTGCCGCGCCCACTCTTGGTGTCCAGCGTGAACCGGCCCTTGGCGACCTTGCGGCAGCTTATGGCATCGCCTACCTTTAATTTGTAGAGAAGCGGCGTAAGCCCACCCTGGGGCACCAGCTCGATGAAGATCTCCAGCTCCTTCTCATAAGGCGAGGAAACGATCGAGTACGCGCGTTCAACAAGCTTGCCAGGCGTCTGCACGCCCAGCGTGGCGTACTGGCCCGGCGCGTAGCGGAACTCGCCTCCGGGATCGAGGCGGATCGCCCAGAGGTCTTCAGCGAAGTCCACCCTCTTCACGATCCGCGCCTGATAGAATTTGTCGTCGGCTGGACTCATCGGTGACTCTCCTGACCGCCACTCGCGAGAAAACAGAGCAGAAGGATTGGGCTGGCAAAACAAGGCGCCCGCCCCGAACTTTCGGGACGGGCGCCTTCCATCCTAACCGAATTGTGCCGCTTGGGGCATTCGCGCGGCTCAGGGCTGCATGTCCATCGGCCGCTTCATCATCTACATGGGAGCGAACTTGACGGGCGTGCCGGTGATGTGCGTCTTGGCGTCCGTAAACACCTTGATCACCAACATGTTGGCGTCTTTACCGGTGGACTTTACCAGCCCCCAAGGACCCACATTTTCCGCAATCCAAGATTCTCCGCTGCCGTCCTTCATGCGGTAGTGCTGGCAGGTAAACGTCCCGCCCGGGGTCGTGATGGACTCACTTCCAACGGCCTCCGACTGTCCGCGAATGTCGGCAGCCTGAGATTGTTGGGCCTGACCCCGGTTCATCATTCCCACTGGCATCTCCATGGGCGGCTGCCCCGAGACTTGCATGATCATTCGCACGGTGCGTGTATTGCTCCCTTCGAGCACCATAAGCTGTTTCACGTACACAGCACTGCCAGATTCGGGATCCGTCGTCGTGGTCTCCAACCAGTATCCGGGCTTTCCCTCAACCGACTCCGTTCCGACGATGGCAATCTCCATGCTTCCCTTGTTCTTGGCCCCGAGGTCGTACACTGCGCCTGAGCCCACCACGGGATTCCACACGCCTCGAACCTGCGGCGGCCGTGGACCCATCCCCATCTGAGCGCTGGCCGTAACGCCGAACCCCAAGGCTAGGACCGCAATAGCTGCCACGCTTGCTCGTATCTTCATCACCTCTCCTCTTCGATGTTGGCGTCACGGAATCAAGATCGGCTTGCTCCGTCCGAGACCCCTCCACGACTCGCTACCAGTCTAACCCATCCTTCGCCACCATGAGTGTGGGATTGAACTTCGCCAGGAAAATGCGCGGCCCGACCTGGGCGAAAAACTCGACCACCGTCTCACCGAGCCCGATCAGCGGCTCGCCATTCGGAAGTTTTTTCGGAAAGAAGAAGATCATGGACGGCCCGTCGGAGATTTGAATTCCGCGGCGCTCCTCGACGTGGCTCGGAGCCACTTTGCGGCCGGAACTCTTTGCCATCAGGTAAGCCTTCGCCGCCCACTCGCTCGTGCCCACCTCGGGCCAGCGCGTGAGGTTGCTATCGCTCGACAGCGTAAGCTCAAACTCCTTGGTATTCTGTTCCAGACGCTTGAGGTCGCCCGGGCCGGCGGTTCCACCGCGCAAGGATGACTGACGGAAGAGCGCGCGACGCACTGTGCGCGAAGAGGCCCAGCGCAGCGTGTAAATGTCCTTGGGTTGGAAAGTGGCCGTCTGAGCGTCGGGCTTCGCCAGAGGGTCACGCGCCGGATCTCGCATTGGATCGTAATTACCGGTCGCCACCCGCGTCGTGCTCTCCGTCATGGCCCCACCAGTCTGCGGGTAATATGCAATCAAGATTTCCTTGGCCCAGGGTGACCCGGAGAGGATCTTCTTGACGTCCTTTGCGGACCACTCCCCATACGGCTTGTCCTTCCAGACATCCCCTGCGAGCGCGAGGAAAGGAACAAGTCCTAGCGCCAAGCAAACCCAAAGGGCACGACGCACTTGGCCTCCCTTCGAGGCTCTCCCAACCAGCCCCCAATCCATTCGATGGAAACGTCCTCTTCGGAGATGTCTCAACCCTGTCCAGGACTGCTCGATCAGAGGTCCGGGCCACCCTTGCCACTGCTCATCTTGGCCAAGTCAAAGGTCGCCTTGATCCTCGTGACCGGAGTCTCGCACGCAAACTCCAATTGCTTTTCGTCCCCCGGAATGGTGGCTTCGCCGTTCGCCGAGTTCTTGGCGAAATAGAAGAGGATATCCAGCACCTTCTGGCCGTTTGGCATGCGCCGGAATTCGACGCGATCCGGGGTGAGCTTCTGCTTCGTCTTCTTGACGAGGAGGTAGGTCTTTTGTTTGAGCGCCATCTCGTCGGTCTTGGTGAAGGGCGTCATGTCCTGGCCCCAGACGTCGATAACATAGGACTCTGGTTGCGCCCCGAGCATCTGTTCAGCTTTCTCCGCCGGTGTTCCGCGAAGCTCGGCGCTGCGCACCAGCGCTTGGCGCAGCGTGAGAGAGGACTGCCACCGCACCACAAACGAGGCCTGGTTCTGCGCATTTCCCGGGTCCGCGGAACCACTGGTGTCCCCTGTGGGTCTTGCCCCAGTTGGGCCTCTCTCTTGGCCGATGGTCGGCGTTATGGCACTGGCAGAGGATGGGCGCCACGAGGCAGTGACGCTCACGGGGCGCGCCCACGGCGAATCCGACATGATTTTCTGAATGTCTTCCGCGCTCCACTCTTTGTAAGGCTTGGCCTTCCAGGGGTCGCTGCCTCCCAGCAGGCTGCCGGCAACGAAAGCAAACGACAAGACCACCACCACTCGCCTCAACATGTTCTTATCTCTCCTGCCAGTACGAATCGTCCGCACGGCCGACCCCGATCCTCGGGGCCCCTGATGGACCATGCGAGCCCTTGCCCAGCGCCGTACTTGTGCGAACTACAGATCCACTCCCTTGCCGGCCTCCATCTTGGGAAGGTCAAAATTCGTCTTCAGCTTAGTCACTGTCAAATCACAAGAGAACTCGAGCTGTTTCTCGTCGGAGGCAATTACGGCCTCCCCGGACGCGGACTTTCTGGCAAAGTAAAACTGAACGTCATCGATTCTCTGGGAATTGCCCTGGCGGCGGATCTCCACGCGGTCGGGCGTGAGTTTCTGCTTGTTCTTCTTGAGCATGAGATAAGTCTTCTGCTTTAGGGTCATCTCGTCCATTTTCATGAAGGGCGTCATGTCGCTGCCCTGCACAGTGATCACGTAAGTATCCGGCTGCTGGCTCAGGAACTCGTCGGCTTTGGCTTCGGGGGTTCCTCGGAGCACTGCCCTGCGCGCAACAGCCTGGCGAATGGTGAGAGAAGACGCCCAGACGACGCGAAACGCAGCGTCGGAGGACGACTGGCCGGAGTCCTGCGAACTCCCGCTGATACTCCCACCGGCAGCCCCTGTATTGCGTCCGCCAGTCGTCTGCGTGATGGCTGAGCCCGACGCCGGTTTCCAGGTCGCCGAGACGACTACCTGTCGCACCCAGGGCGAATCATTTAGGATCTTTTCCACATCCTTGGCATCCCACTGCTTGTAAGGCTTTTCTTTCCACGGATCGCTGCCAGCAACAAGGCTTGTGGCAACGATTGCGACTGCGAGGACCATGACCACTCGCTTCCACATATTCCTATCCCTCCTGAGACGAAGGATTGCGGAGCGCGGCAGCGCCTCCCGCGACTCGTTGACGCTCCTGCAGATGCACCCATGTGGGGTTGTCGGGCCGGCAGGACAAGGGCAACCTGTGAAGAGCCATTCTTCTCAACGCGAGATGGGCAGGCCAACAGAGCGGCATGCAAGTACCTCGCCTACCGCCGGAGTCCGTCCACGCGGGGCAACCGTACTTATTCTTACCAGTTTGCCTGCGGGGATGCAATCGCTTCCAACTGCAAGAGACGCCTCAGGCCCCTAAGACTCAGTCAGAATCGGTAGATGCGCGCCGTGATCACGCCCTGCACACTCACGTCGCGTAGGTCTTCCCCACGGTGTTCCACCTCTCGAAAGAGTTCCTCGGTCTCGAAATAGCGGCGCGACTCCTGAAGGAGGAGGAAATCCCCCCGGTGGACGACATAGCGGGGGTCGAATAGAACGCTGAGGCGGATGTCCGGACGTCCGCACTTCTGCAGGTAATAGTTCACAGTGATGGGATTGCTGACGGCCAACACGGCACCCTGCGGCGCGACGCGGCACGTGAACTCGACCGCCTCACGAACACCCAGGTCGTAGAGCTCATCATGCGGAAAGATATGCGCCATGTTCGCCTTGCCGCCGCCGAGGGGATTGAGATAGAGGGGATAGAGCGGCGCCCATACAAGCGTTTCCGCAGCCGGCCAGGCTACCAGTGCCAGGGCTGCGGCTGCCAAGCCAAGCCGGCGGGCGGAAGGCCACTCGAGCAAACCGAGCCACTCGTGGATCTTCTCAATTCCATATCCCGCGACGAGAAAAACAAAGGGAAGGATAGGCAGGAGATACCGGATCCACTTCGTGGCTACGAGCGAAAACGGCACGATCAGGAACACGAGCATCACGCGCAAGAAGGCCGAAGTCAGCGTCCTTCGGTCCTTGAAAACGAACATCAACCCCAGGAGCGCCGTGAGCAGAACCGGGATGGGTGTTTTCACCCCAAGGGCCCAGAGGTAGAAGTACCAGGGCACTCCAAACGGAGTGTCCCCGAGCGTGTTGCCGTACAGACGGCCGTTCAGGTTGTAGCCGTGGTGAACGATGTCCTTGGCGCCCATGTAACGAAGGATGCTCAGGTCATGAGCGGGCGAGAGGATCACAGGATTTGCAAGCACGAACGACAGGCCCATAGCGATCCAGAACCTCTTGCCAAAGGGCCTAAGGAACGCACGGTGGTCGAGGCCCGCCTTGCCGACGATATGCCAAACCAGCAGATTGAGGCCGATGAAGTGCAGATAGTACTTCGAGGCCAGGGAAAGGCCGAAGCAGATGCCGCTGCGGGTAAAGAGCTTACGGGCTTGTGCGTCATCGAGGGTCTTCTTCCCACGCCAAAAGAGATAAAAGGCGAGACAACTGAAGAAGGCGACCAGAGTGTCCTCCTTCAGTATGCGGTTGAGGGCGATGGGCAGCGGCGTGAAGGCCCAAAAGAAGGCTGCCGCAGAGGCGCCAACGAAACCCAGCATCTCCCTCCCCAGCAAGTAGATGACGATGGTGGTGAGTGCACCGATCAGCAGATTCGGAAAGCGTAGCGCCGTTTCCTCGCGCACCTGAAGGGAAGGATGCGCGGTGGCCCAGTGGTTCCAGATCGTTCCCACCTCCAGACTGCCCCAGGCGAGCATCTTCAGGAGGAGTGGATGTTCGGGATTGACGCTGATGAAATGGCCCGCTCTGTACTCCTGGATCGCGCTCCACTTGGCGGCTTCGTCCTCGGCGAGCCCCACGGCACCGATCCCATACAACCGCATGCAGAAAGCAGCCAACGTCAAACAAATCAGAACGATGATCTCCGCGCGTCGAGACCGAGGTCTATTCATAAGCGAGAGCATCCACGGGATCGGCCTGTGCCGCCCGGAAAGCGGGATAAACTGCCCCTGCCAGAGATCCCAAAACGGCCAGAAGGAGGGCACGCACGACCCAATCAAAGGAAATGAGTATCGGGAGGGTCGGCGTGGTTTCCTTTAACACCGCCTTAACTCCAAACGTAAGAACGACTCCGGCAGCGGCGCCCATCGCCGTCAAGAGAAGAGCTTCTCCCACAATCAGCAGCAGGGTTTTCAGCCGGGACAACCCCAGCGCCTTGAGGATTCCGATCTCGCGCGTGCGCTCGAGGATCATCGTATGCATGGTCAGGAGAACAACTAGGAAGCTGATGGCCACCCCCAGCGCTACCATGGAGCGGATAAAGGGCCGGAGCTCGGGGAGATTGGACGAATTCATCAAAGAGACGTATTCCGCCGTAGATCGAACCCGATGCGTAGGTAAAAGTTTCACGATGTCAGCGCGCACCCGCTCCGTATCCCCCTTGCTCCTCACGTAAAACATGGAGACGCGCTTCTCAGCTCCCGAGATGTCCTGTGCGGTGGCCAGCGGGATGTAGAAGCGGGCGCCTTTCCCATGCCAGACAATCCCACAAATCGTGAAGTCGTGGTTGAGCTGCTTGATCTTGTCGCCAACCTTGAGCTTGCGGTTTCGCGCGACCAGGTCGTCGGCGATGGCATCATCGGGCCCCCGGAAGGGTCCCCCGGCAATGAACTCGAATCCGCTGCTCAGGGCGTTAAACCGCTGGTAGTCAATCCCGTACGTGACGCTCAGGCCCCGGCCATCCACCAAAATGAATACGGGAGCGACCTCATCTACGCCCGACAGGGCTGCGATCTGATCGCCCAGGGACTCCTGCATGACCGCGCTGGAGAAAGCGAAGAAAATCGAGGAGTTCGGCGGCTGCACGATGATGTCCGCGCCAACACCCTCCACGCGTTTACCCCAATCGGCAACCTGCCCGGACGTCATTCCCACAACAAGAAGGACGAGGACGATTTGAATGGAGATGGCGACAACGGTGAGACTGGAGCGAAGCGGCCGCGCACCGGCGTTGCTCCACAACATCTTCCACAGCGAGAACCCGGAGAATGTTTTGCGGGGACTTCCCATTGGGTCACGGCAGCCAAGCAATTTAACATCCACCGGCGAATCGGTCAAAGCCCCGCATGATGAAGTGGATGCGGAAAAGGCACGATCCACCACGAGCGGGCTGCAAGCCAATGCGCAGGTGATTTCAACAGTTGTGAGGAAAAGTTTGTGGAAAAGTTGTCGAGCAGTCCGCTAAGCGTACGCCCGACACCAGCTTGATGCGGTTTGCACAAGAATGGGGCAGCCAAAAAACTACGTCCGTCAATTGCCCCTCCCGGAAAGAAGGCGGTTTCACGTGGTGAGTGCCGCCGCAGGCCGTGTTCTGAATGGCGACGCAAGGACTAAGTCCCGAGCGCGGGGACACTTAGTACCACTTGGGCGGCTTTTCGAGATGAACCTGAATCGTCTGGTCACCTTCCGCCGTATCGAACCAGCGGCCATACGTCTTCCAACCTTCGGCAATCACTTGAATCAAGACCTTTCGCGTCTGGAGTTCCGGAGAATGCGTGATGCCTTGACGGTTGGTCTTCAGATTCATCTCGATCATCCTCTTGCTGTGGGAATCGTTGAACTTGACGTAGACGCTGGCGTTGTCTACAGGCTGATTTTTCTCACCGGCGGTCACTTCGATCCGCAACTTGCACATCTGAGCCGACTTCGCCGGCTTGTTTTTGTCTTTGTCCTTGTTCTGATCCTCCTTCTGGGAAGCAACGGCCAGCGGCAGCGCCAACAGCGCGGCCAGCGTCAGCAACCCTTTGCGAATCCCGTTCCTGCAAAACATCTTCCTGCTCCGGCTCTTAGTTGGGCCAGCCGAAAAGAGTGCCCACGTCCGACGGGTTCTTCCGCCCCAGCGGACTCGGGCCGAAGATCTTCTCGGCGCGAATGCGGTCTTCCTCAAGTTGACGCAGGCGCTGCTGGACCTGCTCGAACTTCCAAGTCGTGACCACATACTGCTCCCTCGCGGGCAGCGATTGGTCCATGATTCTCTCGGCTGCCACGATCCGGTCCTTGGTCATTGGATGCGAGGAGAAGACCTTGGCGATGCCACCGTGCTCTTTTTCTTTCTCCCGGGCTTTCATGCGCTCGAAGAAGTCCACCATCGCAGCGGGATCATATCCGCTCGCGTAATCGTACTGCAAGCCGAGCGAGTCGGCCTCGCGCTCGAAGTTACGGCTGAATTTGAGGAAGCTGAGCGGGACCGCCAGCATCATTCCGGAACGTATCCCCGCGGCGATGGGCCCGCTGACGAAGCCCAGCGGAACTGACATCCAGTACCAGATGTCCTCGCGGGTCATCTGCTTTGTCGCGTGACGCGCTGCGACATGGGCGATCTCATGTGCGATGACCCCAGCCAGCTCCGCCTCGCTCCGCGTTTCCCGGATGAGTCCCGAGGTGACGAACAGATGCCCGCCCGGCAGGGCAAACGCGGCGATGAGGTCTGAATCCACGACCCGCACCTGCATGGGGATGCCCAGGTCGGAGTGGAGCGCAACGCGGTCGGCCACTCCCTTGACGTAGGAGAGCACCAGCGGATCACCCAGTAGACGCGCGGTGATTTCAGCTTCGTGCGCGAGCTCAGACCCCAGGGCCGCCTCTTTTTCGGCCGAGTAGAAATTCAGGGAGTGCTTATTGAGGTCCCGGGAGCCGATGCTGGCGGGATCGGTGTTTTTCTTGTCGTTGCGCGCAAACCCCGGAACTCCACCCGCCACGAGCAAGGCGAAAAGGAGGGCACAGCGCCTCCGCATCGGTTGACCCCCGACCTGCCGCATCACTCACTGCCGGGCGGTGCATTGACTGGCGCTGGCTCCTGCGCTACTTTCGATTCGCCGAAGAGCGGCGCCGGCACCGCGGCACGACCCTTCTACTCTTATACCCGCGGCGAACTTCCCGCAATACAATTTCTCCGCTTCGCGCCGGACAGGACGCCCCACCCGCGCGCGCAATGCAGGGCCCAGGAGGCACACGATGGGATTTGCCACCGATGCGATTCACGTCGGACAAGAGCCGGAGCCAGCCACCGGCGCGATTGTGGCCCCGATCTACCAGACCTCCACATACGTGCAGGAGGAGCTGGGGAAGCACAAGGGATTCGACTACGCGCGCACGGCGCATCCGAACCGCAAGGCGCTCGAGCGCTGCCTGGCAAAGCTCGAAGGCGGCCACACGGCCTATGTCTTCTCCACCGGAATGGCGGCGATCGACGCCGTGTTCCGCCTGCTGCGCCCGGGCGACCACGTGATCGTCTCGCAAGCCGTCTACGGCGGAGTCTTCCGGCTGACCACGCAATTGCTCGTGCACTTCGGCATGGAATTCAGCTATGTGGATACATCGTGCCTGGAGAATGTGAAAAAGGCGATCAAGCCGGGCACGAAGATGATCTACGTCGAGACGCCGACGAACCCCACCATGATCATCACCGACCTCGCGGCCGTGGCAAAGATTTGCTCCGAGCGCAACCTGACCCTCGTGGTGGACAACACCTTTCTGAGCCCGTACTTCCAGCAACCCCTCGCGCTCGGCGCGCACATCGTCGTGCATTCCATGACCAAGTACCTGAACGGCCACAGCGACTGCACGGGCGGGGCCGTCATCCTGAAGCGCCCCGAGGATGCCGAGAAGATTTTCTTCTTGCAGCGTTCGGTCGGAGCGGGACTCGCCCCGATGGACTGCTTCCTGGTTTCGCGCGGGATCAAGACGCTGGCCGTCCGCATGAAGCAGCACAACGCCAACGGGATGGCCTTGGCGAAGTTTCTGGAGGCGCACCCAAAGGTCAAGCGCGTGCTCTATCCCGGACTGCCATCCCATCCGCAGTACGAAGTCGCCAAGAAGCAGCAACGCGGCTTCGGCGCCATGCTGTCCTTTGATTTGGGTTCCCTCGAAGCGGCGCGCCGCCTGCTGAATCATGTGAAGCTTTGCTCGCTGGCCGAGAGCCTCGGCGGCGTCGAAACCTTGATTTCCCTTCCCGCGGTGATGACGCACGCCTCGATTCCCTCGGACATCCGGCAGCAGATCGGCATCACCGACGGCCTCGTCCGGCTATCGGTGGGAATCGAGGATGCCGAGGACTTGATCGCCGATCTCGATCAAGCGCTGGACAAAGTCTGATCGGTGGGATGCCCTCGCGCCGGCGCCACGCTCAGGGTCTGTTCGCGGGATTCCCGGGAACGCTGCCGTAAATCTGGTCGATGGGCCGTGTCTCGCGTTCCCAAGGTCGTTTGAAGCGCAGAATATTGGCGTAACTCCGCGACGGCGCCAGGAAACTCCGTGTGAGGTACACGAAGATCTTCTTCGGTCTCGCGTTTTCGATTCTCCTGACCAGGTAGTGATCCAGCAGATCCTCGGCGAGCATCCAGCCCGTTCCTCCGACCGGATCTACGACGAATTCACTCCAGGCCATCCGTCCGAAAGTGTCCGTGGACAAAATGGGCCGCCGGCGGTACTTGTTGGGCAGACCCACGTTTCCGATCATGGCCTCACTGAACAAACCGATCTTGAACTGCGCTCCGTAGGCGGCGCTGAAAAGCGCGGCTCGCATGCGGCTGCTCCAGTACCCGTCCGAGCCCCATTCCTGCGTCCAGCCTCGCGGGTCATTCTGGATCTGGATTCGCCCGGCGATAGCACCATGGATGGAGTGGCCGACGTACTGCACCATCACGGGATCGCCGTCGTCCCAGCCATGCAGATTGGCAACGGAACGCACGTAATCTTTCAACCAGGGCCCCCGAAACTCGGGCTTGGTATCCGGCTCGCAGCAGATGCGGTGGGCGTGCTCGATGCTGGCAAACTCCAGGGACTCGAGCAGGGCGGCTTTCCAGTGGAAATGGGTGTCTTGCTCGCCCTTCAGAGGCACGCGCGTAACAATCGCGGAATTGGCGGGAGCCCGCATTGGCCGCGGAGGAGAGGCCTTGGGAGGATCCTCCCCCATCTCGGGATGCTGAACGAGCGTCTCTCGCTCTCCCAGGACCTTCTCATCGCCCGCAGAACTCCCTTGCGCGCGCAAACCGGGACACCCCAGCATGAGCACGAAAGCTAACGCGAGCCAACTTCGGCGCAAACTCAATGAACGGGCATCGAACACAGCCCACCCCCTCAAGTTTTCCGGCTGGGCGATCCTCACGTCTTCAGGCTGGTCTGCACTTCAGGAGCTCACAAACCGATCACAAACTTCCCACGTCCCTGAGCAAACAAAGTTTACAACCTGCTAAGCGCTTTTGGAATACCGAAGTTATCGTGCACGGCGCGTCTCAGCCCGCTTCTCCGAGCGCCTGCCCGATGCGGCGGCTCCGACGTTCGCCGAAATCCAGGCAAGATAAGCGCGGGAGCCTCTCACGACCGGCAAGGCGATAACCTCCGGCACATCGTAGCTGTGGATTTCCTGCACTCGCTTGCGGATCCGCCGGAACTCAGCCTGCGTGCTCTTGATGAGCAGAAGGTATTCGCTGGCCGACTCGACTTCACTTTTCCAGCGATAAATGGAGCGAATGGGAGACTCGAGCAGATTCACACAGGCGGCGATCCGCGCTTCCACCAGATCGCGGGCGATCCGATTGGCCTCCGTGAAATTGCCGCAGGTCACTAGGACAACAATCTTGTTCGTCACGGCTTCCTCCGCCAACCTTCTGTCGTACCTTCCTGATTTAAGCAGGCCGCGCTCGCTATTCGGTCCCGCGCTGCCCGTAACTCTTTGCGTTAGCGCGCGCCATCGACATGGTCACGCTCAGCGTGCCACGCTACAATAGCGCACCTTGAGGACGCATTCGCCGCGATCGGATCCGGCGCACGCATGAGCAGCCCCATCCAGTTCGGTACGTCCGGCTGGCGCGCCATTATCGCCGAGGAGTTCACGTTTGCGAACGTGCGCTTGGCCTGCACGGCGATCGCAGAGCATGTCTCCGCCCGCAAACGCAATCCCACTGTCATCGTCGGCTACGACACGCGCTTCGCGTCGGAGGATTTCGCCCTCGCGGCCGCCCTGGTGCTCCGCTCTCGCGGCGTCCACGTCCTGCTCTGCGATTCCCCGGCGCCCACTCCGGCAATCGCCAACGAGATCCGCCGGCGCAAGACGGACGGCGCGATCAACTTCACCGCCAGCCATAACCCGGCCGAATACAACGGCCTGAAGTTCTCCGGGCCTGACGGCGGGCCCGCATTGCCCGAGGCGACGCGAGACATCGAGGCCCGCTGTGCCCGCCTGGCCCGGACGAGAATCGATTTCGCGGCGGCCCACGCCGGCGCTCCGTTTGCGACCATATCCGTG
Organism: uncultured Acidobacteriota bacterium; assembly: GCA_963739275.1. GTDB lineage: Bacteria > Acidobacteriota > Terriglobia > Acidiferrales > UBA7541 > JBGQGH01. Next base: position 21,093 of record CAVTZX010000046.1, read on the forward strand.
CGCGAGCCGTTTCTGAAGCGGCTCGGAGAGCTTGTGCGCTTCGATACGATCCGCGCCGCGAATCTGCGCATCGTGGTGGATGCACTGCATGGCTGCGGCGCCGGATACCTGGATCGCGTATTGAACGAGCACGGCATCGCGCCCACTGCGATCCGGACGAACCGTGACGTTCTTTTCGACGGGACCGGCCCTGACGTATCGGAACCCAATCTTGCTCCCCTGCGGAACGCCGTGCTCGCGCACAAAGCGCAGGTAGGGCTCGCCACTGACGGCGACGCGGACCGCTTCGGCATCGTGGACTCCGACGGCACTTGGGTTTCACCCAATCATATCCTCGGACTTGTCTACGACTACCTCGTGGATACGCGCGGCTGGAAAATGCCTGCGGCGCGCAGCGTGGCCACCAGCTCACTCCTCGACGCCACAGCGCGCTTGCACGGTACCACGGTGTACGAGACACCCGTGGGCTTCAAATACATTGGTGAGCTGATTCAGCAGGACAAGATCGCCCTGGGCGGCGAAGAGAGCGCCGGACTTTCCATCCGCGGGCATGTACCGGAGAAAGACGGCATCCTGGCCGCGCTTCTCGTGGCGGAGATGATCGCCGCGCGCCGCGCGCCGATCCGCGACCTGCTCGCCGTGCTTTTCCGGCGAATTGGCGCGGAGTTCTGGCCGCTGCGGCGCAATCTCCGGCTCACCGAAGAATTGAAATCGAAGACGATGGAGCGGTTGGCGCGCGATTTCAAACAGTTCTCCGGGCATCGCGTGGTGCGCTGCGACCGGACCGATGGCTTGAAGCTGGAGTTCGACGGTGGCTCGTGGGTCCTGATGCGGCTCTCGGGCACCGAACCGGTTCTGCGGCTCTATACCGAGGCTGCGAGTCCCGCAGCGTCGAAGCGCTTGGCGGAGGAGACGCAAAAATGGATTCAGGAAGCAGCGCAAGATTCCCGGCAAGCAGGCGCGTAGGTCCCGTGGGCCCGCCGCGGCCCGAGGAGCCTCCGTCGTTTCTCCGCAAGCACGGCCGCCTGATTCTCATCCTGGCCATCGCTGCATTGCTCATCCATGACGTCTTCGGGGCGCACGGACTCTTGGCCTTGCGCCGCACACAACGTGAGATGGCGCGCCTCCGCACGAACATTTCTCAACTCGACAAGGAGAACCGCGACCTCGCCGACCAAGTGAAAGCGCTGAAGACGGACCCGCGCGTCATCGAGCGCATCGCGCGGGAAGAGATGGGCCTGGCCAAGCCCGGCGAGAAAGTGTTCAAGCTTCCGCCGCCTCCGGCTCCCGCTCCGAAGTAGCCGCTCAAGACCCGCTCTGCGGTCCAGATCGGCGCCAGCGAAGCAGCGACATCAGGTGGCGGCCCTTCAGGCGCGTGCGCGCCAGGGAGAGCAAGACCATTGCGGTGAAGATCGTCAGCAAGCCCCAGCTTGCGGTCCCTACGCTCACGGAGCGTTTCGGAAGGATTGAAAAGCGGCCGTAAACGAATTCGATGTGCACCCAGTAAACCAGCAAGGAAGTCTGCCCGATCTGGATCAGCGGACTGAAGCCCCACTGCCCCGGTCCCCAACGACACCATACATAGCACACGAAAAGAATAATCAGCAGGAGCCCCACGCGGCATAGAAAAAAGTTCGGGCTGGTGTGCCAGAAATCGTAGACCTTGTAGAGTTGCGTCGGGCTCGCGTCCAGCTTCAATCCCAGGAAATAGAGTGCGGCCCCGCACGCCCCCGCAAGGGCAACGAAAGTGCCCTCGTGCCGCCGCGCCCAACCACCCAGCAACAGCAGGCCAACGGCAAGTCCTGCAAACGCGAACGCGCTCCACGGAAACAGCGGGAAGAGCCACGGCTGCGGCTGATCGAAGGTGTGCACACCGTTGACGTAGGACTCCAGGAACCACGGCAGGAAACGCGGGCGCCAGGTGGTCCAAAGCGGCGGCGTGAGGAGCGCGACCCCTGCGGCCGTGGCGATCGCGGCGACGATCGTGCGCCGACGAGCGCGAGCCGCGGCCCGTTGCGCGTCAGTGCCCGCTGCGCTCGCATCGACGGCCGCGGCGCGGCACACCATCCCCATCAGCACCATCGAGAACCCGATGATGTTGAGCACGTCCACGCGCAGCAGATCGGTCCACGGCGCCCACGGCTGCCCGAGCAGAAATTCCTGCACGCGGAACAGCAAACCAAGTCCAAAGATCTCCGCGCCGCGGCGGATGGTCGTGCGCGCGATGTCGTTCCCCTTGACGCCGCGCTGGCGCAGCTTATCGGTGACCAGCGCGAAAGAGATTCCCGCAAGAAAGAGAAAGAGCGGCGCGGGAAACGTGCCGCCGAGTTGTGACCATTTGATGAACCCGCCCGAGCGCGCCGGGCCGCCCAGCCATGAGTCGTAGCAGTGCGTCTGGAACATCAGCAGGCACGCCAGACCCCGCATCCAATCGATGTACGTAAGCCGCTGCTTCGTTTTTTCCGCCATTGCGCTGGGTTACACTAGCTCGCCGTGACCCCCGCCAGCCCTTTGCGTCTCACCACCGCGCTTCTGAGCTGGGCCTTGCTCTGTCTGGCTGGGGCGATCCTCGCCGCCGCGCGCGGCTACGGCGGCGTGAGCTTTGCGGTCACGCTCAGCGTCTTCGCTGCGCTGCTCGCCGCGGAAATCCTCCTCGCTTCCGCGAACGCCGCGGAGCGAATCGGCCTCTCGCTCGGAGGCCGCAGAGCAGCGGCACTCGCTCTCCTGCCCTTGTTTGCATACCTGATTTACGCCCTGGGAACAAACACTTTTCTCTGGTGGCGCGTGCTGTTCGCCACAGCTTACATCTCCGTTCCCGTTTTCCTCGCGGCATCCTGCGGCAACGCCCCGCCGGGCCGCTGGCAGGATTACGCCGCGCTGTTTGCCATCTGGCTGCCGGTGAAATTCAACTGGCTGGTGCACTATTTGTGGCCGTACCCGGAAGCGCAGCTCAGCTACATCCTGACGGTGCTCGTTGCGCTGTGCGTGGGCCTGATCGCCTTCGTGTTCGTGCGGCGCCTCGATGGCGTCGGTTACACGGTCGACTGGGGACGCGGCTGGACGTTCCAGGTGCTCTTCAATTTCGCTGCGATTGCCCTATTGGTGATTCCGCTCGGCGAGGCCATCGGGTTCATCCAGTTCGAACCGCACTGGGCCCAGGCCAAATCGGTTCCGTTTGTGGGGCTCGGCATCCTGCTTTTTACCGCCTGGCCGGAGGAGTTTCTCTTTCGCGGATTGTTGCAGAACCTGCTCGCGCGGAGCCTGCGCAGCGGCGCCGGCGGATGGATTCTTGCTTCGTTGCTCTTCGGACTAGCGCATATCTCCAACGATCATTTTCCGAACTGGCGCTACGTTCTGCTTGCGGCCATTGCGGGGCTTTTCTACGGCCGGGCATGGAGCAAAACGGGCTCGCTCTTTCCTGCCGCGCTTTTGCATGGGCTGGTGGACACGACTTGGCACTTTCTCTTCAAAACCCTGTGATCGAATCTCTGCCCAATTCAAGCCTGCAGCGACGTTGGACGAGAGTGGGACGCGTCCTGAGCCTGTTCCACACTCCTCGCTCACAGGAGCAGCACGCCTGCTACACCACCGCTTCGTTCTCTCCTGCTCCGCGCTTCCAGTAGAACACGCGCGAATCGTCGCTCCCGCCCACCACGGCGCTGGCGTCGGCGGAAATCTGCATCGGCCAGTTCATCATGTTCGTCGTGACTATTCCCCTACTTTCGCCTTTCTGGTTGAAGACGTAGAAGTGCCCGGGCGAGTAGGGTTGTTGAGGCGAGGGATCCGGGAAGCCGTCGGACACGGTCACAAAGCGCGCCTGCGAATCGAGCGAAGTGCTGTTCGGACTCCGCAAGAGCGGCTTCGACCAGACTATGGTGCCTTGGTTCGCGGTCTGTCCGAGGACCACAAAGCCGCCGGCCGAAGGAGGATCTAGGCCGGCTGGCGCGCCGCCCGCCGCCGAGAAGTATGAACCGTCATCGCTCAAAGCCACTGCGCGGCAACTGTTGCAATTCGGCAACGCAATGCTCCAGGCCGGCGCCGGCTTGGACGACGTAGAAAACGTCTGCGTGTCGAAATAGAAGACTGTGCCGGCGTCGTCGGTTTTCGCCGCGCCGCTGGTGGTTGCCGCGGCGGCGAAAGTGGTGCCATCGTTGGAAATCGCGATGCCGTGAAGTTCCCCGTTCGTGAGCTGCCATGATGCTGGCGTGCCCCACTTGCTGTTGACGTACGAGGCCAGCATGATGTAGCCCTTCGCAGTCGTGGCCACGACCTGCGTGCCGTCGCCCGATATTCCCACCGCCGTCACGTAGTCTGCCGAATTCGGATCCGGGCAGCTCATGACCACCGGAGCGTTCCAGCCGGTGCTGTTACGGGTGAAGATGTAGAGGTCATCCGCGCCCACGGCCAGCACGGAGCCGTTATTGGAGAGCGCAACCATATTGCCACGGCCGTTGCTGCTCGTGATGTATTGCTTGAGCGTTCGCGTCGTCTGAGATCCGGCGACGTTGTAGCCATAAATGAAGCCCGTGTCGGGACTCGTCTGGTACCAACCGCAACTCGCCGCGGTCGATCCATCGCGCGAAACGGCCACCGAGACAACGCCTTGCCAGCCGGCAAACGGATCGGCGTACACCTCGTTCCCCTGCGCATCGTAGAGAAACGTCCCAAAGGTCGCGGATTCAGAGCACAACGCTTTCCCCGCACCCGGTGAAGATTGATTGTAGAGGTGGCAGTACGTCCCTGCGATGGCGATACTCCCATCGCCGGAGATTGCGGCTGAGTTGATGCACTCGTCCTTGACCGGGATCCGTACCCAAGTGGGTGGTTTCACGGATGGAACTGATGCCGGAGTCGCCATCGTCGCCTCCAATTAGTGGAATTCGCGGATTCTACTCCTCCACCGGAAGCAACACCATGCATTCATGGTGCCGCACCGGCGCAACCACCGCCCCCCGGCTAGGTTTGAAGACAGCGCACGGCCCGAAGCTGATAGAATCCGCACCACGGTGGTTCAGCTTGCGTCGCGATGAAGTTCCCGGGACTCGCCCCGTCGCCGACGAGAGAGGTATCGCTGTGAGCCTGATCCGCGCTGAAAGACTCGAACCCACATGCGGTGAACACGCGCTGATAAGATCCGCCTCTCGGAGATGGAGTCAATGAGGCTCGCCGCCGGCGCCCGTCTCGGGGCCTACGAGATCACCGGCGTGCTTGGCGCAGGGGGCATGGGAGAGGTGTACCGCGCGCGCGACACCAAGCTCGGCCGCGAAGTCGCCATCAAGGTTCTCCCCGAGCGCCTCTCCCGGGACCCCGCCTCCCTGGCGTTATTCGAGAGAGAGGCGCAAGCCGTCGCGGCCCTGTCCCATCCCAACATCCTGGCCATCCATGATTTCGGCGAGAGCGACTCGATGGTTTACGCCGTCATGGAGTTGCTCGAGGGGGAAACTCTGCGCCAGCGCCTCCGCCAGGGCGCCATTCCCGCGCGCAAGGCCGTTGAGTACGGCGTCCAGATTGCCGCAGCCCTGGCGGCCGCGCATGCGAAGGGGATCATTCACCGCGACTTGAAGCCCGAAAACGTTTTTCTCACCATCGCCGGCCACGTGAAGCTCCTTGACTTCGGCCTGGCCGCGCAGCGCGGCGCCACGTCGCCCCCTGACGACGAGGGCAGCACTCCAACTCTCACTCAGGACGTCGATTCGGGCAGCGTGGTGGGCACGGTCGGCTACATGTCGCCGGAACAGGTGCGCGGCGACGCGGCGGACCATCGCTCGGACATTTTTTCCTTCGGCTGCTTGCTCTACGAGATGCTGACCGGGCAGCGCGCGTTCCAATACCCCACCGCGGCGGAGACGATGACCGCGATTCTCCGCGAAGATCCCCCGGAAATGCTCAAAGCCAGCGTTGAGGTTCCCCTGAGTCTCGAACGCATCGTTCTTCATTGTCTGGAGAAAGGCCCCGAAGAACGCTTCCAGTCCGCCCGCGACCTCGGCTTCGATCTGCAAGCTTCGCTCAGTTCATCCGCCTCTTCATCCGATCTCAGCGCGGCAAGAGCCGCCATTCGCGGGCCGGCCGCCTTGCGAACGCTGTTGCGCAAACGCATCGGCTGGATAACGCTTTCCGTGCTCGCCTTCGCTGGCGTGGTCGTCACCGTCCGCTACCTCCGCGAGGTCCGCCCCGCGCAACGCATGATCCTTTCGGAGATCGCTCCCCCGGAGAGCACCACCGTTGGCTCTCTTGCTCTTTCGCCCAACGGCGATCGCCTTGCCTTTGTCGGCTGGCAAAGCGGGAGAAGCCAGATCTGGATGCGATCGCTCGGCTCGCTGGAGCAGCACGCGCTCGCCGGCACCGAGGGCGGAGCCTATCCCTTCTGGTCCCCCGACGGCCAGCAGCTTGCCTTCTTCGCCGATGGAAAGCTGAAGAAGGTTCCGGCGTCCGGAGGGCCCGCACAGATTATTGCGGAAGCCCCCGCGGGCCGCGGCGGCGCGTGGAATGAAGACGGCGAAATCATTTTCGCGCCGAGTTTCGATCTTCCCCTCTACCGCGTGCCGGCCGCCGGAGGCATTGCGAAGCAAGTGACATCTTTGAATGCCTCGCGCGGGGAGTTGTCTCACCGCTGGCCCTGCTTCCTTCCCGGCGGCAAGAAATTCTTGTACTTCGTGTTCAGCGGCGTGCAGACCTCCACCGGCATTTCCGTGGGGAGCTTGGACGGCAAGACCTCGGAGTTCTTGATCCCCAGCGGTTACGGCGCGGCCTACGCTGTGCCGGGCTACCTGGTCTTTACACGGGCGCGCGCGCTGCTCGCGCAACCTTTCAATCCAGACACCCTGAAGTTCGAGGGCAACGCCCTCACCATCGCCGATCCCATCGGCGTGAACGAACTCGAGTACGCACACTTCAGCGTGTCCGCCTCCGGAAATGTGCTGGTCTACCGCCGCGGCGGCTTCTTCCTCGGGAGCGAGCTGCGCTGGTTTGCCCGCGATGGCAAGCCCCTCGCAACGGTTGCATCCACCGACCGCTATTGGAGCAGCCGGACCTCCCCCGACGGCCAATCCGTCGCCGTGGAAATCCAGGACCCCCAATCCCGCGCCAACAATATTTGGATCTACGAACTCGCGCAGAACCGCCCGCGAAGATTCACGTTTAATCCCACGGACGATGTGTCGCCCGTCTGGTCCCCCGATGGGCGGCAGCTTGTGTACAGCTCACGCCGCGGAGGACATCCCTACGCCCTGTTCCTCAAGGCTTCGAGCGGCGCGGTGGCCGACCAACTGATTCTCCAAGCGGAAGCGGATGTCTTCCCCCAGGATTGGTCGCGAGACGCCCGGCTCTTGCTCTACGTCCAGCTCGCTTCCGGCGGCAAAGCGGAAGGCACGATCTGGGCGCTTCCCATGCTCGGCGAACGCAAACCCTTCCCGCTCGTCCGCGCGGATTTCAACGCCGATTATCCGCGCTTCTCGCCGAATGGGAAGTGGGTCGCGTACCGTGCCAACGAGACCGGGCACAATGAAGTTTACGTGATTCCCGCGCAAGGCTCCGGCGGGAAGTGGCAGGTGTCGGCCGAGGGTGGCGACATGCCCGCCTGGCGCGCCGATGGGAAGGAACTCTACTATCTTTCGCCCGACAAACGGATGATGGCCGTGCCGGTGCGCGAGAAAAGCGGCGCATTTGAATTCGACCCGCCCAAGCCGCTCTTCCAGGCCCACATCCTCGCCGGGACTCGGCAACCGCTACGATGCTTCGCTCGACGGCCGCCGCTTCCTCATCCTCATCCAAAAAGAAGAAAACCCCACGCCGCTCACGATCTCCATCAACTGGTCAAGCGGCTTGAAGCCTTAGCCAGCCTCATCTTTCCGAACAGACGGAAGCTTGCACCCCTGAAAGCTGTCTCATAAATCGCTTCTCGGGGGTCGCGGCTTCAGCCGCGACATCAAAAAGTCCATAAAAAGCGGGCTTTAGCCCCTGAAGCCAAGTTTCCCAAAGCCTTGAACCATTTATGAGATGGCTCCCAGGCACTCTATCGAACGACGCCGGTGAGCGGGCTCGAAGCCGTGGCGTAGAGTTTCTTCGCGATGCGCCCGGCGAGAAACGCTTTGCGGCCCGCCGCGACTGCGTCGCGCATGGCTTCCGCCATCAGCACCGCGTCCTGCGCTTCGGCGATGGCCGTGTTCATCAGGACGCCGTCGGCGCCCAGCTCCATCGCCACCGTAGCATCCGAGGCCGTCCCCACGCCCGCATCGAGGATCAGCGGCACTTCGGTGACGCGCTCGCGCAGGATGCGGATGTTGGCGGCATTCTGAATGCCCAGGCCGGACCCGATGGGCGCGCCCAGCGGCATCACCGCCGCCGCTCCCGCGTCAATCAACTTCCGCGCGACGATCAAATCGTCATTCGTGTATGGCAGGACGATGAAGCCTTCCTTCACCAGCGCGCGCGTCGCCGCAATGAGCTGCTCCGTGTCCGGGAACAGCGTCTGCTGGTCGCCGATTACTTCCAGCTTCACCCATTCCGAGAGTCCGACTTCGCGCCCCAGCCGCGCCGCGCGAATCGCTTCGTCGGCCGAGTAGCAGCCCGCCGTATTCGGCAGGATGAAGAATTTCTTGCGGTCGATGTAGTCGAGCAGCGATTCCTTGGTGCGGTCGGTGAGGTTCACGCGGCGTACGGCCACGGTGACGATCTCCGCGCCCGAAGCTTCATGCGCCCGCGCCATTTCCTGAAAGCTGCGATATTTTCCGGTACCGACAATCAAGCGCGAACGGAACGCGCGGCCCGCGATGATCAATTGATCTTCCATCGTGTTCTCCCCTGCCCTTCACCGCCATTGTAACCCCGCGGCGCACTGCGCCCAAACTCGCGCTGCCCGTTGGTAGCGGTGTCATTTGAAACTCGCATGATTATTCAGCGTGCAAACGGGTAAAAAGTTGACTTTCGGCGTTCAAGAAAGGGAAGCACTAATGGACGGCGCCAAAGAGGTGAGAATCTCACTTGCCAGTTGGACGCCCTTAGAATCGTTTGTGATGTCGAAAGTGCAGTTCAAGAAGTACACGTTCTCCAGAATAACAGGGCCAGTCCCTCTGTAGATTACGTGCACATTTACGAGCACTACGCTCCTCAGATGCATTTTGTCCAGCTTTACGCTCCCGCCTTCAGCCACCAATAGAGCCCACGCCATCGGAAGGTCTTTATTCTGATCTGTTCCGATGTAGTCCATGGCCGCCGCCTTAGCCCCTGGAACCAGCAGATTCGCTATGGAGAACTTGGGGAGCGTGTGACCCGGTTCGGTGTAGTTATGATAGTGAGTGATGACAGCTTGCGAATCGATCGGCTTGACGGCGTCAAGACCTTTTGGTGGGTTAAAATTGTTGAGAACAGAGCGGTATTGCAACAGAGCCGTTGTCGTTTCCCAAGCCAGGCTGGCAGTGTCAGAGCTCCCTGAAGCCAAGCTAATTGCCCGCTTTCCCACGCCTGCAATGTCGCTGGTAGACATGGGGGTCTTACTCTGGCTGCCGAGTTGAGCAGCAGCCTTCAGTTGGGGGAGTGATTTCTCAAACTCCTTTTGCGGAAGTGCGATGCTTCTCTTGAAGATTTGCGGGGTAATAAATGGTCCCCATGCGTTCAGGGTGCTCTTGATCGCTGCAATATCCTCTGCCATTGTTCCTTGTTTTGCCAGCGGTGCCTGTAGGCTCCTATTGACCTGATTCTCGATTCTAGTGCCCATATCGTTTTCGAGGTGGGGGCTGACAAAACCAAAAATGGCGACCAAGACCGCACCGATTGCGACCGTAGTCGAAATCAACCAAGCCCTAGCTGGGTTCCGACCTACCCATGACGTGGGCACGAAAAGCTTTCCGAGCCGCTCCACTTCACGCGACAGTGTTTCGATGTCGGTTTTGGTAGACATGAGGGATTCTTCTTCGAGAAGAATTTGCATTGTGAGACACTCTTGTGCCAGATGTCGAGCACACGTGAGTGCCCACAAAGCCCGATTCGCGGTCGGGCTTTTTCTTTTACAGTTGAAACCTATCCTATATTTACGCGGTTAGCAACTCTTCGACTGGCCAGAGATGGTCTGCAATGGAAGCCTGCATCGCAGGAGTAACACGCAACGTAGAATGAATCCGACAAAGGTCATACCACGCGAACTGTAAGGCAATCGCGGCGCGAAGATTCTCCAGCTTCTTCGAGAAAGCGTTCGTCAGGCGCGTGAATCACCGTACCTGCATCCGAATTGTAAGATTCTGCCGTTCAATATGGGACGTTGAAATCAGATTAGGTTTGGGGTTTCCTGTGACTGGTATAGGCAGGGCACTCGCGATCTCGCCGGGGCGGGTGATCCACGCGTCGCCTTTACGCGTGGGGATTTTTCCGTCTTGTTAGTCATTTCCCTCAATCGGCCTGAAAAATCTTTTTTTAAAATTCTGAAAACGCACCGCATCGCGCAAATCCCCCGGGTGCCCCTCAATAAGAGCCGGGTACAATTCGCGCAACCGTTCGTCGGAAATAACTAGGCTTTGCACTGCCTCAGATTGCTGATACCGATGGGTCTTCTGGCAATAGAGACACGTCAACTCCCACGCCCCTGATTGCGGGTCTTGACGCTTGGAAGCGGCGGGGTGACAAGGAAGGACGATGGGTGTGACGCAACCCACTGTCTTGCAGGGGAAAACGGAATCGAGAAAGAGCGGCATGAGAGAAGCGTACCTTCGCGAAACGCGGAACGTCAACAAAATTGATTCTGCCACACCCTACCCTACTCCTCTCTGCTAGACTCGGGCTCTGACAGCGCCACGAACGGACCGCAAGAAATGGGCAATGTGGAAAAGCCGCAATGGGTAAGGGAGAAGGGGCGGACCCTCGGGATGGTTATTGTAGCTCTCTTCGCCCTGATCTTCCTGGCACTTGTGTCAGGCATCCAAGTGCTCGATCCCATGCCGCCAGTCGCTCACGGAAGGGTCTTTCACGCTGTTGTTTGTGTTGTTGCGATAATAGGAGCGATCGGTGTGGGCAAGTCAATAAGTTATCTTGACTGAATCGCCGGGTGCTCCACGCGTCGCCTTTACGCGTGGGGATTTTTCGACCTTCCTAAGGTTTACCCTCTACCGACCTGAAAAATCTTTTTTCAAATCCTGAAAACGCATCGCATCGCACAAATCACCGATTAATCCTACCCCAACAATCACTTACAGCTATTCTGGCCCTCCGATCGCCTCTTGACGCATGTGCTAAGTTATAAGTAAGCGCTCGGAGTGTGCCATGAAGCCAAAATCCACGCTGTGCTCGCTCCCAACGTGCCAGCGATCGCTTCCCACGAGTCACCAGTCACGAATCACAAGTCACGTCTTTTCTTCTCTAAGTCCTTTGGCTGCCACTCTTGCGAGACCCCCACACCCTAACTCCTTTCCCTGCCGCTCTTACGAACTCCTGGGGGGTGGGGGGTATGTCCCAAGAGTTCGCAGTTCACTGAATTTTCAGCACTTAGCTTTTTCGACCATCCGGCCACTGGCTCCCGACTTCAACTTTCAACTATCGACTATCAACTCTTAACTCAGGAGATCTCCATGTCCCCAAAATCCCAGCCTAAGAACGATCGCTGCATCTATCGCTCAACCCGCGGACGCCGTTGCCGCTCGCTCCTCGCCGAAGGTCACGAATCGCTCTGCCTCGCCACTGCGCGCCGCGAACACGAACTCGACGAGCAGGAGCACCGCAGCCCCGAAGCCCTGGCAATCGTCTCCCAGGTCCTCGGCACACGCGAACAGTTCAAGACCGCCACCCAGGTCAACGATGCCCTCGCCAAAGTCTTCGCCCTCCGCGGACGCAAGCTCATCAGCATGCGCGACGCCACGCTCTCGCCTATCTCTCCCAGCTCATGCTCTTCAGCCTCAGCAGTGTCGAGCACGAATTCACCCGCGCCTACGAGTACAAGGAATGGGAAAGACTCATCGATCGCGCCCTCCGCGCCCACACCGCCGATCTGCCTCCCTTGTCCTCCACCAATCCCCCTGCTCCCGAAATCGTTTCTCAGATCCCCTCTCCCGCCAGCCTCGATCTCTGTGGGTGCCCCATCTTTCCCGTCAGGGAAAGGTTCGGGGAAGTTGATGTCTGATCTTCCGCCGGCATCCAAGCACCTCCTTCGCAAACGTAAGCGCCGTCCCTTGCCCAGGACCGGCCGCGAATTCGCCATGCAAGTCTTCGACAAACTCGCCGAGGATCGCGCCGCTCGAAAGCACGCACCGTCGAACGCTTCGGCGAAGAGCTACATGAAAAACACCAGCAGGATCAAGCCATCGAGGAGGAGGAGCCCGCTGAAGTGACGACTAGGTGAAAAAATGGCAATGAGCAACTCACAGAGAAAAGCCGCCGCCCTCCTTCGACTGCGCTCAGGACAAGTTCCGGGCGCGACTCGGAAGAAGGAGGGATTCCTCATCCCGGTGCTGAGAAGCATCACCGGGATTCGGAATGACAATCGTCGGAAGAGACGGAATAGGAATCGTCGGAGGAAAAGGAAAGAGGGATTCCTCGCTGCGCTCGGAATGACAATCGTAGGAGGCGAGGAATGACAATCGTCGGAAAAGAGTGCAAGAATAGCGGCCACTCATGAAGTCGTATTACGTATACATCCTCGCGGGCAAATCGGCCGTGCTTTATACCGGAATCACGAGCAACCTCGAAACACGCGTGGTGCAGCACAAACGGAAAATCCTGCGTGGCTTCACGAAGAGATACAACGTCGGCCGCCTCGTATTTTACGAAGTTTATGGCGACGTGCGTGCGGCTATCACTCGGGAGAAAGAAATCAAAGCCTGGCGACGCGAAAAGAAATTGGCGCTCATTCAATCGTTCAATCCTCGTTGGCAAGACCTTGCCGACGAGAGAGGGCGAATCCGTGTTCCTTCTCCCGGGCGCAAGAGATAATGTTGTCATTCCGAATCCCCGGCGGGTTTTGCCGGGGTGAGGAATCCGCCCCCTCGCGAAGCGAAGAATCGCTCCTCCTCTGCGCGTTCGCGATTTTTCCTGCGATTGTCATCCCGAGCGAGGCCGTACTTGGGCCGACGAGGGATCCCTCTTCGCATTTCGTCACTGGAGTGGAGAGAGAAAAAGAAAGAAGGAGGGATTCCTCGCTGCGCTCGGAATGACAATCGTCGGAGGAAAAGGAAAGAGGGATTCCTCACCCCGACAAGGCCGGGGTTCGGAATGACAATCGTCGGAGGAGACGAAATGACAATCGTCGGAGCAAAGAAAGCCGCCGCTCTCCTTCGACTGCGCTCAGGACAAGTTCCGGGCGGCGCTACACAGCGGGATCCCTCACCGCGCCGTTGGCGCGGACTCGGGATGACGATCCTTGGTCGGATCGTCAGGCGCGGGGGCGGGGCCCTGTACCATGCGATATAGGGCGGGGCCACCAGCGAGAAACGTTGCGGCAGTATTCCGCATACTCCTCGCCGAAGCGGCGCTGCATGTCGCGTTCTTCGTACCCCGGCACGAACCAACCCACAAATAGCAGGAAGCCTGCGAACCCGAACCACAGCCCCACAGAACCCAGCCAGAGCGTCAGGCCCACCAGGATCATCCCCAGGCCCCAGATCATCGGATTGCGGACGTAGCCGTAAGGACCGGAGGTCACCAGATTCGTTGTCTTGGCCACGAAGGGATGCGGGCTGCCATGCCCGACTTTCAGAAACAGCGCCGCGCACCAAGCCGCAAGCCCCACGCCGAGGACCACCAGCGTCACCCCTGCCCACGGTAGACGCAACCCTTGCCAGCCCATGGCTCGGTCCAACCAGAGCCAGGCGAGGGTTACACCTACGACAAACAGTGGAAGCCACAGAACGCGCAGCACCATCGGCATACGATCACCTTACAAGGCGGGGAGTGAGAAGCCGCGGCAGGAGAGATCCCTCGTCTAAAGATGTCTGAAAATTCACGGTATAATCAAAGAGGGGTGTCAGC
>CAVTZX010000047.1:0-52244 GCA_963739275.1 uncultured Acidobacteriota bacterium
CCTTTTGAAAAGCTCATAAAATTCACTTTTGGGATCCTCTGAATGTTCTAAAGTAAACCTTTTGTCAGTAAAAAGGAGATGAAGGGTTATTATCGCATTTGTTAAAAAGTTTTTAGGTAAATGACAAAGGAACAATAAGTGCATAGTTCTTATGAAGAGGCTTTGAGAACATGAATGATGTAATAACAATTGTATCGGGATTACCACGTTCTGGAACATCAATGATGATGACAATGCTGGAAGCTGGTGGAATGGATGTCGCTGTAGATAATATAAGGGAAGCAGATGAAGATAACCCGAAAGGCTATTATGAACTTGAAAAAGTAAAGGATATAAAAAATGATTATTCCTGGTTAGATAATGTTCAGGGTAAGGTTGTCAAGATGGTTTCGATGTTATTGTATGAGCTCCCTTCAACCAGGGACTATAATATAATTTTTATGCAGAGGGACATCGGCGAGATACTGGCCTCGCAGCGAACAATGTTACAGAGGAAAGGAAACAGAAGCGATATTAATGATGAAGAGATGGGGAAATTATTCAATAGGCATCTCAAAGAAATTGAGAATTGGCTCGCAGGACAAAAAAATATGCGTGTCTCCTATATAAATTATAAAAATGTTATCGAAGATCCACGTAAAATTGCGCAAGTTATCAGCCATTTTTTAAATAAGGCATTAAATATTGAAAAAATGGTTGAAACAGTTGATAGATCATTGTACAGACAGAGAAGTGCTCTCATGAAAGCCTCTGATGTTATTACTGGAATTAAAGAAAGTAAAAATCCACTCGAATCTGTAGAATCTGTAGAAAAGGAGAACGATAAGGAAAAAATTGAAGCACAATTGAGAGCACTGGGGTATATGTGAAGATTCAGTTAAGTTTCCTGTAAATGTCAGACGACCGAGGAATGTGATGTCTAGAAAGAAAAAAATGATTATTTCAAGCTGTTAGAAAATCGCTTAATTTGTATTAGGAAACCTGTGCTCTATCCTTCTGAGCTAAGGGGGCACAAGGGTTTGCGAGTAATTATAACATTTAATGTCATAAAAACGTCATAAGCGGAAGGCAGCATTTTGACCTTTAAGATGTCAGGTGTAGTGCTTATTTCTTCATCAAGTCTGCATGGCGGACAATGTTAACGGGGTGTTTGCTTCACCTACGAAGAAACGTTTTTGGGAGTTCATAGGATTTAACAAATTCTTCATCAAGTACACACTCAGGCTACTTTTAATTTAATTAAATGCTGATACATCTCCTAAGTTCGCCTTTAATATTAGCACTATATATTTTTGCTTTTGCTGGGCAATTCAGCAGATTTAACTTTCTATCATTTAGAAGTAATTAACTTGTCATTTTGTAATATATTCCTGATAAAATATTGTAAATCTTTACCAATGTCCTTCCTATTGATGGCATATTTAATCACAGCTTTAAGATAATTTAAGGGATCCCCCGTTGTAAGCCATTCGCCATTTTCTACCTTTTTACCTAAAAAAATTCCCCCTTTATTTACGTAATAACGTATAGCATCAACAATCCAAAGCTCGTTTTCCTTGCCGAGAGGGATTTGTCTTAAAATATCGATAATTTCTTGATTTAAAATCATACGCCCGAAATCAGCTAACTGTGACGGTGCTTCGTTAATAGATGGCTTTTCAATAATATCCTCAATTTCCATCGTACCTTCACGCAATTTTACAATTCCATATCTGCTAACTTCCTCTATAGGCACTTCCTGCACTCCAATCATTAAATGACCATGACTTAGATAGTCTTCTATCATTTGTTTAGTAAAAGATACTTTTGATCTAACAAGGTCATCACCCCATACATAAACAAATGATTCATTCTCTACTAAACTGGCAGCCGACAATACAGGCGTGGCGTTTCCATACGGCCCCTTTTGTCTTACATAAATAAAATTGGCCATATCAGAAATTCTTTTAATTTCCTCAAGCCGTTTCAATTTGCCTGCTTCCTTTAATTCATTAGCTAATGCCCAATTATGGTCAAAGTGATCTTCTAAAGGTTTTTTATCCCATTTAGTTACAAGAATAATATCTTCAATCCCAGCTTCTACTAATTCTTCCACAACGAGTTGAATAATCGGCTTGTCCACTATCGGTAACATCTCTTTCGGCATAGTCTTTGTGGCAGGTAAGAATCTCGTTCCAGAACCAGCAACTGCAACAATAGCCTTTTTAATTATGTTCATCGTTATACTCTTCTGTCCTTTTCCAGTTGTACTATGCACAATTATATCAGGGTTCCAAGATGTTTGCTCCAGGAAGGAGCTTTTCTTTCGAATCTTCTCTTTCCCCTTTGCTATATCGTGTTAAGTAGCTGGCGATACTCCGTTATCTTTCGAATGGATTCCAGAGTTAATTGGAACAATATCCAACTTAGCGCAAGGATCACGATTGTGAGTCCGATCTTCCAACCACGCGTCGTATTAGGACGCCACCAGATTAACGGCAACGCCAGAGGTCCCACACTGCAGACTGCGATGATAATAAAAGATTTTCGGAAATACCATTTGATAGTGTCTTCTCTATGGTGTGGGCGGGAGGATGCATCGAGAAACTCGCCGCAGTGTTTACACTTTATTGCCGCGTCTTGAATCTCTTCAGCACAGTATGGACATTTTTTCATTTTATCAATTTCCTTGGGCTAACGCCTAAATTTCTGCTTCAAATATATACTTTTGAAGATGTTTTGTGAACCCTCTGTTTCAGGAAGAAGCCGATATCAATGTTCCTATTCTATTTCATCCGATGTGCTTTCTGATCCCCTAAAGGTTGGTTACATTTAGGACATCGCCCTGCAAGCTTGCTAACTTTTCCATGCCAACCACAGTTCAGACAATCAGCTAACTGGACGTATTGACTGCTTTCTTGTTTTTTGAAAACTCTCATTAGTATTCGAAAGATTATCAATAATGCAATCACAACTCCGGCAACAATTAACACATCTTCTGTAGTATATTCACCAAAAACTACTGCATCCAATATTTTCTTCATAATCCGCTCTTGAATTGATTACCACTTATAGTCTGTATTTTTATAAAGTATATTATGGATGCGGCTTTCAGGAAGGAGTTGTTGAGCAATTAATTGCCCTCATCATCATCAATCTTTAAGTGGAATTTATGCAAGAAGCGATGATAAATAGGCGTAACAAGTACAGCCACAAAGGTAAGGAATGATATCCCGCTGAACAATGCATAAATAGCAGAAAAAAGCTTACCCCCTTCTGTATTTATATGATCTACGGGTCCCATTCCAGTTAAAATCATTGAAGCGTTTAGAAAGGAATCGATCCAAGACAGTGTACCCCAATAGTGATAACCAGACATTCCGATTCCAATTGAAAAAAACAGTATTAATAGAGAAAAACATCCATATCGTAACTGCCTGAGGAAGAATTCCTTGCGGCTCAGTAAAGGTTCTTTATGATGCTCAAACATAATATCTTCTATGAAGCATAAACTGCTTATTGAGTAATATCTGAAATATGCATAATTATATCAAATGCATGATAGGTTGTTACAGGAAGAAGAGTAAAAAATATTACAAAAAAAGCCCCTCGATAACAAGAAGGGCTTTCTATATGTATGTCTCTGCGTCTTACTTGTTTACTGTATCCTTAAAAGCCTTGCCTGCTGAAAACTTCGGAAGTTTCTTTGCTGCAATCTTGATGGTCGCTCCAGTCTGAGGATTCCTTCCGGTCCTTGCTTTTCTCTTCGAAAGTGAGAATGTACCAAAACCTACGAGAGCGACCTTGTCTCCCTTTTTGACCGCTTTTGTGATTGCCTCGATAGCTCCGCCAAGCGCCTTTCCAGCACAAGCCTTGGTACATCCCGATGCTACCGCCATTTTTTCGATCAGATCCGCCTTTGTCATGTCACTACCCCCCTATAAAGATATATTTGCTGAACATTATTTTATGAAAAAGAAATGATCATGTCAATGTGATTTCCTCTTAGCTCGCTATGACCAAAAGTTTTATGGTTGTCATCATTGTCTTATTCTGGTTGTACTATGCACAATGATATCAGGTTTGAATGTTGCGGCTTTCAGGAAGAAAGCTGCACGAGCATAAAATTTTAGAAATTAAGATTACTATGTTAGTCGCAGTTTTTTCCTCTTTAGGGAATATCTTGACCCCCTATCTTCTCTTTTTTTCAATTAATAATGACTGATGGGATGCCTTTTTAGGGGAGAGGTCCATTGATAAATAAATCTTTGTTTACAGTAAGTTACAAAATATACTTGCATTTTATAACCTGAAACTTGTTTTAATATTAAAGTAAGACCGCAAAAAAAGAGAGGCTGGAGGACTTCCCCTCCAGCCTGAAAATCGTGTGTGCTTGAATAACAGAATTATCTCTTCTTTGCGGTCTTCTTTTTTGCAGCTTTCTTTTTTACTGGCATTTCCTCACCTCCTTTCTGGTCACTTCGTATATCAGCAAATAAAACTCTTATATAAATTTATACAAAATATAATAGACTTTGTAAAGAAAATAATTTGTAAAACAATTGATTCATTTCTTTTAAGAACCAATATAATGAGAAGAAATTTATCTCCAGAGAGGTAATGAGGGATGATAAGAACACGGTCTCGTGGGCTGTGTTTGTTAAAGTAAGAGGTGAACGGGCTACCCATTTCAAGTTGTTTGCTCCACCTGCAAATATTGCTTTTCATTTTTTCTGAAAATCATTGATTATCAGTAGAAACATACATAACCTTTAAACAATATCTCGCTCTTCTGTTGAAGACGTCAAAACTATAACGGGAGTTGTTTTTGTTCGTTCATCGGACTTAACTTCTCGTAGCACCTCTAATCCATCCACCTTTGGAAGTTTCAAATCAAGTAGTATCATTTTGGGTTTTTTATCAATTTTTCTCCCAGCATATTCGCCTGTGGCAAAAATATAATCCAGTGCTTCTGCTCCATCATTTACGACATGTATCTTATTGGTAAGGTTATATTTACTCAGCGCTCTGAGCGTGAGTTCCATATCATTCGGATTGTCCTCAACCAAAAGAATTTCAACTTCCTTTAAGTCCTTCAATTTCTTCCTTTCCTCCTCTATCAGCCCGTTGTCATAGCAGTTAGCATAGGGAGCTTAAAATAAAACGTTGCTTCTTCATTAAAAATTAATTCTATTTTTCTTATCCTTGGAATTCCTCATGCTTATACCTATAAAGCATACATTAAAGGAAGAGCAGTGATTAAAATCACGAAATTATGAAGAGGTATTTCAAAGAAGTTCCGATTAATGAAGGGAAAAGTGTCAAACGATAGTTTAAAGGAGAGTCACAGGATAATCATTTTATCTATTTCCGTTTGAAATATTGCATTGTGAGGCAATATTTAAAAATCATGAGTGCAGGAAGATATGAACGGAAGAAAGGGGTCTTCAATTTTGTTTAGTTCTATGTGTTATAAACAATTTCTGATATTTAGGAAGATCAGGCTTATCCAGTCCAAGCCGGTTCTTGTACCATGACAGATGCTTTTTGTTGAACTTGCTTTCTGGGTGATGCTTCAGGACGTTCTTCAGGATTTCCTCATATGTCAATGGCGGTTTTGCATTCAGGCCATCTTTCACGATAGCGCCAATCTTAGGAATATCCTCTTTGGCTTCAGTCTTCTTTGAGACAATCTTCTTCTCTAATTAGCAGGAAAAAGCGGTGAATGATTAAGTAAGCGGCCTTATTGACATCCTAAATTTTCATCAATATACTTTTACAAAGATATGAGCATTACCAAACCAGTAACTATTGAATTCAATGAAATATTTCAGAAGGCCCTTGACCTGATGGAAAATACCTCCAGACATATTTTCATTACCGGAAAGGCCGGGACTGGTAAGTCCACTCTTCTTGACTATTTCCGCAACCATACAAAAAAGAAAGTTGTTGTACTGGCACCTACTGGGGTTTCTGCCCTTAATGTAAGAGGACAGACCATACATTCCTTCTTCGGATTCAAACCCAATATTACCCTGAAATCAATCAAAAAAATTAAGGGGAGCGCCAAGAATATATACAGTGAGCTGGATGCAATTATCATTGATGAGGCATCGATGGTCCGCGCAGATCTGCTGGACTGCATAGATAAATTCCTGAGGCTGAATGCCAGAAAGAAGAAGCCTTTTGGAGGAATCCAGATGATATTTATTGGAGATCTTTATCAGCTTCCGCCTGTGGTTACCAGTACCGAAAAGGAGTTCTTCAATACATATTACAAAAGCCCGTATTTCTTTGATGCTATGGTAATGACAGAGATTGAGATGGAATTTATAGAGCTTGAAAAGATATATCGACAGAAGGATGAAGATTTTATTGCCATTCTTAATGCAATACGCAACAATTCAGTTACTGAGAAAGAACTAAATATCCTTAATAAACGATGCAATCCAGAGTTCATAACAGACTCGAAGGATTTCTACATCTGGCTTACCTCGATTAACAATGCTGCTGAAAAAATAAACATAGAACATCTTTCAAGAGTTTCTTCATCTTTTTTAGCGAAAGCACAACGTCTTCAGTATTAATGACCCACCATACTTCATCCCTACAATATCTTTTCTGAACTTTTGAATAAAGCTTTGGTAGCCTCCCTTGGTGGCTTTATGCACAAGAATAAAGACTCCTTTCTTGCAATATCTCCTTAATGCGCCTAAACTGCTTTTCCAAATCCTTCAAATAATAGGCTGCATGGCATAACAGGATAAAATCAAATTTTTCCTTTAATATTGTCTCTTCGAATTTTGCTTGTATTATCTTTGTTTTTCCGCCTTTCACGCTGTGCCTTAATTTAAGGGCAAGCTTTTCTGACGGCTCGATTGCGGCTATAGTTTCAAAGAAAGGGATGAATTTCTTCGTTAGCAACCATTGCCTGCGCCGATATCCAGCATGGTTTTGAAAGAGGGCTTAAGCTGCCTGCGGATTTCCAGGAAAATCTTTTCTTTTTTGCATCATTTGAGATAATTGTCAAAAGACCTGCTTTTGGATGTGTATACAACAGAATCCCTGTATTGCTGCTTCATAATCCTTATTCTCACGCAAATATATTTAAGCTTATTTCCCCTTTATCAGCATGAAAATCACACCTCTTGCGGCAGACTCTTTCGGCACAAGAAGCATGGCGTGCTTTGTGGAAACAAAAGACGTGAACATCCTGATAGACCCTTCTGTGTCGCTTGCCGCCTATCCGCTATAACAAGCCGCCGCATGCAAGGGAAATAAAGCGGATGAACGAGCATTGGGAAGCAATTAAGAAATATGCGAAAAAAGCGGATATTTTGATTATCACGCATTACCACTACGACCACCATAACCCTGAATATCCTGAGATGTATAAAGGAAAGGTTGTTTTTGTAAAGCATCCTACCGAGAATATCAATAAAAGCCAGAAGCACAGGGCTGCATATTTCCTTGAGAAGATTAAGGGCTTGCCAAAGCAGCTTGAATTCAGTGACGGAAAGGAGTTTAAGTTCGGAAAAACAAGGATTGCGTTTTCAAAAGGAACATTTCACGGCACTAATGACAAGTTAGGATATGTGACTGAAGTATTGTTGATGACGGAAAAGAGAGGTTTGTGCATACGTCTGACATTGAAGGCCTGCAGTGAAAAAGCAGTTGGATTTCATATTAAAGGCAAACCCTAACACATTATACTTAGATGGCCCACTGAGCTACATGCTCGGTTTCAGGTATTCGCAGGCTGATTTGAACAAGTCCATCAAAAACCTGATTAAGATATTCAGCAAAACAAGAATTAAAACGCTTATCGTTGACCATCACTTCTTAAGGGACCTGAAATGGAAAGAAAGGTTTGAAAAAGTGTTTAAGGCTGCTGAAAAAAATAAAATCAAGATAATGACTGCTGCAGAATACGCGGGAAAACCAATTGAAATGCTTGAAGCACACAGGAACGTGCTGTGGAAAGAGCATCCGAATGAAAAAGCAAATCTAAACAAGGCATTGGAAGAATGGACATAAAAAGCAGTTTACATCTGTTCTGCAACTGCCCTTAATGTTTCATACAAAGCTTTCCTAACGCGCCTTTTGTAAGGGGCTTTCGAATGCCTTGTTAAAGAAGTTCCTCTGTAGTTGTCCTTCATCACACTGGTCCCCTATCTTTACTTCAATATTCACAAGATAGCCTTTACCTTTTGCCTGGATTTTCCGTAGGTAAGGCAGGCGTATGCAATCGCATATATTCTATAAGCATCTTCGTCTCTCCTTTGTTATATACAATCTTGGCATCATAGACCTTATGTACTCCCCCTGTGCCATAGCGAATGAATTCTGAGTCCCGATCCACCGGCGTCATGCTTACAATAATTTCAAGCCGGGGCATGTCTATTACATTGGGCTTTGCCTTGAATTCCCTATTTGTTTCCTTGACTCTTATTGCCATCTTATCCCCCTCCGGAGTATTAAATTAGGGAATAAATACCAAGAATATAAATCTTTGCCTTTCCACTGACTACACGTACTTGCCACAAGCTAATAATTATCTCAGCCTAATCGCATCCAGATTCCGAGGCGCTGTCGTCTCCACTTTCTGCATCTTATGCAAAGAACTTGCCAAATCAAGGCACTTTGAGCTTTCCCCGTGTATAATCAGAATCCTTTTCGGCTTTGGCTCAAGCGGTACATGTAATTAATCAGCTGGTTGCGCGATGAGTGCCCGCTGAAGCCGGAAATATTATACAGCTCCATCTTCATCTTCAAGACTTCAGACCTTCCTTCGCCAACACCGATCTGTTACATCCCGGATCGACGCGCCACGGGCGTCGATCCGCTGGCGGCCTTGCGCTACGCGTAGACTAACTCAGGGGTCGTCGGAGATGACGAGAGCCTGGAGCGTCGCGGCGATCTGCTGGAGTTCTGCCGGAGAAGTGGCAAAGATCTCGATGGTCAGCAGGTAATCGGCGGCCACCGTTCGGATGTATCCATGCGTGACGCGGGTGCTGCCCATGTTGTGTTCGAAGTCCGCGCGCGCGAAGCCGTGCTCCTTCACCGTGAATTCAGTCGCCGGGCTCAACAGCTTCCCGCCGTTGGCTACCGCCATGCTCTCCGTCATCTGCCGGAATGTATCCAGGTTCACGTGCGCCGCGCGCGTGGGCACGGCGCTGATGCGCACGCAGGGAATCGAGAGCCGCTGCCCGTCGCCTTCGCCCCGGCGCGAAGCGTAGAACACCACCCTGGGCACCGAAAAATGCAGCGGCCCCGAGTAGTCCGGGTGCTGCTGCAAGAACGATGCCTTTATCGCCGCCTGGCTGCGTTCGTTCATCGTGTGCAGCGTTTCTTGCCGCGCCGCCACCCAGCCGAGCGGGAATGCATACGTCAGGTTGAGTTCTTCGTTCTTGTAAACGTTGCCCGTGATCGTGGCCATCTCTTCGTCCGCCAGCGGCGTCGGCGTCACGCCGCCGGATGCTCCGCTCTCGCCGACATCGCTCGCGCGGGCCCCCGCGGAGCTTGCCGTGGCAGGCGCAGCAGGCGCCGCCGGCTCGGGCGTCGAAGCCGCGGCCGCGAGCCTGGGATCCGAAGGGCGCTTCAGCGCCTTGTTGATGGCTTCTTCGAGCTCAGCTTGGGTGAGCTCCTCGCCAAAGCCCGACTGGCGGAAACGGATCACGCCGTCCTTGTCCACGACGATGTAAGTGGGAAAGGATTCGATCTCAAAGGCTTTTAATACCGCGCCGGAGAGATCAATGTACTCCGCCCAATCCATTTTCTGTGCCTCGATGAACGTCCGCCAGACGCTTTCGTCGTCGTCGGAGCTCACGCCTACCAACTGGAAAGCCTTGCCGGAGTATTTCTTCTGCAAGTTGTGCAGGGTGGGAACGGAGACGCGGCAGGGCGGGCACCACGTGCCCCAGAAATCGAAGAGAACCACCTTGCCGCGCAGCGAGGCGTTGGTGAGCATTCCGCTCTCCTGCGTCAGCAAGGAAAAATCGGGGGCGAAAGGCTCGCGGCCGCGGACCGGGTTGGCAATGATGCGGCGCGCTTTGGCCACCATTCCCGGGTCGGCCCCCGCGGAGTTCACAAACGCGGTCAACTCGGCCACGCCTTCGGTGTCCCGCTCCTGCCTGAGGAGCACCATGCCCAAGTTGTAATGGGCCAGCGGCCGCTCAGGGTCCAGGACCAGAGCTTGGCGCAACTCCTCTTCGGCTTCCTTCAATTTTTTGTCGGAGGGTTTTCCGGCCAGGGACGTCAGAAGGGTGGCACGGAGGAAGTGGCCCTGGAGGGCGGTGGTCTTGTCGTCGCCCGCGACCTTCACGGCGCGTTTGGCGTCGTCCAAGGCGGAAGAGAAATCGCCCAATTTACGCTCGGCAGAAGCCATCTTGAGATAGCACCTGGCCGAGGCGTGGTGCGCAAGCTTGTCCGCCTTGTGATAGGCCTCCAGCGCCAGGTCGTACTTCCGCCGCGAGGCATAAAGGTCGCCCTGCGCTAGGGCCTTAGAAACCTCATCTGAGCTGACTTGCGCCGCCAGCGGAACCGCGGAAAGGAGAGTGAGCAGAGCAGAGAGGATGGCTCGACGCATGGACCACCTCCAGCCGGAATGCCAATTTCCGCCCCGACCCCTCGGCATATTCTACCACTAGGTTGCTTCATTGGAGAGTTACTCACCGCATCGGGGCGGCTGGGCGATGGAGCAGCTATGCTATGCTGGCTGGGGCGCCCGCTGAATGCCACGGAGGAGGACGCTGCCCCCGCCTGGAGAATTTCATGTATGAACATCCCGCACACGTCATCCGGGGCTTCTTGACAGGAGCCGCTACGCTGACCGTGGCCGCGACGATTCTTTCTGCTGTCCCTGCGCAAACCAGACCACCGCAGGCGCCCTCCAAAACGCCGGCTGCTGCTGCAGCACAAGCCGGCAACGACCGCCGCTACCTGGTCGGCGACGTTGGGACGGTCGCGCTGGTGCAGTATTACGCCGATGGCTTCGACAAGCTCACCGCGAAGGAGCGCCTGCTGCTCTATTACCTCGCCGAAGCGGGCATTGCGGGCGATCCGATCTACTACGACGAAATATCACCCTACGGGCTCGAGCTGAAACAGCTCCTGGAAGGGATCTGGACGCACTCGAAGGGCATCGATGCGGGAACGATGGCAAGAATCCGCGACTTCACGCAGAACGTCTGGATTTATCACGGGAACTACGACCTGGACAGTACGCGGAAATTTCTGCCCGGATTCACGCCTACGGAATTGCGCGTGGTGGCGCAGCAAGCCCTGAAAAACGGTGCAAACTTCGGCGTGAAGGACGCGAAGGGCCTGGACGCCCTGCTCAGCCGGCTGCAGAAACCCATTTTTGACGCCAATTACCGCCCCGTGCTGACGTCGAAAAGTCCGCCGGCGGATGAAGACATCATCACCGCAAGCGGGAGCAACCTCTACGAGCACGTCACGCTGTCCGAGGTCGAAAAGCTGCAACAGAAATACGGCCTGAACTCGCGCGTGGTGAAGCGCGCGGGGAAAGTGTTCGAGGAAGTCTGGCGCGCGGGCACGCCGGACGGAAAAGTGCCCCCCGGCCGCTATGCCATTTATTTGCGGCGCGTGATCGGCAACCTCGAAAAAGCCGCGGAAGTGGCTGATCCATCGCAAGCGGACGTGCTGCGCAAATTGATTCGCTACTACCAGACCGGCCAAAAGAGCGATTGGTATGCCTACAACATCGCCTGGGTGAAGCTGGCGGGCACGGTGGACGCGATCAACGGGTTCATCGAACAATACCTTGATCCGCGAAGTGAAAAAGGAGCCTTCGAGTCGGTCGTCAGCTTCGTGGATGCCGAGCAGACCAAGCTGATGCGCGATTTTGCCGCGAATGCGCAGTATTTCGAGAGCCGCGCGCCCTGGCGAGAGAGTTCAAGAAGCAAAACGTTCACCCGCCGGTGGCCAACGTGGTCACTGTGGTCAGCGAAACGGGCGACGCCGGGCCCGTCAGCGCCGTCGGAATCAACCTGCCCAATGAACAGGACATACGGCAGCAGTACGGCAGCAAGAGCGTGTTGCTGTTCAATCTATCGAGTGCGTTTGCGGCGGCGGTGGGCGAAAAGGCCATCAACGAATTCTCCGCGACCGACATCGAGAAAGAACGGGCGAAGAAGTACGGCCAACGCGCCCGCAGCCTGATGGTGGCGATGCACGAGGTGCTGGGTCACGGCTCCGGCAAGATGAGTGACAAACTCACCGGCGATCCGCGCAGCTACTTGAAGGAATACTATTCGGCGCTGGAAGAAGCGCGGGCGGATCTGGTCGCGCTTTGGAACTTTGCCGACCCAAAGCTGACCGAACTGGGCATCGCGGATCAGCAAGAGGTGATGAAGGCAGCGTATGACGGGGAAGCGCGTCAATCGCTGGTACTGCTTAACCGCTATCCGACCGGGGAGCAGGTGGAAGAAGACCACGACCGCGGCCGGCAGATGATCGTCACCTACCTGCGCGAGCGCATCGGCTGCATCGAGCCGGTCACGACGGACGGCAAGGTGTACCTGCGCGTCACCGACTACGACAAAATGCACCTGGGCGTCGGCGAACTGTTGGGCGAGCTGATGCGCATCAAGGCCGAGGGCGACTACGACGCCATGAAGAAGCTCATGGAGACCTACGGCGTGAAGCTCAACCCGGCGTGGCGCGACCAGGTGGGTCAGCGTGCCGCGAGCGTTCACCTGCCGCGGCAGGCAGCGCTCATTTCACCGCTGCTCGAGCCGGTTCGTGACTCTGCAGGAAAGGTCACCGACGCCAGCATCCGCTATACACTCGATTTTCCCGAGGTCATGCTGACTTTCTCCCGCAAGAGCCTCGGCTACCTGCCCCCGAAATAGCCGCGTTCGCCCCACTCGCCGGGAGAGATTCCTCACCGCGATCTGGCCGGGGTTGGAATGACAACCGAGTGCGTCTACTGAAATCAGAGGACTTAGCCCGCCGCGCACGAAAACCAAGAACGCAATAGGAGGCGATTTGCGGGCCGTGATTGGGCCGCCCGCTACCCACCCTACCAGTCGGCCGGCTGCTTCGCTCCCAGGCCCGGTGTCGCTGGGAACACCGGGGTTTTAGAGTGCGCCCCGACGGGGTTAGACCCTCTCCAAGGCTCTTACCGCCGAGAGTGGGGCAGTGGGACGGGAACGGCCAATTCCTAAGTCATTGTAGCGCCGGGCTTTAGCCCGGCGGGTTTTCTGGCTTCGCAGCGGCGCGCTCTGCCGCAGCCAGTTCCTTGAGGAGGGCCTGTCCCTTGCGGAACCAGGGGCGCTCGATCCGCTGCCAGTAGCGGGGAAGTGTGCGCTTCTTCTGTTGGAGCTTGTGGACCCACTCGCGCGCCTCGTCGGGACGGTTCAAGGACTTCAGAAATGCCGCGTAGGTATAGAGCGTTTCGGGAGCATCGGAGTGCTGCACTACTTCCGCAAAGAGCGGTGTGGCTTCCACGGCACGGCCGGTGGCGGCATAGGCTTGCGCCAGCATGAGCATTGCGCGATAGGAGTCAAACTTCGGGTCTGCGCGGACCACATGCTCGAAGTCGGGCACCGCCGCGGCCGGCTCGTTCAATTCCATGGAACACACGCCGCGGCGATAGAACGAGTGCGGGGAATCGCTCCGGGCGGCGATGGCGCGCTCGAAAGCCTCCAGCGACTTCGCGTACTGTTTTTCGTCCCAATACAGTTCGCCGAGCTCTTCGAGATTCGCAGCGGACGGATTGTCGACAATGGCCGTCTCGACGACCTGGATGCGAGCTCGCCGGCCGTAGCCGTGGTAAGCGGTGCGAAGCAGGCCCAGATCCGGCACTACCTCCACAACGATGTACACCAGGGCGCCGAGAGAGCCTCCAAAGAAAATCACAAAGAGCCAGAAGCCTTCCGGCCGGCGCCGGAAAAAGTGAATCAGGGCGAGAATCTGGACGATGAATCCCCACGGATAGTAGAGATAGCCGAACCCGATGATGGCGGCCGCTGCCAGGTGCAATTTGGCTCACTCAGCTTGCGAAAGTGAGGGCAGGATGCCTGAGCGATACAAGCGGAGTCAATAAGGAAAGCGGGCTAAAGAAAGATTGTATTGAGCGGCTTGCGCTGGGAGGCGACGAGAAGTTCGCCCGCGAATGGGCATTCGGAAGGGCGCCGCCGCAGGGCTTCTTCGGCGGAGATGCGCGCGACGTCGGGGTTGTTGTTGTTCTCCGAAAGATGCGCGAGGACGAGGTAGCGCGCGGCGGAATCGAATCCCTCCGGGTCGGCCAGAAATTCGCTGACCGAGTGGTTCGAGAGGTGCCCGGTGCGGCTCATCACGCGCTGCTTCACGTGCCAGGGGTACGGGCCGACCTTCAGCATCTCGAGGTCGTGGTTCGACTCGAGGATCAGGCAGTCGCAATCGCGCAAATGATGTTTGACGAGCTCGGGGAGGTAGCCAAGGTCGGTGACGATGGCGATTTTCGTGCCGTTCGCGCGGAAGGTGAAGCCGATGGGATCGGCGGCGTCGTGCGGGATGGCGAACGGCGTGATTTCGATCTCGCCGATGGTGAAGCGCTGCCCGGCGCGGATGAATTCGGCGCGGTCCACGCGCTTGGCCATGTTTTCGGGAATGATGCGGCAGATTTCGGCGTGCGTCGGCTCGGTCAGATAGACGGTGGTCTTCCAATAGGCGAGCGCCTGGGGCAGCCCGCCGATGTGGTCAGAGTGTTCGTGGGAAATGAGGATGCCGTCGAGGCGGTCAATCTTCTTTTCGATTGCGGCGAGGCGGCGAAGCGTTTCTCTCTTGCCCAGGCCGGCGTCGATGAGGAGGCGGGTTTGCTCGGTTTCGAGCAATGTGGAGTTGCCCGAGCTGCCCGACGCCAGGATGGACACGCGCAAACTGATTGGTTCTCCCTCGAATCCGGAGTGGACTCGAGGATGATGGCAAAGCGCGCGCGCCGCGTCAATGGGAGAGCGCGTTGATCAGCAGGCGAGCTGCTCGCGGGTGAGCTGGAACCCGTTCAAGTTGCCCAGGACGGTGACGGCAATGTGTTCCGGGCGGAAAAACTCCCGCGCCACCTCGTGGACCTGTTCGCGGGTGATGCCTTCGACGGAAGCGAGCAGCTCGTCGAGCGAGAAGAAACGGCTGAAGTACATCTCCTGGCGGGCGAGATTGAGACATCCGCGAACTCGTGGATTCGAGCGAAAGCATGAGCGAGCCTTTGAGGTGGTCTTTCGCGCGGCGGAGCTCCTCCTCGGAAACCGGCTGCTCCTTCAGGTTGCGGAACTCGGCGAGGACGAGGCGGACGACTTGCGCGGTGGTTTCCAGGCCGGTGCCGGCATAGATGGAGAGAACGCCGGCATCGCGGTACGGGCTAACCTCGCTGAAGACTGAGTAGGCTAAACCCTGCTTCTCGCGGATATTCTGGAAAAGCCGCGAGGAGATGCTGCCGCCGAGAATGTTATTCAGCGCGGCGACGGCGAAGCGGCGCTCGTGCGCCAGGGGATACGCGGGCACGCCGAGACAGATATGCACCTGCTCGAGTTCGCGCTTGTTCTGGGTCTGGATGCGCGCCTGCGGCTGGGGCGGAGGTTGCGGCGCACTGGCCGAGCTGCGCGGCAGATCGGCGAATTCACGCGCGGCAAGATCCAGAATCTGGTGGTGTTCGACGTGGCCCGCGGCGGTGATGACGATGTTGTTGGGCGCGAACCAGCGGCGGTAACAGTCGAAGATCGCATCACGCGAAAATGCCTTCACCGTGTCCTGCGTGCCGAGAATCGGTTTGCCCAACGAATGGCCGCGCCAGAACTCCTGCGTGAAAAGTTCATGGACCAGGTAATCGGGGTTGTCCTGATCCATCTTCAGCTCTTCGAGGACGACCTGTTTTTCCTTGGCGATGTCGTCTTCGGCGAAAAGCGGCCGGCGGACGAGATCGGAGAGCACATCAAAAGCAATGAGCAAATGCTCGTCCATCACCTTGGCGTTGAAACAGACCATCTCTTTCGAGGTGAAGGCGTCCAGCATCCCGCCTACCGAGTCCACCGACTGCGCGATCTGCTCGGCAGTGCGGCGCGCGGTGCCCTTGAAGACCATGTGTTCGATGAAGTGCGAGATGCCGTTCAGCTCGGCGGGCTCGGCGCGGGAGCCCGTGCGTATCCAGATGCCGACCGATACCGAGCGGACGTGGTCCATGGGTTCGGTGACGACGACCAAACCGTTGGGCAGAATCTCTTTGTGAATCCCCGTGGGTGTCGCGGGCATTAACTCATTCTGGCACAGGCGGAAAGAATGTCCAAATCCGCCTGCGGCCAACCGGACGCAAAGCAGCATGCTAAGATCGAACCGAGGACGTTCCGTTACGGCGATGCCGGTCGAAATGCTGGGAAAATCCGCGAAAGAACTGCGCGCGCTGGCAGCGGAGTGGGGCGAACCCGCCTACCGCGGCGCGCAGGTTTATCACGCGCTGTATGCCGAGCGCCGCTTAGAGTTTGCGGCGATGACAAACCTCCCCGCGGCGCTGCGCGAGCGGTTGGCCCGAGAGGCTACGATTACACTGCCCCGGATCGCGCGGCGCTACGTCTCGCGAGATGGCTCGATCCGCTACCTCTTCGCGTTGGAAGAGCAGGCGGGCAAGCCCGCGAGCGTCGAAGCCGTCTTCATGCCGGAGGAGGCACGACAGACGATCTGCATTTCGACGCAGGCGGGCTGCGCGGTGGATTGCGGGTTCTGCCTGACGGCGCAACTCGGGTTTATTCGGAACCTCACCGCGGGAGAGATTGTGGGGCAGGTGCTCGTGGCGCTCGAAGAGAACCGCGCCGGGCTGAGGCCGCAGACCAACGTGGTGCTGATGGGGCAGGGCGAACCGCTGTTGAATTACGACACCGTGATGGAAGCTGTGGCGCGGATGCTCGATCCCAACGCCGTGGGGCTTTCGCCGAAGCACGTGACGCTTTCCACCAGCGGGATTGTGCCGGGAATCGAGCGGCTGGCGCAGGAGAAGGTTCGGCCAAAGCTGGCGGTTTCGCTGAACGCTTCGAGCGACGCGCAGCGCGACGCCATCATGCCCATCAACCGCAAGTACCCGTTGGCGGTTCTGCTCGAGGCGTGCCGGAACTATCCGCTGCGGCCGTGGGAGCACCTCACGTTCGAATACGTGCTGCTCGGCAGCTTCAACGACGCGCCGGAGGATGCGCGGCGCGTGGTGAAACTCCTGGCGAACATTCGCGCCAAGGTCAATCTGATCCCGTGGAATCCGGGCGAGCTTCCGTATCATCCGCCGGACGAGCAGCGCACGGAGGAGTTTCGCCGGATCCTCACGGAAAAGAGTGTGCCCACGTTCGTCCGCTACTCGCGCGGGCAGGACATCATGGCGGCGTGCGGGCAACTGGCGCTCGTCGAAATCGCGACGGGGACAGCAGGCGTAGCTGGCAGCGCTAGCGTTTGCGGATGAACTTCACCAGACCGTTGCGGTAGTCAATCACCAGGGTCAGATTCTCGAGCGTCTGCTGGCCGAGGATTCCCGAAACCCGCGTGCCGGACGCGTTGCTGATCGCAGCGAAGTCCACCGCGAGCAGTTCGGAATAGGTCTCGCGTAAGCCCCCGAATTCGAGTGTGACGCGGTGCGCAGCGAGCACCTTGCGGGCTTTGCCGGACAGCCCGGCGACACTGACGCCTTCCGCCGTGGTGGTGCCGGGCAACTCACCGGCCAAGCCGGCGTCGAGCATCGTGCTATTGGCCCCGCTATCCAAGCCGAACCAGAATTCCTTGCGCTGGTTCACTTTTACGGGCAAGAGCAGGAAGTTCCCCGCCGTGCGCACGGCAGTGAATGACGCATGATCGGACACCGCCTCGCGGTCGTGATCCCAGCGGGCAGCCTCTCCACGCGCCGCCTCCGTCGAATTGGAAATAAGAGCGAGATCCAGGATCTGTCTGGGATAGTCGAGCGTCACGAGAAAATCGCGAAAGACATCTACGCCCATGGTTCCCGCGATCCCCGGCAAGAACTTCTGATCCGTCACGTCCACTGGACAATCGTGAAACTCGACATCGGCAATGCGGACGACGCGCGCGAGGCCCGCAGAGGTCGCGTGTGCTCCGGCGTCGCCGATGCCGCCCATGAGGTAGGAGGCGATGAGCTCCACGCCGGACTTTTCTGCGTCCTTGCGGTTGAGAAGAATGCCGCTCGCGCCAGTATCGAGGAGCAATTTGACCGCTGGCCCTTCATTGAAGGCAGCCTTGATGCCGAGACCGGCAACGGCCACATCTTCCCGGCGCAGGAGTTCCAATCGGATCCGCGTGAGCGAGGGCGGATGAGACAGCGCGAAAGCGGGGCGATTGCCGAGCTTCTTGGTGAGCTCGATGTGCGCGCGCGCCACGGCCAGTGCAAGAGGACTTTCCTGTGACATTGCCAGTTGTTTCTTCAGCGCTTCGATCCGCTCGGTGGGGTCGCGGCGCGTGACGGCCCAGCCGACGAGCACCTCCGGGTCATTGGGCGCGAGCCGATAGGCAGCCTCGAAATGTCCGCGCGCGCTGCGGAAGCGGAATTCGCTGACGAGCACGCGGCCAGCGCCGAGGTGTGCGCAAGCGAGGTCCGGGTTCGCCTGGAGAGCCGAGGAAAAAAGGCCGAGGGCGCGGCCAAAGTCGCCGCTGCGGTAGGCGTCTTGGCCGTCCGCACAGAGCGAGGCCGCGACTGCGCGCGGGCCGGCAGGCGACTGCGCGCGAGGCGCGGCAGAAAGGCGTCCCGAGAGAACTGCGGCGCAGGCAGTGAGGAAGACAACGGAGAGAAGAGCAATCGGTGCGCGCTTGCGGAGTTGCGCGCGTGGCGCTGGCATAACGGCCTCGTTCATTCTGCCCGGATGCCGATGACGGCCATTAGCCTGCCCGTGCGGCCGCCCTCCCGGCGATAACTGAAAAACAAGTCCGTGCGGCAGGCGGTGCACAGATCGCCCGAGAGGATTTGAGCAGTGGGCACGCCCGCGTCCGTGAGCTGCCAGCGATTGGCGGAGACGAGGTCGAGCAGCACGCGGGGCGGCGGCGCTTCGTGGCCCGGCGGCACCATGGTCAGCCACTTGAGGGGATTGGGTTCCTCACCCGTGGCCAGGCGGTCGAAGGGCCCATCAAACCATTCGCGGGCTGTGGCGAACTGAGCGGCGAAGGCTTGGGCAACTTCGGGGCCGACTTCGTAGGAACACCGGCCGATCGAGGGGCCGAGAACGGCGAGGATGTCCTTCGGACTCGTGCCGAACGACATGCGCATGCGGCCGATGGTCTTGGCGGCAACGCGTTTCAACGTGCCGCGCCAACCGGCATGGACGGCGGCAACGGCGCGGCGGCGCGGATCAGCCAGCAGAATGGGGACGCAATCGGCGGTTTGCACGGCAAGGAGCAGTCCGGGCACTCTGGTGATGAAGGCGTCGCCGCGCAGGGGCGCTTTGGGAGCGGCTTCGAGCACGTGGATCACGTCGGAATGAATCTGCCGCAGCGTGACGAGTTGCGCGGAGGAAGCGCGGAGCGCGGAGAGTAACCTCGCGCGATTCGCCTCCACGTGTTCGCGTGTATCCCATTCGGTGAAGCCCAGGTTGAGGGCTTGCGCGTCCTCCTGGAGGCGGCTCGCCCCGCCGAGGCGCGTCGAGAAACCGTGTACGAGCCATGGCAACTGATTCAGCGGCTCAGCCTGGAGGATCTGCACGCTGCCAGAGCGGAGCGTGGTCCACGCGGCGCGGCGGACGCGGGCGGCGCCGGTCCCCCGACGCCTCTTCAGTTCGCGAAGTTTGACGGGCATGTGCGGGTCGAGAATATCACTTTAACGGATTTCCATCTCCCGACAGCACCCCCCGTCGCGAAGAGAGCGCGCGACACCCAACGCGCTATAATGTGACTGCGGCAGGTGAACAACGCGCGGGGCGGCTTAGCACACCGCAGGGGTTCCGCGCCCGCCGCTGGAGCGGCCGGGGGGGCTGGTGATCGTCGGGCTGGGCTTGGATATTGCGGAGGTGGACCGCATTCGCGCGGCGATCGAGCGCCGGGGGCAGGCGCTTGTGAGGCGCGTGTTTACGCCCGCAGAAATCGCCTATTGCCAGCGCCACCGTGATCCCTATGAACGATTTGCCGGGCGATTTGCCGCGAAAGAGGCGGCGATGAAGGCGCTGGGAACGGGTTGGCGCCGCGGTGTGCGCTGGGTGGACATCGAAGTGGTGCGCCAGGCCAGCGGCAAGCCCACTCTGAAGCTCTACGGAGTTGCGCAGAAAATCGCCGAGCGGCTGGGAGTCACGAACATCGTGCTCACCATCACGCACAGCGGGAACATGGCGCTGGCACAGGTAATTTTCGAGCGGTGATTCGCGCCCGGCGCTATCGTTGCAGCGCTCGCCCGATTGCGTAGCCGCCTTCCGCGGAAGAAATCTCCACATCCAGCCATTCGTTGGCGGGCCAGCAGCCGGCAACGCGAACGCTGAGGTAGTTGCCCGCGATTGCGCCGGTCCACGCGCCGCCGGGATCGCTTCCCGAGCGATGGAGTGTGAGGACGCGAAGCCTACGTCCGGCTTGCGCGGCGCGGAAGGCGGTGGATTTTGCCGCGGCGGCGGCGCGCAATTCACGAGCGCGGCGCTGGATTACCGGAAGCGGCAATCCGCCCTCGAGGGATGCGGCTTTCGTGCCCGGCCGCGCGGAGAATGAAAAGACGTGCAGGTAAGTGAAGGGCAATTTATCGATGAAAGTGAGCGTGGCGTCGTGGTCTTCCTCCGTTTCGCCGGGGAAACCGGCTATGACATCGGCGCCGATGCCGGCGTCCGGCAGCAGCTCGCCGATAAGTTCGATGCGCCGCGCATAGTGCTCGGCGCGGTACCAGCGATGCATGGCGGCGAGGATGCGGTCCGAGCCGGACTGTAAGGGAACATGAAAGTGCGGCGCGAAGCGATCGCTCGCAGCCACAAGCTCGATGAGGTCGCGCGAGATGTCCATCGGCTCAACGGAGCTGATCCGAAGCCGCTCCAGTGGTGTTTCATCGAGGATGCGGCGTAGCAGGCCGCCAAAGTCCGCGCGGGGGGAGAGGTCGCGGCCGTAGCTGCCCAGGTTGATCCCGCTGAGCACGATTTCGCGCGCGCCCTCTCCGGCGAGGCGGCGGATCTCAGCGATGACTTGCGCCGGAGGCAGGCTGCGGCTGCGTCCGCGGACGAATGGGATCACGCAGTAGGAGCAGCGGCTGCCGCAGCCGTCCTGAATCTTGAGCACGGGGCGCGTGTGTCCGCCTTCGCCGCCGAAAATAGGCACAGCCATGAGTTGTCTTTGTTCGAGAATGTTGCCGGTGATAATTTTGGCCGGGCCGGTCGCGAAGGACATCACCTCGCCTGCCAGGCGGCTCAGCGGGACCAGCGACGAATCGCTCGGGTCACCGCGCATGGCCGCGGCGTCTTGAAGTAGCCGCGGAATCTCCGGCTTATGCGAGTTGCCTACGACCCAGCGCACGCCATCGAGTGCGGCGAGCTCTTCCGGCGCGCGTTGCGCATAACAGCCGGTCACGACGATACTTGCGGCGGGATTCTCGCCATGGATGGCGCGAATGGCTTGGCGCGCTTGCAGGTCGGCTGAAGCTGTGACCGTGCAGGTATTCACCACGATGACTTCCGCTGCGGCGGAGGAATCGGCAGCAGCGAGCCCGCGGTCGAGAAGCTGGCGTTCGATGGCGGCCGCGTCCGCCTGCGTCGCACGGCAACCGAAGTTCAGGATGTGAAAGGTGGACACCGCGAGACAGTATAGCAAGCGGAGGGAGGAAGAGACGGACAGGAGGTAAAGGAGGTAGAGGAAGTAAAGGAGGAAGGAGGAGGAGGAGGAACGGGAAACGATTCAGAGGTGGGGCCCGTGTAGAGAAATGCGGTTGCTCGAAGAATCGTTCTGCAGCAAGATGGCGGACTGCGTTTCTTCGTGCGCGAGGGTGCGATGCGGATTGAAGTCATCTTGCTGGGGCTCGTTGTGGGAATCGTGGTGGGACTGATGGGCGTGGGGGGCGGCATCCTGCTCGTCCCGGCCATGGTGTACCTGCTGCACATGGACCAGCACGTGGCGCAGGGGACTTCGCTCCTGATGCAGTTGCCTCCGCTGGGATTGGGCGCGCTTTACGTTTATTGGCGCAACAAGAACGTGAACCTGTGGGCCGGGATCGCCTGCGCGGCGGGGTTCCTCGCCGGCGGTTACTTCGGGAGCCTGCTGGCCATCGGGATGTCTTCGCGGAATCTGCGGGGAGCGTTCGGACTCTTTGCGATGGTCGCGGCGCTGATGCTCTGGCGGCAGACGCGGAAAGCGGCGGAGGCGCAGAACACGAATGCCTGAATCCCGGTTGCGGCTGCTGCTGATCTTCCTGGTTGCGTGCGTGGTGGGCGTCGCCGGCGGACTGTTTGGCGTCGGCGGGGGCGTGCTCCTGGTGCCGCTGCTGGTGCTGCTCTTCGGCATGGAACAGCACGAAGCGCAGGGCACCTCGCTGGTGGCGCTGGTGCCGCCGACGGGCCTACTGGGGTTTCTGAATTATCTGCACGCGGGCGAAGTGGACTGGGTCGTGGGGTTGCTGATCATGCCCGGCGTTTTTCTCGGCGGGCTGCTGGGGAGCAAGTTCGCGCAGATGCTCAGCCCGAGACGCATGCGGCAAGTCTTCGCGGCATTTCTTTTCGTGATGGGCGCATGGCTGGTGGTTACGGCCTGGGTCCTGCGCCAGTAGAAAAAAGCGCGCCCCTTCGCGGGGCGCGCCTCTTCTTCTCTAAGATTCCCCGGGGAAGAATCCGCGCTCAGTTCTTTGGCTGCGGCGTGCGCACATCGGGCGCCCCGCCGGTCCTGGCATCCATGGCTGCGCCAAGAGACCCCCCAAGCGCGAGCAGGCCTTCCGTTGGAGACGCGGCCACGACCGCGGGAGCAGTCGAGCGGGAAAGCAAAATTGGCATGTGGACGTCGCTCATGCGGCTCTCGATCTGCGCCCAGGTTTTCCCTTGATCGTTCGTCAGGAAGAGGCCGCCGTGGGGCGTGGAGACAAGCCAGCCGCCGGCCACGACGGCGAGGTCCTGAATGCGCGCCTGGGGCAGATTGACTCGTTCCCAGCTATGACCAGCGTCGCGGGAAATGAACATTCCGTTTTCCGCGCCGACAAGCACAAGGTTCTGCCGCGCATCGAAGAAGCGGAGCCGGCCCCGCGCTTCGCTGGAGAATGGTTGAGCCGTCCAAGTGCGTCCGGCATCGCGCGACGCAATTATGCGGATTGCCGCGAGCGCGAGGATTTCCTTGCCGTCAGGTGAAATGCGCACGGCGTGGACCGCGGACTTCGAGGTTTCGGCGGCCGCGATGCGGGACCATGTGACGCCGCGATCGCGCGAAACCAGCAACCCATCGTCAGTCGCGGCGAAGGAAACTTCGCGGCCGATGGTGAGATCGTTGACCACGGCAGTGAAGGGGCGCGACGCGGCTGTTTTCACGGCGGCCGCAGCAGCCGGAGCACCTTTCTTTCTTGTCGCTGGCGGCGTGGATTGCTCGGCGACCATCACACCGACTCGCTGCCAAGTGCCCTTCGCGGACTCATAGCGCACCAACCCGCCGGAATCGAGCGCGGCCCACCAACCATCCGGTGCGGCATAGACGTGGCGGAGCTGATAGGTCTTCAGACCCACGCCGGCACGCGACCACGTGCGGCCGCCGTCCTGCGTGGCGAGCGCGGGTGTGGCGGAGTTGGTCAGCACGACAAGCATGCGTTCGGGGTGCTCGCGGTCGTACGCAAGGTCGGTGATCTGCCGATGGGAGAAGCCTTCGTTGGACGCGCGAAAGTTCTTGCCGCCGTCTTCGCTGACGAAAACGCCTTCACCTTCGACGCCGATCACAAGCCGATCCGTGTTCTGCGGATGAATGACGAGCGAGCTGATGGACCAATCGGCGGGGGTGATTCGATTCCAAACCATTCCGGCATTCGTCGATTTCCACAGTCCTTGCGTGGTGACGGAGTAAAGGGTTTGGGGATCTCTAGGATCCTGTCGCAGGGCATGGGTGCGGTGAGCGCTGTTTGGAATGCCTCGATACTTGCTCCAGAGCGCGCCACCGTTCTCGCTGTGATAAATGCCCGAGCACGCGCTGGCAAAGACATGCTCCGGCGCGGCGGGATCGAGGCTCAGGCTCATGACGTCGGAATCGCCGGCCATGCCGGCGTGGATGGGCACCCACTCGCGGCCCCCGTCGTTCGTTTTCCAGGCCAGGTGGTACGTGCCAGCGTAGACGACGCGCGGGTCGCGCGGATCAATGACAATCGAATCAAAATTGCGGAGATCGGCGTGATGCTCCGGAGAGATGCGCTCCCAGTTCGCGCCGGCGTTCGTGGAGCGGAAAACGCCGCTGAGCGTGCCCGCGATTAGGATTTCCGGATTCGAGGCGGATTGGGCGATGGCGCGAACCGTCTCGCCCGCCAGGCCGGCGCGCTGCCAGGTCTTGCCGGCGTCCGCGCTGCGGAAGACGCCGCCGGGAGTCTGTCCGAGCGACCACGTGGCGGCATAAAGCGTGTGCGAATTCCGCGAGTCCACGAGAATCGAGAAGACGACGGTGTCCTCGCCCCCCGCGCGGCCGAGGAGTTGCCAGTGTTCCCCGCCATCGTGGGTGCCGAACACGTGGCCGTCCTGCGTGCCGATATAGATCACGCGCGGATCGCGTGGATCGGCCGAGAGCGAACGCACGTCGCCGCCCGCAGGGCCGATCGGGCGCCAATCCTGTGCGAACACCGGGAACGAAAGAGCGGAGAAAAAAACGACCACTGCAAGACACGCCGCCGCCGGAAAACGCATGAAATCCTCCCTTGAGACAAGGTCTGATTGACCTCAAGGGAAGGTTAACGGCGTGTGGCGGGAAAAACCGCTGGCCGGAAGACCAGATGAGGGACAGCGGAAGACACTGTACGGCAGAGGACCGGGCACGAGGCCGAGTCTAAGGTGCTCGGGGGAAGGCAACTCGGTTTACAATGGCGGCGACTCGGAAGTCCGAGAAACAAGTCCCGGATCAAGGTGGAGGCAATCCACCCGATGCGTTATCTAGTGACGGGGGGTGCTGGGTTCATCGGCTCACACACGGTGGAGGAGCTCGTGCGGCGGGGGCACGAGGTGGTCGTCCTGGACGACCAATCGGCTGGGAAACAGGAGAACCTTGCCGGTGTGGTCGGGAAGATTGAATTCATCCGCGGAAGTATCACCGATTCCGGCCTCGCACGGAGAGCATGCCAAGGTGCGGACTATGTCGTGCATCTGGCGGCGCGGACTTCCGTCCCCGGTTCGGTGGAGAATCCGCTGGATACAAATGAGGTGAATGTCGAAGGTGCGCTGAGCGTTCTACTCGCGGCGAGGGATGCCAGGGTGCGCCGCGTGGTGTATGCCGCATCGTGCGCGGCTTATGGCGAAAGCGTTTCGGTGCCCACAAACGAAGACGCGCAGCTTTCGCCGATTTCTCCCTATGGAGTCAGCAAGCTGGTGGGGGAACTCTACGCGCGGGCCTTCGGGCGGGTGTATGGGATAGAGAACGTTTCTCTGCGCTACTTCAACGTGTTCGGCCCGCGGCAGGATGCCAGTTCGCCCTATTCCGGAGTGCTCTCACGGTTCATTACTGCGCTACTGAAGGGCGAGGCGCCGGTTGTGTTTGGCGATGGGGAACAGACGCGGGACTTTGTGTACGTCGAGAACGTGGTGCAGGCCAACCTGCGGGCGTGCGAAGCGGCGGAGGCATCGGGCCAGGTGTTCAACGTGGGGAGCGGAGAGCGAATCACGCTGAACCAGACGCTGAAGCTGCTCGAGAAGCTCTCCGGCAAGCCTACGCGGCCGCGCTACGATCCACCGCGAGCGGGCGACATCCGCGACTCGCAGGCCGACGTCACGCGGGCGCGCAAAGTGCTCGGCTATGAACCTCGAGTGGGTTTTGAGGAAGGCTTGCGGCGCACGTGGGAGTGGTACAAGGCGAACCACAAACAGTAGGGCGTCAGGGCAGTCGCCAAGCTCCAGGTGCCAACCTCCTAGTGTTGTGTCCCGGAAATACTCTGCGTAACCAGCAGCCGATGCCGGATCGCAAGTGCTTGTAGGGGCGCCACTTGCTGCGCCCGAACTTTTGCAATCTATCTTTGGGACACGACACTAGCAGAATCATTCAATTGCAGTTTCATCGACCGACGAGACGGACGAGCAGCGGAAAAAGTCCAGCGAATTCGTTGAAACCACCGCCGGCCAGATCGAATCTGGTCAATTCCTGCCCCACAGCGGCATCCGCTTCCCTCAGAACGGCTGCGTGAGCTGCCCGCAGTTGGGCCAGGGCCACGGAGTTAGCGAGGGTGGCCCGGAGGGATGGGCAGCGGTTCGATTGTGCAACCTGGGTGCACAAAGCAACGGAGCTGCCGAAGGAGGAGTTCAAGCGGGAGGTCGAGCGTCACTTGACCGGGCAGGAGACTGAACCCTGGGAGATCATCTACTTCAAGCTGTACAAGAGCCAGATCCCGGTGGTTGAGCAAGCCCTCGAGACCGCTGCGCTGATGCTGGGCAGCAACAAGTCGCGGGGATACTGCCTGGAGATGATCTGTGCGGACTTCTTGGCTGGAGCCAACCTGGACCCTGAAAGCGGAAATCAAGAGACCCTGCTGATGTCTCTCTGCCGGATCGTGGAGGAACTTGCTCCTCCCCAGAAGAGTGCATTCCTCGCCCGGATCAAGAAGGCGTCATGA
This sequence comes from uncultured Acidobacteriota bacterium, assembly GCA_963739275.1. GTDB lineage: Bacteria > Acidobacteriota > Terriglobia > Acidiferrales > UBA7541 > JBGQGH01. The sequence goes on from CAVTZX010000047.1 coordinate 26,675, forward strand.
AGGCTGTGCGCCCGAACAAGCGGCGACTGAAACTTGATCCAGATTCCTACTGCCGACTAACACAGCAGGTGTTGAAACGTGACGGATGAAAGTGTCAACTCTGCGGGTCTCACGCCCAACTGCAATTGCACCATATCCAATGGCGGAGCTATGGGGGAGATGATCGGGAAGAAAATCTGACCACCCTCTGCGCTGATTGCCATGCGAAGCTACACACCCACAAACGGTAAGTCTTCTCTATGCCAGTAATCAGAGGAATCCCAGGCTTTTAGGCAGGGAATTACGTGACAAGTGTTGTTTGGCCGCCGAAGCCAGTCACACTCTTGGGAGCAATGGCGTCTCAGTCCCGACCAGCTGCTTGCCGGAGCGTCCGCGTTCCCGGGTCCGGGACACTTTCTTCCGGTAAAGGCTCTCTCTGATGCGAGTACTCCCGAACGATCCATCTGATCTTGTCAAGTATGGGCGCAGTCCCATCCACGGCCAGCGAGGCACGAAGCTCTTCAAGATGATGGTGCAACTCGGACCAGGAATGGACAGGGCCCTTGGTGCGCTTTATTTTCTTGCAGGACGTAGGCTGAATCTCCTCCGTCTGGTAGAACAATTCCTCGGTGAGCTTCTCTCCTTCTCGGAGGCCTGTGAACTGGATTGGTACTCCTTCCTCGGGCCTGCCGGAAAGGCGAATCAGGCTGCGTGCCAAGTCCATGATCCGCACTGGGCTACCCATTTCGAGCACCAGGACGTCGCCGTGAAGCCCGATCGCAAAAGCCTGCAGTACCAAAGCTACAGCTTCACGAATCGTCATAAAAAAGCGTTGTACATCCGGATGAGTGATAGTCAATGGCAGGCCCTTCCTCAATTGTTCCTGCAGCACAGGAACTACGCTGCCGCTAGAACCGAGAACATTTCCAAAACGCACCGAGACGCAGCGCATGCCGTTGGCCGGCCGAGAGGAAAGGATCAACTCACAGATTCTTTTCGTGGCGCCCATCACGGATCTTGGATTCACGGCTTTGTCAGACGAAATCAGCACGAACGCTTCGCAGCCGGCACCTTCAGCGACTGAATGCACGTTCAGCATGCCAAAGACATTGTTTTCGACCGCCTCCTGAGGGTTCAGTTCCATGAGGGGCACATGCTTGTAGGCCGCTGCATGGAAGATGATATGAGGTGAATGATTCATGAATATGCTGCGTAGACGGTCGGAGTCGCGGATGTCCGCAACGGAATAGACAATTCTGTTTCCACCCAAGCGTCCCGATAATTGCAACTGTAGATAAAACATTCCAGTCTCACTTTGATCCACACAGATCAGTTGTTTCGGGTGATATTCAAGGATTTGACGACAAAGCTCGGAGCCAATAGAGCCTGCCGCACCGGTAACAAGAATCGTCCTGCCGCTCAGTCTCTCTCGAATGGAGTCAAGATCAATGCGGGTGGGCTCTCTACCTAACAGATCCTCTAGTTTCACTTCACGGAGTTGGGCAACGCTGACTTGTCCTTCAATCACCTCTTTAAGGGCAGGGACAGTCCGGAAGCGTACTCCGGCCTGTTCGCAAAGATCAACGAATCTCCGCATTTGAGGACCTGTTGCCGACGGGACTGTAATCAGTACCTCGTCGACCGGATGATCAGCTACAAGACGGGGCAAGTTGTCCACTGTGCCAATCACAGGTACCCCTTGGATTCGGATTCCTTGTTTTGTTTGATCATCATCCACGCATCCGATGGGGTAATAGTTGCTGCCGGCGCGACGAATCTCGCGCAGAATCATTTCCGCCGCAAAACCGGCGCCAATCAAAATCACCCGACGCGATAATCTGAGGTTGCTCTCAGCGGCTTCGATCAGCGAGCGCGAAGCAAGTCGCACCCCTGCAAGAAAGCCAATCGTTAACACAGCTTCCATAAAATAGATGGATCTTGGGAACGCCAAAGAATTCAGGATATATCGCATGAGGACCCAAAAAACAACGGATCCTGTTACAACGGCCTTGACTATGTCGAGCGCGTCACTCACTCCGGTGTAACGCCACCAGCCCCGTAGAAGGCCAAATTGCTTGATCGCCACGAGTCGAACCAAAATCAGGATCGGCGCCGACATGATCAAGACTCGTCGATAGGGAAGATGAAAGTCAAAACGCAGTACCCATGCAGCGAAAAGGGAACTGAAAATGAGCCCCGCCTGAAACAGCGCGATAAACCATGTGCGACGCTGCATGAGCAACAGTGAGATCACGAGTTTCTTTTTTTTTGTCATTTCAATTTGCCTGGAGTGGACAGAGAATCTAGTTTCAATGCAAATCTGCGCGGCTAGAACCCTTCGATGAACTTTCGAAAGTAAACAGAATTAGAAAGTACCAGCATGAGAGTAGGCTAATCACTTGACTTGGAATCGAATCACGTCCGCGCCGAGAAGGATTCCTGGGCCTCGTCTGTGATCCGCGTTTGCCCGTTCACTCGGCCCAGTGCATATAGAATTTTGAACCGTGGTATGATTCGCTCTGTCGCCGGTATGGAAACCAGCGGCTCGACCATTGCCTGGTTGTCCTCAGCGACCCGAGGGACTTCCACGAGCTGGCCGTAGAACAGTCGCTTCAGTAGCTCTTTCCCCCGCATTGTCTTGGGGATTAAATTCAAACTCACGGCAATTCGGCGGATCAGGGCAACGGTCTTACTCCCGTCGTTCTCACTCGAGGTGGGAAACCCACCGAGGATCTCTGCCTCAATCCCATTCGCTGAAAGCAGTTGTCGAAGTTCAGTAGCCGAGAAATACCGTTGACTGAAAGGGCTGGGGTTAAATCCAGCCCATTCTTTGTTCGCGCTGCAAAGGAGAAGGATCCCCGCACCCCGAAGCACGCGGCGACATTCCTTCAGGAACTCCTCGGGCCGTGCCAAGTAGTAGATGGCCTCAAAAAGGATCACCACATCGAATGAAGCGGCTTTGAACGGCAACGTATGCGCATCAAGGCGAACTAATGGAATTCTTTCCTGGTGATTGAGCTGGGCACATGACAACAGTGAGTGCGTGTAGTCTCCGCCAACAAGACTTCGGGCACGCCGCGCCAGATAGCCAAGTCCTACCCCCGCACCACACCCAATCTCGAGCACGTCCTTGTCAGTACAGAATTTCGACGCAAAAGCATAACGGGTGTGGAGCATAGACATTGCTTCCAGCGTGGTGCGCAGGTACGGCACCTCAGTCACTACAGAAAAATCCTTTACAGCCTTTCTTGCTGTCTTGGCCATTCTTTTATTCTGGGGCGACCGGGAGAGGCTTCACAAACGATAGTACTGAAACATCTTCTTCAGGCGATGTCTTCTCGCAGTTTTGGCGACTCACGGTAGTTGAAATAGTTGTTCACGCTGTCTTCGATCACCGCTCGAGCGAATCGCCGGACCGCTAAGGGTGCCTCAAGATCACACAGGCATTGTCCCAAGCTAATGCCTTTGATCTTCTCGCAGTCTATCGACATGGTTTGGATCTCAGCCTGTTTAATACCCGCAGTTCTTGCTCATCGAGAGAGCCTTTCGGTGTTTATTCGATTAATCTGTGCTGTGTGCACTGATCGCGGCAGTGGTCTGTGATGCGAAGAATTGACGGATAGACTGAACGACGGTAGCAACTTGCTGTGGTGTGGTCTCCGCGCTCATGGGGAGTGAAATCACCTCGCGACAGATGCTTTCTGTTTCCGGCAAATGAGGATTCCCGAGATTTAACCCAGGGTGCTCCCACATTGGCTTTGGCCAGTGCACGAGTGTCTCTACTCCCTGCATCTTCATGTGTTCCCTGAGCTTGTCGCGCGGAGACGTGCGAATCACGTAGTTCTGAAAACTATCGAAGTGGTTCGCCGCGGAGAAGTGGGGAAGTCGTAAGTCTTCGATGCCGGCGAGCCCTTCTTTGTACAGTCGAGCGATCATTCGTCGGTGTTCTATCCAGCGGGGTAGATGTCTCAGCTTTACATCGAGCACGGCAGCCTGGACATTGTCGAGCAGGGCCGTATAACCGTGGTGGTGGAACTCCCCTGTCTCACGATCTTCACCATTAAAGCGCAGTAGCGTAACCATTCGGGCAACTTTGGGATCATTCGTCGTCACTGCTCCGCCATCTCCTAAACCACCGAGTGACTTGAATGGGTAAAAGCTGAAGCATCCGGCCAGACCAAACGATCCTGCTTTCCGGTTTCCGAAACTCGCCCCCAGCGCTTGCGCTGCGTCCTCGACAATCAAGAGTCCATGTTTGTCTGCGAAGGTTTGGACCTGATCCATTTCACACACTCGCCCATTCAAATGAACGGGAATAATAGCTTTCGTCTTGGGAGTGAGAGCGTCCGCCAATCGGTCGGGAGCCATGTTGTAATCATGCCGTACGTCGATGAGAACCGGCTTTGCCCCCGCGTGGACGATTGCGGACACGGTAGCTACGAATGTGTGTCCAACCGTGATTACCTCGTCCCCCGGACCGATACCGGCCGCGAGCAGTGAGAAGTGCAGCGCGTGATAACAACTGTTAACGCCAACGGCATACTTCGTTCCGACAAATTCAGCAAGGTGCGCCTCAAAGTCCTTCAATTGCTGGCGGAGGACCAAGTCTCCCCGAGCCAGAGTGTCCGTGATGGCGAAGTCGATTTCATCTTTCACTCGGCGATAGTGCTCTTTGGGGTCGACAAACGGGACGCGATAGCTCACGCCTAATACCCTCCTTGAGTCTGATGAACCGAGAGCGAAACTCAACTAGGCCGCCAACCGCTCCCCTATTTCCCGGCCATACTGGACAGCGCGCGCGTCTTCTCCAGTATCGATTGAATTGCAGAGGCGATGGACTCTACCGAGAGGCCACTCTGCGTGAGGAGATACTCCTGGCAGCCGACTCGAGATGAAAACGCGGAGGGCAGTCCGAACCTCCTGAATGGCACTTGGGCCCCCCCGTATTCCGCCAGCGTCTCTGCCACCGCCCCTCCGAGTCCTCCGATGACACTGTGCTCCTCGAGAGTAGCGATGGCTCGAGTCTCGCGAGCCGCCGAGAGAACAGCCTCGCTGTCTAAAGGCTTCACAGTGTGCATGCTAAGGACGCGCGCCTGGATCCTGCTTGCAGCGAGCGATTCTGCCACCTTGGCCGCGGTTTGCAGAAGCCCCCCAGTGGAGATAATGGTGACGTCCTCGCCGTTGCGGAGTCGAATAGCCTTCCCCAGTTGAAAATCTATGTCCGAACGGTGAACGGCGAGCTCACCGGCCCGGCCCAGCCGCAGGTAGCAGGGGCCTGGATGGGCAGCCAAAGCGCGAGTGGCGGCCGCAGCTTCCACGGGGTCACCGGGGGCCACTACGACCATTTCTGGAAGTGCTCGCATGATCGCCAAATCCTCCGTCGCATGGTGCGTCATACCCAGCGAGCCATAGGCAAAGCCACCACCAACGGCAACGATTTTTACGTTGGCCTTGTGATAGCAGACGTCGTTTCGGATCTGCTCCAGGCAGCGCAGGATTGGAAAATTGGCGATGGAATACGTGAAGACAGTCTTACCGCTGAGCGCCATTCCCGCCGCGATGCCGGTCATGTTCTGCTCGGCGACGCCCACGTTGAGAAAGCGGTCAGGAAACCGCTGCGCAAAAGGTTCCACGACCCCAAAACCAAGGTCCCCGACAATCAGGTTGACCCGGTCGTCCCGCTCAGCAGCTTCCATCAGCGCACGAAAAAAAGCCCCCCTCATTCAGTCCCTCCGAGTTCCGACAAGGCTGAGTGCATCTCCTCAGGATCAGGCGCACGATAGTGCCAAAGGAGTTTGTTCTCCATGAAGCTAACCCCCTTGCCTTTCACCGTGTGCGCAATGATGCACGTCGGTTTCCCTTGTTCGGCCGGAACCTCCCGAAGCGCCGGTTTAATCTGCTCAAAACTGTGGCCATCAATCTCCCGCACGGCCCAACCGAAGGATCGCCACTTCGCTGCCAAGGGATCGAGATCGAGCACTTCCTTCACCGTGCCGAGGCTTTGAATCTTGTTGTAATCCACGATGGCGATAAGGTTGTCGAGATGATGGTGCGGGGCGAAGAGAGCAGCTTCCCAGGTTGAGCCTTCGTCGCACTCTCCATCGCTGAGCAGCACAAACACACGGTAGGGGGCGGCATCGCGCTTGCCTGCCAGGGCCATTCCGCAGGCAATCGACAGACCATGTCCCAGGGATCCTGTGGAAACTTCTACGCCGGGAACTCCTGTGTGTGTGGCATGGCCAGCCAAGTGCGAGCCATCCAGGTAGAACTCGTCCAGCCATGTACCCGGGAAGAAACCTCGTTCAGCAAGAGTCGCATACAACGCGCTGCAGGCATGTCCCTTACTAAGAATGAAGCGATCTCGATCCGGCCAATCGGGGCGCAACGGGTCCACGCGCAGGATGCGGCCATAGAGCACGGCCAGCAAGTCTGCCATGGACAACGCAGATCCTGCGTGCGAGCTCTTGGCACGATGAATCATGCGCAAGGACTTCACGCGAATCTGCCTGGCCAAGACTAGCAATTCTTGGTCGCTCCGATTTGCTTTGTGCATAAACCCTCTGTCGGTTGGATCCAGATTAGCCCAGGGTGGTGACCGGACGGCTTCTATGCAGGGTCTGATCGGGCAGTTCGTGATCTGGGGAAAAGTTCTTGATGCACTCAATCACGTAGTTCACCTGCTCCTGCTCCAGTTCGGGGTAAATGGGAATGTACACAAATTCCCTGGCGATTCTTTCGGTCCTTGGCAACGCGAAGTTCGGAAGTCCGAGAGCCTGGTGGTGGTGAATGGGCTTGGCCAGCGAAAGAGGAGTCAATGGCTCCACGCTTTGCTCTCTCAGATATGCTGTCAGCCTGTCTCTCTCGGGTATTCTGACGCAATAGTTCAGGAAAGCATCGAAATACTCGGATCCTGGAAAATCCGGCAACTTCAAGAACGGCAGCTCCGAGAGTCCGCGAGTATACATGTGAGCGATCTCTCTGCGGCGCTCAATCCATTCTGGAAGATACTTGAGTTTGACGCTCAGTATTGCCGCTTGCAGATTATCCAAACGAGCATGGAAGCCAAAGCATAGGAGCTCTCCTGTCTCACGGTCTTCACCAAGGCTTCTGAGTTGCGAAATCTTCCGGGCGATTTCGGGCTCGTCCGTCGCGACGATCCCTGCGTCTCCGTAGGCACCTAACATTTTGAACGGATAGAGACTGAAACAGCCAATCAGCCCGAAAGAGCCGACGGGCCGCCCGCCAAATCTTGCGCCCAGCCCTTGAGCCGCATCCTCAATCACGATCAGGCCGTGTCGTTGGGAGATGGCCATGAGTCGGTCCATATCGCACGACCTGCCATTGAGATGCACCGGGATGATGGCCCGCGTGCGGGGGGTGATGGCCGCCTCAACCTGATCCATATCCATATTGAAGTCTTCCCCCACGTCAACGAGGAGGGGCTTAGCACCGGCGTGGATGATGGCGGCAACCGTCGCAACACAGGTGTGGGAGACAGTGATGATCTCATCGCCTTCCTGAAAGCCAATAGCTCGAAGCGAGAGGTGCAATGCATCAGTCCCGCTGTTCACGCCGACGGCGTACTTCCTTCCAACGAGGGATGCGAAACTCTCCTCGAATTCTCTGAGTTCGTCGCGAAGAATCAAATTGCCCCGGGACAATACTTGCTCGATCGTTGCCATGATTGGGTCACGAAGCCGTCGGAATTGCTTGGGAACATCTACAAATGGAACCTTATAGGCCATCCGATTCTCTCCCCATGAGGCGTGTGGCAACAATCGTCCGGAGTGTTTGCAGGATGATTCGCAAATCCTCTCCCAGAGACTGTCTTCTTATGTATTCGAGTTGCAGTTTGACTTTTTCGGGTTTGATCTTATCTATATAAACTCTTATCGGATCTTCTCCGGTGATAAGTTTGCCTTCATCATGAAACCGCAGCGATCCGTAGTCCGTCATTCCCGGCCGTACTGACAAAACAGCTTCTCTCTCTTCCTTCGTATAGTAATCAAAATAAAGTGGCGCTTCGGGCCTGGGACCCACGAAGCTCATTTCACCCATGAGGACATTAATGAGTTGGGGTAATTCGTCCAGTTTATAATCTCGGAGAAACCTTCCGACCCTGGTGATTCGCGGATCGCCCAGCGGGGTGGCCAGCGGACCCTGCCTTTCGGCATCGGCAACCATTGATCGAAACTTGTACATGCGAATCGATTTGCCGAGCCGGCCAAAACGCACCCCTCGGTAAAACACTGGCCCTTTTGAGTCCAGTTTGATCGCCACCGCAATCAGCAAGAGGATCGGCGAAAAGAGAACCAGCCCGAGAAGGGAAAAAATGAAGTCAAATGCGCGCTTGGCCACCTGTTTCTTTTCCTAGCTGCGAGCTTTCCGCCGGCCTTTCCAGTGAACCCCGGGCAGCAAAAGCAAGGCCAACCCGAACAGCGCTCCGAGGCCGTGCGCGAAGTGCCGGACGGCGAAGACCGGCGGAAGTGTCAGGAGGTACTTCGCATTCCGCTCGCGCCAACTGATCCGGGCTGATGTCGCGAGACTCGCTACGAAGTAGCTGCCGGCGATGGATGCAACCACCCAAATGAACTGCGAGTAGAAGAACGCCGTAATCCCGGAGGCGAACAGAGCGGAAACAAACCCCAGCGGAACCCAGTGCCGCCACCTCCAAGCCTTGCGCCCAAATTTCAGGACATAGGTGGCCCAGACTCCGTCGGCGAAGTTGTGCCGCCAGAATCCTCCCAAATCAGGATCCGCGAAGTATTCAACGATGATGTCCGGAACTAGAAGAACCCTTCCTCCGGCAACTTGGATGCGATGGTTCATGTCCATGTCCGAACTGCCCTGGAGTCGCTCGTCAAACAGACCGATCCTGTCGAATAAGTTCTTTCGGTAGCAACCAAAGGCTACGGCGTCGGTCCAGGTCGGTACTTTGGGGCACACCTTTACGTGCGCGTTGCCGGAACCAAACGGGCTGGCCAAGGTCTGAACGATCGCCTTCGCGATCGGCGTATCTGCGCCGGGAAGAATCTTACAGCCCCCCCCGACGTTTTCTGCGCCGTATTGTCTCTGGTAGCGGACGCAGGCGGAGATGTGATTCGGGGCGAAAATGGAGTGGGCATCAAGTTTGATCAAGACTTCGCCTCTTGCCTCGCGAATGCCCGTATTCATCGCCGCTGGGATGGTTCTCTTCGGATTTTCCACAACTCGGATGAACCGGTAACGCGTCGAGAAACCCTCGACTATGCTTCGTGTCTTGTCCTCGCTCATCCCGTCCAGGACCAGGACTTCCAGGCGGTCACTTGGATAGTCACCGGCGAGGATCGAATCCAGGCACCGGCCGATATATCTCTCCTCATTTCGGCAGGGAACGATTACAGACACAAAGGGTTGGGCGCCCACGGTGGCTTGTTGCGCTTCAAGAGGCAGATCTGCTTCCTGAGCGCCGGCAGAAACTGTTTCGTGCTGATAGTCCATGGTCGCAAAACCTACAAGATCTCAAGGAAGAAAAGGTGTCACGGCTCAGATTGTGATCCGCCGACGGAACGGCAAGAGGAACCGGCCGTAGAAAATCGCGACCGCCTGGAAGAGTGACAGGGGAATCCGGCTCACTCCCTGATACTCCCGGAAGTAATAGAGCATACTCTTGAGACCGCTAAGGAAATGGTGCACCTCGCCCCCGGTACGAACAATCGCACCCTGCGCATGATTGTGAATGACGCTTACCGTAGGGAAGTAGTAGAAGCGGAACCCGACCTTTCGCATTCGTTCGGCCAGGATGTACTCCTCCGCGCCCAGGAATGTTTGTTCGTCGAATAGCTTGGCCGCAGTGAACGGCCCTGCTTTCATGAGCATGAAGGCGCCCACGATCGCATAGCAGGGCCTTGGCTTCGTCTCCCGAAAGCGCTTCTTCCAGAGTCGATAGACAACCGGGAAAAACGGCAGCAGGAAACGAACTGTTCGCAAGAAGATCTGCGGTCGCCCATACGGCCCTTGGGGAAAGCCGTTGGGTGTGACCAGTCTGGGCCCCACTCCACCGAGATCCTGCTTGCTTTCGGCAAAATCCACCATATGGCGAATGGTCAGAGGATCCGGAATCCTGATGTCGCTGTTGCAGATGAGTAGGTAATCGACAGCTCCTTTGCCTATGCGCCAGCGCGCCCCGAAATTGTTTCCACCAGCATACCCACGATTCTCGCCGCTCTGCAAAATGGTGACTCGCGGTTCGTTGGCAAACGCTTCCTTCAATTTCGCCAGGGAATCGTTTGGCGACTGGTTGTCCACTACGACGATGTCCAGATCGGGGTAGTCTTGTCTCAGGAGATCCTGAACACAGAGAATGGTCTGGTCGAAATTCAGGTAATTCAACACCACAGCAGACCCGCGTGAATTCTTAGCAATCATAACTGGCGGCGGGCGGTTATTACCCGCAACTGAGGGGCAACTCTCTCAACCGGGTTGCGTTTTCCAGCCGATCAGGAAAACTTCCTCCCCACATCTGGAGAGAAAATGTGCAGACCCTTCTCAAGTAAGCTGAAGAGGCCCCCCACAAGTTCCCAAGCGGCAGGACTTGCTCCTTTGCATCTTCCGGTCCGCCGAATCCGGTTGCTGCTAATCCAGCTTGGGCCGGCTGAACGCGTCGAGGTCAGCAACATCTCTACTTCTCCGTTGCTTGATCACGCATAAGATCTGCCAGCACCCCTACGTTGAGACTTAGATTAAAAACTCGCTCTGCGAGGAAGCGACCCTGTCTTGCCAAGGAATGACGCAGATGGGAATCTTTGAGGACTCGTTCGATTTTATCGGCTAGATCCTCAGGCGCATACGGCGCAACCAGAAGCCCCGTTATTCCATCCTCGATGGCTTCCGGGATAGCGGCAGTCCTTGCGCCGACGACCGGCAGGCCACTTGCCAGAGCCTCAATCACAACCGTTGGTAGCCCGTCCATTTGGCCCTGGGGGTGGCCCTCGGGGCACAGCACGCTGGGTACCACCAGCAATGTTGCATCGCCGTACCATTGCTGAAGGTCCTTGAATCCCAAGTTACCGAGCATTTCCACTCGCTGATCCAAGCCGAGCTCACGTCTCATCTCAGTTAGTCTCATTCGCTCTTCCCCGTCTCCAATCACTACGCACCGGAAGGCTGTGCCCCGGTCCGTTAGAATCCGACAGGCCTGCAGCAGGACGTGGAAGCCCTTACGTAAATCGAGGCGACCGACACCGAGAACGATGGGGGGATCGGAGCTCTCCTGACGTTCCCGAAACGCGAATTCGTCCATTCGCACCCCATTCCGTATCACTCGAATGAGGGCGGGATCCACTCCAAGGGTGAGAAGAATACTCTTTGCTTCACAGGTGTCGGAGACGAGAAGCGTCGCTCCTCGAACGACCTCTTCCATCGCAGGCCGTGTGAAACCGAAAGTAGGAGTATGGATACTTAGACTATACGGAATTCCCAGGAAATCGCTCACAAATCGTGCGGCAAGCGCTTCATTATTCAGAAAGTGGGCATGAACACGCTGAATGCCTGTGCTTCGGAACCGGTAAGCGAGCATCGTTGCCGCCAACAACAGGTAACACATTCTAGCTAAGTCCTTCGGTCTGCATCCGGAACGGAAGATCGTTTTCAGATGTCGGAGACACAGTCGAGGACACCTCAGAGAAAAGAAGATGGCGCCGGCTAGTAAGTCAAGAGAGAGCCACCGTCCCCCACTCACGAGGGGGCGCAGGTCATCGAATCCCCTGGCTGCGGGCGTTCGACGCAGGGGCCGAAGCACGCCAATGTTCACTTGCAGGCCGATTTCTCGCAACCGCCTGATTTCCCGAAAGATAAACGTATGAGTTAGAGCGGGGAAAGTCGACTCGATGTAGAGCACCCTCATGGCCGGGCCACTTCCACAGACATCTCCCAATAGTGTTGCTTGAATTCCTGATAGTACTGAGACGTTTTACGTATGCCGTCACGCAGATTGACTTCGGGTGTCCAGCCTGTTACAGAGTGAAGTTTTGAAATGTTTGATACATAGTCGCCGGTTTCGACAAGATACCGATCAGCAGGCCAAGGAACCTCGCGGACTTCCGTGCCTGGTATGCATTCAGCGATCATCCTCACCATCTCGCAAAAGGGTGTACCGATGCCCGATCCGAGGTTGTAGACGCTTCCGGCTGTGTCTTTGCACAACGCGACAGCCAGGAGTCCGCTCGCCACATCCTCTGCAAATACGTAGTCACGAACCTGTCGCCCCGCTCCATAGACCGTCAGAGGCTTCCCGTCCATCGCCAGCCTGATAAACCAATTTATTATCCCATAGGCATTGTGCTTCATTTGTTGGCGCGGACCATATGGATTGGCAATCCGGACGCATACTGTGTCGAGGCCAAAGGCGGCATGATAAAAGGCGAAATACTTCTCGGCGGTCAATTTATGAATGCCGTAAACACTCGTGCAGTTCGTCGGGTGCTCTTCGTCCACGGGGTTGTATCTTGTTGCTCCATAGACAAAGCGTGAGCTTGAAAACACAATTTTAGCCTTTGGGTTTGCGTGCCGACACGCCTCAAGGACGATCAGGTGCCCGCGACAGTTGATGTCTAGGTCAAGCAGCGGATCACGGTTGCTGTGGACGTAACTGACTTGGGCGGCCAAGTCAAAGATATAGTCCACATCCTCAACGGCTTTTTGCATCAAAGTAGCATCGCGGATGTCACCCTCGATGAATTCAATCTGAGGTCGAATCGGATCCAGATTGAACAGGTTCCCCCCATACAGTGGGAGCATTGCATCAACAATGCGAACGCTTGCTCCCAGACTCACGAGCAGGTTTGCCAGGGTACTACCCAGCATGCCTGCCCCACCTGTAATCAGAACCTTTCCTTTTCCTGCTGGAAGCTCCAGAGGTCTCATGATTCTCTGTACACGATACGGCTTGAAGACCTGAAAATAATCAGTTCTCGGAAGCGTGGCCCTCCACAGTTGGCCGTAGGCATGCGGATTACCATCGCTCTAGGAGATCGATCTCTCCGGATTGTGGCTTGCAGTAACAATAGCGCGCGCGGGATCACCGATCAGAGAACGTTCACGCAGACCTTGTGAGAGAACAGTCAAAAGCGACATCGTGATCCAAAAAAGGACCGCGTACTGCTGGCCTGGAAAGGTGGGCTCAACGAGGCCATGAGCCAGTGTCGATACAAGTCCAATGAACAACCCTATCGCAATGTGCTTAGAACCAGGATCGGACATCGCAGACAAGCATGATCTATAGCTGCGCCGCAAGAATGTTCCGATAATTAAGAAAAATGGAATAGCTCCTGCAACGCCTAGTTGAGCCAGGTTCTCCAACACAAAATTGTGCGTGTAAAGTACATCCGCACCAAACTTATGATTATAAATGTAGATCACATTTGGGCCGATACCCAACAGTGGATGACTCAGGAACGCCCGCCATGCCACAGTCCACAATTCGGGCCGACCGATCTCTGGGTTGTCAATTCGATACAGAAACAAGTCATAGTTGGAGAGGATCAGATCTCTTGGGATGACCACGACGAAGCAAGCCACTGCGACTGCGAAAAAGCCGACGTGCTTGAGCTTGACGCCTGATTTTCGCAGAAGAGGAGCAGCGCTGACCAATCCCACGAATAGTCCGGCTATGGCCCCCTTGGACATCGTGACGAGTAGCCCAAAGACCATCAGAGCTGCGGGGATGACCATCCTGATTCGCCCAAGTCCTTTTGTCGATACCGCCCCTGCTATACTGATCGGGATGATTGGAAGAAGCATTGCCGCCAGGTAGTTACTTCTTCCCCATTGAGATCCCTATTTCGTCCTTGGCCTCGTAACTCGCGGCTGGCCCGATGATTGAGGACCAGTCCGTGACAAACCTGTAAGTTAGCAAAAGGCCGATAAGACCTCCCCACAAGACTAAGGCGTAAATGGTGCGGCGCAGATCTTCTTGTGAACGGATAGATGCAACAGAGACCACATATCCTAAGTATGCAAAGACAAAGACTTTGATGGCAAGGAGACTTCTTAAGACATCCGAGTCGCTAAATAGAAGATTAAAGAAGAGAGATACGGCGTTGGCGCCGACGTAAGCGAGGGCCAGCGCGCCCATTGTTTTGTCAAAAGCATTGAATCTCGCTTCGCCAACAAAGAACTCTAGTAATCCGAGGCAAACCACAATGATAAGCACCACGTCGTAAAGGAGAATCTTCGGAGTCCGGCCCGAAACTGAGACCGCGAGTCCTTCTGGGATTAATGAGAACAACAGGAGACCGACGATCCACCAAGACCCACCACTCCTGGCGGATGTGAATTCCTTATGGTAATGTATTGATGACGTTGTACTCAAATTATTAGAACCTTCGAGACTCTTCCGGGACAATCACGAAATACTCTGTGAGACTTCGTGCGGCTCATTCTCTCTAATCTTACTAAGACCTGTCAGGGAGATTAACCTCTCAAGGTCTGTACGAAACCACGACGACACAATGCCGGCCATGGCAGCAAAGAACACCAGAGGATCCCTAGGATCTAGGGCGCTCAGAAAGTGAGACCGCGCTTGTCCCCATTGGCGGGCAAGCAAGGCCAAGCGCCCTTTTGTAAACGACTGCAAGTAAACTGTTCGTTGCCACGTCTTCTGAAGCGCCCGCTTTTCGGCGTCGTCCAAACGGAGGCGACTGTTGGGAAGCAAATTGGACGGCGTAGGCTTCTGCTCCAGAGATTATTAGGTCGAGATTTTGAAGGGTGGCCGACCCTAAATGACGTCTCCGATACCCCACTAACTCTTGGGTGTAATGGAATTTCCCCTGTAGGCTGAGCCAAAGAAACGTGGGATAGTCAGTGACATACAGACCAGGAACGTATTGGAACCCCCCTATGCACTGAAGGGCAGACCTACGAATGACGACTGTCGAAGGCGGAACGAGGTCAACCCCATCCGCTCGTAGCATGTATCGGGTAGCACTTCTTACCGGGTCATTAAAGAGAATTGCCTTCGCCAAACGCATGCGAGTGCGAACCGATCGCGCCAGAGTTTCCCTCTGAACGCCATCGACGGAAACTTCTCCGACAACACCATAGTTCAGGACGATGTCAGCGTTGGCAAAGGGAGGAACTTGAGTCGACAGTTTGTACGGCGGCCAGAGGTCATCGCCTTCGAGGATCGCGACGAGTACTCCTCTTGCGTGTTGTAGCGCGGTGTTGTAGGCATGCGCCAGCGCCTCAATTCCTCGATTCTTTTGACGGTAATATCGGATTCGCTCGTCGGAGTAGCTCTCCACGACATCTCTAGTTCGGTCCGTGGATCCGTCGTCGATGATGATCTGTTCCCAGTTTTGGTAGGTCTGCTTCAACACGCTTTCAATGCAGGGGCCGATGAACTTCTCGTGGTTATAGGTCGGCGTGATGATGCTCACCAAGGGTGAATAATTGTCTGACATAGCTGTCAAGAAGCCGCTACAGCCTGTTCCCTCATGACGCCGGCTGGCCGATAACCATCCTCAGCGCCTCATTGATTCTTGGCTTATCTCGGCCATCGAGTACAAACAGCCAAACAGCGAGAAAATATAGCCCCACGAACACCACGCCCACCGTCAGGCGCGCCCACAGATCAGTGAACAATACGCGACAACCCCCAAACGCCAAGCCTAACAGAAAGCCGCTTAACAACATCCGCGAGGCCGCTCTTCTCCAGTGGGCGCCCAGCCCACAGCTGGAATAGTGGTGTGCGGCCCAGAATAGCAGCCCCGTGTCGACCGCAAACCGGCACGTGCTCGCGACCGCAGCCCCGGCAATCCCCCAGCGCGGAATCAGAACCATACAAAGAACGACGTACAGGGGCAGCTCAAGCAGATGGAACTTACCAGTGAGGTCAGGCCTCCCTAGCGCCTGGAGCACATTGTAGGGCACGTAGGCAAGGGCATTCGCCAGCACACCCACGGCAAGGATTTCCAGAACAATTGAGGTTTGCCGCGCGAATTGGCTGCCCATCCAGATCGCCAGCAGGTCAGGGCCCAGGACAACCAAGAACAGGGTGCCCGGCAAGAGCAGCAGCAGCAGATATCGCACGGAACCTTCGTACAGTCGCTGCAGTTGGGCTTCTTGTCCCTGCACCCCACGTTCACTAAAGGCGGGATACAGCGTGGCAACTAAGCTCGAGGGAATAATCCGCAGCCGAGTCATTGCTTCGTACGGGACCGTGTACAGCGTGACTGCTCCCAGGGAGACGAACGATGCAATGAGCACCCGGTCGAGGTAAACAAGCACAGGGCTAACCAATTGCGAAACAGTGACCCAACTCCCGAACCGCAATAGCTTGGACAACCCCATGAGGCCGTGGGCCCGAAAGAGCTGAAGACCCGGCAGCAGTCGGAGCAAGACGGCTCCATAGGCAGCAGTCGCCACGATTCGAACAAGCACCGTCGAGAAGACAACCAGTGCTACCCCGTGACCTTTCCAGGCCAGCCCGCAGGCCAGGCCCCACTGGGCCGTCGTCGCCAAGCCGTTGACCGCATTGATCCACCCGAACCGCTGGAACGAGCTCAGCACCGCTCGAAGTACCCCCTGCATCAACAACACGGGTACGGCCAAACCAGCGGCATAGAATACGAGCCGTGCCTGGCTTTCGAGATCTGCCGAAACCTTGAAGACAGAATGGATGACGTAGGGCGCTATCAAAACGATGACTAAGCCGCCAGCCAGCCCCAGAGCCAGATTGGCGACGAGGGCGGTGCGGACAACCTGCCTCGTGGACTCCAAGTCCTGCTCGGCAAGATGTTCCGAGATGAATTTCGTTGCTGCACGGCTGACACCAATATCTAGGAAAGTTAGATACCCAATCACGACCCAGGCAAGCGAAAACAGCCCAAATGATGCTTCGCCCAGGTACGAAACGAGCTTCGGCATGATTGCGATCAAGACGAGAAAGGTCCATCCCTCGGTCACGAGATTGAGTGTAGCGTTCCGAGCCAGCAAGGCCGGAGACGCGAGTCGCCTTGTTCGATCCGTCTTCACTTCAGGGGTTTCGGCGAGTTGCTTTTCCGGGGGAATGGTCAGACCTCAGTTGTTTCGGTGATTGAACGCCGCAAACGTGGATTCACGTTGAACATAGTGCCGGTCAAAATAGTCGCGATACTGGCCGCTGCGGGTATCTTCCAGCCATGCCCGATTCTGTTGGTACCAGCCGATGGTCTCGGTCAGCCCTCTTTCGAAATTGAATTGTGGCTCCCAACCAAGCTCCTTTTTCAATTTCGTGCAATCCAGGGCATATCGGCGGTCGTGCGCCGGTCTGTCGGCCACATACTTCAGCAGACTCTCGGGGCGGCCGAGCACCCCAAGAATCTTTTGTGCCACTGCGATATTCTCCATTTCGCATTCGCTGCCGATGTTGTAGACCTCACCTTCCCCGCCTTTGCGCAGAATCAGATCCAGTGCCCTGCAGTGGTCGGAGACATGAATCCAGTCGCGGATATTGCGCCCGTCGCCGTAGACCGGCAGCGGCTGGTTGGAAAGCGCCTGAGAGATCATTAACGGGATGAATTTCTCAGGAAACTGGAAAGGACCGTAGTTGTTCGAACACCGTGTGACGATCGCGGGGAAGCGGTGAGTCTTGACCGCGGAGAGGACCAAGAGATCAGACGCCGCTTTGCTCGCGGCATAAGGACTTGTCGGTTTCAGTGGCGAAGACTCGTTGAATTGCCCCTCCAGGCCCAGGCTGCCGTAGACTTCATCGGTGCTCACGTGTACGAAGCGTCCCACACGGTTCTTCCGGAAAGCTTCTACCATTCGCCACGTGCCTTCTACGTTGGTTCGCACGAATGGAGAGGCGTCTTCGATGCTGCGATCCACATGGCTCTCGGCAGCGAAGTGCACTACGGCATCGCAGCCGTTCGCGACCTCCGCCACGGCTGGGTCACACACATCCATGCGGACGAAACGAAATCGAGGACCTTGTGACACCCCATCCAGGTTTCGCAGGTTTCCGGCATAAGTGAGCTTATCAACAACGATCACTTCGGCGTCCGGATGATGCTGGAGCGTGTAATGGACGAAGTTTGATCCGATGAATCCAGCTCCACCGGTAATGAGAATGCGCACGGCTAACGCTCCATCACGGCGGCGAGGGCTTTTTCTGTGCCACTCAAGACCTTTTCGCGCACCAAACTGGCAGCCCGCCATAGAGAGTCAAAAGTTCCGGCGTCTGTCCACCAGCCTTCCAGGACTTCATGGGTGAGCTGGCCGTCGGCGAGGTAGGAGTTGTTGACGTCCGTGATTTCGTATTCCTTGCGGCCGGAGGGCTTGAGCGTCCGTATGCGGTCGAAGACGGTGTGATCGTAGAGGTAGATTCCAATCACGGCATAAGGCGACGCCGGCTGCTTCGGTTTCTCGTCAATGCGGACAATGCGCTTTTCTTGGAATACCGGCACGCCAAAGCGCTCGGGATCAGGGACCTCTTTCAAGAGCACCTTCGCGCCTCGCGCCTCTTTTTCGAAGCCTCCTTTTGCGTGACGGATACTCCCCTCAATGATGTTGTCGCCGAGGATGACGCAAACCTTGTCGCCATCAACAAAATGCTCTGCCAGGCGCAAAGCATCGGCGATCCCACCCTCCCCTTCCTGGTAAGCAAAGTTCAGCTGCTGGAGGCCAAAGTCTTTCCCATTCCGAAGGAGGCGCAAGAAGTCTCCAGCGCTGTTTCCGCCCGTGACGATCAGGATGTCCTCGATGCCCGCATCCACAAGCGTTTGCAAAGGATAATAGATCATCGGCTTGTCGTAGACAGGAAGGAGGTGTTTGTTCGTGACCCGTGTGAGTGGGTGAAGTCGTGATCCCGTCCCGCCAGCAAGTACGACTCCCTTCATTCTTGCCTCCTTTCACTTACTCTTGCCGAATGACGATCTGCTCGGCCGCCCCTGGCACATTCTCGCGTCTGGCCTCTGGAATGGCTGGCAGACATGCATGCAAATGTGCCTTCAGAGCCTCCTGCCAAGTCCTCATTGAGATCCCGTACTGCACTAGACCTGTGCATGAAAGTACCGAATACAGTGGTCGCGGCGCCGGTCGCTTCAGCTCCTGGGTGGAAATGGGAAGGATCGTGATATCTGCAAGCCCTGCTGTGTTGACAATCTCATTCGCGAATTCGAACCACGAGCAATCGCCCGCGTTTGCAGCGTGGATCGTCCCCGTTGCGTTGGTCCGTACGAGACGAACGATGACTTGAGCCAAGTCCCGGTTGAACGTGGGGCTGCCTCTTTGATCAGAGACCACGGGTAGCGTTTTCCGATCCTTGGCCAGCAAAAGAATAGTCTTCGGGAAGCATCGGCCTTCCGCGCCGAAGAGCCACGATGTCCTCAGAATGCAGCAACCAGGGAGGACCTCCCGAACTCCGCGTTCTGCATCCGCTTTCGAGCGGCCGTAGGCATTGAGGGGTCGCACGGGATCGTCCACCTCGTATGGGGAACGCTTTTCGCCGTCGAAGACATAATCGGAGCTGATTAACAGGAGACGAGAGCCAAGCTCCGCGGTGGCCCGTGCGATGTTTATGGCTCCGCAATAATTGACTTGTTGAGTCAGTTCGGGATTCTTCTCGCACCCATCGACGTCGGTATATGCAGCTGTGTGCACCGTCCAGTCGGGCCGACAACTCGTCAGGAGCCTTCGGACCTGGTTGTTGTCCCGAATATCTGCATCTTTGGACGTGGCGGGGACGATTTCATCAGAGCCCCACACTTCCACAAGGGCCCTACCGAGCAGCCCACCGGCACCCGTAATCAGAACTCTCATTCTAGGAGCCTACTTGTGCTGCGTTTCCCAGTCGTAGGCGACGTCTGGATGATCGTGTGGCAGGCGACCTTCGTCCTCGGGGTTGTAAAAGCGATCCGTCAGATAGACCAATTGTGCGGGTTCGGTACCCAGCACCTTGTATCCATGGGCCACACCCGGCGGGATCAGAATTTCCCAAGGCCGGAACCGACCCACGTAAAGCGTATTGATGAGACCGAAAGTTGGGCAAGCACGGCGTAAGTCGTAGAGGAAAACCTGCAACATTCCTGCTGCAGGTGCCCAGAGGTCTGTCTGTTCGTAATGGTAGTGAATCGCTTTGATCGTGCCCGGGTACGTTAGGGTCATCGAGATCTGAATCCGACGCTTCACATCGGGAAACATCGTTTCAGCGATTCCGGGATTCCCGAGCCGGGCGAGTTCAGCAAAGAAACCTCTATCATCTGCAAATATTGGCAGCGGTTCAATGACGACTCCTTTGATGAGATCGGGCGATCGGGGATTCGTGATTATCTTGCCGAGGGTTCTCTGCGAACGCACGCGGATTGCAAGCTCAAGGCCGTTGCGCTCTCCCAGAAAGCAAAGGCCTTCTTCACTTTCTCGTTGTTTGCCTACGGCTGACAGTTCGTTTGCCATTCAAGTTTCCTTCAGCAGAGGGATAGGTCGAACATCCGCGCAATCCACATTGACAACGAACGACCGGTGGATAAGGTCGAGGGATACGACGACTCGAAGGTTGGCTCTTTTGCGCAGCAATATTCCTTCTAAGCCGGTTAGAGGGCCTCCCGTAATCCGCACACGTTGGCCGACGGTCAAGTACGTATGAGGTTCAGCATGTATCGCGTGGACTATGCCGTTTCGGAGGGCTTCCATTTCGTCATCAGGGAGTGCAGAAGGCAGGCCGTTAAAGCCTACGAGACGGACTACGCGCGGGGTTTGAAGGACACGCAATCGATCCTGGAGCGGTATCCGTACAAAAACATAGCCCGGGAAAAGTGGTCGATGCAGGCGCACGCGACGATCCTTCCATCGGCGCAAAGTCTCATAAACCGGCAAGAAATGCTCTATTGCTCTCTCGACGAATTGTTCTCCCACGCGCTTTTCATGGTTCGCACACACATAAGCAGCGTACCAGTGGGGCTGCGCATTGTTGTCCAAGCAGCATGCCTCGGTTGGTTTATCGAGTCCGTGTATTTGCTTCGAGCTCATGGTTCCCGACTCAGCCGTTACTACCACATATGGCTTCGCCCCGTCACTTACAGGGCTATTTGTGACCTAACCCGTGTAGAATCAATTTGTTGGGAGCGCGACCGTCTAGTCTTCGCTCTCAGGCCGCGCCGGTCTACGCCGCAGGCGAGCCCAGACTCTACCCACTGCGGCACGGACGCCAACTCCATTCTTCGACAGCCAAGACAATCGGGCCGTCATTGCTCCCAAGACTTCATGGGCGAGGATCTTGCGTGGATCCTTCAGGTCGATTTCCTGCCACCGCGCGCTCGCCAGTACCCACGTGATGGCAAACGCAAGAGAGAGAAATGTGCCCAGGAACATGATTATCAAGCGGGGAGGAAACGATTTTTTCCCCGGCACAGCGGCGGGATCCAAAATTCTAACGCTTGGCGTCTCCTTCGCCTCTTCCACCTTGGCCAACTCGTATTGTTGCGTGAGGATTCCGTAGACGGTTTCTTCGATCTTGGTGCGCCGGAGCAGGTCGGCGTAGCGGATGCCCAAGAGCGGAAGCTCGCGAATGGAGGGATAGAGCGGATCCGCGGCCTCCGGGGAACCGATCTTCCCATTGACCTGTGCCCCTCCGAGTTTTTCGAGCTGGCGCTGCAATTCCGCAATGCGCGCTTCCGCCGCGCGCACGCGCACGTTGTTTTCCGTATAGACTTGCTTGTACATCTCGAGCTCGGACTGCGCCGCGATCAACTCTCCTTGCAACCTTGCGGCCGCGTCCACCATGGCTCTGCCCTGCGCCTGGATGTCGATCGCTGTGTTCTTGCTCGCGAACTGTCCGAAGCGCTCAGAGGCGGCGTCCAGGTCTTGCTTCACCGATTCCAGACGTTCTTCGAGAAAGACGCGCTCGCGATGGGCCGCAGAAGTCGACAGCTGTGAAACCAGCCGATCTAGTTCTTCGACATAGGCAGTGGCAATCCCCGTGGCCCGTTGTGCGCTTCTGTCGGTCACCGTGATCGCGATGATCCCGCTCTTGCGGTCCTCCGCGACCGATGTTCGTTCCGCGAGCTTTCGTTGTGCGTCTTGCTCGAGCCGGACCCCGTAGACCGCCTTCAAGTCAAATCGCTGGACCAAGCGATTCCCAACAGTCTGGCTGTTCAGTACCCCTACAAACAGTGCACCTGAACTCTTGATCCCCAGCGCCTCGCCCGCCAGAGCTCCAAACCCGCCCAACTGGCCCGATAGGCCAGCTGCCATCGCCAGACTTGATCCCGTCTGAGTGTCTGGCGGCATCAAGCGGGTTGTAGACTCGTAGGACTTTGGAATCATGAAAGCAATCATGGTGGCACCCACCAAGCCGACAACCGCCGACCAGAAGAGAAACCGACGCTGTCCCCACAGAAAACCAAGCCTGCCGAACAAGTCGCTGCGAGCACCCGCCTCGACTACTTCGACACTCGGTCCTCCCGGGACCTCAGGTTGCGGTTTGGTAGCAGTCGTGTTCATCTCAGGGATAACCAAGTTCCGAGCCGCTCAAGCCAGGGCATGATCGCCTTAGCGCCGCAGTTCCGACAGTCTGTCTGAACGAGTGCTTCTCTCCCCTCGTGGGTTCGCAAGGTCGAGAGTTTGCCCTATCGCATCTGCAAAGCAAGCAACATAGAAATGCGATGTTTCCAAACTCATGGTTTCCTTTGGCTCGGCATATACCCGAGTTCCACTGAAGCACTGACGTTGTTCACTGTCCCTAAGAAGAGGATTGGAAAACTTCGAATATGTTCATATTGGAGCAAACTCCTCAGGTAGAAGCCGGAACTAAGATACTTTTCGTACCGAGCGAAGTAGTCTTGCCAGTGACCGCCACCGGGAACAAAGCTAGGATTGACGTCGTTGTGTTTGAAGCTGAGTTCTAGTGTCTGAGTCTCAGACAGGTGGTAGGTGGACCACATCTGAAAGTTCCTCCCCTGTCGGCCCACGACGTTGCCTAAAAGAACCCCGCGATTTGTATAGCCGTCTCGGTACTGAAAGTTCCAGTAGTTCAAATCGCCTCTTGGTCCTTCAAAGTGAGAAGAGTCCGTGCAGGTCGCTTCAATTCGGAGATCGAAGCGTGCCAGTCGAGGCAATCGTGCGACGTAGAGTCCTACTCGGTATCCGCCCCTTGGCGGATTAAAAAAATAAACTGGTTTGTCGTCCGCATACAGTTCAGCGTAGATTGAGGCAGGCGATCGGGGAATGCGCACTGCAAGATCAAAGGTGTCGCGGTTGTCCCCGGGGACTCCCTCTGGTCGACGAATCCCTAGAAAGCTGCGGAAGAAATTCTCTGCCGTGAAAGCAGCGGCGTGTCCCGAACCACTGTCCCCGAGGATGACCGTGCGGCCATAGCCGATCTCAACATGCGGACTCACCTTGAAACTAAACTTGTGCCCGTAGATGAGTGCATGGGGGACATAGATTCCGCCTTCCTGGCGTCCTAAAAAGAACTCAACGCGAACGGGACCTGCTTGGCTCATGAAACCGGGAAGCCGGGTCGGAACGATGCGCGTCAAGCGCCCCATCAACAGCGGCTCCGCATTATCGCTAAACAACATCGAGCCGCCTGTCCCTAGTCCCCAATCGAGACTTTGCTTTCCAAAAGAAAACTGCCAATTGGCCAGGTTTAGAGTCGCATATGCGTCCAGCAATCTCACCTGGTTCACATCGGAGAATGCTAGGGCTGGTTCCAATGGTTTCGCATCGAAAGATGCAGCGAAATTGCGCACTGCGTCGGAGAGCGCAGGCGCTGCGGGCGCGTGCTGATACTCCGCGCGGACGTAGAACGCGAAAGGGCCGGCGGTGGCGCGCACTGCTCCGCCGCTGATGGCATTGAAGCCACGGCGGAACGGCCGGCCGAAGTCGTACGCCACCGTCTGGCCGAAGTGGAATCCGTCGGTAAGCGGGGGCCCGCTGATGGATAGCGCCCGGACGTAGACCGATTCCAGCCGGAAGGAGCGGTTTCGCCCGCCGCTGAGCGCCTCCAGATCCGGCGCGAATTCGCGTTCCAGCACCTTCTGGAGACGCACCGCCTCTTCTGACGGGCCGTGGCCCTCTTGAATGGCGTCGCGCATCGCTTCGCCCGCATCCTGAGTGAGTCGCGCGCACTCCGTGCGGGTCCAAGGCTTCATGCCCTCCAGCGCAGTGGTTACCCAGCCCAACGCTGCCAATCGGATTAGAGCCGGGTACACCCAGCTATCCAGCGGCACAAACGTCGACCCCGCCGGCGCGTAGCGGGGATAGTCCTGCGCCATGGCCGTCTTCGCCAGGCACACGGCCACGACGAGGACCGAGAGCGCCTTCCAGTTCTGAGTCGCGCGTTGTCTCATCTCGTCGCTATGAATGATGTCACCGCCGCAGCTTGTGCAATCTGAGCGATGGCCACGAAATTCTTCCAGAACGTGGATGTGCCGATCGCCTTCTCCGGGACGACGATCGTGTCACCCGGCTGGATACGCGTTACGCCGATATTGCCCGTCCACCAGCCCGCCGAACTGCCGCTCACTACGGCGCCGCTGGCGCGAATCACAAAAATATTCTTCTTGTCCGCCAGATTCGTCGGTCCCCCCGCGCGCTTCAAGTACCAGTCGACCGTGCGGTTCGGCTCGAATGTGATCGCATTGGAGTTATAGACTTGGCCGCTGACGGCGATGAATTGCGGAAGCTTGGGGATGTAAAGCGAATCTCCCTCGCGCAGCTCGATGTCGTCACGGCTCTTCTCCAGGGCGGAAAGATCGCGGCTCAGATGGATCACCAAGCGTCCCGTTATCGGCGCATCTCGCAGGGCCGCCAGGACGCGCTCGTGCTGTTGCAGCACGGCTTGCTGCAAGTCCGCCTGATCTTTGGAAGTCTCGTTCACAGATACCTTCGCAGTGGTAACGTCCTGTTCCACACGCTGGATCAGCTCCCGGCGACTTTTCTCTTGGAGTTGCCGGACATCGTTCCTCAGCAACACAGCGCCCTGCGGAAACGCCGTCGTCCGGAAGCCGCCCGCTCGCTTCAGCACGGAACTCAGCTTCTCGCCCGGAGCGATGCCATAGGCCCCGGGATGAACGACTTCTCCCCCCACGGTCACCGATGCTCCGATGTCATTCCACCCGGGGAGTTGACGGATGGTCAGGACATCGCCATCCCGCAGCAGAAGATCATCCTTTGGATCCCCTGCGAGCGCCCCGGCGATGTAGACCTCGATATGCTCGCCGAGCGTTTTCTGTGGGTCGCGCGGGTCAAACCGCGTCAGGTCCGCCCGCTCGGTGTATGCACTGCGCTTCATTCCGCCGGATATCCGGATCAGGTCTTCGACATGCAGATTCGTCGTGAGCGGATACCGGCCCGGCCGAGCCACCTCACCCTTCACAAAAACCGTTGGCGGGTCCACCGTGGTGGCCTTGCGCTGAATCAGCAGACGGTCGCGCGGTTGCAGCAGCACGTTGTCGATGGGGTCTCCGGCCAAGGCCCGCGATAAATCGATGGCGAGGATTTTCAAGCTGCCATCGGGCATCGAGCGAACCAGCTGTGCGCTCTCCGGCGATGCATCCGGCGTGATTCCTCCGGCCTGATAGACGGCATCGCGCAGATGCGCTTGTCCCGAAGTGGGGTACGACCCGGGGTA
>CAVTZX010000048.1:0-95396 GCA_963739275.1 uncultured Acidobacteriota bacterium
CCGTGTGATCGGAATGGAGATGCGTCAAGAAAACAGTGTGGATGGAGGCGAGCGGAATC
This sequence comes from uncultured Acidobacteriota bacterium, assembly GCA_963739275.1. Taxonomy (GTDB): domain Bacteria; phylum Acidobacteriota; class Terriglobia; order Acidiferrales; family UBA7541; genus JBGQGH01. The sequence continues at coordinate 60 of CAVTZX010000048.1, forward strand.
TCCGTGGCTGCGAGGCGCATCATGACGCCGCGCCCGGCATCCACAATGAACACTTTCTTGCCGACGAGCACGGCTGTGGAGGGCCCCGCGCGGTTGGGATCGGGCCGCGGGTAGCCGGTGCCGAGGAGAATCACCTGCATCGCCGACGGAGCGGGATTCTGCTGCGGCGACGCGTGTCCCGCAACGAGTGTTGCCAGGAGTCCCAGACCAGTCAGGGAAGCAATGATTTTCGCTGCTTTCATGGGTAAAGCATCCTGGCGGGCACGATACGCCGTGAATCGAAGCATCGTCAATCCCGGTGGCGGCCCGGAGCGCGCACGGAGCGGCGCGATTCGGTTATCATGATAGGTTCGGTGACCGTGCGGAAAGGACACACACTTCGATGACTCCCGCCTGTTCAAATTCCTTCGGTGCACGCGCAACGCTTCAGGTCAGCGGCAGCTCCTACCAGATTGTTCGCCTCGACGCGCTCGAGAAAAAAGGCATCGGAAACGTGGCGCGGCTCCCCTTTTCGCTCAAGGTGCTGCTCGAGAACCTCTTGCGGCAGGAGGACGGGCGCTTCGTGCACGCGGCGGACATCGAGGCCCTTGCAAGATGGTCCGGGGGCGGCTCCGCCAGCGCGCAGAAAGAGATTGCATTCATGCCCGCCCGCGTGCTGTTGCAGGATTTCACCGGCGTGCCTGCGGTCGTCGACCTCGCCGCGATGCGCGAAGCCATGCGCCGCATGGGCGGCGACCCGAAAAGGATCAATCCACTTCTCCCAGCGGAACTCGTCATTGACCACTCCGTGCAGGTGGACAAATTCGGCAGTGGCCAGGCTTTCGCTTTCAACGCTGACCTTGAATTCCAGCGCAATGTCGAGCGCTATGCGTTCCTGCGCTGGGGACAGAAAGCGTTCGAGAATTTCAAAGTCGTGCCGCCGGACACCGGCATCTGTCACCAAGTCAATCTCGAGTATCTGGCGCGCGTCGTTTCCACAGCCCACAAGGACGGTGCGGAGTTCGCGTTCCCCGATTCGCTCGTGGGCACGGACTCGCACACGACGATGGTCAACAGCCTGGGCGTCTTTGGCTGGGGCGTCGGCGGCATTGAAGCAGAGGCGGCGATGCTCGGCCAGCCGCTCTCCATGCTGATTCCGGACGTCGTCGGCTTCAAGCTGCACGGGCGGCTGCCGGCGGGCTCGACCGCGACGGATTTAGTGCTGACCGTCACCCAGATTCTGCGAAGCAAGGGCGTGGTTGGGAAGTTCGTCGAGTTCTACGGCACGGGCCTTTCGAGCCTGTCGCTTCCCGACCGCGCCACGATCGCCAACATGGCTCCCGAATACGGCGCGACGATGGGCTTTTTCCCCGTGGACGCTGAGACGCTCGCGTATCTGCGTTTCACCGGCCGCGACGCCGCCCGCGTGCGCCTCGTCGAAGCATACACAAAGGAGCAAGGAATCTTTCGAACGGACGCGACGCCCGATCCCGTCTTCAGCGCCACGTTGGAACTCGATCTCGACTCTGTCGAGCCCACTCTGGCCGGTCCAAAGCGTCCGCAGGACCGCGTGCTGCTGCGCGAAGCAAAATCGTCGTGGCGAAAAGTGATGGAAGGCGTGGCGGAAAAGCGCGTCGCGGTGCAGAACAACGGCGATCGCTTCGAGCTGGCCAACGGTTCGGTGGTGATTGCCGCCATCACGAGCTGTACGAACACCTCGAACCCGTCGCTGATGCTCGGTGCGGGCTTGCTGGCGAAAAAGGCGGTCGAGCGCGGCCTGCAATCGAAGCCGTGGGTGAAGACGAGTCTCGCGCCGGGATCGAAGGTGGTGAGCGATTACTTGCAAGCGGCTGGCCTGACGCCCTACCTCGAAAAGTTGCGCTTTCATCTGGTGGGTTACGGTTGCACCACCTGCATCGGCAACAGCGGTCCGTTGCCGGACTCGATCGGCGCGGCCATCAAGGAGAACAACCTCGTCGCCGTCTCCGTCCTGAGCGGCAATCGCAACTTCGAGGGGCGCATCCACCCGCTGGTCCGCGCAAACTACTTGGCTTCGCCCCCGCTCGTGGTGGCCTACGCGCTCGCCGGCCGCATGGACATGGACCTCACGAAGGAGCCGCTTGGGCAGGATTCAGCGGGCAAGCCGGTGTTCTTGCGCGAAATCTGGCCTACGCCGCAGGAAGTCGAGAGCACAGTGCGCGCGGCGGTTTCAACGGCCATGTTCCACAAAGAGTACGGCGAAGTTTTCACGGGCGACCAGCGCTGGCGGGGGCTCCCGGTTCCGGAGGGCGACCTCTATCGCTGGGACGAGAAATCGACCTACATCAAGCATCCGCCTTACTTCGTCGGTATGCCAGCCACGCCGCCGGCGCTCGCGGACATCCGCGGCGCGCGCGTGCTAGCCATGCTCGGCGACAGTGTCACCACGGACCACATTTCTCCCGCCGGCTCCATCCAGCCGGACAGCCCCGCGGGAAAATATCTGATCGGCCTCGGCGTGAAGCCTGCCGAGTTCAACTCCTACGGCGCGCGCCGCGGAAACCATGAAGTGATGATGCGGGGGACCTTCGCCAATATCCGCCTGCGCAATCAGCTCGCCCCGGGCACCGAAGGCGGCTGGACCGTGCACTTGCCGGACGGCGAGAGGATGACCATTTACGATGCAGCCGTGCGGTACAAGGAAGAAGAAGTGCCCCTCCTCGTGCTCGCGGGCAAGGAGTACGGTTCCGGGTCGTCGCGCGATTGGGCGGCGAAGGGAACGCTTCTGCTCGGCGTGCGCGCGGTGATTGCCGAAAGCTTCGAGCGTATTCACCGCAGCAACCTGGTAGGTATGGGCGTGTTGCCACTCGAGTATTTGCCCGGCCAGACGCGCGAATCGCTGGGGCTGACCGGCTTCGAGATCTTCTCGATCGAGGGGATCACGGAATTGGCCCCGCGAAAAACACTTCAAGTCCGAGCCCGCGACGCCAAGGGCCGCGAGAAAACAATCCAGGCCGTGGCGCGGGTTGATACGCCCGAAGAGGTCAGCTACTACCGCCACGGCGGCATCCTGCCGTACGTCTTGCGGCAGATGCTCTGAACACCCGGGATTTGCCTGCCCAGATTCCCGTTCCACTCGGTGGACACCCGGTCGCAACTGGCGTACCCTTTCCTGCAACGGGTGGTCCTACGCGACGAGGTTTAATCGCAAGGCTCGTGAAAGCTCACATTTCGCCGCGCACTGCGTCTAACGACAAAACGGTGGTGTGCGGCTGGATCATTCACTAGGAGGAGATTCTGATGCAAAGGTTTAAGTACATCCTATGCGTCCTGGTGTGCCTCTGCCTGGTGGGCAGCGGCGCGACCATCGGGACCTGGGCACAATCGGGCAAGGCCTTTTCGATTCCGTTCCAACAGTACAAACTGAAGAACGGCCTGCGGGTGATTCTGTCGGAGGATCACTCCGCGCCAACGTATTCGATCGCGGTGGCCTATGACGTCGGCTCGCGCAACGAACGGCAGGGCCGCACGGGCTTCGCACACCTGTTCGAGCACATGATGTTCCAGGGCTCGGAAAATGTGGGCAAGGGCGAGCAAAACTTCCTGGTGCTCAATAACGGCGGCAACATGAACGGCACTACGAACAACGAGCGCACGATCTACTTCGAGACGTTGCCCGCCAATCAGCTTGACCTGGGCCTCTTCCTCGAATCCGACCGCATGAAGTCGCTGGCCATCAACGACGCCAATCTGAATAACCAGCGCAACGCCGTGCAGGAAGAGCGCCGCCAGGGCGTGGACAATGCACCGTATGGCAAGACGTTTGAGGCCATCTCGGAAACGGCCTACGACAATTTTGCCTACAAGCATTCAGTGATCGGATCGATGGACGATCTGAATGCCGCCACTCTCGCGGATGTGGCCGCATTCTTCAAGATGTACTATGCCCCAGACAACGCGGTGCTCACACTCGTCGGCGACTTCAAGTCCGAAGAAGCACTGGCCAAGATCAAGAAGTATTTCGAGGCCATACCGTCGCAGCCGGCGCCGCCTTCCGTGGACACGACGGAGCCGCCGCAGACCGCGGAGAGGCGCAAGACGATCGATGACGGCTTCGCGCAACTCGCGCGGCTCGACATCGTCTACAAGATCCCTCCGGCCAATACTCCGGACTGGTATGCCCTGGACATGTTGGGCGACATTCTGAACGGCGGACAGTCCTCGGTGCTGAACCAGAAGCTCGTCCGCGACAAGCAGGTCGCCGTCGCAGTAGGCGGCGGGCCGCAGCAGTTGCGCGGGCCATCCCTCTTCAACCAGATCGCGCTCGTCACGCCGGGCAAGGGCCCCGAGGAAGTGGAGAAGTTGATCTACGAGGAAATCGAGCGCTTGAAGACACAGCCGGCCAGCGACGCGGACGTCGCCAAGGTGAAGATGCTCAACCGCCGGAACCAGATCCAGTCCATGCAGAGCACGCTCTTTCGTGCCATTCAGCTGACGGACAACGCAATCTTCTTTAACGACCCGTCTGTAACCTTCACCCGCGTGGACAAGTACAACGCCGTAACGGCGGCTGATATTCAGCGTGTGGCCAAGAAATATCTCGTCGACACGAACCGCACCGTCATCATCACGACGCCGAAGCCCCGGGCCGCCGCTCCCGTGCGGCCGGGCGAGTAAGGCAGGAGAGAAATCATGAACAGGAAACCATTGCACCTCTCACGCAAGCATGCCCTGCTCCCCTTGGGGCTGGCCGCAGCGTTAAGTCTCGTGGTGATCCAGCCCACGCCAGCTCAAATGGCCGGCGGGGCCGGGCAACAAGGCACTCAGAGCGTCCCGCTGAGCAAGGTGGAACGCAAGAACCGAGCGCCGGTGAACAAAGAGATCCTCAAGGTCAACCTGCCTAAGCCGGTGGAAACGACGCTCCCCAACGGCCTGACGGTCTTGATTCTGGAGAATCATCGCCTGCCGACTGTGTCCGTCACCCTGCAGATTGCGGGGGCCGGCGCGCTCTACGAGCCAGCCAATCAACACGGCCTGGCGAGCGTAACTGCGCAGATGCTTCGCGAGGGAACGAAGACACGGACCAGCAAGCAGTTTTCGGAGGAGGCCGACCGGTTGGGCGCCTCGGTCGGAGCGAATGCTCCCTTTCCTTCGTCGGGGACAACCGTCACCGCGTCCGGGCTTTCGGAAAACTTCGAGGAATGGTTCGCGCTGTTTACGGACGTCTTGATGAATCCGACCTTCCCTGCCGAGGAGCTCGCCAAGCTGAAGCAGCGGCAGCTTGCCGCCCTGCGCCAACAACGCTCCAATCCTGGATTCCTGGCCAACGAGCGGTTCAGCCAAGCCGTGTACGGCAGCCATCCCGCGGCGACGGTGTCGGCGACGCCGGAATCCATCCAAGCCCTCACGCCCGAGGCGCTGGCGAAGTGGAGGCAGGATCACTACGCCCCACAGAATGCGATCCTCGGGATCGTCGGCGATGTCCGCGCCAGCGACCTCATTCCCAAGCTCACTCGCTGGCTGGCCGGATGGCAGAAGACGGACGCAAAGGAAGTCTTGCCGCCGAACGCGCGCCCCTCAACGGAGCGGAAGATATATGTCGTAGACCGGCCCGGCTCGGTGCAGACGACCCTGGCGATGGGCAACATCGCGATCGATCGCCGTGATCCGGACTACATCCCGCTGATCGTGATGAACCAGATCTTCGGGGCTGGTCCCGCCAGCCGGCTCTTTATGAACATCCGCGAGGAGAAAGGCTACACCTACGGGGTCTACAGCAACTTCACCGCGCTCAAGTTCCCCGGGCCGTGGAATGCCGGCGGCAACTTGCGCACGGAGGTCACCGAGCCGGCCATGACGGAATTCTTGAGGGAGATCAACCGCATCCGCGACGAGAAGGTCCCCGATCAGGAGCTGGACGAGGCGCGGCGCTCAGTCGTCGCCGGCTTCGCCCTGCAACTCGAACAGCCAGCGACGGCCCTGAACAATGCGATTGTGCGCAAGATCTACGGCTTCCCCGCCGATTACTGGGATACATATCCGGTGAAGATCGCAGCCGTGACCGCGGATGATGTGCAGCGCGTGGCGAAGAAATACTTCAGCCCCGATGCCATGCAAGTCGTAGCGGTTGGAGATGCGAGCAAAATCAAATCCGTGATGGAGAAGTTCGGCCCCGTCGAGGTCTACAACGCTGATGGCAAGCTGGTCACTCCGGCGCCAGCGGCACCGGGTCCGGGAAAATAAGGCCAGATTAGACAGAAGCTCTGCGGCGGCCGGAATCGCGAATCCCGCTCGGATTCGCGATCATCCGGCCTTCTTCCTCTTTACGCGCGCGCCGTGAAGGCTTGCCGGACTTCGGGCCGCAGCAGGTATACGATCACCAGCACATCCAGGACAATGGCAATCAACTGCCAGGCGAGCGGCGGGAGCTGGAAGCCCGACGTAAGCAAGGCAACGGCGGCGGACACAAGCCCGAGGGCAATCCACACCAGGCACAGAATGCGTCCCCAATTCTTCAGGGTCCACAGACCGTAACCAATCGCGGCCCAGATAATCGCCCCGAAAACCACCCAGATTCCGAGCGCCGAGCCCAGCCCGGTAACCGCTGCGTTCGTGCCAAATAGATTGGTCAGCCCCTTCAGCCACCATAGGCCCAAGCCCAGAGAGGCGGTTAAGGCCCAAACGAGGAAAATCGCCGCGAACAGGAAGGAAACAATCGCCAGGATGGCTACGCCGGTGGGTCGTTGCACGAGTCCACCTCCAAAGTGCAGATGAGCTGTAATTCCCGGGCTGTCGACCTCTGTTCTTAACGTTAATCCGATCCGGAGGCAGGGTCAAGTCAGGGAGAAAGAGCCGGCAAGCGCACAGCGCCTTCGCGATCGCCGCTCACCGGCTTCTCCGAAGAAAACGTTGCGAAGCGGGGCTTACGCGCCCTTCAGGACGCGCCGAACGCCTGTTTCACGTGCGGCCTCAACAGATAGGTGATAATCCAGACATCGACGGCGACCCAGACCAACTGCCAGATGAGTAAGCCGAAGTGCAGGGGCGTCAGCGATTTCACCAATCCCAGCACGGAGGAGAGCAATCCCAGAGCAACGAGGATGAGGCACAGGATGCGTCCCCAGTTCTGGAGCTTCCAAAGGCCGAAGCCGACCACCGCATAGAGCGCCGCAATGATCAGGATGATCACTCCGGCGATAGCTCCCAGGCCCGCCAGCAATCCTCCCATGCCGCCGGAGGAACCCGTCATCGAAGATAGAAGAGAGCCACCGACGAAGAAAGCGAGAGCCCCCAGCACCGCAAGACCCGCGAAGATGAACGCGAGCACGGCCAAAATAGTCACCCCTGTGGGTCGTTCCACGATCGCACCTCCGGGCGCAGCAGGATTTGACAGAATGGGCCGGCGCCCCGGTCGCAAACGCTATGCCAATCGCTTCCCGAGGTCAAGGGTGGTGAACATAGAAGGCCTTCGGGCCGCCCATCCGAGATGGAACATGAATTCTAGCCGCGGCCTTCGCGCTTCTGCGCGATCACGAGCCCGCGGGGCGTAGGCAGCAGGACTACGGAGATCAGCTCCTCGGCTTCCATGCGCAGGGCTGCTTCGCGCACGGTTTTCACATGGGAGCTGGCATCGTGCATGAGGATGAGGCCCGCAGGGTTCATCTGCGGCAAGAAATGGCGCACTTCCTGCTCGCGCAGGGGAATATCGCTGTCGCTGAAGAGCAAGTCGATCGTGCCGGTGATCTTCGTCTCCAGGCTGGAATGATTGCGGCAGTCGATCCACTTGGTCAGGCCCGACGCTTTGAAGCGCTCCTTGGCTTTGGCAAAGGCTTCCTTGTCGGGTTCGCAGGTGATCACGCGGCCGGAGCCGTTCTGCTTCAGCGCTTCGGCAATGGCCAGCGTGCTGATGCCCATGAACGTGCCGGTTTCCACCACCAGCTGCGGCTTTGCGGTCGTCACAATGGAAGTGAGGAAGTCCAGCACCTCTGCTTCTGCGGTCATTCCGTCATACATATGCCATCGCTCCGGGTGAGGACATTCCGGCGTAGGCCGGCTGTACTCGGGCTTGAGGACATCTCCATACCGCTTGGAGTGTTCGATAATGCGGTGCTCACGCCTGACGTGATGATAGCGGGCCTTGATCCGCCAGAGCAGCGCGCCTCCGATGAAAACGCAAAGAAGGCCGAGCGTCTGCGCGTTCGTCATCCCAAAGAAGGCCCGCGGGTTGATGCGGATGAATTCAACCAGGAAGCGCTCCAGACCGGACAGCACGAGGTATTGCGAGAAGACCGCGCCGTCCGGGCGCGGAGTGCGCAAGGCGCGCGTGCCCATCCGCCAGAGGTACCAAGAAACCAGCGAGAGCACGAGGAATTCATAAATCGGTGTCGGATGGACGCGTTCGGTTGTGGGCACGATGCCGTTGGGAAAGCTCATGCCCCACGGCAGCGATGTGGGGATGCCGTAGTCGCCATCGCCGGAAACCAGGCACCCGATGCGACCGATGGCGTGACCCAGAGCGGCGGCGGGCGCGGCGATGTCCATCAATACGAGAAACGGAATGCGATAGTGGCGCCCACACAAAGTCAGCGCGGCAAGACCAGCCAGAAATCCTCCGTACCAGGCGAATCCGGTGCGGCTGAAGAGGAGCGGCCAGGGATTGGCGAAAAACTCAGTCGGAGATTCGAGCAGGTGGTACAGGCGAGCCCCTATGATTCCCGCAAGGCCAGCCCACAGGATGATGGCGTAGGGGTCGGCATCGATGCGGCGCCGCACGAAGTCCGCCTGCATGAGGTAGAGCGCCGCAAGCAGACCGAGGGCTACAAACAAACCAAACGTGCCCAACGTGAAGGGACCAAGGTGAATGTAGGGATACAATTCTGCGGCGGCTCCGATCGGCAATCGATTATACGCGATGCCGGGCGCCCGCCGCGATTCACAGTTGCAGGAGCGGGACGGGGCGAGTAGGCTCTCCCGGACTTTCCCAAACGAGCCGCGAATGCGTCAGGTCACGCCTTTTCCAAAGCTGAGATGGGCCGCGCTGCTGTGGCTCGCGGTGTGGTTTCCCACATACGCGCGCACGTGGGGATGGGCCAACTTCCTGCACGTTTGCGATGTGGCCGTCATCCTGACCTGCGCGGGACTCTGGTGGGGAAACTCGCTTCTGCTTTCGAGCCAGGCGCTCAACGCGATCTTGGCCGATTCCCTCTGGTGCCTGGACGTAGCTTGGCACCTTGCGTTCGGCAAGCATCTGCTCGGCGGCACAGAGTACATGTGGAACGCGAACTATCCGCTCTGGGTGCGGGCCCTTTCGCTGTTCCACGTTTTCGTGCCGATCCTCCTGGTGTGGTCGCTGCGCCGCGTGGGGTACGACCGCCGCGGCCTGGCGCTGCAAGCGGCGATTCTCGCTGCGCTGCTCGTAGGTTCGCGCTTCTTCGGACCCGCGCAAAACCTCAACTACGCGTTCATCGAGCCGATCTTCCACCGCACGTGGGGACCCGCGCCGGTGCATTTATTCCTCGTCTGGTTATGGATGGTCCTGTTCCTCTATTGGCCGGTGCACTGGGCGCTGAAAAAGTTTTTGCCCGCCGTGAGGCGCTCCTCGCCTTGAGCGGGCGCCGCAGCCCTCTCCAACGCGGGCCTGCGGTCAGCTCTTGCATAGGAGCTGGCGACAGCGTATAAGGATCGCAGCTGCCTGCCGCTGCCTTCCCCACCGGTAAGAACCCCCCAAAGGAGAACTTCCATGAACCGGATTTTGCTTTCCGCAACTGTGGGCGCCCTGGCGCTCGCTCTACAGCCAGGCCGAGTCGAGAAGCAAGCCATGAAGCAGAACGAAGAGGCACAACAAGAACTGATGCGCATCGAGAGCACGCTGCCCGAGGCGATGATGCGCGGGGATCGCGCAATGATCGAACGCATCACCGCGGACGATTTCCTCGGCTTTGAACCCAACGGACAGGAAATCCGTAAGGCAGACCTCCTGGCGCGGATGAATGCGCCGGATTACGTGCTCGAATCTCTGCGCCATGAGGATATCCGCGTGCGCGTGTTCGGCGACTGCGCGGTAGCCACGGCGCTTACCGTCGTCAAGGGACGTTACAAGGGACAGGAGACCGGCGGGCGTTTCCGCTACTTGCGCGTATGGGTGCGACGAGACGCCCGCTGGCAAGCCGTGGCGGCGCAGTCGGCCACGCTCCCACAACCGTGACTTCGCGTGCTGGCCGGTGAGATTGCACCATCGCAGGTAGCGGGGCGGGTTGCGCAGGAGAACGTCAGACGGCACTCGTGTAGGCGCGCGAGACGGCAATGAGCGCGAGCATGTAGAAGACGAACATCAGAGCGAGATAGACCTTGGCGCGGCCTCCGGCGCCCGCGAACTCCTTCCAAACGAACACTCCCCAGAGCGCCGCGACCATCGGCGAGGCTTGGCCGATGGCGTAGGAAATCGCCACGCCCGTAAAGCTGGCGGCCACGAAATTGAAGACCGTCCCGAGGCCCCACACCAACCCGCCGAATACGCCGAGAAGATGATCGGTGCTGCGCGCGGCAAAAAAATCGCGCAAGGCGACGGGCGCCCCCACGAGCGGCCGCCGCATGAAATAAACATTCACGACAAAACAAGAGAGCAGCGCGCCGAGCGTGAAGAACACGGCGATCGAATACGGGCCGAGCGAGTGGCCGGCCGTCAGGGCGCGTGTGACGAATGGCGCGAACGAACCCATCAGCACGCCGGAGACAACGCAAATCACCAGGCCCTTTCTCGAGACTCCCGTGCGGCGCCCCGGCAGATTGCCGTAGGCCTTGCCGTCCAGCACCACGGCAACGAGTGCGCACAAAACGCCCGCCGCGAGAAGCAGGGCGTCGCCTTTGGGCTGCAGCGCGTAGCTCAGGACGACCCCGACGACGAGCGCGATCCCGATGGAAACAGGGAACGCCACGGCGAGCCCGGCGATTTCGATCCCCGCGACCAGAAGCAGGTTGGCCACATTGAAAATCGCTCCGCCGGCGAGCGCGTAGCCGATGTTGCTTCCGTCTGCGGTGTGCACGTTGGCGAGAAAACTCGTGGAGCCGTGATTCGTGCTGCCCAGCGTGAAGGCCAGAATCAGCGAGATCACGGCGATCCCCAGGGCGTAATCCCAGTAGAACAGCTCGAAGCGGTAGTTCTTCGTGCCTTTGTACGTGTTGGCCCAGGAGCCCCAGCAGATCGTGCTGGTCACCATCATCAGGAGCGCAATGCCGAACGAGTGCGGCGTGAACATGTGGCGTCTCCTCGGCTAGGCGGACGCGCCTTGACTCGAATTGACGAGCGCCATGACCTGGTCCAGGCGTGACATCGCGCGCGCGCCGACCTTTGTGCAGCAGAGCGCGGCGCAGGCGTTGGCGAAGCGGCCCGTCTTGCGCTCGTCCCAGCCCTGCAACAGCGCATAGGAGAGCCCGCCCATGTAGGCGTCGCCTGCCCCAGTCGTGTCCGCAACGTCCACGCGGAACGCCGCCACGCGCTCGAAGTGCTCGCGGCTGGCGATGAGACAACCTTCGCCGCCCATGGTGATGGCTACGAGCTTCGGACCAAGGGAAAGGAGCTTCATCGCCACGCGCTCGGGCTCACTTTCGCCGGTGAGCTCGCGAGCGGCGGCTTTCGACGGTTTAAGCACATTGGTGTCGCGTACTGCCTCCATCAACTCGGCTTCGGTGCCCAGGCCGGCTTTGACGAAGTAGCTTGTCGAGACGTCGAGGTCGAAGAACACGCGTACGCCCGCTTCCTTCGCCACGCGAATGGCTTCGAGCACCGGCGGCAGCGGCAGTTGTGAAGCCTCCGTGTGGAAGTGCTTCGCATGACGAATGTGGTTTGCGAAACGCTCGCGGATTTGCTGCGGCGTGACCTTGGCCGTCACGTTGGGGAACATATAGATGCAGCGCTCGCCTTGCCGGTCCACCGGAATCCAGGTGAGCGAGGAAAGCTCACTGGGCACTTCCTCGATTCCGGAGAGGTCCATGCCGTCTTCGGCGAATGCGCGCTTGATGATCTCCGCGTTCGCGTCCTGGCCGATCAGGCCGATCCATGCCGCCGAAGCCCCCAGGCGGGCTACTTGCGTGAGGTTGTTGGCCGTCACGCCGCCGGCGTGGACTTCGAGCCGGTCGGCGTTGATTTTCTCTTCCGCGCCGATCAGTTTCGGCACGAGCGCGAAAAAATCCACAGTGCAGCTTCCCAGCCCAACAACTTGCGCATATTCGGCCATAACGCCTCCGATCCACCCGCGAAGAGAGCTTGCTATGGCGACTCTTGGAGCCGCAGTTATGCACAAGTCCGCCGAACATTGCAACCGTTGGCGCAGCCGTACCGCCGCGCGAGACACGCCGCATCTCCCCGCAGCAAGAACCGGGATAACTGTTTGGATAAAACAGTACCCACTGCCTATTCGTGCGGACGATTCCCGTGGCAAACTGGGTGTTACGCAGGACGCGAGCAGGCGCGATCCGGCATCGTGCCGCTACGGGAGGTGTCCCTGAACTCCCGAGCCCGGCCGCGCACCAGATCGAAGCGCACGGTCCCCGCCAAGGAGAAGCATGATGAGCAACAATACCCAGACGGCGATGGCCAGACTCACCTCGCTGTCGCAGGTGCTGAACAACGCCTCGGATCAACTCTCAGATAATATCGCCGACATCGAGTCCGCCCTGAACCAGCTCAACTGGGGAGTGAGCGCCTGGGTACATGATGACCCGCTGAAGGCGGAAGAGTCTACCGAGACAGGCCCTGACGGAAAGTCAAAGCAGGTGCACACCCTGCAAGAACTGGGCTACGCGAACAATGAAGGGACCTGGGGCTTTGTGATCGCTTCGGGCACCGAAGAATTGTGGCCCGAGGACGTCAAGATCACCTCCCTGCGCGACGCACCGCTGGACACGAAACTCCTGGCGATGGAGCGCATCCCCAAGCTGCTGGACCAGGTGGCCGAAGGGCTGAACAAGATCACGCAACAGGCCACACAGAAGGCCGCCGAAGCCAAGGAAATCGCCTCCGCGCTCCGCCGCGCTTAGCGCTGGGCCGCGTCCTCTTCCGCGAGCTTCCTCCCCAAGCCGCCGGAAATCGCCGGTGTTAACCGTATCGCTCCACTAGTACTTTCGTACTGTCGAGGGTTGGGACTCCACCCTTCCACAATGCTCCAGCCCGGGAGAATAACAATGACAGAGCCGAACAAGTCCAAGAATCTCACCAACCTTCCGGCCGCGCCGCCCAGGCGTTTGCAGACAGGAGTCGCGACACTGGAGCCAAACGCGCTCCCCCCGAAGCCCGTTCTGCCCGGTCGAAGACAGGAATCTGTCGTGCCCCCGCCGCCTTTCCCGCGCACGGCTGTTAACGCGCCGGAATCGTCCGTGGCCACGCCCGTCATGCCCCCCGCGCCTGTGAACCCGACGTCCGCCCCCAAAGGATCACATACGTCCAGGGACAGCGTGACGATCCACACGTTTGAGGAGCTGCTGGCTGATCTCGACCTGCTCACTCCTTCTTCCGAAGCGCCCGTCGAGGCACCGCCACTGCCCGCCGTCACCGAAGAGACCACACCTGCAAACCGTCCGGAAGTACCGGCGCCGCAGAAGTCCAAGTCGCGAGCCGGACGTACACAGCGCATTCCACTTGCTCTGCCCGTCCTCGTACGAGGACGCGTGGAAGCGCACAACGCCATCCGCGAAGAAACGCGAACCGTGTTTGTGCTCTCGCGGGGTGCCATCGTCACGCTCGCGGCTCGCGTGTCCTCCGGCGAGACGCTGAGTCTGATTAATTTATCCAGCGGCAAAGAAGCGCGTTGCGAAATCATGGATGTTCAATCCAACGAATCGGGAAAGAATCAGGTCGAACTCCAATTCTCCGAGACCACGCCTGATTTCTGGCCTGTCAGCTTCCCGGCCGATGATGCAGAGGACCGCCGGCGCCAGGCGGAAGACAGGAAGCCCGCTAGCACCCTGAAGCCTCCCGCAGCGCCCGCCTTGGCTCCGAGCACCGCGAGCCTGCCATCCGCTGTTGCGCCGCCTTCGCCAAAGAGCAGCGCGGATCCGGCACTGGCCGATCCATCGCTGAACCCTCCGCCTGAATCCGCCAGCCGCCCCGCAGTGGCTTCCTCTCACTCTTCAAGTCACGTGATCGACCTGACCACCCTGATCCTTGCGGATGAGCCCAGCAATACCGGCGTCAAGCCTGCCGCGACGGAGCAATCCCTGAAGAACTTCGGCACTTTGGCGCCGGAGGAGGAGTTGCCCTCGGCCGTATCACAGGTAATCGTAGGCTCCCCCCTACTGGACTTACCTCATGAAGTGCCGGCCACGAACAGAGAATCAGTTGCTGCTCAGGCGTGGTTCGCCAGCGAGTCAAGAAAGAGCAGGACATGGATCGTCCTTTCCGTTGCCGCAACGCTCCTCGTCGCCGCCACAGCCAGCGGGGTGTTCTACTTCCGGCACCGGGCTTCCAATGCACAGCCGGGCGCAGCCAATCTGAACCCGGCAGGCGTCCCGGCGTCAGCGTCGGCCGTGGCCCAGCCGCTAATGTCGGGCTCCGGGGCGGTCGCCTCTACGTCGGCGCAACCGGTGAATCCTGCCCCGGGGAGTGCCTCCAAGACGATGGGGCCCTCCGCCATTCCGAATTCCACGGGTGCCGGTTCCAAGACGCCGGCGAAGAGTGCTGCTGAAAACGCGCAGTCTTCGCCAGGGGAAAGTGCACCGGCCGCGGGTGCGCGAGCGAAGCCGAAAATGCCCGCTGGCGTGCTGACCACCGCGTTGGTTCCCACGCGGAGACCCACGGCGCAAGACCAGGATCCGGTAGCGCCGTCGATCGGCAGCGCGGTTCCCAGCGGAATCACAAACGTGTTGGTTTCTGGGGGCACGCTCACGCAGCCCGCCGCCCCCCTGCCGGTGGGCGGCCAGGTGCAAGGTCCGCGCGTTCTCTCCTCGGTGAATCCTGAGTATCCCCCGTTTGCCCGCCGCAACCGCGTCGAAGGGGATGTTGTGATCCAGGCGGATATCGATGACGCCGGCAAGATCACCAAGATGAAGGTGCTTTCCGGCTCCGTCTCGCTTCAGCAAGCCGCGCTCGATGCGCTGCGCCAGTGGAAGCTCGCGCCCGGCATGCTCAACGGTCAACCGACGACGAGCCAGATGACGGTGACCATCAAGTTCCGGCTGTAGCATCGGGGAGCAGCCGGCCGCCACCGGCGGTAATCCATAAGTGATTCTCAGCAGTGCCGGCGACTAGCTCAGTGCAGGCTGTAAGGCCTGTGCCCCAATCACATCATGGCTTCGTCCGCGGACGGGCTGTAGAGCCCCGGGATGGGCACGTCGTTCAACCCCAGATAGTCGAGGAGTTGCGCGCGGTGATGGATCAGGTGGTTCATCACGAAGGTGCCCAGCACTGCGATCCGCGGCTGAGGGTCTTTCGCGTACTAGCCATTTCCTGATCGAACTCGGGCAACAGCGCTTCACTCATTCCCATGGAATCCTCCCAAGTGAGAGATGCGGAAGAGACACGGAAGACGCGCGCTCTTGGGATGCGCTCGAACCGGCGGCGTTTCCCAGGCGCGAGCGCACCACGGACGAAGAAAAAGCGAAAGGAAAGCCCTTACCCGTCCTCCCTGACCTTCTGTCCATCCACGGCCCCACGCAGGGACCCGGTGTTCCCGGGAACACCGGGCTTAGGAGCCTCGATCGGTTCCCGGCAATGGCTTGGGTGCTAGACTTGGCTTCCAGCCCCCAAATCGCCCACAATCGCTTCCCTGGTACGGCGATCTACGGGGTCTTGCGCTGCGAAATCGGGGGGCTGGCGTTTGCGCTACTCGTACTTTAACGCGACAATCGGGTCCACGCGCGCCGCCCGCTGGGAGGGGAGATTCCTGGAGAGTTCTCCGGCGCGGTGGCTTAGGGAGAGGCGCGCCGGGACGCCGGCTTGGTCTCGCTCCCCGCGGCCTTGCGATAGAGCGTCACTTTGGCGTCCACAACATTCGCCAGATATCGTCTGCCGGAGGTGAACTGCATCACTTTCTTCCCCGCGCGGGCGAGCTCGGCCCAGCGCGACTTCGTTTCGGGGTTCTGCTCGATCCCGCGCAGGCTCTCGCCCCCAAATTCAAAGTCCACCTGGCGCAAACGCTTTCGCTGGGTGCGGAGGACCGGAAACCTCCGGCCCTCCAGCTCCACCAAGTTGGCGTTTTCTTGCAACACCTGCCGCCAGACGGCGACCAGTGCTTCTTCCAGTTTCATTCGCTCGCGGCCCTTGTCTTCGGCATCGCCGCTTGAAGGCGTTGACGCAGGGTGTCAATGGCCCCCGGAGCGCGCTTCTCCTGCCACGCTTCGTAGCGCTGGGCGAGCTGCTCGAGGTTCTTCAGCCCCTGAGGGTTATTGAACGCAGCGCGCTGCCCGGGGATCCAATCCTTGATGCGGTCCCAGACGATCCACATTTCGCCGTTATTCTCGAAGAACAGATCTTCGTCAATAAGCCCGCGGTTGACGATGCTAGCGACCATTTCCCAATAGCTGCTGACCATGCGCAGGTTGGTGCTTTCTACGCTGCCCGGCGGAAACTTCTGCATGGCCTCCTCAAATGATTTCGCGTGGCAGAACGGCACGAACCACTCGCGCGCCTGCCGCAGCCTCGCCTCGCGCCGCAGATCATACAATTGCAACATCAGGTTGGCCTGATCGTGAGTCACGTTTCCCATTTTATTGTCTCCCTTTGTGAAATAGGTGAATCTCGAATCCCCACCTAGGCCTGGGGTTCCCGTTGTTCCCTTCTCGGCGGGGCGACCAGTTCCACGCGCTGGACTCCCGCCAGGCTAATCCGCATTTCCTCGAAGCGCGTCTTGATGCGCCGGCGGAGCTCCCGCGCCACGTCATCCTGCCGGCCGGGGGCCGTGCGCACCTGGATGCGCAGCGCGGTCCCGCTCAAGCTCAAAGACTCGACGCCCAGCACGCGCGGCCCTTCCACCAGCGCGCCGGACCAGTCGGCATCGCCGCGGAACTCCCCGGCAGTCTTCTCGAGCAGTGCCAGGGCCGCGTCCACCGCCGCGTCGCTCGCCACCGTGACATCCACCCAGACCTGCGACCATTCCCGGCTCATATTGGCCACTTCCCGCATCTCGCCGTTGGCAATGGTAATGAGCCCGCCCTGGACGTCGCGGAGTACCGTGCGCCGCAGCGTCATGTGCTCGACGCGTCCCAGATGATTCCCCACGCGGATCGTATCGCCGATCACAAACTGGTCCTCGAAGATGATGAAGAAGCCGCTGATGAGGTCCCAGACCAGGTGCTGCGCGCCGAAGCCCAGGCCCACGCTGGCGACGCCGACCAGCGTAGCCACCGGCAGAATGTTGACGTTGAACTCGGGCAGCGCCGTCAACACCGCCCCGGTCACGATCACCACGGTGCCCGCACGGTACAGGATGCGCGCCAACGTGCGCGTTTGCTGCTCGCGCATCTGTGCCACGCGCGTGTGCGTTGCGGCCAAGTCCACCAGGCGGACGGTCAGCAGTTTCAAAATGCGGTTGAGCAGAAAGGCCGCGATGAGGTACCCGATCAGGCGCGGCCCGCTGTTCAGCGCAAAGTCGATCAACTTGGAGTAGAAATTGGTCATACAATAAAAGGGAAGCCGATTATACCACCCGCACGCGCCCCCGGCTCCGAATCCGGCCCGTGCTGGGAAGGGAGGCTCGACATGGAATCATCTCGCAGGGCGTTTCTCACATGGCTGGTTCCCGCCACCGTCTTGTGCGTCGCGCCTTACACTCTTCACTCGCAAGAGGCACCGCCGAGGCCCGTGCGGCCCCCCTCTTCACCTCCGAAGCCTCCCTTGCACCCAAGAAAGTCGGCCGATGAGAACCTCTCGCCCGCGCCCGATCCTCACGCCGTGCTCAAGTCCTACGACAAGGACATCAAGAAGAACATCCAGAAGCTGCTCGAGTTGGCACAGGAGTTGAAAAAGGAAGTGGACAAGACGGACTCCAGCGAAGTCCTCAATCTCTCCATGGTCCGCAAGGCGGAAGAGATCGAAAAACTGGCGCACAAGATTCAGACCCTGGCGCGGAGTTAGGCACGGCCAGCCGCGTTCAGCGCGGTTCCCTTCCCGAGCCGCTCGCGGCCGGCGAGGACGAAACCCCTTCACTCGCCCCTGCGTCCCACCAGAAGGTGGTGTGTCCCTATGAGGGCCCGGTGGTGGCCGGGAGATCCGTGGCGGTTCAGCAGAATGAAATCCAGGTTTGGGAGGGTGCCGTGAAAGCTCTGCGCGTGGTGGTGTCCGTCATTGCTGTCCTCTTTCTGGCCTCAATCGTCTCTGCCAAACAAATACAAATCCCGCGCCATCCGGACTATCACGACGGAAAAATTGCCTTCAGCTATCTGGGCGACATCTGGGTGGTGAATGAAGACGGTTCGAGTCCGCGCCGCCTAACCGTGCACGCCGCGCGCGACCTCTACCCGCGCTTTTCGCCCGATGGCAAATGGATCGCGTTCTCCTCGAATCGTTACGGCAATCTCGACGTGTTCGTGATCCCCGCGGAAGGCGGCGAACCAAAGCAACTGACCTTTCACAGCGCTCCCGATAACGTTGTGGGATGGTCGCGCGACTCGCGCTACGTCATCTTCAGTTCGGCCCGCGGCGTCGTTTACCCCGGCGTGGCCAATCTCTATCGCGTTTCGATCAGCGGCGGCCTTGAAGAACTCCTCCCCACCGACTGGGGGTACTGGGGCAGCTATTCACCGGACGGCAAGACGTTCGTCTTCAACCGCCACGCACCGACCTGGTGGCGCAAGCACTATCGCGGCAGCAACGCCGCCGACCTCTGGATCTACGACGCGGACAAGAAGAGCTACCGCAAGATCCTGGACACTGGCACGAACGATCGCGAGAAGGCCAATAATGCCTGGCCGCAATATGCCCCCAACGGCGAGATTTACTTTGTCTCCGATCGCGATGTGACTGCGGTCGCGGGCACGCCCGACGTGCTCAAGTCCACCAATCAGATCTGGAAGATTCCCGAGAACGGCGGCAAGCCCACCCAGGTGACGCACTTCAAGGACGGCTCGCTCTTTTACCCTTCGATTTCCTCGGATGGAAAAGTGATTATGTTTGAGGAAGGCTTCGGCCTTTGGAAGCTTGACGTCGCAAGCGGCAAAACGTCGGAGGTGAAGATCAACATTACCTCCGACGAAAAGGAGAACAACTTCGAGGTTCTGACCATCGCCGGCGAAGCGGACAGCTACGACCTCTCGCCGACCACGCACCGCGCCGTCATCTCCGCGCACGGCGAAATCTTCACGATCGCCACCGAACGCGGCGACGTCGGCCGCGTCACGTCCAGTTACTCGCGCGACACCGAGCCCTCTTGGTCGCCCGATGGAAAGTGGATCGCCTGGGTCAGCGACCAGTCCGGCCGCGACGAAGTCTGGGTCGCCGATGCGCAGGGCAAGAACGCCAAGAAGCTCTCCGACGCCGACACCGAAAAACTGAGCCTGCACTGGTTCCCGGACTCGAAATCCCTCGGCTACACTTCTTCAGACCATAAGCTGTGGGCCGTGGACGTCTCCAGCGGACAAACGCGCTCCATCGCTTCCGGCGAAGCCGGCAACCTTAACGGCGTGTCCATCTCCCCCGACGGTAAATGGGTGGCTTACTCCACGCCGGACCGCGACCTCCGTGCGCACGTCCACATCGTGGCCGCGGCGGGCGGCGAAACGCACCGCTTAGACGACGACCGCTATTTCAGTACATTTGCTCCGCGGTTCACTCCGGATGGGCGCAAGCTGATCTTCCTCGGCGGATACGTGCAGGGAGGCTCCGCGACGCTGCGGCAGAACGTCTCCGTGCTCTACAGCGTTTCGCTCTCGAAAGAAGACCGCGACCCCATGAGCCGCGACATCGATGATGAAGATGCAGCCCGAGCCGCGGATCGAGCTGCGGCGGAACGCGGCGGACGTGGTGGCGCGGGTGCTGGTGCACCCGAAGTCAAGATTGACTTCGACGGCCTCGAGCGCCGCACCCGCCAGGTGACGCGCCTCACCGACAACATCACCACGGCCGTTTCCTCACCCGATGGCCGCACGTACGCTTTCGTCGCCGTCGGCGATGAGAATGGCCGGCCCGTGAGCATGCTCTACACCATCGCCGAGACGGGCGACCAGCTTCGCCGCGTCACCCAGTCCCAGCCGCCGGCCGCGGATGAGGTTGCACCTCCCGCAGGCGGAATGGGCGCCGGCGGCATCCGCGCGCTTCAATTCTCCCGCGATGGCCGCACGATCTACTTCATGGAAGGCCCGCGCATCTGGGCGGTCACGCTCGGAGGCGGTGGCGGCGCACAAGCGGGAGCGAGTGCAGCCCCAGCCGCGGGCGGTGAAGGCGGCGGGCGCCGCCGCGTCAACTTTACCGTGCGCGTCGAAGTAGACAACCGTGAGGAGCGCAAGCAGGTCTTCAACGAAGCCTGGCGCGTCCTCAAGCACCGCTTCTACGATCCCAAGATGAACGGAGTGGACTGGGCGCACATGCGCCAAGTGTACGAGCCGTTGCTGGCCGATGCGGGCGACCGCGAGGAGATGCAGAACATCGCGCTGCAGATGATTGGCGAGCTGAATGCTTCGCACACCGGCCTGACCGGCGGCGGCGAGCCCAATCGCAACGCCGTCCAGACGCGCTTCCCGGGTTTTGAGATCGCTCCAGACGCCTCCGGCTATTACAGGGTCACCTGGGTGTACAAGAACGGCCCCGCGGACAAGGACTACATCAGGATTCACGTGGGCGATTACATCCTGGCCGTCAACGACGCGCCGCTCAAGAGCGGCGACAACTACTGGCGTCATTACAACCTCGCGCCCGGCCACAAGCTGGAGTTCGCCGTGAACTCGAAGCCTGCCGCGGACGGCGCCTGGACCGCGAAGGTCGAGCCGGTGAACAACGCCGCCTACGGCACGTTGCAATACGAGAAGTGGGTCGAGGACCGCCGCCAGATGGTCGAAAAACTTTCCGGCGGCGAAATCGGATACCTTCACATTCGGCAGATGAACGACGCTTCGCTCCGCAAGTTCGAGCGCGACCTCTCCGACATCCGCTTCAAGAAGGCTATCATCATCGACCAGCGCTTCAACCCGGGCGGCGGCATCGACCAGGAACTGCTCGAAATCCTCGAGCAGCACCAGTATCAGTACACGCGCGGGCGCGATTCCGTCTTTCTCACCCGGCCGCAGCGCGCATTCTTCGGCCCCGTCGTCGTCATGCAGAACGAGCGCTCCTTCAGCGATGCCGAGGTCTTCCCCGACGGCTTCCGCACACTGAAGCTCGGCAAGACCGTCGGCGTCTCCACCAACGGCTCCGTGATCGGCACAGGCGCGTTCCGCTTGATGGACGGGTCGTCGGTGCGTACCCCTGGCACCGGATTGTGGAACGTTAGCGGGCAGAACCTCGAGAATTATGGCGTGCCCGCCGACGTCTGGATCGACAACACGCCTGAAGATTTCCTCAAGGGCCGGGACGCTCAAATCGAAAAAGCCATCGAGGTGCTCAAGGAGGATTTGCGGAAGAATCCTCCGCCGACCATTCCGGGCCGTTAGAGTTCATTTTCCCTCCTTCCCTAACACGCGCGGCCCGCGGGGAACCCTAACTCCCCGCGGGCCGTTCTTCTCTTGGGCCGCATTGGCTGTTGACCCTCGCACCGCAATCAAGAAAACTCGCTCCGACATGAACATCCTCGAACAGATGCATGCGCACGAACACGAGCAGGTCATCGCGTTCAATAACAATGCCACTGGCTTGCGCGGATTCCTCGCCATACACGACACCACGCTTGGCCCCGCCTGCGGAGGCGTGCGCATCTGGCCCTACGCCTCGGAAGAAGACGCTCTGGCCGACGCGCTGCGTCTTTCCCGCGCGATGACCTACAAAGCTTCTCTCGCCGAGTTACCCTGCGGAGGCGGCAAGGCGGCTGTCATCCTGCACGACGGCCTGAAGCGCGCCGAAGCCTTTGAAGCTCTCGGCGCGATGATTCAGGGACTCAACGGCCGCTATTTCACCGGGCGGGACGTCGGCATCACCGACGACGACCTCGGCGCCATCGCCCGCGCCACGCGCTACGTCGCCAGGGAACCTTCACCCGAACTCGGCGATATCAGCGAACACACGGCCATCGGCCTCTGGCACGGCCTGCGCGCGTGCCTCGATTTCTGCGCCCTCAAGAAAGCCCGCGTTGCGATTCAAGGCGCGGGCAGCGTGGGCCTCTGGCTGGGGCGCATTCTGAAGAAAGAACAGATGGATCTGATCGTCGCCGATATTGATCCTGCCAAGGCCGAGCACTTCGCGAACGAATGCGGCGCACGGTTGGTTCCGCCGGACGCCATCCTGAACGCGGAGTGCGATGTCCTCGCTCCTTGTGCCCTGGGCGGGGTCATCACCACGGAGAGCGCGCAACAGATCCGCGCGCCCATCGTCTGCGGCTCGGCGAACAACATCCTCGCTTCGCCCGAGGCCGGCGATGCGCTCGCGCGCCGCGGCATTCTCTATGCGCCCGACTATTTGGTGAATGCCGGCGGCCTCATCCGTGGCGCGGAGTTCATGCTGCTCGGCCGCGCCGACAGTCACCCAAGTCTCGCGCGCATCTATGACCGGATGTTGCACGTGGCCCGGCTCTCGCGCGAGCGCAGCGTTTCCCCAGCGCGCATCGCCGATGAGCTTGCCGAGGCTCGCCTCAAACGCCCGAAGCTATTCCATGACCTCACCTGGAGCGCAACACCCCGGCCGTAGAGCAAGTTGAAGTCCGCAGAGCCGCTCCCCGTGGCCTGAAAAATAATCTCCAGAAGAAGAAACAAACCTCTGGGTATCTCCGTATTCTAGGTAGGCAAAATTAGCTAACCATCCCAACTCCGGTTACGCCTCAACCGGCATGGGGATTGTGGACTGGGGGAAAGGACGGAGCCATGATGCGTACCCTCGTTCCGAAGGACGCAGTGCCACAGCGCCGCGGCGGAGACGCGAAACCTCTGCCTCAGTTAACGTGCACGCCGGCGCGGAAGAACCCCGTGTTCGCCGAGGCCTTGCTGGAGAAAACCCGCACCCACAAGACCCGCCGCGCAGGAGACTTTGCGGCCGCAGCGGTCTTCGAGGTAGCGATTCTGGCCTTGTTGGTTCTGATCCCCCTGCTGCACACGCAGGCCATTGATCTCGCACATTTCAACGCCACATATCTGCTTGCTCCGGCTCCTCCGCCGCCACCGCCGCCTCCACCGCCCGCAGGCATGGTAAAGGCCGCCGTGCCGAAGAGGTCCGTCTTTCAGGAGAGTCGGCTGGTCGCCCCCACGGTGGTCCCGAAACAGGTTGCCATTGTGAAGGATCAGCCCCCCAGCGCGCCCCAGCTCGAGGCATACGCCGGAGTCCCCGGCGGCGTGCCCGGAGGCGTGCCCGGCGGCCAGATCGGCGGGGTTCTCGGCGGAGTCCTGGAGGGCACACCGAAAGTGGCACCTCCGGCCCCGGCGCAGACTGTCCCCAAGGGGCCGGTTCGCGTTGGCGGAGATGTAAAGCCGCCGCGCCTGCTTCAGCGGATCGAGCCTCCATATCCGCCGCTGGCCGTTCAGGCCCACGTCGAGGGGGACGTCGTCATTGACGCCATCATCGATACGCAGGGCAACGTCGCGGATGCGCGCGTGGTCTCCGGTAACATCATGCTGATTCAGTCGGCGCTCGAGGCGATCCGGCAGTGGAAGTACGAGCCGACTCAACTGGGCGGCCAACCCGTCTCAGTCGAGCTCAAGGCTACGTTGCACTTTCATCTGCACTGAGTTCCCGCGGTGGGCGCGCCAATCCGGATCCCGATTCCCGAACCTGAGGCATCGGGATTCCGGGCTGCGACGCGCCTCCTGCATCCCCCTTTCTACCATCACTACTCCGGGCAACACCTGCGCGCCGCTGTGGTAAAGTATGGCCCCCGGACATGTCCGAGCCCACTTCCATCGGACGTTACGACATTCTCGGCGAGATCGGTCGCGGCGCGATGGGCGTCGTCTATAAAGCGCGCGATCCGAAGATGGACCGCATCGTCGCCGTCAAGACCATCCAAGGCATGGCGCTTTCCGGCCCGCAGGCGCAGGAGTACCGCGACCGTTTTACGCGCGAAGCGCGCGCCGCGGGACGCCTCTCTCATCCCGGCATCGTCGCCGTTTACGACGTCGGGGACCACGGAGGCACGCCCTACCTGGTGATGGAGTACGTCGAAGGCCGCACACTCGAGTCCTCGCTGAACGCGGGAGAGCGTTTCCCCTTCGACCGCATCGAGGAGTTGGGCGAACAGCTCGCCGCGGCGCTGGGCTACGCACACCGCAATGGCGTCGTGCACCGCGACATCAAGCCCGCCAACATCCTGCTCACCAAGCCCGACGCGCAAAGCCCCGAGCGCGCCAAGATCACCGACCTCGGCATCGCCAAGCTTTCCGCTTCGCAGATCACGACTACGGGCCAACTGCTTGGCACGCCCTCCTACATGCCACCGGAGCAATTCACCGGCGCGCCCGTGGACGGCCGCGCGGACATTTTTTCGCTCGGCGTGATCCTCTATTGGATGTCCACCGGCGATAAGCCCTTCTCCGGTGACACGATCACCGCCGTTTCCTACAAGATCGTGCACACGGATACGATTCCTCCACGCCGGCTCAATCCCGCCGTGCCGGAAGGCCTCGAGCACATCATTCTTCGCTGCCTCGAGAAGGATCCCGCGCGGCGCTATCAGACGGGCGAAGCTCTGGCACAGGATCTGGCCACGGTGCGCGCGGGAGGAAGCGTCGCCGCTCCTCCGGCCCATGCGTCCGCGGAAGCGACCACAATCGTTGGCGGCGATCCAAACCGCGCGCCGCGCGCTGCGGCCAGTCGTGCCGGAGGCGATGAGAGCACCACCATGGCCGGTCCGCCTTCCTCCCGAGTGGTGACGCCGGCCACGCAGTCTGCACTGCCGCAAAAGGCCGGGGCTCCGCGCCCGGCCGCGAAAATCCACTACTTCGGCCTGATCGCAGGAGGGATCGCGGTTCTCGGATTCATACTCATCGTCGCCGGCATCATGAAACATCGCCGCCAGGCGGCTCAGCTTGCGCAGCAGACGCCTGCGCCGGTGACGGCCACTTCTACGGAAGCGCCTGCGCAGCCGCCGCCCGTCGAGGCGCAGGCTGCGCCTTCCGTTACGCCGCCCACGACGCCTGAATCCGCGCCGTCATCAGTGGCAGTTACTCCTCAGCCGCCGCCCGGTAAGGGAGCGCCATCGGAAGCGAGCTCCACGAACACCAACCCGCCCACCGGCGCGATTCGCCCGGCGAAAAAGTCACCCGGCAAGACTCAGAATCCCCCTGGGAAGAAGGCCGGCTCGACCCCAGATACTGGAGCCGGCAAGGCCGAGCCCCCCAAACCGGAATCGGCTCCTGCAAAGAATCCTGAGCAGCAGCAGGCCCCGGCCCCTCCTGCGCCGGCGGCCTCAACTCCGGCACAGCCGGCCAAAGCGGAGAAACATGCGGAGCTCAAACCCGAGGAGAGCGCGAAGCTGCATGTGGATGTGGGGCGTGTCCCGGACGCGGCTGGCTTTGTGCTCGTGATGGACGGCAAGCCGTTCTATCAGCGCAGCGGCGCAGGCACCCCCGCGAATCCGCCCGACGAGATCTTGTTGCCGCCGGGACAACACGAATTCAAGGTCGTCGCGGCTCAGGGCAGCGTGAAACTCGGCGCATCCAATTCCGTGCGGGGTGACTTTGAGGCCAAAAAGAAGAAGACCCTGCGGATCGAATTGCGCGACGCCGCCAGTGGCAAGACTCTGGGGAAGAGCGCCAAGGTCGCCGACGGCTCCGCCGACTTCATTATTTCGTTCAAGACAGGGCTCTTCTAGCTGCCCCTTTTCCCCGCTCCCTGTTCGCGTTACAATGCAATCCTGTTCGTCGCGTTGCGCCAAGTGGTTTGCCGCGCAGCGCGTCAGACGCGTCCCGCCCGGGTTTGCGGGACGCTTCCTGCGCGCCTGTAGCTCAGCTGGATAGAGCGCTGGTCTCCGGAACCAGAGGTCGGAGGTTCAAATCCTCTCAGGCGCGCCACAACTCTTTTGTTTGCAACCCGAGTCTTCATGGAACGACCGTTTCCTCTTTTTCCTTCGGAACATTTCGGAACAACAAGCCCTCTAGACTCTCGATTGCACGTCGCTGCGATTCGGGAACTATCTGCGTGTAAACGTTGAGTGTGAGCGCCGCGTCCGCATGGCCGAGTTGTGCCTGCAAGATTCGCGGTGAAACGCTCAAGTCTCCGAGATAGGTCGAATGCAACTTACGCAACCGATGCCAGGAAAAACGCGGTATGCCAAGCTGGTCCAGCACGGGATGCAATTGGCGCCTCGCCAGGTTTTTCGGGTCCATCGGGTTACCCGAAATTCCTGGGAAGATCCAACTGGCCTCGTCCCTGAGTCTCTTCTCCAAGTGTTTCACCAGAATGGGACCGAGTGGAATGACTCTTTCACTGGCCGCATATTTTGGCGAAGTCACTTTTCCGTGCCAGATATCGCGTCGAACCGTAAGATTCTTACGATTCAAATCGATATCCTCCGGGCGCAACCCCATCGCTTCCCCCACACGCAAACCAGTTCCAATGAGCAACAGCAGGAGCGTGAAACTGGGCTCGGGCAGCTGCTTCAATATTTCGGCTACTTGTTCAGGCGTGGGCAGGAATACTGCTGCTTTGGGCTGGCGTGCTGGGAGACGGACCCCATGGGCTGGATTCACATCAATATAACCCCAGTCCACAGCGCTTCGTAACACGGACGAAAGACCGGACCATACATTCTTGACTGTTTGGCGGGACAATCCGCTTTCGGAAAGCGCAGATAGCCAAGCCTGGATTTCTCCCTTTCTCAAGTCCCTGAGACGCGTCTCCCCCAACCAGGGAAGCACGTAGCGGTTGAGATTCGTCCGGTAGGAACTCTGAGTCGAGGGTTTGAGCGTGGGAAAGATCCGGGACTTCCATTCCCGCTCGACAAATTCCCGAGCCGAATAGAAGGCCTCGGCTTTGCTCCCCGGCTGCAACTTCTGGAGATATCGAGCCAAGGCAGTCATGGCCTCGTTCGGAGTCGACAGTTCGGTTGAAGTTCCCAGCCGGACATTTCGTTGCACCCGCTTCCATTGGCCATTTTCAAAAACGGGCTCCCGATAACGTCCGTACCAAACCTGCCGACCGCGCTTTCCTGTCTTGTACACGTGACCTCTTTGCGTGCAGCTTCTTTGAACCACAGGCACCTTCCTCTCTTCTCCTGTGGTTCGCTTTGCTTCTGTCGGCAGGCGTACTGTATCCGCTTTGGCCATCGCATCTCAAGATTTCCGAATTGTTCCGCCAGAATCTCCTCGGCGTAGACCTTCCATGTAGGCGGACAAGGCAGTCCGGCTGAAACGGAGATATTTCCCGAGTTTTAGGTGCGGCAGAGGGTGGGGAGTACCTTCGCGGCATCGCTCATAGACCCAGGAAACAGGGACCTTAAACAGGCGCGCCACCTCGCCCACAGTCATTAGTTCTTCATCCTCTTTGATCACGCCGGTATCCTGTCCCATTTGACATCTCACAACGGGGAGATAAGGAGAGTATGGCGATCACGACAGCCACCCCAACTGGACTGGTTAGCCATCCAAGGCCTGTAACTCTCATCGTGCTTTCTCCCGCCGTTTTGGCCCCTCTGGCATTAGCTCACCCGGCGCAAGAGACTTACTTCCCGGCCGCTGCGGTTTTTGTCGAGCCGCCGGGGACTTTTTTCTCTCTCGCAGGCGTTGCGCGGCCAGTTCGATGAACCTACCTTCCAGGCGCTCCAACGGCGCAATTTCGGGACGAACGAGTTCGTGGCGGCTCGCCCGCGTGCGCATGACTTCCTCATAGGAGCGCACCGGCTCGCCCTCCACGGGAGCCCAATGAATCGAGGGCAACCCATCGATTCGGTCCAGCTCTCGGTACAAACGCGACCGCGCGCTGTCCATGGGCTCAACAATTTTCTTCGATTCTTCCTTCGTCAGTAACCCCGCGTCTGCAGCCGCCTCAACCAGTTCAGGGACCGAGCAGAAGACCTCCATCAAAAGGCGCTCCCAGTACCCCTCCTGGGCCTGAATCGCCCCCTGAACCGCAAGCCTGACGAACTCGCTCTTGCTGTGACCGCTCCGTCGCGCCGCTGATTCCAGAGCCGAATGAACTTCCGGACCCAACTGCAGCAGGGCGACGGCTGCCGGCCTATGAGCTTTTGGTGGTCTCATTTCAATAGCCTCAGCGCCAGTATATAGCATACTATATATGTCACGTCAAGGCCCGCGAACCGCCACCCGCCATTCGGTCAGAGTGGTAGGCCGACGCATGGAGCGGTCTTGCAGTACCTGATACGCCCCGCTGTCGAAACGGCTGGCGATCTTGGCTTTCTGCGGCGTGTGTGCTGGTACAGAAATGGAGCCAGAGGCATAAACACGAACGTTCGTGCTATCATCGGGGAACCGATGGTCTTCGGCAACCTGCGACGTGAGAGAGGTGGCCAAGCGGGCGAACCCCGCTCGCATGGCGAACAGACCCGCCAGGCGATCTTGGCGCGAGCACTGAAAATCGCTGCCCAAGAAGGGCTGGCCGCACTGACGATCGGGCGTTTGGCAGAAGAACTCCGAATGAGCAAGAGCGGCTTGTTCGCCCACTTCCATTCCAAACGGGCCCTGGAACTGGCAACCCTTGAAAAGGCCAGGGAAATCTTTGTCGATGCGGTCTTACGACCAGCCCAGGCCAGCCGGGGAGGCATCGAGCGGCTGTGGAACTTGTGCGATTGGTGGCTGCAACATATCGAACGGCGCGTTTTTTCAGGGGCCTATTTCTTTACCGGCGCCTTCTTTGAATATGCGGATCGGCCCGGACCCATTGCCGGAGCGATCACTCGCGTCGCGCAAGAGTGGCTCAGCACGTTAAGAAAAGCTGTTCAGGAGGCTCAAGAACAAGGGGAGATCGATGGGGACGCCGAGCCCAAGCAGGTCGCCTGGGAACTGAATGGCAGGTTAGTGGGAGCCTATTGGGCCTATCTACTGGAAGGTGGCGACTGCTGCCGCGACGCCCGGGCCGCGCTGCTGGGTCGGCTGCGGGAACTGGCCACGGATGAGCTACCGGCCAGCGCCTTCAAGTCTGTAAGAGCCTGGAGGGAGTACCTGCAGGGGAAGCATTAGCCGGGTGCCGAAACCCCTCTTCCCTTTTGCCCCGCACTGCCGGCCTCCCCCGCGCGCCATGGCGATCCAGTATCGTGGGTCGTGTGCGTGTTTTTCCGCGCATGGGGATTTGGGACGCTTTTCCGTTCTCAAGTATCGTGCTCGCGCGACAGGAAAGGAAATCACGCCTCGCGCTGAGGCTTCAGCGTAATTTCCAACTACCACAGAATCAGGGACATACAAACTCTGCTGCTCTTGCGTATTTTGCGTTTGCGGTTCCCTCTCAAGAGTGAAATTCGAATTGGATTTGTACGAATCAAACGTAAATTCCCCACAGCAATTCTCATTTGATGCGGCGATGCAAACAATTTGCGTAATCCGATTCTCCGCGTTCACGCGCGCATAAATTCGTGGCCAGTTGTAAACGAATCGTTCGAAAAGAAATCTTTTCGGCTCAGTTTCCGGTTACCCGACTATACGTCCACTGGTATGCAGATTCGGCTTCGCAAGACGGGCACCATCCCGATCGCTTGTGTGAACGGCTGTTTCCAAGAGCCATCTGACAAGCCTCTCATTCGTAGGGTTGCGCTTTTGTCGGATCAATCTAGGACGGACAGCGCAATTTGGGCAAACCTGAAGTAGACAGCCATCAGCCTCGACTGAATGCTTCGCTACCGCAGACCCTTTGCCGCGGCCAGCATCTCATCGCCGCGGGCTCGCACGCGAACGTCCTCGGTGAAGTTGACCCAACGCACCACTCTGGCCGAGTCCACCAGGAACTCTGCGGGCCGGGCGATGTCATGTCCGTCAGACCCGCCGCCCACGTGCAGCAGATCGTAGCGGCGTATCACCTCCGGGTTTGGATCGGAAAGAAAAGTGAAGGTATAACCTGCCTTCCTGCATAGATCGCGCGAGACCTCGGGCGGATCCACGCTGATCGCCACCGGCCGGACGCCTGCCGCCCTAAATTCGGCTAACTGTTTCTCAATCCCTCGTAACTCGAGGTTGCAGAATGGTCACCAATATCCGCGATAGAAAATCAGCAGCACCGCCTTAGGTGGGACGGCCTGCGAGTCATCGGCTGCTGGTGCGAATAGCTGGGCCATCGAAACCGACTGACCGCTGGTGTCGGCCAGCATGAAGTCAGGTGCCTTTTGCCCTACCTTCGGCGCCCCCACGGAGGCTGGGATTGCCCGGGCTTGGAAGAACGAGAAGATCGCCACGCCCACCAGCAGCAGCGAAACCAGAGCGAGGATCGAGCTTAGGATTTTGCCACGATAGACTCGCGGTTGCCCGAAAGCGCGCTGCAGTCCCCTGACCAGGAAAATCAGCGAAACCCCGGCCAGCAGCACGCTCAGCCAGGGTATGGCCTGCTGTCCGGGAGGGTTGACGAAGAAAGCCGCATTGCACAGCAGCGCACCGAGGGCAAGCAGAAACCCCAACCACAGAGCCCAGTTCCGGCGGCTTTGGATCATGTCGGGCATGACAGAGGGCAGTGTAGCAGACTTGTGCCGCCTCGGCTGCGGCACCACGCACCATACCGGCTGCCGCGTTCAGAATGGAACCCTAACCATCCCTATAGTCGGATTTCGGACAGCCTGAAAGGGCACGTCTGACAAACGCGAGCGCATCGAACGCTTGCCTCCGCCAGGTCGAGTTTGGGTTAATGCATCAACACACTCGGCGCCGATGAATCAGGCGCTCGCCAATGGGTCTCGCGCGTGTCGAGCGGGTCGGAGCCACCTGGACGTATAACGGGCTTACCGGACGATTGGCCTTCATTAGCCGGTCACTATCAACCACGATCCTCACTTCGCGGGAGCAACGGGAATCATGGCATGCTCATAGGGCGTAACGGCCCACATCATGTACGGTTTATTGAGATCGGGGTCCGGAGCCTCCGTGTAGCCCAACCTTTCGGACAAAGACCAAAGTTGAATTGGGATGATTGGACCGTCTCAAAATCGCCCACAGTCGTGTGTTGGAGAGGCCGGGTGATCTGGTCAAGTGCTTGAAAAGAATAACCGAGGCAGGAGGATTGGAATATCCGACCTCCTGGTCCCGAACCAGGGGACAGAGCTTGTTGAAACCTATGGATTCTTGTTGATTCTAAGTGATTTGGGGTGAACCCCTCCATTTAGACAAAATGCCTTGCAACACCTCGCAACACTTTTTCGACTGAACCCTTCACGTGAATCAATTCCGTTTCCCACAGCTCTCGGACGGGAGAGGCCTCCTCCGGGCGGTCGCCGGCGGGCATCAGATTCCGCCAGTGGTACAGCACCGTGCGATCCACGCCCAACTCTCGTGTCAACGCCGATACGTTCCCGCAGGTCCGCATTCGTTCCAAGGCCATCTGCCGGAACGCCTTCGGATACTTATTGACTCGCCTTTTCGCCACTCGCAGCTCCTTTTCCGGCGAAGTGTAACAATTGCGAGTGTCTCAGTTTAGGGGTTCACTCCACTCCAGCGCAGCACAGGCATGCTCTGGGTGGTTCGTGGCGTGGCTTCGATTCGGATGCGTGACCATGCTCGAGTAAGGTTGGTCGGAGAGAACCAGACCAAAGGACTGATTAGGCGCTCTCGCCCCGATCGGAACCGGGGTTCGGATCGAGGAATCATGGCCGAAGTTTAGGCCGTATCGATGGTTGGCGGAACGATCCGCCGCAAGATGATTCACCGTGAGAGTTTCAGAGCTTCGGTCCTCCGCCTCTCCGAGATCCGAGCGGTGCTCGAAACCATTGCGCTGAAGAAGTGTCTCTTGACAACGCCCCGCTCTTATCGAGGGGCACCCGAAATCGTCACCGCGCGAAGGGGCTGTCGCTCGCCCTGCCCTTCCAACCAAGAGCGGTCCGTAGTGAGATCAGGCTCGGCTACCTATTGATGGGGATCAGCGGGCTTCGCCCTGCATGATGGTGTGCTGTACAACCTTAGACGGCTGGAGAATCCTTTTTGAAAGCTGTTTCCACTTCAACGCGTAGGACCGCCCGTTCCACTCAAAATGCTTGATGGAATAGCGATGCGCGCACCAAGTGCACGAATCAGGAGAGGTTTCGCTCTCCTGCACAGCCGACCACAACTCAAGCGTCGATTTCCCCTCCTCCCTACTCAGTACAATTCTTCCCTGCGAAGCGCGACTACGAAAGACCGCTTCATACCCAGACTGGCTGCCGCGGAACACGAGGAATAGCGTGCCAGCCCCGTCGCCAACGTTTCTGAAGGAGAGTGCGACAGCATCGCGGTCGGAATCGATCCGAAACTCAATGAGCTCATCTAGTGTGTATTCTCCGCCGTATTCAACAAGCTGCTCCAGGACAAAGTCGGCAAGAATCCTCCCTTCACGGACGAACACGACATGGGCATCGGGCTCGTGCTGGTGAGGTAGGCGATCGAAAACAATCAAGGACTCCACGTCTTTTCCCAGGTGAGTCAATTGGAAGGCCCGGATGGAGGCTTCTTTGGGGAACAAGCGTCTAACTCCCGCCTCCAGATCTAGAGGGGGGCGCGGCTTGACTAGCACGCCCATGCTGCTGCCGTTTGAGGGGAGCCCCTGCAGAAATAGCAATACCTGTAACAAAATCGACGTGATCGAGGGAATCATTTAATTGATCCTCGGCGCTTGGACCACTGGGCTCTGGGGCCTGAATTCGAATTTTGTTTCTGTCGAAAGGATCCCGTTGTAGAACTTCGTCACCTTCTCAGCATATCCCTCCGGGTCATCGGCACCGTTATATCTCGCCAACGCCTTGAAGAGATCGTATTTCTTCACGCGCCAAGCCAATTCGTCGAGCGCTTTATCGATGTTGTATTCGGCGTCGTCTGCCTTTGGCTTCGTTCCGGAACTTGCTGCCAATTGCAAGGGATTGTTCGGTGCTTTTACACCGACTGTCGACTCTTGAGCAGAGACGGCGGTCGCTAACTCTCCACGCGTCTTGTTGGTGCTACCAAAATCTTTTCCGAATGACTGACGAAAGAGCCTTTCGGCGGTCAGCCCAATCACTCTCAGCTGGTCAGTTGTGAACTTACTTGACTTGTTGGAAGCTCTGCCACGAAAACTTGCCGAGGCAAGCGATCCATCGTCGTTGTACACAAAGGTCGCGTTCACAGTCACATGAACGCTTGAGGTGACTTTCTTACCCGTCTTCTGGTCCACGGACTCGAACGTGACGTCAAACTCTACTGTAACAAACTCAACAGAGTAGTCTCCGTCGGGATCGACGAATCGCAAGGGGTTATTCAGGGCAAAAGCATATCGGTTCCAGGATTGTGGATTGTCTAGAATTGGAGGTGCCGAGTCAGGAGACATGAAGCGGCCCAGGCTGCTCGAATCGTACCTTGCACCAAAGTTATCGAGGCCGGATTCGGGGTCGCGTTCTTTGCCGGTGAATTTGTGGGTGGTGCCGGAGCCGCCGGAGAGCTGCTCGCCGTAGGGCAGGATAGTCGAGTCGTAATCGGCCGGACTGGTCACTTGGGTCAGCACGCGGGTGGTGCCCAGGTGGTCTTTGTGGACGAAGTAGGTGGTGCTGTTCTTGTACTGCGCCAGCAGCTGGCCACTCGACGTAGACGTAGGTGGCCATCATGCCAACGCCGCCTGGTCCCGACTCGGCCACGACATTTCCGTCCAGCGCCGTACAATAAGTGGGTCATGGCTGCCGCCCTGGCATCTTCTCCACCCGCTGGCCCTCGGCGTCGTAGGCGTAGGTGGCGGTTGAGCCGTTGTCCACCTTGGTGAGGCGGTTTTCGGCGTCGTAGGTGTAGGTGTGGCTGCCATCGGCGGTGAGATTCCCCGCGGCGTCGTATTGATAGGGCGATCCGAGCAAGCGATTGTTCGCGCCCACGCGACGCGTGGAAGTGCCGCAGGTGCCGCTGGTGACGTTTTGATCGGTGCGGTTGCCCCAGATATCGTAGTTCCACGATAAGCCCGTGCAGCCAGAGGGATCAGACGGCGAGGCCATAGCTAGCCAGGCGGTTCAAGGCGTCGTAGCTGTAGCTGCGGCTAAACGTTTGCTGCGCCGTTGCCGGTCCAGGAGGTGACGTTACCGTTGTTGGCGGCGCCGAACGAGAACCCATAGTTGAAGTCCTCGATGTTTCCCGAGGGCGTGGAGGCCTGCACGATGTCAGAGCTGTCTCGAGGAGTTCACGTTGATGCGGCAGGGCTGAGACGGCTATTGTACACCCGCGTCTCGGTCAGGCCGTTTCCGTAGGTCATCTGGGCGAGCGCGCCGGCGGCGTTGTAACTGAAGCCAGAGGCCAGCGTGCCTGGATGCTGGCGAATCCACGAGCGACTGCGTCACCTGCGTGACGCGACCGCCGAGTCGAACGGCTGGTGAGATAGTCACAGCCCTGCCGTTTAGTGTGATCGAGGTTTCCCCGCCGAGGTAGTTGTAGGTGTACAACCAGACGGGAGCATACTGCAATTTGCGGTGCGCACTGCCAACTGGGGATCACCCGGCCCATCGAGTCGTAGCTGAAGACTGTCGCCGCGCTGCAGGCTTGATAGAGGACGCGGCGACGGGATTCTGAGTGTCTCCCCAACCCGCGCCTGGTCGTAACAAACCCGCGCTTGGTGTGCCGTCGGTGTACGTACTTCGACGTGACGCGGTGGAGAGCATCGTATGCAAACGTGTGGTGATGTTCCGCGCGTCGGTCTTGGTGAGCAGATTGCCGTCGGCATCGTAGGTATAGGTCGTGGTGCCGGATTCGGGATTGGTGGCGCTGGTAAGGCGCGAAAGTGAGTCGTAAACGAAGGTGCGCGTACGCCAATTGGCGGAATTCGAGTCGCCGCCCTGTTGCTGCACCTGCGTGAGGTTATCGAGTGCATCGTAGGTATAGAGCGTGATAGCAGGGCATTGTAGCGACGGCGTGAGCACGTGCCGCCCGAGGTGCCGTCCGAGCCCCCCGTGAGTGTCGAGCCGGAAGGAGACGCCCTAAACGACGGTCGAAAAGTCGCCCGGATCGCTGGTTGAAGAGCCGGCAGAGAGCGAATAATTCGTGGCTGCACCGGTGGTCTTGGCGGTGAACGTGATCGTCGTGCCGTTAACGGATGCAGTGACCACGGACGAGCCGTCGTTATTGAAGGCGTTGCCCAAAGCGGAAGCGATCGAAGCGGCCGTACTACCCTGCCCATAGCTGACCGTCTTGGTGAGGCCGTTCACTGTGATCCAGACGGAACCCCAATCCCAAATCGTATTGGGATGCCAGACCTCCCGCCACTCCGCGCAATCTCCCTCTTCATAGTAAAAAACGCATTCTTCAGTCCAATATCCGTTGTCAATAGATTGTTCGCTGCCGCTGATGGTGACTGAGCCGGTGCCGGGCGTGGCCGGGGTTCCAGAATACGTGCCGGTGTACGGCTCGTCCACGCGGATGAGCCGACCGAGCGCGTCGGTGAAGGAACGGCGCTGCGTGCCAGCTTGGTCGGTGACCGTAGTGGAGTTGCCGGAATAGCTGGTGACGACGTTGTTTGCGCTCGAGGAGCCATCCGGCGGGATGACCTTGATGACGCGGCCCAGGGCGTCGTAATTGAACGTGGTGAGGCCGTAGGTGGACTCGAGCGATGTCGGAGTTCGATACGGATTGGAGACCGTGCTCTTGTGACCCACGAGCATCGTAGGTTGTGTCGGTATAGTCGGTGCCCTGGGGATCGGAATTGAGCTGCGTCTGTTTCACGCGGCCCAAACCATCGATGATGGCGCTGCTCGTTAGCGTGTGCGAACCATCGATCGCTGAATTGGAAACGACCGTGATGGGCAGCGAGCCCTCGTTGAAGTGAACGTGGTGGTGCCGCCGTCGCCGTGCGTGACGGTAAGCGGACGCCCTAGCGCGTCGTAGGTGTACTTCGCGAAATCGGGCTGCGGAGGCGAGGAAGAGGCCGAGCAAGACGCTGGCGTTGGGTAATTTTGGCCGCAGGACGCGGCGACCAGGCCCGTGTACCAGAAGTACTGCTTGCCTTCGACGTGAGCGATGCTGTTGGTCGTCGGATAGGTCACCGACGTGACGAAAGCCTGCGAGTTGCGGTTCCCGCTGTCAGTAAAGTTGTCCGCATAACTGAACGAAGTAGTATGGCCGCCGGGATCAGTAGTCTGAATCAGGTTGCCGACATCGTTGAAATAATTCGTCGTGGTGAGCCACGTGCTGTTTGTCGAAAGCCATCGGCTGATGGTGGTCTGGTTGCCGCGCAGCGTGAAGCTCGAGGAATAGTTCGAGTAGTCATGATTGGGCACACCGCTGGTTCCGGTGACGCCCGTCGAGTCGTAGCCGTACTGCGTCGAGGCTTTCAGATTGCTGGAGGCGTCATAGACCGATTTTTGCGTGACGCGGTCCCAGATGTGCGCATTGAGATAGTTTGAATTGCTGTTATGCAGGTAGCTGAATTGGTATAGCGCACAAGCGGGCCCGGCCGAGCCTGAGCCGTAGTCGTATTCGCGGATCTGGGTAGGATTCTCGCGGCAATCGGTGTAGCTTCGTCCACAAAGCGGTGTAGGAGTAGCAGTCCCCATAGTCTGTTTCCGTCTTGCTGACCTGATTGGTGTCCAGCAGCGTCGGTCGTGGTGCGGATCACGCGCATGTTTCTCGCACCGATGGTCGTCATGTCGTTCGGGGTAGGCAGGTCGCTTCCGGGCTGGCTCGAGTACAGCGGCCCCGTATCGCACGCCCAATCGGTAGTCACGCGTCGCAACGGAGTGCCATCGGGCTTTTGGTAGTCAACCTGGGCCTCCAGGGGAGTGACTGGGGCGTAGCCGATCTGACAACCGCCAAAGTAATGGATCTCACGATTCCCGAGGGGATCAATGACTGTGGCACCCGATGAGAAATAGTGCCACACCTGTTCGTTAGCGCCATCTTCGCTGACGCGCCGTTCGACGATCATTCTCCCGGGGAGGTCTACGGCATATCCCAAGCTGGGATCGTAAGGGCCTGGGTCAGAACCCAGTGTCGCCCAGCGATACTTGATGTAACCGCCGGTCGGAAGAGAGATCTTCGTGACTTCACCGTACGGATTGGTCTGGCCAGGATGGTCGGGATCTTCGTAGGAGAAGGTGTAAGCAAGTCCGTTCGCCAACGTAATCTTTTTCACGACTGTGATCGGGCCGCTGAATTCGTCGAAGACGTGGTATTGGTCGGGACCCGCAGTTCCAAATGATGTGGCTACTTGGATAGTCATCATTTCCACGGTCATGGTCTGCAGGTTCCCGTTCGAGTCGTAATAGTCCTCTCCACCTGTCGTGCCATTGATGACGCGCCCGCGAAGCAGTGGTCGACCAAGGGTATCCAGCTCGAAACCGTTCGCGTCCAAGTTCCCCTGAAAGTAGTTTCCGTTGGTGTCTTTCTGCACGAAGTTGTCGAACCAGTTTCCGACCTTGGAACCGTCTCTCAGTGTGGCCGTAAAGATCCGCGGGCCGTACTGCCAAGGATCGTTGGTGATGTCGATCCGGGTATGGCCGTTATCCGTTTCGGCCACTAGGTCATCCCAAGTGTCATAGTCGTAGCACACGTCCGGGTTCGTAACCATGTACCGCTTCCGCAGCGGAAGCTGGTGTTTGGAGCCGTCCGGTGTCATGAACACCCAGTTGCTCCGAATGATGTACGTCGGCGCCTGCGCAAACTGATTGGGATGGTTGACGCAGGTGTACAACTGCTCGACCCAATCAACTCCCCCGCCCAACGTACTGAAGTCTTGCCATAGTCCGGCGCGAAAATCAGGCCGCCAATGGTAATGCGTCACAGGCGGTTGGCCAGGGATCGCGACCACGTACATGTCTACTGCCCAATACTTGCTCTCGTAGCGATAGCCCCAGTTGAAATCCAGTCCGGCCCCACGACCTTTGCGCGAGAAAAGCGGTAGGTGGATGCTGACACCACCGTTAGCGAGGTTGACGCTGTCGATCTTCGAGGTGATGAACGAGCCGTAGTTCGGCATTCCGGTGTCGTTGCTGTTGGTTTGGTAGCCGGGCGTCTGCCCAAAGGACACGGGGGCAGCCAGGAGAACCAACAAGGCGAGGGTGAGCGCAGAGATGACTTTCGTGGTGTTCATCACGGCCTCCCCACGAATTCGGTATCGGCGACCCCGGAATTTAGGGCCACCGAGATGATGTGGAGCACGCCCGCAGCTTTGCCGTTGAAGTACGTGCTCTGCACCACCGGCACGGCCATGCCGGAGATACTTCGGTAGTCGGCGTAGTAGATGTCGACTGGCAAACTTCTTCGCCAGTCAGTCTCCGATACCTGTAAGTAGGAGATCTTCGTAATCATGAACGACTGTGCGTCGACGAAGATATCCAGCGTTGAATTCTTGGCAAGCTGCGCGTCCATATCTGGATTCCCGACGGCAGACACCCGCACAAGTTTCACATGCTGAACCTGCCGGTTGTTGAGCGTCTCCGTGCCGACGAAACTGGCAGCGGAATCCTTGCGTGCGAGCTCGTATGCCAGCATGAGACCTGGAAGGTGATGGGGCCGGGCGTTTACAGCATTCGGACTGGGCCCAGAGCGCCAACCCTTCTCAGTTTGCTGCAACTGTTGGCCGCGGTTCATCACAACGGCGGAGGGTTTTCCGCCGAGGGCCGTGTCCCAACGCATCCGGTCGGGGCCCTTGGTCTTGATCGTGACGGGAGTCGCGGCATTCTGTGACAGCAATGAGGTTCCCTGAACGACGGAGTCCTGTACCGCCGCCGCACTTGTTCCGCCCATGGCG
Organism: uncultured Acidobacteriota bacterium; assembly: GCA_963739275.1. Classification (GTDB taxonomy): domain Bacteria; phylum Acidobacteriota; class Terriglobia; order Acidiferrales; family UBA7541; genus JBGQGH01. The sequence goes on from CAVTZX010000048.1 coordinate 38,881, forward strand.
GCGAGGCAGCGCTGCAACACAGCGACTGCTTGCGGGTCGCGCTGGGAAACCTGTTGAGCTCTAATGGGACAGGCGAGAACCAAGACTACAAGACAGCACGCAGCTCGCAGGGTGCGCATGGCAAACTCGCTCCTCTGACGGGCGCGGCGGATGTGAAAAACTCAGGCGCGGCGGCGGTGGACGACCAAAGTGACGACGAGGGCGGGAACCAACACCGGATCTCGCTCACGATCCAGGCGGATCGTGCGCCCTTCTTACTCCCTCCTATATACCATGTCAAGTATTTTTTTCTGGCACCAATATCAGCCCTGTGGTTTACCAAGCACGATATGGCGTGCCGTCGGAGGAGATCTCCATCGAACTCGAGTGGACATCCACGATGCCGCGTTGCTCCTTCAGCCGATCCGAAGGACTTCCCAGCGTTTCAGTTTGCCAGTCTTTGCCGTGCGTGATGGGATCGACGGGCACTTCTCCCAAGTAACCTTCGGAGACTAGGTCCTCAAGCGAATTGGGGCGTTCGGACCTATCCAGCACGTACATTTCGATGGCTTGGCGCATCATGTACAGATCCTGCTTGAGGATGACTTCCTTGCTCCGCGCTTGCACCCGGTGATAGGAGAGACTTGCAAACGACATAAGGACCATGATGATGGCGATAACGATCAATAACTCCAGCAGGGAGAATCCCATCCTTGCACGCTCTCTGGGGATCGCGTTCGTTTTCCAAAGGCCAAAGAAGGCTAATCTGTTGTAGGCTCGACTCGGCTGAGCTGAGTTCAACCCCCGATTCCCAGACGCCGGGCTTTGGGACGATTCTGTGGGGCTAAACAGAGAGCGCGACTGGCCCGAAGGAACGAGCCAAGAACCTGCGGGGTTGAGATCGCCGAGCGGCAACCATACTCCTGCCTCGGCGCAGCTAGTTTGGCTTATTACTCGCTGTTTAAGTCCATGTCAATTGAATTCCACCTCGTCCCGCACTCCGCGAGGGCATCTGCTCCGACATCAGGCGGTCAATGGGCGATTCAGAAAAGCGGTGGCCTGACGTCAAACCCAAGAAAAAGCTTTCTAACTGCCACCGCTTCTATGAGATGTGTCGCGTAGGTGCTGCGAGGGCGGTGGGAGCCTCAGCTAGACCACCTGGTCTGAGACCAGACGGTCTGAATACAAATCTCATTTGTTGATGGTCTCTTGTGGGGGGCGTGCAGCTCGATTGTAGTTGAAAACGTAGCAATTCAATTTCTTTGCGGTTTCCACGCGAGGATTCCGCGGTGAGGCACAGATGCTGAGATGGTCGCCAGCCCTTTTCAGAAACCTTCAGGGGTTTTTCGAGACACTTCCCCCTCGGGATCGACTTGGTATTCAAAAAGCGTACCGATAGATTCGGTTCGAGTTTTCAGAAAAGCTTCGGAACAATTTCGGAACAATAAGGCCCCAACAGCCAGGAAAACCGTGTACTACACCGCAACAGAAAGCAAAGCGAACCAACAGGATAGCTAATTAACGCTGAACTCCGGAACCAGAGGTCGGAGGTTCAAATCCTCTCAGGCGCGCCACTCAGCGCTCCGGACGATTTTGCGGAGCGCGCCACTCAGCGCTCTGGACGATTTTGCGGAGCGCGCCACCACATGCTTCTAATAAACCCCTACGGCGCCACAACACAACATTTCCCAATCGTTGCTGTGCAACGATTGGGCCCCCGGCCGGTCATTTTTTCTTCAGAACAATAACGTTGCCGAGCTGATCAAGCGCCGCCTCGGTGACCTTCCCCGATGCATCCCGCTTGAACTCGAGCGTGATGCCGCTGACATTGGCAAGCTGGAACTTTGTGCCGCGCCGCGGATCAATTCGTAGTCCGGCTGACCGGGAACGCTGGCGACGAGCGTGTGTTCTCCCCGCAGCGAAACTGTCAGCGGGACCGGGCATCCCGGAATTTCGTACTGGCCGGCAAACGCCTCGATAAGACTTCGCTCGGTGAGCTGTTTATCGGGCAGGCGCGTGAAAACGATGTCCTTCACGCTGGGCTCGAGGGGCATGGAGAGCGTGGAAATGTCTCCGCTCAAATCGCTGAAAAACATCACTTTCAGTTTTTCAAACGGATCGAGAGGATCTCCGGCACTTCGAAGACGTCATAGTGATAGTGCTTTCAGGGCTCGCTGACCTTGTTGAGCGTCAACCGGAAGGCGTCGCCCTCCGCGGCAATGGAAACCGTGCCGTAGCCGGGGTTCGAGTACTCGCCCACATACTCTTTCAAATCGTGCGAGGGATGCGTCCCCATCTTGCGGGGCGTGTAACCCTTGTCCTTCGCCTCCTGCTCCGATTTCTTTCCTTTTTTCTCGGTTCCAACTGCCGCTGGTTCCAAGGGACTGGATCGAGACCCAGCAGGCGATCGAAAACGTTGTTGGCGATAATGGTCGGCAGCGGATTCCCGTCCAGGTTGGTGAGCACCACCACTCCGACCTGATCGGCAGGCAGAAACGCCAGCAGCGCGCTGAAGCCGTCAATGTTGCCGCCGTGCTCCACTAATTTGTGGCCGCGATAAGTGGTAATGAAGAATCCCATCCCGTAGCTCTGGCTGCCCATCTCCGGATAAGCCGGCGCGCCCTGGATGACCATCTGGGGAATTTGCATCTGGACGGCGTTGTTTTCGGAGAGAAGCTGTTTGCCTTGCAGCTTGCCGCGGCTCATGTGGAAGACCAGATACCGGCTCATGTCCTCGACGTTGCTATTGATTTCCCCGGCCGGGCCCATGGCGCAACGGTCCGGGCACTGCGCGTCGAAGGGTATGCGCTTCACCTCTGCCTTCAGGTCGCTGCCCTTGCGATAGGGCTGGCCGAAATCCGGGCTGTTCTGCGTTTCGCGCTCGGAAAAGTTCGTCCCCGTCATGCCCAGGGGCCGTAGGATGCGTTGGCTGACCGCGTCTTCCCACAGCGTCCCGTTCAGCAGGCTGGCGACGTAGCCCGCCGTCATAAACATGAGATTGTTGTATTGGAACGTGTTGCGCAGCGGCTTACTCGGCTCCAGGTACTGCAGCCGGCGAATCAGATCCTCGCGGGAAAAATCGGAGCTGTACCACACCAGGTCGTGGCGCGGCAGCCCGGAGCGGTGTGTCACCAGATCGCGGACCGTGATTTGCTCTGTCAGCACCGGGTCATACAGCTTGAAACCGGGCAGGAAGTCGCGCGCGGGCTTGTCCCAGTCCACTTTGCCTTCCCCCGACTCCAGGCCCAGCAGTGTCACCGTGAAGGATTTGGTGATCGAGCCGATCGCGAATAGCGTCTTGGGCGTCACGGGGAGCTGCTTTTCCGCGTCGCGGTAGCCATAGCCTTTGAGCAAGATCACCTTGTCGCCCTGCACCACCGCCACGGCCGTGCCGGGCACCTTCCAGTCTTTCATCGCTTGGGTGACGAATTCATCGAGCCCGTCAAGGCCGGGTTTCGCCGTCGGCGATGTTGTCGGCGCCGCCGACACGCTGGTTGCGGCGGCCCGTTTGCGCTCGAGCGAGAACGGAAAGGTTTGTCCGCCCTGCGAGAAATTGCCGGTAATCTTCTCGCCGTCAAGCTTTCCGTCGAAGACAGCCAGGCCCGGGCCGGCCTGTAATTCAAAATGAACTTGCGAGGCCTCGAACCGCACAGCTTGCAATGGCAGCCCCAGTGCGCCTTGCTGTGGGATGTCGATGGTGGCCTGCAGGGCTCCGTCGGCCCGCTTGAACTCGACCCCGATTTGCAGAGATGTGCCAGGAACATCGATGGCTCCTTCCCAGCGGCCCTCCAAACGAACCTGTGCCGGGACCGGAGTACAGCAAAGGAGACCCAAGACAGCGGCAGATACCACGCTCACCAACACAAACTTGCGCCGGAAACCTCGCATCGCGCACCTCCTCGATTCGCCCCCCAGGCGACAACATACTGCGTCGCAGCCGGCAAGAGAAGAAGAAAAGACCTGCGGACTCAGCGCGCGGTCCTCCCTGCGCAACCCGTTGAGAGCGCAAGTATGATCAGAAATTTTCAACTTCATCCAACAAGGTCATCTGTTTTCCTAAACCGCATGCCTGGCGCCTGACGAGGCGACAACGGTCATTCTACTTATTGCTTCTGCGGTCTCCGTTTTCTACTGTGAAAAAATTGTGATAGTTGGACGTTCAAGTCCGTTCAAATCGGGCATGGACGGTTCAACTCCCCGACGTTGTAACTGCTTGAGGGACATAGTAAAGCCCGAAACTCTCAGAACCCGTCAAGACCTTCATCTGTTCTCCGCAGCCAGAGGGCGGAGGTTCAAATCCTCTCAGGCGCGCCTTTTGCGCTCCGGTCGGTCTCGCGGAGCGCGCCTTTTGCGCTCCGGATCGTTTCGCAAAGCGCCACCATATGCTTCCGTTAAATCCCCACGGGGTTACAACACAAAATTCCCCACTCGTTGCTGCGCAACGAGTTGGGCGCCCGGCGCGCCGCTTCCTTTGGAAACCTGAGAGGAGTATCATCCCGCTAAGTAGATGCTCCGGGCCGGGCCCTGCCGCCGGCAGGAGAGCAGTTTGAGTTCTCGCGGGTTTGATAGCCGCGCTTGAAAGGGAGGAGGCACGTGTCCCTTCGAGGAGTGGTTACCAGACCGCCTTTTCGCTCCACGCTTGCCGCCGTGCTTCTGGCCCTCTGCGCCGCGCCATTCGCCGCGCTTCCCCAGGGACCTCCCCCGCCCCCTAATGTGCCCTCCGTTTTGAGCGGGGTGGGCAGCCTGGTGGTTCAAGTGAAGGAGTTGAACGGAACGCCGGTGACCAACGCGGTCCTCACGCTCTACACCGACACACTTTTCCCCACCGGCAACACTCCCACTCGGCGAGGTGACGGTTTCGAATTCCAGGGCCTGCTTCCCGGCCGCTATGTCGTCGAGGCGACCATGGTGGGCTTCGAGCAAGCTAGGCAGGTGGTGGAGTTGTCCACCGTGAGCCAGACCGAAGCCGTCATGCTCTTCCTGAAGCCCCTCGGCTCAAATCGAAATACCCCTTACGCACCGGAAGCCACCGTCCTCACGCCCAAGGCTCAAAAGGAAACCCAGAGTGCTTTGCGCGATCTGCATTCCAAAAAGTTCGCGGGCGCGCAAAAGCATCTGAACGCCGCGCTGCGTGCCGCTCCGGACAACGCGCTGGTCCACTACCTGATCGGCATGACCTTCGTGTGGACCGGCCGCGCGACCGAGGCCAAACCGTACTTCGAAAAAGCTCTTTCGCTGGATCCCAAGCACGGGGAGTCGCTTCTCGTCTTGGGCAACCTGCGCTGCCGGGATGGGGATTACGCCGGGGCCATAGAACTCCTCGACCGGGCGGTCCAGCTTTCCCCCACGTCCTGGCAAGCGCACTGGATGCTGGCCGAAGCCCATCAGCGGCTGGGCAACTTCCCGCGGGCCCGCGAGCACGCCGAGCGCGCGTTTGAGCTCGGCCGCGAGAAAGCAAGTGGAGCCCAGTTGGTGCTGGCCCAGGCGCTGGTCGGTTTGGGAGAAAGCAAACAGGCCGCTGGCGTGCTCAGCGCGTACCTGCAGGAGCATCCTCAGGATGCCAACGCGGAAAAGATACGCGGGTGGATTGCGGAGTTGAAACGTCCCACGGAAGACGCGACCCCGTCGGCGCCGACGATTGTTACGCTCCCTTTGAACACAGCGGACGTCCAGCCTCTCGGCACCCTGCCGGTGGCGCCCTCCACAAGAGACTCTTGGGCTCCGCCGGATGCCGATGCCACCGTGCCTCCCGTGCTCCCGGGGAAGGCGTGCTCGTTGCCACAAGTGCTATCGGGCGCGGCGAAGCGTACGGAAGAGTTGGTCACCGACCTGGAGCAGTTCTCCGCCCTCGAGCACTACGAGTCCGTCGAAATCGGCGCGGACGGCCAGTTGTTAAACCCCATTTCTGCAGCATTCAAGTACCTGGTGTTTATCCACAAGGTCCGCCCCGGCTTCCTCACCGTGCAGGAAGTGCGCGAACAGAACAACGTGGTGACCTCGTTACCGGAACGCCTCCAGGATCTGGGCTCACCCGCCGTCGTCCTGGTATTTCATCCCAACTATCAGGATGACTTCGAGATGAAGTGTGAGGGTCTGGGCCAATGGAACGGCCAGGCTGCCTGGCTGGTCCACTTCCGGCAGCGTCCCGACCGCCCCGTCCAGTTGCGCTATTTCGGATCGGGGCAGAAGGGATACCCCATGCGCTTACGAGGGCGCGCCTGGATCTCCGTTGAGAGCTTCCAGGTTGTGCATCTGGAGACGGATCTTCTTGAGCCCATCCCCGCCGTTCAACTCCGGCGCGAGCACGTGTCGATTGACTATCAGCTCGTGCCCTTCCCCAAGCACAAGCGGGAACTCTGGCTGCCGCAGCAGGTGGATCTCTATTTTGACTTCAGGGGCCGCTTCTACCACCATTACCACCGCTTCACCGATTTCCGGTTGTTCGCCGTGGATGTGCAGCAGAAGATCGCTAACCCAAAGGAAAAAGAGCCGCAGCCTTAGCCGCCCTACGATTCGCAGAGCTTTCCAATGGATGGCTCCTGGCCCAGCAGAAGCTTGGTGCGGCCTTCAATCCACCGCGAGGTGAATGCGGTCGAGAAAGGGCTTCAGCGGCGCGAGCCTCAAGCCATCCTGCGGCCCGATCGAGCCGCCCCTTCGCCGGTAATCTCGCTACTGAACTCTTGGCAGAGCCTGCTGAGCGCGCCACTTGCGCCCCGAATGTTTCGCATCATTCACCCGAGCGCCGTTCCGGCTTGCCTATTGCTTCGTTGACCCATTCCCAGACTTCCGCGGCGTGATCGAAGCCGGCGGGCTCACGCCGCGCTCACGCTCGCCATCCGGCTCAAGGTCACTTCGACAAGTCCAGGGCAGGCAAATCCTTTCCGTCGCCAGGGCGAGGGTGCACCCCCTCTTCAACAGCCTAAGGTGGGTTGGCGCACGGTTCTCCGGGCGTCGCCTCGGGGCGTCCTGGCTCGAGCAGGAATCATTCCTTGTTGACAGGGCACGCCGCGAGAGAGAGTATCCCCGGGCAACAGTTCCCACCTTCAAAACAGCAAGGAGATAAGAATGAAAAGCGTTCGTCCCCTGATACTGGCAGTTCTGTGTCTCACGGTGGTAGTGTGCCTGGCCGCAGCGGCAGCGCGGCCGCAGGACTCGATGAAGGCCGCACCGAACAACTTCAAGGTATTGCTGGAGAATGACCGCGTGCGCGTGCTCGACTTCCAGGCCAAGGCCGGCGAAAAGATCGGGATGCACTCCCACCCGGCTTATATCTCCTACCTGATCTCCGGCAGCGGAAAAACCATCTTTACGGCTCCTGACGGTAAGAAAACGGAGACGGAAGCCCAGGTCGGCAAGGCCCTCTGGCATGACGCGGAAACTCATAGCAGCGAGTCCACCGCCGCGGTCCATTCACTGCTCATCGAACTGAAGAAGTGATCCTCAAAGCAAGAAGGAAGCTCAGGACTTAGGTCCGCTTGGCCGGCCCGGCTCGACTGCCGGGCCGGTCTCGCGCCTCCCATCGGGCCGCGAAGTACACCTCTGCACAGTGGGACTCAACTTGAAAAGAAGAAGGAGGTGCGTCCCAGGGCGGCTGAGGTTTAGCCTAGCCGGAACGAGACGGTGACGTGCATCCGCACCGCAATCGGTTCGCCGTTGAGCAGGGTGGGCTCGTATTTCCACCTGGCAAGCGCTTCCAGCGCCGCGGGCACGAGCAGCGGAGGCCCGGAGAGAACCTGCATCTCGACGACATTCCCCGAAGCATCGATCACGGCGTCGATGATGACTTCGCCTTGAATCCGCGCCTGTCGGGCCAGGGTTGGATAAATAGGCTGAGGCGTAGAGAGCGGACGGGGAGGCTTCACCAGTCCGCCAACCCGCACGGGAGCCCTGGGTGCCGGCCTCGGCGGTATGGGCAGTGCTGCGGGATTCGATTGCGGCAGACCGGAGAGGATTCCGCCCAGGACTCCTCCCTGCTGGCCGCCGGGGATACCCCCCGGGACACCACCTGGGACCCCTCCGCCGGGGTTGACCTCTGGAGGCAGAGGCTCCTCTTTGATCATGGCCACCTTCTCAGGGATGGCGCTGGGGGCCCAGAGTTTTCCTGCCGCGGTGAGAAATCTCTTGGGGGTCGGCGCAACTCTGACGACGACCGGGGAAGGCGGCGGTGGTGGGGGGGGCGGCGGAGGAGGTGCAACCAGCATGGTCTGCGTAAACGCCTTCAGGTCTAGCGCCTCGGTGTAGATGAGAGGCAGGAGAACCACGACCGTCAACAGGGCGAGGTGGATTACAAGCGAGGCGGTGACGTCGAGCGTCCGGTTTTGGGGACGCGTCGGGCTCATATCCAGCAGGGCTTCGGAAAATAGTTCAGTCCGGTGAAGAGGGCGAGCGCTGGGCTTTCTGGGGACCGGAGCCTCGCGCCTCGGTTCTGGGGCTTGTGGAGCCGCGTCCCCTTCTGGGGGCGCCTCCAGCGTTCCATGGCGCGCCATAAGGACAACCTCCCCGGAGAAAAGAGCACCGTGCGTTCCAAGCGAGGAGCATAGGTGGTTCTACGTCTAAGTCCTTTCATTGCAATACATAGGACCAGGGAAAAAGTCTCTCGTTGGCGAAAGATGGCGGAGGTTGGTTCTTATGACGCAGAAAAGAGTGCCGTATCACCCTCCGCGCCAAGCGACTTTGGTCTCGTGGTCCTGAACCTTCTCCTCTGAGGGGTGCGCGAACCTACCAGGTGGCGTCGCCGTGCCGCGAGTCGCGATACCATGGCTGCTTGAATCGCACCATGTTGGCGTAACTGCGGCTGGGATTCAATAGGCCTCGCAGGATCATCCGAGGAATCCGAAATTTCAGCCGCTCCTCGAAGCGCGCGATGAAGTAGCGATCCAGCGCCTCCTCACCGAGCAGCCAGACCATTCCAACCGTCGGGGTGATCACGAGATCCACCCACGCTTGGGGGTGCACAGACTCCGGCTTGGCCTTCAAGCCCACGTTGCCAAGCGAAGACTCGCCGATCGGCCCGATCTCGAACTGCACGCTGTAAATCGTGGAGAAGAGCATGGCCTTGAAGCGGCTCTTCCAGTAGTCCCTTCCTGACCCGAACACCAGCCGCCGGGCCCGGGGATCGTTTTGGAGGTAGATGAAGCTGCAGACTCCGCCCTGCATGGGATGCCCGATGTAGTTGGTCATGAAGTTGTCGCCGTCGCGCCAGCCGCGGAGATGCGAAACGCTCTGGAACCAGTCCTTGAAGAACGGGCCTTTGAGTTCCGCGCGAGTGTTGGGCTGCATCCCGAAGCGGAAGGCATGCTCGTACGCCAGGAAAAAGGCAGAGTCGCGCACTAATCCGGTCCAGTTGTACCGGGTCGACTCCGGGCGAGCGATGCTGCGGATCACAGGGCCGCCCCCGCCGGAATCCGCCAGCGCGGGGCTCGATTGCGGGAGGCCGAGGTCGAGGAAGCTCGGCGAGCTAGTCAGCCATGGCTCGCCCATGCTGGACGCGCCCATAGCCGGGCCGATACGCGGAAGAATCGCCACCCTGCGTCCCTCCGGCGCGGATGGCGGCGCGTGCGCTGCCGTGAGCTGGGCGCCGAGGCAGCAGTTCCTGAGGAGCCGGCCCGGCTCATCCTGAGCCAGGGCGCTCCCGACAAAAAACGGGGCGAGGAGAAGCAGAACGCTCGGTATGAGTAATCCGCCCGGCCCAATTCTGGCTGACTCGGGACGGACGGGAACCCGCACCGGCGTTTCGTCCATGCGCCAAGGCGCTGCCGGCATTTTTCTGAGAATCTTCATCTGTAATTCGTGCCGAATGATTGTACCCACGGCTTGCATTTTGGAAGCCAGAATAGGCCGCGTCCTCGACCCTCTCAAAACATCGAGACGATCCGGCGAATCCCTTCCCCGAATTCCCGCTCGCGCACAATCAAGCTGGCCACCAGGTATCCCTCCACGGGGAAGTCGTAGAAGTGCCCCGGATGAACGTAGACACCTTTCGACCGGAGCAGCTCGATAGCCAGCGCTTCATCCGAACGCGTCGCCGGCACACGCAGCACAGCGTACCATCCGCCTTCCAGTTCCAGGCGGTTGCACGACTGGCAACCCGCCAGTTGCCGGTCGAGTTCGCCCAGGTTCCGGCGCACGCGGGTCATCAGTTGCTGCCGGAATGCGTGACGCTGTTCCAAAAAAACCGGCAGAGCGAGTTGAGCCGGCGTATTCACAGACAGAAACGTATCGGCAATCACTTCGAGACGCGCCAGCGCCGGCGTCTTCAGGGGCTCGAGTCCGCCGACGACTACCCAGGCCGCCTTCATCTGCGGCAGCCCGGAAATTTTCGATAGGCCGCTCAACGTGAACGTGAGCGCCCCCGCATTCGCAGCAAAACTGAGCGCCCGTTTCTCACCCAGCGCGAAATCCAGGAACACTTCGTCCGCGATCAGTGCCATTGGGCGCGCGGAACACATCTCACTCAGCCGGGCGGCCTCCTCCGGCTTGCAGAAATGTCCCGTGGGATTGTTTGGATGCACGACGATGACGCCGCGGGTGCGCGCCGTCATCGCGCGCTCCAGTGCAGGAATATCGATCTGCCAGCCGCGCTCATACACCAGCGGATAGCGGACCAGCTTCACGTCCTGCAGACCGGCGAGATAACCGAACAGCGGGTAACTCGGTTCCGGGACCAGCACCTCATCCCCGGGATTGCAAATTGTGCGAAACACGAAGGAGTAGGCTTCGCTCGTGCTGCTGGTGAGAATCAGGTCGTCCGCGCCGATCTCGTCGCCGCGTTCCGCGTAGTAGGCGCACACCGCCTTGCGTGCGGACTCGAGCCCCTTCGGATCGGGTGCGTAGCGGAGCGCGCCGGGGTTGGCGAGAGCCCCGAGGATTGCCTGCTGGTCGTAGTCGAATCCGCAAGTCGTCGGATTCGACGCCGTCAGATCCAGCAAAGGCCTGCCCGCGGCGCGATGCCGCGCCAGCGCCTCGCTCAGTCGGTTCGGCGTGAGGTCCCAGTCTGTGCGGTCAGCAAACATTTCGCGCGCCTTGAATCGTCCGATATTTGAAAGCAAAAATCGAGAGAATACCGGTAATATTCCCGCGCTGAGAAACGTCAACTGCAAGTGAACGCGGAGATCCACATGGAGTCAATCGATCTGAAAAGCCAAGTTGCCGCCGTCACCGGTGGCGGGCGCGGGATCGGACGCGCCACCGCGCAGGCGCTCGCCGCAGCCGGAGCCACCGTGGCCGTGATGGCCCGCTCCGCACATGAGCTCGCTGAAACCGTGGCACTCATTAAACAAGGCGGCGGCCGCGCCCGGGCGTTTCCCCTCGATGTGACCGACGCTCCCGGAGTGCGTCAGGCCTTCGCGGAGATCGAGCGCGCCGTTGGCCCCGTGGACCTGCTCGTCAACAATGCCGGGGCCCAGGGCCCTCTCGGCCCGCTCTGGGAGTGCGATCCGGACGACTGGTGGCGGGCGATGGAAGTCAATCTTCGCGGGCCGCTCCTGTGCGCCGCCGCCGTCCTGCCGGGGATGGTGTCCCGCCGCCGCGGACGCATCATTAATGTTTCGAGCGGCGCCGGTGCATTCCCCATCGCTCATCTCTCCAGTTACGTTGCCGCCAAGACGGCGCTCATCCGGTATTCCGAAACGCTCGCTGCGGAAACAAGGCCTCACGGAATTGCCGTCTTCTCAATCGCGCCGGGCAACGTGCGCACGGCGATGGCGGAACACGCTCTGAATTCCGTAGAAGGCAAGAAATGGCTGCCCTGGTTCCGGCGGCTCTTCGACGAGGGCCTGACCGTGCCGGTCGATCGCCCCGCCCAGTTCATTCTCGCTCTGGCTTCGGGAAGGTACGATACGCTCTCCGGCCGCTTTCTTTCTGTCCAGGATGATCTTGACGCCGCACTGAAGGGTCTCGCCGAAATCGAGCGGGACGACCTTTACTCCCTGCGCGTGCGGCGCCTCGCTGAGGTCAAACTCACTCCCACACTTGCTGCCCTCCGTGCCGCAGCCGAGGGCCGCAAGGTTTGACCTGCGTGCTGCCGGCACACTTGAGGCCGTTTCGAGCGTGAGGCGCAGCGGCGGTGCCAACTATTGAGGAGTGGGCCGGCGGCGCGCCTTGATTTCGACGGAGAGTTCGTCGTTGCGGATGTTCGTGAAGCGCAGCGCGACGCGCCCCTCGGCGTCGAGCGTGATCACCGCGGGCGTGTTGCACGACGTAAGCATCCACCCGGCGGGCAGCGTGACGCGGTTGACCGGGCGGCCCAGCGTCCGTTTCCAGACCAGTTCCGGACCAGTCCAGACCAGCTCGCCGTTCGCAACGGTGTAGCCGACCGGGTCGGTGTAGGTCTCCTGCACGCGTATGCGCACGGACTGGCCCTCGCCGATGGCGTGCTCAAGGTCGCCTTGCACCACGACCGAATCGGGCACGGTCGGGTTTGAGTAGTAGCCGAGCGCGTTCACTTCTTTCCCGGTGACGATGTAGGTCTTCAACTGTTTGCCCGTGTCGAGGTCGAACATCTTCGAGTCGGGAGCGACGGCGCTGCCCCTACGCACAAAGCTGTGCACGTATTTCTGCCCTACGCGCACCACGGTGAAGTCGTGCGAGATGAAAAACTGGTGCGACGCGGGATCGAGCAGCCAGTAACTGATTTCGCGGTCCTGTTCGGCGCGATGGAACTGCGCTGCCGCGCCCAGCGGCAGCGCAAGCAGCGCGGCCACCCCCGCAAGACGAAGCGCGCGCGTCACGGCAGCCTCCGCGCGATGATGCGCACGGGCAACTGGTCGTCGCGGTCGTTCAAGAAGCTGACGCGCACGCGGCCATCGGGCTGCGCCGAAACGATGCCCGGCGATGCGCAGCCCACTAGCTCCCAACCCTTCGGCAGGACCACGACGTTGCGCTTGATGCCCAGCGGCCGCTCGAAGACGAGCTGACCGTCTTTCAGGTAGTACGAAGCCGCGTCGGTGTAAGTCTTATTGATGCGGATGCGCGTCTCGCCGCCCTTGGGCACCGGCCCCGGTAGGTGGACTTTGAGGAAGAGCGCATCATCGGCCGCGCGCGGGGAAACCAGGGCGTCGGCATTGGCGTCTTTGCCGGTCACCACTTCGAACTTGAGCTGTTTTCCGGTGCTGAGCTCGACCACGCTTTCCTTCGTGGCCACCGAGCCCGGCCGGATAGGATTCAGATAGAAGAGCCCGCCCTCGCGAGTCGCCGTCGTGTCATAGGTGATCGCAAACTGATGCGAATCGGGTTCTAGCAGTTCGTAGAGCGTGTAGTCTTCTGCCGCGGAAGCGGGAATAAGACAAGCCGACAGCAAGATCGCGGGAGCTAGGAGTCGAAAACGCATGTCCAACCGCGCGCAGTCTATCATGAGAGAATCTGGCGCATGGCGAGTAGATCGTCAGGGGGTACCGACCTGGTGGATGTGGAGGACGGCCCCGGTGGCGTAATTCAAGACGTAGAGTTCGCCGAGTTGGTCCTGGCCGAACGAGGAGAGGGTGTTGGCGCCGAGTTGGAACAGATCGCTCCGCGACCAATTCCCTGAAACATCCTCCGTGAGCCCCCAAATGCGGCCACTGATGAAGTCGCCGAAGACGTACGTCCCCACGAACTGCGGAATGCGTGAGCCGCGGTAGACGAAACCTCCGGTGATGGAATCGTCCCCCGCGGCGTGGCTGTATTCGAAGATGGGCATGGTCAGACCTGCGGTCGGACAACCTGTAGAAGGATTGAAGCAGTGCGTGCCCTCCATAATGTGCCACCCGTAATTCGCTCCGCGCGTGACGATGTCCACTTCCTCCCATGCGCCTTGCCCTACGTCGGCGACGAACAGCTTCGCCGGAAACGTCCCCAAATCGAACGAGAACCGCCACGGATTCCGGAAGCCGTCCGCCCAGATTGTGTTCGCCGGTGCAGGCCGCGCTAGGAACGGATTGTCGATAGGCACGGCGTAGTTCTGTCCGCTCGGCGGAGGTGTGTCAAGGTCAATGCGAATCAACTTGCCGAGCAGCGTGTTTGGGTTTTGCGCGTTGTTATCGACATCGCCCCCGCCCCCGCCATCGCCAAAGCCCGCGTACAACATTCCATCGGGGCCAAAGACCAGCTGTCCGGAATTGTGATTGCTCTGGTTCGTCGGAGTCTTTGGGACGACGAGGATGATGCGCTCGGTTGGATCGGCAACGCTGGCATTCGCCGCGGACTGATGGTATTCGGCGATCACATGCTGGATAACGCCGGCGACGCGCCGCGTAAAGTGGACAAAGAATCGCAGGTTCTGCCGGAAGTTCGGGTGGAAGGCGAGGCCAAGTAAGCCTTCCTCGCCGCCGGATTCGACACTGGACGTGATGTCGAGGTATGGCGTCGAAACCACGGCTCCGTTCTGCACCAGGCGGATCTGGCCCGCCTGCTCAACGACGAACAGGCGCCCCGTGCCGTCGTTCGGCTGCTGCAAATCGACCGGGCTGGTCAGCCCGGTGGCGACGGTGACGAGTTCGAGTTGAAGCGGAGACGGAGGAGTTGCCGTCGGTGCGGGGGCGATGCTCCCGGTGGCGCCGCAGCCATAAGCGACCCAACCTATGCCGGCCGCCGCGGCGAGGTATGCCAAGAGAGGTGCGCGCGGCCCGACCAATGTGCAATGCCTGCCGGAAGAAACCATCATCAACTGCTCCTCGGGCTGGAAACTTCCATTTTACCCGAGTTCTGACGCGCGGCAGGCCTGTTCGACGCGCATGCTGGATGGGAGATGATTCGTGGTTCTCCGGGTCATCCATTGCATCTAATTCAGCGTACTCCGGATAGGACTCCACGTTTGCCTGAGGCGGGGAAGAGACACGCCGCCAACAGCAGCGCGACCCGAAAGCCTTTGCCTCCCATCGTGGCCGAGAATCTACCACGGCCCACGCCATCCCCTGCCCTGAGCTGAATTGAGCTGGAGATCAGCGGACAGAATGCACCGAGATGCAGCAGTCGGGTGAGAGCGGAGGGAGGGCATAGCCGAAGGGTCAGACCTCCGTCTTCCGTCTTCTGCCTTCTGCCTTCTGCCCTCTAACTTCAAACCTCGAACCTCCAGCCCCCTCCAGCGCTTGACGCCCGTTGTACACTGGAATGAGAGGCTACATGCGCCCGTCTCATTCCGCCTTGAGTTCCGCTCAGCCGCGTCCAGCGGGTGCTGGCGCGTGCGCTCGGTCCGCCCATTACAACTTACGGCGCAAGATTCGCGGGGCGAAGGTCGCCGGTCGTCGGCCGCAGGTCGCCCGCCAGGCTCTAAGCCCTTTAGAATCCGCAGTTACGAAAATCGCGCCGGTAAGCGCCGTAGAATCCGCAGTTACGAAAATAGGTGGGTGGGGGCCAGTTATGGTCAGCTTCCCGGCTCTTCATATCGACGGTCAACTATCGGCTATCAACAGCCTTGCGCGGTTTCAGGTCCGCGAGCCACATCCATCGCATCCAATACTTCGTATACTCGAAATGGATCGTCGCGCGTGATTGCAGGCGGAGAGAACTGATGCTCACCAAGAAAGCCCCCGATCTGACCTACTCGGACGTTACGCCGAAGAAGGTGTACATCAACCGGCGCAATTTCCTCTTTGGCCTGACAATAGCCGGCGGCGCCGTGTACGCCGGCCGGGGCACATTGAACTTGTTTCTCCCCCATGCTCCGATCCTGGGCACAACCAAACTCAACGTCGCGGCGAAAAGTCAACTGAGCACCAGCGAGCCGCAGACTCCCTATGATTCCGTCACGCACTACAACAACTTCTACGAGTTCGGCACGGACAAGAGCGATCCCGCGCGTAACGCGAAGAACTTCCGCACCTCACCCTGGACGGTTTCCGTCGAGGGCGAGGTCAAGAAGACACTCAAGCTCTCTATGGACGAAATTCTGAAGCTCGCGCCGCTCGAGGAGCGCATCTACCGCCACCGCTGCGTCGAGGGATGGTCCATCGTCGTTCCCTGGATCGGTTATTCCTTCAACGAGATCATCAAACGCGTCGAGCCCACGCCAAAGGCGCGGTACGTCGCGTTTGAGAGCTACTACGATCCAAGACAGATGCCGGAAGGCGCATCGAGCGGGATTCCTCTGCCTTACGTCGAAGGACTCCGCCTGGATGAAGCCATGCACCCGCTGGCCCTGCTCTGCGTGGGGATGTACGGCGAGACCCTGCCCAATCAGGACGGCGCGCCGGTGCGCATGGTCCTGCCCTGGAAATACGGCTTCAAGAGCATCAAGTCGCTCGTGAAGATCCGCTTCGTCAAAGACCAGCCGCCCACCACCTGGAATATCGCCAACCCGCCCATGTATGGCTTCTATTCCAACGTGAATCCAAACGTGGATAACGGCTGGAACCAGACCACCGAACGCCGGCTGGCGGACGTTTTCCACAGAATTCGCACGCAGATGTTCAACGGATACGCCGACCAAGTGGCCGGCCTATACAGCGGCATGGATCTGAAAAAATATTACTGAGCGCACCGGATGAATTCCCTTCTCAGCAGCAAGTGGCTAAAGGTGGTCGTGTTTCTGCTATGCCTTGTTCCCATCGGGAATCTGGCCCGGCGCGGTTTTCAGAACGGCCTCAGCGCAGATCCCGCTACGTTTGTGGAACACACCCTTGGTGACTGGACGATCCGTTTCCTCATCATCACGCTGGCCATTACTCCGTTCCGCAAGCTGCTTGGATGGCCGGCCCTGATTCGCTACCGCCGCATGACCGGCCTCTACGCATTCTTCTACGGCTGCCTGCATCTCACCACCTATCTCTGGCTCGACCGGTTCTTCGACCTGCACGAGATCTGGAAGGACGTTTCCCGGCGGCCGTTCATCACCGCGGGGTTCACCGCATTCGTGCTAATGATTCCGCTGGCACTCACTTCGACGGCGGGTTGGATCCGCCGGCTCGGCGGCAAACGCTGGCAACTCCTGCACCGCGCGATCTATGTGAGCGCAATCGCCGGGGTAGTCCACTACTACTGGCTGGTGAAGTCCGACGTGCGCAAGCCGCTGCAATACGCGGCCATGGTGACCGTGCTGCTCGTCTGGAGGCTCGCCGAGTGGATGGATGGACGCCGCAGGCGCCGCGCGGCCATCGGTCTGCCTGAAGAAGAGCTCACAACCGCAGAATCGGCTTAGGCATTGCCAGAAACGGCTGAGGCTCTCCTGCGAGGGGAGAGCCTCAGAAAAATCATCCATGTTCTGCCCGGCGCAAACAAGCGGCGCCGGCGAAGGCAGCGTTCATTTCGCGGCCAGCAGCTTTTCGATCGCCGAGGTCATCTCGGAGGAATCCGGGGTGACCTTGGGCTCGAAGCGCTGCACCACGTTGCCGTTGCGGTCCACGAGAAACTTCGTGAAGTTCCACTTGATGTCTCCCGCGACCGCCGGATTGGCGTCCCTGGTCAGATAGGCATAAAGGGGCGCTTGGTCGTCGCCCTTCACCGAGATCTTGCCGTAGATCGGGAAGGTCACGTTGTATTTGGTGGTGCAAAAGGTCTTGATCTCGGCGTTCGTCCCCGGCTCCTGGCCACCGAAATTGTTGGCCGGGAATCCCAGGACTACGAAGCCTTGGTCCTTGTACCTCTCATAGATGGACTCGAGCGCCGAGTACTGGGGTGTGAACCCGCACCGGCTGGCGACGTTTACGACGAGAATCACCTTGCCCTTGTAAGCCGCCAGCGGCATGGGCTTGCCATCAATCGACGGGAGCGTGAACTCAAAGAGACTGGAAGCGGCGAACAGCGATCCGGCGGCCATCAGTGTCAACCCCACAAGAAGATACAGACGTACCCTTCGGGAAACCACAGACTGCATGGTGCCTCCTCAATTCCAGAGCGATGGGATGGGGCTTGCTCACGAACAAGCATACCGGAGAGCGGGAGCAGTGTGCAAACCGGCCGCCGCGGTTGTGGAAGAACCGACGCTTCTGTAACGACTAATTGTGCGAGTTGGGCGCCAAAACGGCCAGGAAATCCTCGGAATGGCCGCGCATACCCAAGGACTCCTGCGGTTCGGCGACCACGGTACAGTTGCGTCCGGCGGCCTTGGCCTGATAGAGGGCGGAGTCAGCCGCGCGGAGAACTACGACCGGGTCCGCTTGCGGCCACGACACGCTGGCCAGGACGCCCAGGCTCACTGTGGCATGGACCTGCCCCTCGGTAGTCTGGATGGGCCACTCGGCAATCGCGGAACGGATTTGTTCGGCCTTCTCGCGGGAAGCGGCCCCATCGCAAGACGGCAGCAGAACCATGAACTCTTCACCGCCATAGCGTCCAACGCCGTCATACGAGCGGACGGAAGAAAGCATGCGCCGGCTGATTTCCTGGAGCACCTGATCCCCGGCCACGTGCCCGTGGACGTCATTGATGTTCTTGAAGTGATCTACATCGAGGAGAATGACGCCCAGCGAACTCTTTTCGCGGCGCGAGCGTGCGAGCTCCTGTTCGAGCCGCTCGAGGATGGCGCTGTGATTCCACAGCTCGGTCAAGGGGTCATGCAAGGCTTTGAAGCGCAGGACTTCCCGCGCTTCGAGGAGGCTGTTCTCGAGATCGAGGATTCTCGTGCCCGCGCGCAGCCGCGCGCGCAGCTCCTCCGGATGGAAAGGTTTGGTCAGGTAATCGTCGGCGCCGGATTCCAAACCTTCGAGCACATCGCGGCGGTCGTCGCGCGAGGTGAGCAGCAAGACGTAGGTGTAAGTCTCAGAACGGCGGCTCCGCAAGGCACGGCAAATGTCCGGGCCCTCCCTGACGGGCATCACCCAATCGAGGAGTGCGAGCCGCGGAGCCTCCTCACCCTGGAGGATCTCCCAGGCGCGGCCCCCATCCAACGCCGTGACGACCTCGTAGCCCCAACGCGACAGGAAAGATTCCAACAGGCGCCGGATCACGGCATCATCTTCGGCGATCAAGACCCTCATTTGCACACCTCACAAGAAACTTCCAGCAGCAACGGCTTCAATATCCCGATTTTTCGATCCAGTCGTTCGCAGGCTTCTGCTGCATGGGCAAGATTTTCTTCGCGGCCCATCTTCTCGAGGGCGAGCGCTTCCGCGTAGGCATCCGGCGCGGCAAAGCTGCCCAGCGTGCCTTTGATGGTATGGGCCTCGTGCGCGAAAGCGGCCGCATCC
The DNA here is from genome assembly GCA_963739275.1 of uncultured Acidobacteriota bacterium. Taxonomy (GTDB): domain Bacteria; phylum Acidobacteriota; class Terriglobia; order Acidiferrales; family UBA7541; genus JBGQGH01. The sequence continues at coordinate 57,957 of CAVTZX010000048.1, forward strand.
CCGCGCTGTGCGGCGGCTCGCAACGCGGTGAGTTGTCGCGGGAAGTCCTGCACGAAAAGCCGGACGAGTTCGGCGAGCAGTTGCGTGTCTCCTTCAACGTGATCCAGCAGGGCTTGCCGGTCGAGCACTTTCGCCTCGCCGTTGCGCCCCGTGAAAGGTTTCGGCCCTTCGATCCGGGCCGCGGCCAGCGGCGCTTTGGCCGGGCGGTACTGCGCCTGACATCGCGCGATTTCGCGGAACATCTCCTCCGCTCGCAGCGGCTTGGTGACGTAGCCATCCATTCCCGCAGCGAAACATCGTTCCCGATCGCGCTTCAGGGCATGGGCGGTCAGGGCGATAATCGGCAAGTGACCTCCGCTTTGCGTCTCTCTGTTCCGGATCATCCGGGTCGCTTCAAGACCATCGAGCTCGGGCATCTGCACGTCCATCAGGACCACGTCCAGGGTGTCCTGCCCGATGGCGTCCAGAACCTGCAAGACTTCGCGGCCATCGCCCGCCACGTCCACCGTGTGTCCCCTCTTCTCGAGCAACTGGACGGCAAGTTGCCGGTTCACGGCGTTGTCCTCCGCCAGCAGAATGCGGAGCGGCCGCACAGGATGTTCCCTAGAAGCCGCTGGCTCCGTGCTCTCCCTCTGCCGCACGGGAAGTTGTTTGCCTAAGGCGAGCAGAACGGATTGGAGGAGTTCCGCCTCCAGGACCGGCTTGGTTATTTGGACCGTGATGCCGGCTTCGCGGCATCGCGCCGCATCTTCGGGCTGGCGATCCGAGGTCAGCATCAGGATGACGGCGCTGGCGAACGCGGGGGCTCGCCGCAACTCGCAAGCCACGGCAAATCCGTCCATTTCAGGCATGCGTGCATCCAGAATGACCAACGGAAATGTCAGGTTCCCGGCCTGGGCATCGGCGACCGCACGCAGCGCCTCCCGTCCGCCCTCCGCAAGCTGCGGGATCATCCGCCAGCGAGTGAGCATTTCCTGCAGGATGAGCCGGTTCGTCGAGTTGTCGTCCACAACCAGGACGCGGATGTCTTGGAGCGCTTCGACGGGGAGCTTCACTTCATCGGCCTGCGGCGATTCGGCGGGCTCGAATCTGGCCGTGAAGTGGAAGGCGGTTCCCTTTCCCGGTTCACTCTCCACCCAAATGTCTCCGCCCATCATCTCGACGAGTCGCTGGGAAATGGTGAGCCCCAATCCGGTGCCCCCGAAGCGACGGGCTGTGGTCCCGTCGGCTTGGGAGAAGGGCTCGAAGATCAGCTTCTGCTTCTCGGGATCGATCCCGACGCCGGTATCCGACACGATGAAATGCAAGGTAGATAAGGCAACATCCTTTGACTCCACCTTGACCTGAAAGTTGACCTCGCCGCGGTCCGTAAACTTGAGCGCATTGCCGACCAGATTGAAGATGAGCTGTTTTAGGCGCCCCGAATCGCCCCTGAGCGCGTCGGGCACATCGGGGGCTATCTGACAGGAAAGTTCCAGCCCTTTCTGGTGCGCCCGGACGGCTAGAGTCTTGAGCGACTCTCCGATGACCTTGTGCAACCGGAAATCCACGGGGTCGAGGTCCAGCTTGCCCGCTTCGATCTTCGAGAAATCCAGGATGTCGTTGATCACCCGGAGCAGGCTCTCAGCTGAATTCTGAGCTAGGGTTAAGTATTCGCGCTGCTGACTCGTGAGTTCGGTATCGAGGGCGAGCTGGGTCATGCCAATGACACCGTTCAGCGGCGTCCGGATTTCATGGCTCATATTGGCGACGAATTCACTCTTCGCCTGGCTTGCCGCTTCGGCCGCTTCTTTGGCGCGCTGTAGTTCGAGTTCCGCCTGCTTCCGCTGGCTGACGTCACGGAGCAGCACGATCAGGAATCTCTGACCGGCGATTTCCGCAGTGGACGTTGAGGCCTCGAGGTCGAGTGTCGTGCCGTCCTTGCGCAGCCCCCTGATTTCGGTTGGCTGGTCCACGGGCAGACCCTGCAAGAGCTGGGCAGCCAATTCCAGTACTCGCGCGGCCTCCCCCGGCGCCAGGAACAGGGAGTTTGGTTTGCCCGCCATCTCGGAGGGATTGTCGTAGCCGAGCAATTGAGCAAGGGCCCGGTTGCAGAAGACAACTTTCTCGGCGGTGGCCACAAGAATCCCGTCGCGGGACGCGTTGAAGACCTCGCTCAGCCATTGCTCGCTTTGCTTTAACGCCTCTTCCGCGCGTTTGCGATCCGTGATGTCCTGGTAAAAGGCGAAGCCGCCCACGAATTCACCGCGCACCCGCAGAGAACTGGCATGGAGCTCCACATCCACCGGCGTCCCGTCCTTCCGGCAACGCTGGGTCGTATGGTGCACGGTCTCTCCGGCGTAGGCTCGCGCGGTAATCTCACGAGCCTCAGCCAGCCTCTCCGGCGAGGCAATCAAGCGATCCAAGTCCATCCCCAGGATTTCGTCTTGGCGGTATTGGAAGAGCCGTTCGAACGCGGGATTGCAAAATCGGACATTCCCCTGGGAATCCGACGCACGGATGGGAATGGGACTGGTCTGAATCAGGGCGTCGAGGTAGGCAGTGCGCTCATCCAACTTTTGTTCGGTGCGCTTGCGTTCGGCGATTTCAATTTCCAGAGCCTGGGTGCGGTCCAAGACGCGCTGTTCCAGCTCTTCATTGGCCTTGCGGAGAGCCTCGTCCCGGGCCTCGATCTGAGTAAGCATCTCATTGAAGCCGTCGATTAACAGGCCGGTCTCGTCGTGCGTGCGCTTCGCGGCACGGATGGAGAAGTTCTTGTGAATGCTGACCATCTTGGCGATCCAGGCCAGTTCCCGGAGGGGATCGGAAATCGAGCGCTGCATCCGGGAGGAAAGCACAAAGGACATCAGAGACGCGCCGAGTAGGACGAAGAGAAATGTGGTTCCACAGCGCGCGAGGCGATCATAGAGCTGGGAATCATCGGCCTCAAGATAAACAACGCCGATCTGTTCACCGTCGAGATGGATGGCGTGATTCAGGATCATGCGGTGATGACCAAAGACGACGGATTCGAGGGGGGATGACGCCACCGGGCAGCGTTGTTCTTGTGCCTTGAGCGAATATACGGCAAGGGTGCGGCCGTCAGGAGTGAGAATGCAGGCGGAGGTGATTTCCTTCTTGGCCTTCAGTGCTTCCAGAATCTCTCGTGCCGCTTCGGGATCGTTGAAAGTCAGTGCCGCCGTGCTGTGAGACCCAATGATCTCCGCCATGATCGAGAGCTCCTCAGCTCTCCCACGGCGGAAGTTATACAGGTCATACACTGCGTAGACCGCGCCGGCGAACAGAAGCGTGACGGTGGAAACCACCACCGTGATGGTGACCAGCTTGTGACGAATGGAAACGTATCGAAACGCTCCCATCTCAGTTTCCTCCAGGACGCCGGTCCGCCAGCGAGATGCGCGTTAAGCTCAGGAGTTTTGAGCTGATTTTCAGGTGCGCCTGCGTGACAGCTTCCTGATTGATCTCGAAACGCACGTGCTGCTCCACGATCAAAACGCGAACTGCGCCGCCCGTCTCCGTAAAATCATCCGCGTCACTGACGGTGAGGACACTGGCACCCCGCACGTTCTGCAACAACGCCGGGAGCTCTTTTCGTCCTGCCGCACCGAAAAATAGAATCTGGCAGTCCCGGGCGTCCTGTCCGCGACTGTACTTGCGGAAGCGCAGTTCCCGGCCATTGATCGATCTTCCCGCAATCATGCGCTCGAACTCGAAGAGGATCCGGTCATCTCCCACCACGCACAGGACCAGTGGCGCTTGAGGGCTTGAAAAACGGTCTGCTGGCCAGTCGGTGAACTGGGCGAGGTTGTAGAGGAACACCGCCTTCACTTGCGAATCGCTGAGCGTCATCTGCGCGGGTGTCCCGGCCGGTGAGGGAAATGGACTCAGTGCGAGAGCAAAGAGGAGAAACCACCTCACTCCAGAGAGAGAGGTGAAGGAGCTGAGCCTGGGTGCTCCGGAGTTGGGTGTTTCGTCCATTTCCGACGTCTTTTCCCGCAGACCGGTCTTTGAGGTGGCTGCGGGGCACACCCCAGTGAAGCGGCTGGCCGCTGATTTCTGGGCACCTCAGGCACCACACGCAGCCGAAACTGCCCATCTAACATGTTTTTTATCTGGCACTTACGAAAGACCTAACGCGCCCGAAGATGCCCTGTCTCGGGCGAGTGTGCCGCAATCGGCAAGGGTGTATCAGGCTGATACAACTTGGCTGGCATCGGAAATGGCTGGAGTTTACCCTGATGTTTGCGAACCGCGCCGAGGCTCATAAAGTAATGTGCGTTGGGAGACTAACGGCCGGATGGCGGGGAAGGCCGGACAGCCTCCACGAGACCGAAGGAGCGAGTGAAGAGCTGGAGGCGCGGGTGGGATTTGAACCCACGAATGGAGGTTTTGCAGACCTCTCCCTTGGGCCACTTGGGTACCGCGCCTCGGTCTGACCCAGTATAGCCAAACCTCAGAGAGTTGTCAGGGCGGAGGCTCGCGCGTTCAGTCGTGAGCGGCGGAGACCTGCGCCTCGCGGAGGAACCGCGCGGACTCCTCCGGCGGCGTAGGACAGATGTAGAAACCCGTGCCCCACTCAAATCCGGCGACCTTGGTGAGCTTGGGCATGATCTCGATGTGCCAGTGGTAGTGCTCGTTGGTTTCCTCGCCGATCGGCGAGGTGTGAATCATGAGGTTGTACGCGGGCCGGTCGAGAACAGTGTCGATGCGCATCAGATTGTCTTTCAGCAATCGCGCCAGGTTGGAATAGACGGGGCTCTGGTTGTTCTCAAACGCGGATCCGTGCAGTTTGGGCAGGATCCAGGTCTCGAACGGGAAACGCGGCGCGTAGGGAGCGAGCGAGATGAAGTAGTCGTTCTCGTTGATGACCCGGACGCCGGTATCCACTTCCTGGCGGATCATGTCGCAGAAAATGCAGCGCTCCTTCTCCTGATAGTAATGCCGTGCTCGGTCCACCTCTTCGCGGACGCGTTTGGGGACGATGGGCAAGGCGATCAGTTGCGAGTGCGTATGCTCGAGCGAAGCTCCTGCGGCGTCGCCGTGGTTCTTGAAAATGAGGACGTAGCGAAAGCGCTTGTCATTCTTCAGGTCCAGCATGCGGTCGCGGAACGCCCAGAGAACGTCCTCGATGGATTTCTCGGACAGCGTGGCCAGGCTGGCCTGATGGTTCGGCGTTTCCACGATCACCTCATGCGCGCCGACGCCGTTCATGCGATCGAACAGGCCTTCTCCCTGGCGGTCGAGATCGCCTTCGATCCCCAGCGCCGGAAATTTGTTCGGCACGACACGCACGCTCCATCCCGGAGTATTCGGGCCGCTGCCGTTGCGGCCGTAAGCCAAAATTTCCGGCGGAGTTTTCTCCTCATTGCCGGAGCAGAAGGGACAGAAGCCCTTGCCTTTGATCTCGACGCTCTCGCGTACAAAGTCCGTCGGCCGCTTGGCGCGATCCGTGGAGATGATCACCCAACGGCCGGTGATGGGGTCTTTCCGAAGTTCGGGCAAACCAACCTCCCACGATAAGGACTGACGACACCCGCTATTCTGAACGGGGGATGATGTCTAACACGATTTTACTCTCCCTCACGCCCGCTGCAAGTGAGCTTTCGGGGACGTCTGGCCTAATGGTTAGCGGCGAACGCATCTTTGTGTAGGCGGACAACGGGACGGGCGCCGGGGCGGCTCTCGATGGCCAGCACGTCAAACCGGCACTGGGCTTCGGGGATGCGCCGGTCCGCCAGGAAATGCCGCGCCATGCGGGAGAGGTGGCGGCGCTTGTCCGGCGTAACGGCGTCTTCGGGCTTGCCGAAATCGTTGTCAGCACTGGCGCGCGTTTTCACTTCGACAAAGGCGAGTACGGATCCGTCGTAGCCCACCAGGTCGAGTTCGCCCTTCACGCCGGGCACGGTGAAATTGCGCGCGATGAGGATGTAGCCGTGGCGGCGGAGATACCAGTAAGCAAACGTTTCGCCGCGAATGCCGGTCTGCCGGGCCTGTGCGCGCGATGGATCCACCGCGGAAGAAGTCTCTTTAGGCGAGAGGCCTTTCCTCGCGGCCCAGTTCACCACGCCGAAAATGACGCGCGCCAGCAGTGGCAAGGATCAACCTCGACTCGGTAGCGGCGGGCTTCAGCCCGCTACTCCGCGTCCCAGCCAAATGGCCCGCTGAAGCGGGCCGCTACACCGACTTTTCCGCCTCGGCGATGCATTCGTCGAGCGCGCGCAGCGCGAAGTCCGCCTGCTCTTCGTCGATCACCAGCGGCGGCGAGAGGCGCAGCGTGTTCTCGCCCGCCCCAAGGACCAGCACGCCTTTCTTGAACATCTTGTCCACGATGAGGTCGCGCAGTGCCGGCGCCTTTTCCCGCGTTTTCTGATCGCGCACGAACTCGATGCCGATCATGAGTCCCTTGCCGCGGATATCGCCGACGTTTCTGTGCCGCTCGCGCCAGCCAGCAATGCGCGAGAGGATGAAGTCCCCCATACGGCGCGCGTTTTCGAGGTATTTCGCCTCCACCAGATCGATGGTCTTGAGCGCCGCGGCGATGCAAACGGGATTGCCGCCAAATGTGGAGGCGTGCGCCCCGGGCTTCCAATCCATCACGTCCGCAGGCGCAATCATCGCGCCGAGCGGCATGCCGGAAGCGACGCCCTTGGCCACGGTAATGATGTCCGGCTCGAGGCCCGCGTGGTCGCCGGCCCACCATTTGCCGGTGCGCCCCATCCCGCACTGCACTTCATCCGCGACGAGCAGGATGCCGTGCTTCCGGCAGATGCCCTGCAACTCGGTCAAGAACTCCTTCGGCGCGGGGACGTAACCGCCTTCGCCCTGGATGGGCTCGATGAATACTGCGGCGACGTCTTCGGGAGCGACAACGCGTTTGAACAGATGCTGCTCGAGGAACTCGATGCAATCGGCCGAGCACGCTTCCGGCGATTTGCCGGCGCGGTACGCGTAGGGGTACGGCATGTGGAATACACCGGAGAGAAGCGAGCCGAATCCTTTGCGCTGCACGGCTTTCGATGCCGTGAGCGAGAGCGAACCCATCGTGCGGCCGTGGAAGCAACCGTAGAAGGCGATGATCTTCTCGCGGTGCGTGTGGTAGCGCGCGAGTTTGATCGCCGCCTCGACGGCTTCGGTCCCGGAATTGCCGAAGTAAACGCGCTTCGGCTCTTTGCCGGGCGCGATGGCCGCGAGCCGCTCGGCAAGTTCGACCAGGTTCGGGTAGTAAAAATCGGTGCCCGACATATGGATCAGTTCGGCGGCCTGCTTCTGGATTGCGGCCACAACTTCGGGATGGCAATGGCCGGTGGCCACGACGGCGATGCCGGCAGCGAAATCGAGAAACACATTGCCGTCCACGTCTTCGACGGTGGCGCCGCGGCCGGTCTTGGCCACGAGCGGGTAGGTACGCGTGTAGGACGGCGAGATGAACTGGGCGTCGCGCTCGAGGACCTTGCGCGCGTGGGGGCCCGGTAGGGCGGTCATCAGATGGGGCAATTTGTCTGCAATCTTGGTCTCGGGCATGTCTTCCTCCGTAGAATCGTGTTCGGCGGCCAATGAGTGCGGAGAACTGAGCCTGACGAGAAGAGGAGGTTCGTGAGGCGCCTCCGCGGGAGAAAACCGCGGGCGGAGGAACCAGACTTAATCGACGCCGAAGAGGTTCGGCCGTTCCCGGGAGGGGAGAGTGTGTGGCGGAACGGAATTGGCCAGGCAACGCTTCACTTGCGTTTCCAGCGGACACCGCCATCCTTGGTATCCTCCAGGATGATACCACGCTCGGCGAACTGCTGGCGAATGAGGTCGCTGGCGGCAAAGTCGCGGCGCTTGCGCGCGGCCTGGCGCTCGGCGACAAGGGCTTCGATCTCCTGATCCGAGATGCCCGGCGCCGACGCAGCACCGCCGAGGGCCCGGAGTTTCTCTCCGTCGTCGTCCTTCAAAACCGCGAAGATGGCGTCGAACTTTTCGAGCGCGGCGAGGATGGGCGCGACCTCGGAGCGGCGGAATTCGCCGCGATCCATGGAGGTATTGACGTCCCGCGCGAGATCGAACACGGCGGCGAGCGCTTGCGCCGTATTCAAGTCTTCTTCCAAGCCTCCCTCGAAAGCCTCGACGGCTTGAACCGCACGCGCGGCCATCCCTGCGGCAGCACCGTCGGGGAATTTTTCAGTGCGCAGGCGATCCACGAAGTTGCGCAGCCGTTCGACCGAGCTGGCGGCCTGCTGCAAGCTGTCCGCGGTGAAATTGAGCTGGCGGCGATACGGCACGGAAGCAAGAAGGAAACGCAGCGTGGAAGGTTTGTGGCCCTGGGCGAAAAGCTCGCGCAGCGTGAAAAAGTTGCCGAGCGACTTCGACATCTTTTCGCGATCGATGATGAGGTGCTCGGCGTGCAACCAGTAGCGGACGAACGGCTTGCCCGTGGCCGCTTCCGACTGCGCGATCTCGTTTTCGTGATGCGGGAAAGCGAGATCCACGCCGCCGGTGTGGATATCGAGTGTCTCGCCGAGGTACTTCATGGCCATCGCGGAGCATTCGATGTGCCAGCCGGGGCGGCCGGGACCGATGGGCGTCTCCCAGAAGTGCTCGCCGGGCTTCGGCGCCTTCCAAAGCGCGAAGTCGCGTGCATCGGCTTTGTCGTAGCGGTCCATGTCCACGCGCGCGCCGGTCTGCATGCCGCTGACATCGATCTTCGAGAGCTTTCCGTAGTCAGGAAACTTCGCGATGCGGAAATAGATCGAGCCTTCGCTCGTGTAGGTGAAGCCTTTTTCGGTGAGGCGCTGGATGAGCCGCACCATGTCGTCGATATGATCGGTGGCGCGGACGATGTGCTCGGGCTGCTCGAGGTTGAGCGTCCGCCGGTCGTCGAGGAACGCCTGGACGTACTGCTCGGTGTACTCGCGTATGCCGATGCCCTTCGCGGCGGCATTCTGAATGATGCGGTCGTCCACGTCGGTCAGGTTCATCACCTGGACGACGCGGTAGCCCTTCATCTTGAGAAAGCGCCGCAGAATATCTTGAAACACAAACGTGCGGAAATTGCCGATGTGGGCGAAGTCGTACACGGTGGGGCCGCAGGTGTATATGCGCACTTCGCCCGGATGCAGGGGCGTGAACGCCTCGGTGCGGCCGGTCAGCGTATTGTGGAACAGGATCGCGCCCATGTGAGTTTCAGCGCTGCTTGCGCAAACGGAGCATTCTAGCCGACCGTGGCGATGGCAGGCAATCGTGCGTGGCGGTTGACGTAACGCCGGGCAGGACGTAGATTCTGCAGGTCCCGTACAAGTGACGCACTCCTCTCGAGAGGAACATTTCGCATGACGAAAACCCGACGAATCGCAGTTTTTTGTGCGTCTTGCGCGCTGCTCGCGGCGCCGCAGGCAGGCGGGCAGCAGGCGGGGGAAACCACTGACGCCGGAGCAGATCCTGAACGTGCGCAGCATCTCGGATCTGCATTTTTCGCCGGATGGGGCGCGGCTGGCGTTTGTGGTCACCGAGCCGGTGAAGGGCACCGCGGCGCGCCCGCAGCACATCTGGATGATGGGCGTGCACTCGCGCGAAATGCGGCAGTTCACTGCTTCGGCGAAGAGTGAGAATGCTCCGCGGTGGTCGCCCGACGGGAAGACGCTGGCATTTCTCTCCGACCGGGATGATTTCCGCCAGATCTTCCTGATCTCGATTGACGGGGGCGAAGCGCGCCGGCTCACCGAAGGCAAGCGCGCGATCTCGTGGTTCGCGTGGTCCCCAGACGGCAAACAGATCGCGTTCCTGGCACAGGAGCCACGCACGGAGGCTGAAGAAAAGAAGGATAAGGACAAGGACGACGCGCGCGTGGTGGACAAAGACGACCGGCTCGCGCGGCTGTGGCTCCTGGATGTGGCTTCGGGCAAGGTGCGGCAGGTGACGTCCGGCCGCTGGCGGATCAGTCCGGGTGAATGGCTTCCGGATGGCACACGCCTCGTCGTCTCAGCCACGGATCATCCTGAGTCGGAGGACGACCGGAATAAGACTTACACGCTTGCGGTAGCTGACGGAAAGATGACAGAAATCGCAGCGCCGGCGCGGCCATTCGGCGGACTGCGGGTCTCACCGGATGGCGGGACGATCGCCTACGTGGCTTCGCGAGGCGACGGACCGAGCCCCCACGATCTGTTTCTGCTGCCGGTCGCGGGCGGTGCCGCTCGAAACACCACTGCGACGTCGCTCGACCGCCCCGTGGGCCAATTCCAATGGCGGCGCGACGGCACCCTTCTGGCGCAATCGGAGGATGGCTTCAAGAACAAGCTCCTCATTATCGCCGATGATGGCTCGGTGAAGCCGTTTGCCGCACTGCAAGTGAACCCGCGCGGTTTTGACTTCCACCAGTCCGGATCCCTGGCGCTGGTGGGTGTGACCTCGACTGAGCCGGAGGAGCTCTGGGTGCGGGAGGGCGTCGGAACGATTGAGAAGGTCTCCAGTTTCAACGAGAGTTGGCGGCAGTTCGCATTGTTGAAGCCTGAGACGTTTCGCTACAAGAGTTTCGACGGAGTGGAAATCGAAGCGGCGCTGATCAAACCGCCGGGCTACAAAGCCGGAACTAAGGTGCCGCTCATCGTGCTCGTACACGGCGGACCTACGGGCGCGTGGAGCGATTCGATCGAGTCCTGGGGACAATTGCTTGCCGCGCGCGGCTTCGCCATCCTCTATCCGAACATTCGCGGCTCGACCGGCTACGGGGAAAAGTTCGTAGAAATGAACCGCGGCGACTGGGGCGGCGCGGACTACAAGGACGTCATGGCCGGCGTGGATGCGGTGATCGCGCAGGGCATCGCCGATCCCAACCGGCTGGGCATCGGCGGGTGGTCGTACGGCGGCTACATGTCGGAGTGGGCCATCACGCAAACGAATCGCTTTAAGGCCGCGGTTTCCGGGGCGGGGCTTGCCAATCTGGCGTCGGAGTACGGCACGGAAACCGGGCCGTCGTACGACCGCTGGTTCTACGGTGTGCCGTACGAGAATCTCGACGGCTTCATGAAGAGTTCACCTGTGAAATACCTGAAAAACGCGCGCACGCCGACGCTGATCCTCCAGGGAGACGCCGATGTGACCGACCCCATCGGGCAGAGCCAGGAACTTTATCGCGGGCTGAAACACTACGGCGTGGAGGCGGATTTTGTGGTCTACCCGCGCGAGGGCCACGGCTTGCACGAAGAGAAGCATTTGATCGACCGGCTGAACCGGATCGTGGCCTGGTTCGAGGGGCATTTGAAGTAGACGGGGGAGAGGCGCGCGAACGCGCGCAGTGCACATCACGCACATCGGGCGGTGCTGCGCTTTACAGCGCCACAGCGCTGTGCTATCGTGCCTTCCCGTACCGCCGATCCATAGCGCCAGGCGGCTGGGCCACTGCGAACTGACCCACCAGAGTTATTGTCGCTGAAAGCCTCCACTCGAGGAAACCGAAGCTGTCTCTCTGCGTCCAGCGGGCTAAACCGCGGCAGAGGAACGGACTAGAAGAGGCTCATTTGCTCAAACTTCGCAAAGTCGAAGTGGTGGGATTCAAGTCCTTCTTCGAGAAAACGCACCTCAAATTCAGCGGCAGCGGGCTCACGTGCATTGTGGGGCCGAACGGCTGCGGCAAATCGAACATCGTGGACGCGATTTCCTGGGTGCTGGGCGAGCAGAGCCACAAGTCCCTGCGCGCCGAGCGCATGGCCGACTGCATCTTCAACGGCACGGCCAAGCGCCCGCCCCTGGGAATGGCCGAGGTGCAGATCACGCTCGAGGACCCGGAGCTCTCCGAGGCGGCGCGATTCGTGCTGGATGGCGTGACTGCAGCGGACGGAACCGAGAAGCCAGGAGGCTGCGGGCCGGAGGCGCCAGATCCTGAGATTACAGAAGCATCGCCGGAGATGAGCGCAACAGGAGAAGATCCATCTGCCGAGGCAGCGAGCGATGCATCCGCCGGCGCGGGCGGGGAGTGCGAGGCCAGCGCGACGGAACAGCCACAGGACAATAAACTCTTTCGCCGCAAGCGCGAAGCGGAAAGACCCGCCCTGCACATGAAGCCGGGCGAGGTCGTGATCGGGCGGCGGCTGTACCGTTCCGGGCAAAGCGAATACCTGATCAACGGGCGCGTGGCGCGGCTGCGCGATATCCAAGAGCTGTTCATGGGCATGGGCCTGGGGCCGGATTCCTACGCTATCATCGAGCAGGGACGCATCGGCCAGGTGCTGAGCTCAAGGCCGAACGACCGGCGCGCGATTATCGAAGAAGCCGCGGGCGTGACGAGGTACAAAACGAAGCGGCGGCTGGCGGAAGCCAAGCTCGAATCGTCGAAAATCAACCTCGCGCGGGTGAACGACATTCTCGTCGAGGTCGAAAAGCAGCTCGCTTCGCTGAAAAGGCAAGCCTCGAAGGCGCGGCGATATGCGGAGATCCGCGAGCAGATGCGCGGCGCGCTGCGGCAACTGCTGGCGAGCAGGGCGACGGCACTCGACAACGAAGCCACGCGGCTGACGCAGCTCCTGGCCGGCCTGACGGCTGAGGAAACGCGACAGACGCGCGCGCTGCAGGAGCTCGAAACCGAGCAGGAACGGCTGAGCCAGCGCACGTACGAATTGGACTCCGAGTTACGGCAGAACCAGAACCTGCTGGGCCAGACAGCGCTCGAGCTGGACCGCGCGGAAAACCGCATCGTCTTCAACCGGCAGCGCGCGATTGAACTCGAAGAGCGCAGCCGTCAGGCACAGCTCGAAATCGAGCAGGCCACCGCGCAGGCGGTACAGCTCGAAGAGCGCTCCCGCGCACATCAGCAAGCGGTGGACACGGTTCGCGAGGAGACATTGCGCGTGCAGCAGCTCCTGGCGCAGATGGTGACACGTGCGCAGAAGCTCACGGACACGACGCAGACGACCGAATCCCGCATCGAAGAGCTGCGGCAGACGGCGAGCCGCCTGGGCGAGGAATTGACGCGGCTGCACGGGGTACGCGCGCAGGCGGAACAATCGCTGGCCCACCAAACCGAAGCGCTGGGGCGCATCGAGGAGTGGGAGCACGCGCTGCTCGAAGAATCGCTGGCCTATCGCGACCGCACACAAGCCGCGGATCTCCATCTCGAGTCCACCCTCGAGACGGCGAAAGAGCTTGCGGCGCTACTCACCGAAACACAGGCCCTCATCGCCGCGCGCCGGACCGAACTGCAGGCTGCGACTTCGCACTGCAACTCCACGCGCGACCTGCTTGCCGAGGCCCGGGCGCGCCGCTCTTCGCTCGAACAGGTGCTGAACGACCGCGCGTACACCACCGATGCGGTGCAGAAACTTTTTGCCACGAACGGCCAAGGTGCCGATCGCGGGTTCCACGCCGTGGGCGTGCTGGCAGACTACGCCGAGGTCGAAGAGAAATACGAAAGCGCGGTGGAACAGTTCCTGCGCGATGAACTCGAATACGTCGTCGTGGAAACGTTTGACCACGCCCGCGCCGGCATCCAGATGTTGCGCGAAGAGGTGGGCGGGCGGGCGACGTTCTTCGTGGATTCGCTGCGCACGCTGAACCTCCCGCTGAACGAGCCGGCGATGCCCTTCCGTGCAGAACCCGAAGTGGTCTCTCGCCTCGACCAACTCGTGGAGTTTCGCGACCCGCTCGGGCCTGCGGCGAAGCAATTCCTGCCGCGGCTTGCGGGAGCGTTTCTGGTCGAAACGGCGCCGGCAGCGGAGCGGTTGGCGTGCGGCAATCCGGAGTACTGCTTCGTGACACCGGAGGGGACGACGTACCAGGGCCGCATGGTGAGCGGCGGACGGCCGGCAGAAGCAGGCCCGCTGGTGATGAAGCGCGAGATGCGCACGCTCGATGCGGACGTGGCGCGCCTGGAACACGCCACGAGCGAGGCGCAAGCCGATGTCGAGCGCTTGACCGAAGAGCTGCACAAACGGGAGCGATTTCTCACGGAAGCCTCGGCGCGGCACGTCGAAGCCGAAAAAAATGTCGTTGCGGCAACCCACTTGCGCGATCAGGCCCGCGCCGATCTGGCGCGCCTCAGCACCGAGCTCACCACCCGCCAGAACGAACTCGAACGGTTGCGCTGCGAGGTGAATGCGGCGCGGCAGCGTGCGGAAAAGGCGCTCGCGGAGCATGCGGAGGCCACGCGCGCGCGAGGGGCCGCGGAAGCCGAGTCGGCGGAGGCAAGCGACACGCTAGCGTCGCTGCGGCAACAGATTGGCTCGCACCAGGAGGAAGTTGGGGCGCGTCGCGCGGAAGCGGCCACGCTGGCGGAACGCCTGGCGAGCGCGGAATCGATCGCCGAACGGCTGGCGGTAGAATGCCGCGAGGCGGCGGATCGCGAGGGCTCGCTGCGCGAGCAGCTTGCCGCGTTGCAGGGCGAGCGGCACGAGCTCGAATCGCACACCGGCGAGCAGCAGCGGCAGGCGGAATCGCTGCGCGAGGAAAAACAGCGGCTCGAGACGCGCAAGGCTTCGCTCGAAAAGGAGTGGGAGCAATCTCGCACGCGCACCGTGGAAGTGGATGACGCGGTGCGCCTCTCGCGGCAGAAGCTGGGCGATTTGCGCGAGGAGCGTGGCGGACACGAAGTCGAGCGCGCGCGGAACGATTCCGACCGCGAGCACTTGCGCGCAGACCTGCGTCACGGAGCTGAACGCGCAGCCCGAGGATCTGATCGCCGAGTTCCCCGCCCTGCTCTCGGGCGAAGAGCTGGCCGCGGCGGAAACGAACTATCAGGAGATGAAGGCCAAGGTCGAGTCCATGGGCCCGGTGAACATGATGGCGCTCGAGGAATACAACGAGTGCGAGCAGCGCTTCACGTTCCTCTGCCGCGAGAAGGACGACCTGATGCAGTCCATCACGGATACGCAGCAGGCCATCACGGAACTCGACGAGGTGTCCCGGCAGAAGTTCGAGGAGGCGTTCGCGGTGATTAACCGCAACTTCGCTGACGCGTTCCGCACGCTCTTCGGTGGCGGCACGGGCGAGATGCGCTTGACCGAGGCGGATAGCAGCGGCGAAGCGGGCATCGACATCGTGGCGCAGCCTCCGGGAAAGCGACTGCAAAACGTGCTGCTGCTGAGTGGCGGCGAAAAAGCGCTGACGGCTCTGGCACTGCTTGATCGCGATTTTCCGCTACCAGCCGAGCCCCTTTTGCATCCTGGACGAAGTGGACGCGCCGCTGGACGAGGCCAACGTAGGCCGCTTCACACAACTTGTCTCGGAAATGAGCGCGCAGACGCAGTTCATCGTCGTGACGCACAACCGCCGCACGATGGAGATGGCTCCCGTGCTCTACGGGGTGACGATGCAGGAGCCGGGCCTCTCGAAGCTGGTCTCGGTGCGCTGGGACGAGCCCGCGGCGGCCAAGGCCGCGTCGAACGCCGCATAGCAAGGCAAGGGCGCATCCGTAATCTTCGGGGCGCAATATATTTTGCCCTGTAACTGAAACCGCGACTCACGAGATTTTCCTCAGTTCCATTTTTCTTCTCCGTTGACTTCCCTTCTCGCCGCGCTAGAATACTGCCCTCTTTCAGGGGATGCGTTCGCCTGTGGCTTCGCCGCGATTCAATTCCGTTGTTTGGGAAACGCATTTTGCTGAGGTGCCGTTGGCTTCGCGCGGCAAGGTGCGCGACCTTTACGATCTCGGCGACCGCCTGCTGATCGTGGCCACCGACCGTCTTTCGGCATTCGACGTTGTCTTGCCAACTCCCATTCCCGGCAAGGGACGCCTGCTGACGCAGCTTTCGCTGTTCTGGTTCGAGAAGCTGCGCGAAGTCGTGCCGCACCACGTCGTGAGCGCCACGGAGTTCCCCAAGGAGCTGTCGCGCTACCAGGCGCAGCTTGCGGGCCGCGCCATGGTCGTACGACGGACTGAGCCGGTGTCCATCGAGTGCGTCGTGCGCGGCTATCTGTCCGGCTCAGGATGGAAGGACTACAAAGCCACCGGCAAAGTCTGCGGGATCGCGCTGCCACCAGGTTTGCAGGAGTCCGCACGGCTTCCCGAACCGATCTTCACGCCTGCGACAAAAGCTACGCAGGGACACGACAAAAACATTTCGTTTGAAGATGCGGCGACGCGCGTGGGCCGGCCACTGGCAGAAAAACTGCGCGAGGTGAGTTTGGAAATCTATCGCCGCGCATGCGCGTACGCCGAGCCGCGCGGGATCATCCTGGCGGACACGAAATTCGAGTTCGGGCTGCTGGGCGGCGAGCTGCTCTGGATCGACGAGGCGCTGACGCCGGATTCCTCGCGGTTCTGGCAGGCGACGGCCTACACACCCGGCCGCGCACAACCGTCGTTTGACAAGCAGTATGTCCGAGACTATCTGGAACGCATTGGTTGGAACAAGCAGCCGCCGGGGCCGGAATTGCCTTCCGACGTCGTGGCCGGCACGCGGGAAAAGTACCGCGAAGCCTACCGGCTGCTGACCGGCCGCGAACTCACCTGAAGTTGAAGGGCCCCTCCCCCAGGACCGCGAGCGATCAAGAGGAGCGTGCAGCCGTGAGAGATCAACTGGAAGCGCTGGTGGGACAGATGGTCGAACGGGGAATTTTATTCGACGAAGCAGTGAATGAATTCGAGAAACGATTCATCAAGAACGTCCTGGACCGCATGGATGGGAACCAGTCGCGCGCGGCGCGCACGCTGGGGATCCACCGCAATACGTTGAGCCGCAAGATCGGCCAGTTCAAGCTCGAACACCGGCCGCGGCGGCATCCGTAATTTTCAGGTGAACTGGGCGCGAACCCCGGCGCCATCCCCGGCACTTTGGCGGCAAATCGACCGCCGCGAATCCCCCATCGAGAGCAGGCATTCGCCAGGACCCCGGTGTTCCCGGGAACACCGGGCCTAGAAACCCCTCACGATCGCGGCTGGTGGGGGGAACCCCAGGGAAAAACACTGCGGCCCGCAAATCGCCTCTGTGCGCGAAGTACCACCCTGGGAAGGTCGAGGCTGGAACGCTGGAAAACGCATCCCAACGAGAGTCACGATGAACATTCTCGGCCCCAAAAATCAGGACGGCTCCGGGAAACCGGAGCCGTCGCTTGCCTGCAAACCAGTTGGATTGGGAGTGGACTATCTCCCGCCGGGCTTCTTCGGTGGTTTCTTCGCCGGACCTTTGCCAGGTTGGGGCTTCTCGGTCGGGATGTCCTCTGCCTTGACCTTGGCTTTCTCGAAGTGGAGCAGGAAGGGCTCGGCGTCGTACTTCACCAGCGTGCCGGAAAAATGGACGGGGTCGCCAACCGGGATGCGCTTCGCTTCGGGCTGGCCCTCGACCTTGGCTTCTATGTTCGCAACCGTGCCGGCTTCGATCTCCTCAGACGTCTGGGCATAGAAGACCTTGAGGATGAGCGGATTGTCGCCGCTGATTTCAATCAGTTTACCGCCGACTTCCGGGAACTCGAGACCGCAGACGGCCAGCCAGGTGATCTTGGCCTTGTCACCGCCGCCCTTTAGGTCCACGAAGAAGTTGGTGCCTTCCGCCGTGGCTTTTTTGAGGTCGTCCGCACTCGGCAGGGTGTAGCTCGCGGGACGCTCCGGTGAATTGGCGGCGAGCTGAATCATCTCGCTCATCTCCGCGTCGGTGAGGTTGTCACAGGTAACCGTCAGCTGGTAGCGGATGATCTGCGCCCTCAGGTAGGTGCGGATCTGCGCTTCGCTGGGTCCCTTCATGGCGATGGACCGCGCGAGTGCCCAGAAGCCATCGAGGGTCTGGGGGGGATCCATTTGCAGATAGACTAAACCGAGGCGGTAGTAGGTCAGCGGCTCATCGGATTTCACAGCCAAAGCCGCCTTGTACTCGTCCACAGCGGTCTTGAATTCCTTCAAGAATTCCGACGTGAACGCGGTTGTGTAATGCAGGAGGTAGGTAGGCTGCTTTTTGGCCTCGGCAAATTGCTCGGCAGTCAAGTTCTCCGGCTTCGGCACATCGGGAAGCGCCTTCAAGCACGTGCTCGCGGCATCGCGCGCTTTGGTGGCCTGCTCTCTTGCATCCAGCGCCTTACCATTGAACACGCTGAAGAACACCTGGGTGCGCACGTAACAGGCCTCGAACCGGCTGCCGGCGTCCAACTGGTTCGCACCGGGGGAGGCCATCATCTTGTCCACGTACTCAATCGTCTTGGCAAAGTTCTTCAGCGAATTGTAGGTGACGAAATAGAGCCGCAACGCGGGAAGCATCAGCTTCGGTGATGCGTTGGGGAACTTGGCCACAAAATCGTCGAGATCTTTGATTTTCTGCTGCGGGTCGGTGTCGTCAAGCGCTTTCTTGTAGGCTTGATACTCCGGCATGGTGTAGCCAAGGCCCTGATCTTGCGGCACGGCCCGCGCAGCGGGCGCGGCAAGAAGCGCCGCCAGGGCAATCAACAGCAGACCCACACCCGTAAGTTTCCAGATTCGCGTCATTTTGTAACTGCCTCCTCGGCGAGATGCACTCGTCGCAAGGTCAATGGATTGAGGATACTGTACTCCCCGGGCGCTGGCTAGGTCTAAAACGCGGGAATTATAGGGAATCCCACACAGTGGCGCAAGCGCGATTCCTATGAAGATGCCAACCCGTGAGGGTATCAACGTATGAGGACGCTCCTGCCGAGGCGCTGGTGATAGGATGAGGTTTTGGGTGCAAAGGTCGCCTCGCCGAGGAGACACCCACATGCCTGCCGCAACCTCTGTTTCCGACAAAGAGAAGCCCATCGCCGGCGCAGTTGCTGTTGTCACAGGCGCGAGCCGCGGGATCGGCTTCTCCATCGCAGAAAAGCTCGGGGGCATGGGCGCTCGCGTAGCCCTCTGCGCTCGGGATGCGGCGACGCTGACCTCCGCAGTGGTGCGATTGGAGCGCGAGGGCATCGAAACCTTGTCCGCTGTGGCGGATGTGAGGCGGCAGGCGGAAATCGATTCCCTGCTCGCACTTACGCGGAAAAAGTTCGGCCCCATCGACATCCTCGTCAACAATGCAGGTGTGGCCAAGTTCGGCCCCTTCCATCAGTTTTCGGGGACAGACTGGGACAAAATGTTAGACACCAATTTGAAGGCCGTGTTCCTGCTGAGCCGCGCCGTGGCCCCCGAAATGGTACGGCGACGCACGGGGCACATCATCAATATCGCGTCACTGGCAGGTAAGAATGCATTCGCGGGCGGCGGGATCTACTGTGCGTCGAAATGGGGACTGCTGGGATTGACACAATGCATGGCGGAAGACTTGCGCGGCTTCGGAATCCGGGTCAGCGCAGTGTGCCCCGGTTCGGTAGCCACGGAGTTTTCGCCGCACGCAGGTAAAGATCCGGCCAAGCTGTTGCAGCCGGAAGACGTGGCGCATGCGGTGGCGATGCTGGTGACGCAGGCACCGCAGAGTTTCATCAGCGAAATCCTGATCCGGCCTACGCAGAAACCTTGACCCGGGCCGGCACCATGGGCGGTGTAACCACTAGCGCCGGGGATCATCCAACACATTCAGGAGGAGGCCCTCATGGATAAGACGGGAGCAGTCATTCTGGTGACCGGAGCAACGGGGAAGCAGGGCGGCACCACCGCGCGGGAACTGCTCCGGCGCAGATGGCGCGTGCGCGCGCTGGTACGGAATCCGCAAAAGCCCGCAGCGCAGGCCCTCGCTCGCAGCGGCGCGGAGATTGTGCAAGGAAACCTGGACGACCGCGCGTCGGTGGAACGCGCACTGCGGGGAGCCGCGGGCGTCTACAGCGTTCAGAATTTCTGGGAGACGGGCGCGGAGCGCGAGATCGGACAGGGCAAGACGCTCGCGGATGCCGCCATGGCCGCCGGGGTCGAGCATTTTGTCTATTCTTCGGTCGGTGGCGCGGACCGCAGGAGCGGGCTGTCGCATTTCGAGAGCAAGTGGCAGATCGAAGAACACATCCGCTCGCTGGGCCTGCCGCACACGATATTCCGGCCGGTCTTTTTCATGGACAACTACGAGTCGCCGGCCTTCCGCACCGGCATCCTGCAAGGCCAGCTCGCTATGGGACTGACACCGACGCGGACGCTGCAGATGATCGCCGTTGCGGACATCGGGATCTTTGCCGCCATGGCATTCGAGAGGCCTCAGGAGTTTCTCGGCAAGGCCCTGGAGATTGCCGGCGACGAACTGACGATTCCCCGCGCCGCGGAAATCCTCAGCGGAGTTGTCGGAAAGCCGGTGCGCTTTATCGAGCAGCCGATCGAGCAGGTCCGCGCGTTCAGTAAGGAGTATGCGGAAATGTACGAGTGGTTCGTCGCGCACGGTTACAAGGCGGACATTCCCGCGCTGCGGAAGTTGCACCCGAAGCTGCAGACGTTTGAGCAGTGGGCAAAAGGGGGCGACTGGGCCACTGCAACTGCGTAATCGCTGAATTCCTGAAACCTAGAGCCGCGGCAGGACGATACCCTGTTGCGCCTGGTACTTGCCCTTCTTGTCCTTGTAGGAGACTTCGCAGTCCTCGTCGGACTGAAAAAAGACCACCTGGCAGAGTCCCTCGTTGGCGTAGATCTTCGCGGGCAGCGGCGTGGTGTTGCTGATTTCCAGCGTCACGAAGCCTTCCCATTCCGGCTCGAACGGCGTGACGTTGACGATGATCCCGCAGCGCGCGTAGGTGGATTTGCCCACGCAGATCGTCAGCACATTGCGCGGGATGCGGAAGTACTCGACGGAGCGCGCCAGACGCAAACGAGTTCGGCGGGATGATGCAGACGTCGCCCTTGAACTCCACCAACGAGCGCGGATCGAAATGCTTGGGATCCACGATCGTCGAGTTCACATTGGTGAAGATCCGGAACTCGTCGGCCACGCGGATGTCGTAGCCATAGGACGACACGCCGTAGCTGATGACGCCTTCGCGCACCTGGCGGTCCTCGAACGGCTCGATCATCCTGTGCTCCAGCGCCATCTTGCGAATCCAACGGTCGGGCTTAACGGACATCCGACGCCTCCTCACACGGATTTTGAAAGAGTTGTGCTCTTGAAGAGGTAGAGAGTCTTATTACGAGGGGAACACGTCTTGACAACCTGCGCGGCACCCAATAGCATCGGGCCACGTGAGCGCCGGAGGCCGGTGTGATCAAGCTCGATATCGTAAACGCCGTGGTAGGCAAGACCAACATCAGTCGCACCAAAGCCGAACAGGCCGTGGAAACCGTCTTCGAAGCGCTGAAAAGCGCCCTGGGCCGCGGCGCAACGCATCGAGCTGCGCGCGTTCGGCGTCTTCAGCGTGAAGCCGCGCAAGACCGGCATCGGGCGCAATCCTCGCACCGGCGAAGAGGTCAGCATTCCTCCCGGCAAGGCCGTGCGCTTCAAGCCCGGCAAGGAACTCCAGGCACTCTGATCTGCAACCCCTGCATTCCGCACTTCTTTTGCATGCGCGGCCGTAGCCTATCCATGTCTCGCGCATCCAATCTCCCATGAGCAACGGGAACGGAGAGGCGCGGGTCCCCAACGAGGACTTCTGGGCTGCGCGGGGTTTACCGCCCCAAACGTACGGCTCGGAATACGCCACCCCGCGTGACCCCCGGCGGCGCTCGCTAGCCGTGGCCATTACGCTCTTCGTGGTCACCATGTTTTCGACGCTCGCTGTCGGCGCGCAGTTTGCCGCCGACTACACGAACGACCGCGTGCTTGGCCTCGACGACTTTTTCCAGCCGTACACGGCCATCTGGCACCATCCGGGTGTTCTGCTGGCAGGGATTCCCTTCTCCTTCACGCTCCTCGGGATTCTCCTTGCGCACGAGCTGGGACACTACTTCGCCTGCCGTTACTACGGGATTGAAGTCACCTATCCCTACTTTGTCCCGGCGCCGACTCTCATTGGCACCCTCGGCGCGTTTATCCGTATCCGCTCGCCGATCGTCAACCGGAAAGCGCTGTTCGATGTGGGCCTTGCCGGGCCCGTCGTCGGGTTTCTCTTCGCTGTACCGGCTCTTGCGATCGCGATCTACTACTCCAAGGTCGTTCCTTCGGCGCAAATCAATTCAGATGTGGTCTTCGGCAATCCACTGCTCGTCCAACTGCTGACCGGAATGCTGCGCCCGGGTGTACGAGCTGGAGATCTTCTGCTGCATCCCGTCGGCCGTGCGGCGTGGGTCGGACTTTTTGCGACAGCGTTGAACCTGCTTCCGGCCGGGCAGCTCGATGGCGGACACATCCTCTATTCGCTGGCCAGCCGCAAGCATCGTGCTATTTCGTACGGCGTCGCACTCGCGCTGATTCCGATGGGGGTTTTCTTCTGGGGTGGTTGGTACTTCTGGGCGGGGCTCCTGCTCCTCCTCCGCTTCCGCCACCCGCCGCTGCTCGACCGCTGGGAACCACTGGACCGAAAGCGGTGGGTGTGGGCCGCGATTGCGCTCGTGATCTTCGCGCTGTGCTTCATGCCCGCGCCGCTTGCAGAGCCAGGCAAGTCCCTCCTTTTCCGCTGACCGCATTCCTACAGCAGGCTCTGCGGGTCCACGTCTAGAATCAGCGCGCGGTCGGGGATTTGTGCCTTCGTGCAGGAATCCAGACACGCGGAAAGTATGCGCGTCAGTTCTCCCCGGTTCGGTGATTTCAGCAAGAACTGGAAGCGATACTCGCGCTTCAACCTGGCCAGCGGCGCCGCGGCCGGGCCGAGAACTCGCACGCCGCGGGATTCCGCCGGAGCGAGAAACGCGGCGATCTGGCGCGACCACCGGATGGCGTTTTCGATCTTCGCATCGCGGACGAGGATGCTGGCAAGCGCAGTGAACGGCGGGTAATGCATGAGCCGGCGGAACCGGAGTTCGCTTTCAAAAAACGCCGCGTAATCCTGCCGCGCGGCATGCTGGATGGCATAGTGCTCGGGATAAAACGTCTCGACGAGCACGGTGCCGGGCAGCTCGCCGCGGCCCGCGCGGCCCGCCACCTGCGTCAGCAGCTCGAAGGTGCGCTCGGCGGCGCGAAAATCCGGCAGACCGAGCGAAGTATCCGTGGAGACGACTCCGACAAGCGTTACGCGCTGGAAATCGTGGCCTTTAGCCACCATCTGCGTGCCCACGAGCAGGTCGAGTTTTCCCGTAGCAAACGCCGACAGGACTTTTTGGAAGTCGCGCTTCGTGCGTACGGTGTCGCGGTCCAGCCGCCCGATGCGCGCGCCCGGGAAGAGTTCGCGTAATCGCTCTTCAAGCTGCTCGGCGCCCTGGCCGACAAAGTAGATGTGTTGGGAACCGCACTTCGGGCACGTTTTCGGCACCGGCCGTGAAAACCCGCAGTAGTGGCAGAGGAGCTGGCCGCGCTGCTTGTGATACGTGAGCGAGATGCTGCAGTTCTCGCATTGCGCCGTGGCGCCGCAGCTCCGGCACAATGCAAACCACGAAAAGCCGCGCCGGTTGATGAGCAAGAGCGCCTGCGTTTCCGCCGCGAGCCGCTCGCCGATGGCCCGGCGCAGGCTCTCCGAGATTGCGCCGGCCTTGCGCGTCTGGCGAAAGTCTTCGCGCAAGTCGACGACCTGAACCTCGGCTAGCGGCCGGTTCTCGACGCGCTCAGCAAGCTCGAGAAGGCGATACTTGCCACTGCGCGCATGATGAAAACTCTCGAGGGAAGGCGTGGCCGAGCCGAGCAGCGCGATCGCGCCTTCGAGTTTCGCGCGCATGACGGCGACGTCGCGGCCGTGATAGCGCGGCGATTCTTCCTGCTTGTAACTGGACTCCTGCTCTTCATCCACGATCACCAGGCCGAGGCTCTCGAGCGGCGCAAAGACGGCGGAGCGCGTGCCCACCACGACGCGCGCCTCGCTGCGGCGCACGCGCCACCATTCGCGTGCACGTTCGATGTCCGCCAGACCGCTGTGCAACACGGCCACGCCGGCATCCTTAAACCACGCGCGGCACAGGCGGCCGACCCAGAGCGTCAGGGCGATCTCCGGTACGAGCACGAGTGCCGTACGATTCCGCGCCAGCGCGTGCTCGATGGCGCGCAGATACACTTCCGTCTTCCCGCTGGCGGTGACGCCGTGGAGCAGACCCACGGTGAACGCTCCGCGATCCAGCCAGCCGCAGATCTCGCTCACGGCACGTTCCTGTCCGGCGTTGAGGACGTTGGCCGGGGGCGTGAAGTCCACGTCGAAAAGTTCTTCCTCGGCGGCGAGCGGCTCCTCCCATTCCTCGAGCGTGCCGTTCTTGAGCAAGCGTTCCACTTGGGCGCGCTTGACGCCGGCTCCCTCGAGGAGCCGCCCCAGCGGCAGCGGGCCGCGTTCTTCGGTAAGCACGCGGCGGATGCGTTCGACGGCTTCCGCTGTGGGGCCGTGCGCGTCCGTGCCCGCCAGCAGAGGCGCGGCCGGATTCCACGCCACAATCCTTTGGGTGCGGGCTTGGCGGCGCCGTGCGACCTCGCGCGCCTGCAGACGCCCGAGGCGCAGCAGGCGCGCCGCCGCGGCGTCGCCGCCCGGGAGCTTGCGCGCGCGGTCGCAGCGCACGGGCTTGCCTTCCACTTCCAGCAGCTCGAGTAGCGCCAGCTCGGTGACCTGTGCTTCACTGCGACTCCCCAGTGAAGCTAGCTCCGCGCGGTACTCGCTGCCGGAGGGCGTGATGCAAAACTCCGTGTCGCGGCGCACTTCGACCATGGGAGGCAGCATGGCGCGGAACACGTCGCCGAGGGGGGCGAGGTAATAGCCGGCGATCCAACGGCCCAATTCGAGAAGGCGCAGGGAGAGCGCAGGAAGGGGGTCGAGGACTTCAACAACTTCTTTGATCTTCGGGGCGGCCGGAGCCCGGCTCGTCAGTTCGAGAACGACGCCGACCATCGCGCGATTGCGGAACGGTACGACGACGCGGCAGCCCGGGACAACCGTTTCGGCCAGCGCCTCCGGGACGAGATAGGTAAACGCGGAGCGCAAGGGCAGCGGGAGCGCGACTTCGCAATAGCGGGCGGCCATCGGAGCTCTCTAGTTTAGCAGAGTGGAGGAAACCGCCCGGGTGCACGCGGCTCCTGCGGCCACTGGCGCGGTCATTTCCTGCGCGGCTGGAGACCGAGCACGGCCATGACCTTCTTCAAGTCGTTCCAGACTTCGCCTTTGGCGTTGGGATTGCGCAGGAGATAAGCGGGATGGTAGGTGGCGATCAGACGCGAGCCGCGGAAATCAAACCACTCACCGCGATAATGTGAGATGCCTTTGTTCGTGCCGAGGAGCGTCTGCGCGGCCACGGCTCCCAAGCAGCAAATCACCTTCGGCTGGATGGCGGCGAGTTGGCGGAACAGAAACGGCGAGCACATGGCGATTTCATCCTTCTCCGGGAGGCGGTTTTCCGGCGGCCGGCATTTCAGTACGTTGCAGATGTAAACGTCGCCGCGCTGCAGGCCCATGGCTTCGATCATCTGCGTGAGCAATCGGCCGGCGCGGCCGACGAACGGAAGGCCCTGGACATCCTCATCGTGTCCCGGTCCCTCGCCGACAAAAACCAGCTCTGCCTTCGGGCTACCGACCCCGAAGACGATGCTGTTGCGATGCCGGTGGAGCTTGCAGCGTGTGCAGTCGCCGAGGTCCGCGCGAATGCGTTCGAGGGTGTCGCCCTCGATGCGCTCCGCGGCTTCGAAAAGAGAGGGCCCCTGTGCCACAGCCAGGATGGAAATCCTCGCGGCCGGTGCTGCGGCGGTTGGCGGCGCCGCCGGAGCCGCAGGCGGGGGTGCGGCTTTCTTCTTCGCCGCAGCGGATTCCTGCGCGGGTGCGACAGCCGCGACGCGGTCGCGATAAAAACTGCGCAAGCCGATGTCTTCGTAATAGCGCAGCCAGGTTTCGATTTGTTCGCGGGGATCGCTGCCGTCGGACAAGGTCATTCGCGGTCTAGTCGCGCTCGGAGTGCGTTCTGCCGGAGCCGGCCGCCAGCGTGGCGGCGGGCACAGCGTGCCGCATACGCAGCACTTCATCGAGGATCCGGCCGGCCACCTCGAGTTTTTTCATGCGGGGAAGCGGCGTCTCGCGGCCATCGCGGGCGAAGAGCGTGACGACATTCGTATCGCTATCGAATCCCGCGCCTTCCTGGGTGACGTCATTCGCGACGATCAAATCCACGTGCTTTGCCGCAAGCTTTTCCCGCGCATGCTCGGCGACGAGGTCCGTCTCCGCGGCAAAGCCGACGACGACGCGGTCGCCCTTTGCGCGCGCGACTTCCGCGAGAATGTCGGGCGTAGGGATGAGGTCAAGGGTTATGCGTCCCGATCCACGCTTGATCTTGTTCGGCTGGCGCACCGCCGGCTGAAAATCCGCTACAGCCGCCGCCTTGATCACGACCGTGGCCTCCGCCAGGCGCGCGAGCACAGCGGCGCGCATTTCTTCGGCGGAGCGTACGGAAACGAACTCTGCGCCCGCAGGAGGGGTGATCGCGACCGGGCCGCTCACGAGGATGGCGCGCGCGCCGCGGCGGAGCGCTGCTTCGGCGACGGCATAGCCCATCTTGCCCGAGGAGCGATTGGTGAGGTAGCGCGCCGGATCGAGGTCCTCGCAGGTCGGCCCGGCGGTGACCAGGACGGTCTCTCCGTTGAAGTCGTGCCGGATGCCGAGCACCTCGCAAACTTTCTGCGCAATCGCTTCCACGCTGGCCAGGCGGCCGGCGCCGGTCATGC
This sequence comes from uncultured Acidobacteriota bacterium, assembly GCA_963739275.1. Lineage (GTDB taxonomy): Bacteria > Acidobacteriota > Terriglobia > Acidiferrales > UBA7541 > JBGQGH01. Next base: position 84,482 of record CAVTZX010000048.1, read on the forward strand.
CGCAGGCGAGGTAGCCCTCGTCCGGTTCGACCACGTGCACCCCGCGCGACCGGAGGATTACGAGGTTCTCCTGCGTCGCAGTGTGCTCCCACATATTGACGTTCATCGCCGGCGCAACGATTACCGGCGCCGTGGTGGCTAGATAGAGCGTGGTCAGGAAATCGTCCGCGACGCCGTGGGCGAGCTTGCCCAGGATATTCGCGGTGGCCGGCGCGACGACCAAGAGGTCGATCCGCTGCGCGACGCCGATGTGTTCGATCGCCGAATCGACGTTGGCGCGCTCGCCCGCCTCTTCGCCGAACATCCGCGTAATCACCTTCTGTCCCGTCAGTGCGGCGAAGGTCAGCGGCGCGACGAACTGCTGCGCGCTCTCCGTCATCACGACCTGCACATCCAGTTTTTCCTGCTGGAGCCGGCGCACGAGCTCCGCCGCCTTGTATGCGGCGACGCCTCCGCTGACTCCGAGCGCGATCTTCATCGCTCGCGGGCGCATCCTTACTTGCGCCGCTTCCCTTCCTTTTCCGCCGCTTCCTCGGGCGAATCCGGCAGATCGAATTCCAACATGGCCTTGTCGAGCTCCTCCATGGCGATGCGCGTAGGTTTGTGGAAGCGCGGCTGGTAAAGGAGCGGCTGCGCCCCGGCCATCAACTGGCGGGCGCGGCGCGCGGCTACGACGACGTACGCAAACATGCTCTCCGGCGCTTCTTTTTGGACCGTCATGCGCAGGCTACCCTCCAAAGGAATCCAGTATGCGTTGAACCTGGCCCGAAATCCTGTCGCTGCGGCGCCGGGCGGCGATGACGATGGACTGCACTTCGCGCCCCGCGCGTTCCAGATCATCGTTCACGACCACGTAATCGTAATCCGTGAAGCGCTGGATCTCCTGCCGCGCACGATCCAGCCGACGCGCAATCTCTTCCTCGGAATCCTGGCCGCGGTCGCGGATGCGCCGCTCGAGTTCCTGACGCGATGGCGGCACGATGAAAATAGCCAGTGACTCGGGCAGTTTTTCCTTCACCTGCGCGGCGCCCTGCACGTCGATCTCGAGCACCAGATCCTGCTGCGCCTCCCGCGCGCGGTCCAGCCATTTGCGCGGTGTCCCATACCAGTTCTTGCCGAAGACGCGGGCGTACTCCAGAAACGCGCCTTCCGCAATCATGCGCTCGAAATCGCTCTCCGACACAAAATGATACCACTTCCCGGGAGTCTCTGCGGCCCGCGGGAGCCGCGTGGTGCACGAAATCGAAAACATCGTGCCGGGCAGCTCCAGGATTTTTTCCACCAGCGTCGATTTGCCGGAACCCGATGGCCCGGAAACAATCAAGACGAGCGGAGCGGAATCGTTCTGCATCGTTATTCGAGGTTCTGCACCTGTTCCCGGAGTTTCTCGATCTCCGATTTCACTTCGAGCGCAAGGTCAGTGATGGCGAGACCTTCCTCTTCCACGCCGGGCGTCTTCGAGAGCATCGTGTTCGCCTCGCGCTGCATCTCCTGGAGCAGAAAATCCAGTTTCTTTCCCACCTCGCCGCTCGAAGCCAGGAGGCTCTGAAACTGCGCGACGTGGCTGTCCAGGCGGGAAAGCTCCTCACTGATGTCTCCCCGCTCGGCAAGTAGCGCTGCCTCCTGCGCCAAACGCGCGGGGTCCAACTGCGTGTCGCCCAAGAGGTCTACAAGGCGCGATTGCAAGCGCCGAGCATATGCCGGACGGCACTTTTCCGCCAGCGCCGTAATCCGCGTGGACCGTTCAGTGATATTCCCGAGCCGCTGCCGCATCTCATCGGCCAGGGCGCGGCCCTCCGACCGGCGCATCTCCTCGAGATGCGCCAGCGCGTCGTCCAGACACGCATCCACCTGCGCGCCCAATCGCTCCTGTTCATCCTCGCTGAGCATGCCCGAGGGCATTCCCGGCGCTGCGATCACGCCCGGCAAGCGCAGAACGCCGGCCAGGTCCGGCTCAGCCTTCAGGTCGAACTGCTGGCGCAACTCTTCCGCCGCTTTCAAATAAGCTGCGGCGACTTCCCGGTTGAGTTGCACTGCGGCCGAGCCCGCTGGCTCGAAATGTAGCGTGACGTCCACATGCCCGCGGCGCAGGCGTTCGCGCAAACGCTGGCGAATGCGCGGCTCAAACGCCTCCATGCCCTCCGGCAATCTCAAATGCAAATCCAGAAAGCGGTGGTTCACGCTGCGCAGGCTCAAGCGCAGCGACCAGCCGTCCTGCTCGCGGCGCGCCTGGGCATAGCCGGTCATGGACTTGAGAAGGGCGGAATTGGAAGCCCGCGAGGTCATGACTCGGTCCGTCCGGCCGGCGAGGACGCGGCCTCCGCATCGGCGAACTGCAGCTCATGCAGGCGGGCATAGGTCCCGCCGCGGGCAAGCAATTCCTGGTGAGTGCCCGATTCGCAGATGACGCCGTCCTCGAGCACCGCAATCTGATCCGCGCGCCGGATGGTCGAAAGGCGGTGGGCGATGACGAAGACCGTGCGGCCAACCATCAGGTTGGCCAACGCGCGTTGCACGAGCAATTCGGACTCGGAATCGAGCTCCGAGGTGGCTTCGTCCAGGATCAAGATGGGGGAATCCTTCAGCAACGCGCGGGCAATGGCCAGCCGTTGGCGCTGCCCCCCGCTGAGCCGCTGGCCGCGGTCTCCGATCAAGGTCTGATAGCCCATGGGCAGTTCGAGAATGAAATCATGCGCCAGGGCGGCCCGCGCCGCAGCGTAGACGCGCTCTTCCGGGAGTCCCGGCTGGCCATAGCAGATGTTATTCCACACCGTGTCGTTGAAAAGGATCGTCTCCTGCGTAACGATGGCGATCTGCTCGCGCAGCGAGCGCAGCGTGACTTCGCGAATATCCTGCCCATCGATGCGCACCGCGCCGGCCGTGACGTCGTAAAAGCGCGGCAGCAGATTGACGAGCGTGGTCTTCCCGACGCCGCTTGATCCGACGATGGCGGTGACTTGGCCCGCCCGCGCTTTGAGGCAGATGCTGCGGAAGATAGGAGTGGAATCGTAGGCAAACGTCACGTCGTCCAACGCCACCTCGCTGGAAAACGCCGGCAGGATCCGCGCGCCGGGAGCTTCCTGTGCTTCTTCACCGAGCGCGAGGAAATCAAAGACCTGGGCACTTGCTCCGGCCGCCTGCTCGAATTGCTGGTAGACCGAGCCCATGCGCTTGATCGGCTCATAGGTCTTGAACATTGCGTAGATGAAAGTGATAAACGTGCCGATCGTCATCACGTGTTGCTTGATCTGCGTGCGCGCGTACGCGAGCACGAGCACAAAGACGACCGCACCGAGCAATTCCATCACCGGCGAAGTCATCACGTAGGCCCGGATCCAGCGCATGTTCTCTCGCAATAACCTCCGTGACGCCGCGCTAAATTTCCCGGCCTCAAACGTCTCCATCCCAAACGCCTTCACCACGCGATTTCCGCTCACCGTCTCTTCCAGGATCTGACTGAGCTCGCCCAGGCGCGACTGGCTCTTCTGCACGGAGCCGCGGATGCGCCGCCCCAGTTTGCCGACCGGAACGATGACGAGCGGGAGTACCAGCGCCGAGCCGAGCGCCATCTTCCAATTCACGTGCACGAGCACGAGCACGAGGGCGATCATGGTGAAGAACTGTTTGAACAAATCGGCCAGGTACTCGGATAGGGCGCTGCGCACGCGCTCGACGTCGTTGATCACGGCGGACATCAACTTGCCCGTGGGGTGATATTGAAAAAAGCCGATGGGCTGGCGGATCAGCTTGCTGTACACCTCATTGCGGAGGTCCGTTACCGCGGCCAGCCCAATATATTGCACCTGCATCGCGCCGAAAAACTCGGCGAGCGCCTTCACCCCAAAGATCACCACGAGTGCGAAACCAAATACCGTCCCGACGTGTTGCATCGGAGGCGGAAAAAACTTGTACAGGTCGATGCTGCGGTCTGTGAACGGCAAGGGCAATTGCAGCGAGGGGATGGTGGCGGAGGGGGTCAAGACCTTGTCCACGGCCGGCGCGATCATCAGCGCGATCAGGCCTTCCGTGAGGCCAGTGAACGCCAGCAACACAACGGCCACGGCCAGCCGCCCCCGGTAGGGGCGGACGTAGCGCAAAAGACGCGCGAATTCACCTGGCAACTTCAGCACGGAGTCTCAGGAGCCGGGGGCCCTGCATTCCCGTCGGATGCGATTCGTACGCTATGGGCGGCTCGTGGCATTGTCAAGCCGTCTACTTCTGTATATCGCGATGCACCACTTGTGCTGCATAACCGCGCCGCGCGAGCGCCTTGCGCACCGCTTCGGCCAGTGCCACCGAGCGGTGCCGCCCGCCGGTGCAGCCGATAGCGATGGTCAGATAACTCTTCCCCTCGCGAATGTAGTGCGGGATCAGGTAGGCAAGCAGGCTCTCAATCCGCCGCAGGAACCCGCCGGTCTGAGGAAACGACCGGATGTAGCGCGCCACGCGCGGGTGCTTGCCCGAATACCGGCGCAGGCTGGGCACGAAGTGCGGGTTCGGCAGGAACCGCACGTCGAAAACGAGGTCGGCATCCGAGGGAATGCCGAAGCGGTAACCGAAGCTGACCAGCGAGACCAGCAGCGGTTTGCGGCCCGCAGTCCTGAAGCGCTGCGTAATGAAATTCCGCAGCTCATGCACGTTGAACTTCGTAGTATCAATCACCACGTCCGCCAGCTTGCGGATTGGCTCCATCAGCTCTCGCTCCCGCCGCAGGCCTTCGCGGACGGACAGTTCGCGGCCCAGCGGATGCGGCCGGCGCGTTTCGCTGAACCGCCGCAGCAAGGCATCCTCCGAAGCCTCAAGAAACACCAGCGTCGCCGCGTACTCTTTGCGTAATTCCCGGAAGAGCGCCGGCAGCCGGGCGATTTGCTCGCCCTCGCGGGCATCGACCAGCAATGCAGCGCGCGGTAATTCACCGCCCGCGTTCATGTGCAGGTCGCTGAAGGTGGGGATGAGTTCGACAGGCAGGTTATCGACGCAATAAAAGCCAAGGTCCTCGAAGGCTTTCAGGATGGTGCTTTTCCCGGAGCCGCTCAGGCCGGTGAGGATGACCAGTTGCCGCCGTTCGGGTGTCAGTCTGCGTTTCACAGCCCGGCGCGCCTAGTGCCATCCAACTGACTGGAACAGCTTTGCCGCGAACGAGTGTTCCGCGCATTTCTGCGAAGGCTTTGAGGCGCCTTCGGCCCAAAGGATTGGAACGGCACTAGACTTTCACCCTTCTCTGATGGGTGCTCGGAATACGGAGATCTTCGCGGTACTTGGCCACGGTGCGGCGCGTCACATGGATGCCGCCGTCGGCCAGTTTCTTGGCAATCTGGTCGTCCGTCAGCGGGTGCGTCGTGTCTTCTTCCTCGATCATCTTCTTCACCAGCCGCTTGAGCGTCTGGAGCGACATGCTGCTGCCTTCGGGCCCGTTCACCGATTCCGAGAAGAACGATCGCAGTTCAAGGACGCCTTGCGGCGTGTGCGCGTACTTGCTGGCCACTGCCCGGCTGACAGTCGAGGGGTGCACGCCAACTTCTTCGGCGACTTCCTTGATCATCATCGGCTTCAGATAATCGGCGCCGTGGTCAAGAAACTCACCCTGCCGGCGAATGATGGATTGGCAGACACGCAGGATCGTGTGCTTGCGCTGCTCGATGTTCTTCAAAAGCTGGAGCGCCGCGCTGAACCGCTCCTTGACGTAGTTGCGAACCTCGCGATCGGCGGCATCACGCGCCAGCAGACGCCGGTAGACGGGACTCAGCCGGAGCTGCGGCATGTCGTCTTCGTTCATGAAGACCTGCCACTCGTCATCCACTTTGCGGAAGTAGACGTCCGGCTCGACCAGGCGCGGCTCGCTCTTGTTGTAGCGCAGGCCCGGGCGCGGATCGAGCCTTTTGATGACGTCGACTGCGTGCTTCACCTGTTCGACCGGCCGGTTCAACGCTCGCGCAATTTCCTTGAGTTGATTGTTCTGCAGCATGCGCGTCAGCGGCGATTCCGGGTCTTCCCCGTCGGTCTTCTCCGCCGCCAAGGGCCGCTGGGGAGGAATTCCGAAACCACCTGCTGCGCAAGGACGTTTTGCGGATCCAAAGTACGGAGCTGCAACAGCAGGCATTCGCGGAGATTGCGCGCGCCCACGCCGACGGGATCGAACTCTTGCACCACGGCCAGAGCCTCTTCCACGTCCTCCGTGTTGTAGTTGGCCGCCTGAGCAATTTCTTCGAGCGTAGCTTTCAAATAACCGTTCTCGTCCAGGTTGCCGATGATGGAATCGGCGATTTCGCGGACGGTCTCGCTGCAAATGGTCACGCTGAGTTGCCAAGTGAGGTGCTCGATAAGCCTTGCGGAGAGGAGAGGAACTTCTCGAAGGAGGGCCGCTCGATTTCTTCCCGCTCACGGTATTCTTCGGAATTGCCGCCGCTGTCCAGGTGATTGAACAAGCGCCCCGATGTCGAACTCGTCAAAAGGATTGGCGGCTTCCGTCTCGGGGACCTTTTCGCTCTCCGCCTTGACAAAGGCTTCGTCGCTGTAATCCTCACTCACCACAGGATCATCGGCGAGTTCCTCGAGGACGGGATTCTCAACCATCTCCTGGTTGATCATCTCGCGCAGCTCCAGGCGATTGAGCGCCAACACACTCACCATCTGGACCAGGCCCGGGGTGAGGATCTGCTTCTGCGAGAGTTTGAGGTGGAGTTTTGGCTGCAGCCAGTTCATGGCGTCCTGTGGCCCCAGACCGAAGGCGCTTGCGAAGGCTCAGTTTGACGCATCGCGCCCGGAGAGTCACCCTCAATTCAGGCGGAAGTGCTCTCCCAAGTACACGCGGCGGACCTCCGGATCATTGCTCAGCTCGCGCGGCGTCCCCGCACGGAAAATCCTGCCGTTATTGATGATATAGGCGCGGTCGGTCACGCTTAGCGTTTCCCGGACGTTGTGGTCAGTGACCAGCACGCCGATCCCCGCAGCGCTCAAGTCGGCGATGATTCGCTGGATGTCCACCACGGTCAACGGATCGATCCCGGAGAACGGCTCGTCCAGCAGCACGAACGACGGTTCGAGCACCAACGACCTCGCGATCTCCAGGCGCCGCCGCTCGCCGCCCGAAAGCGTATAGGCCCGGTTGTAACGGACGGCCTCAAGGCCCATCTTCGCCAAGAGCTCCTCCAGGCGGTCGCGCTGTTGCTCCGGAGTCATCTCCAGCGTTTCCAGAACAGCCAGCAAATTCTCCTCGACGGTCAGTTGCCGGAAGACGGAAGGCTCTTGGGGTAGGTAGCTGATGCCTTTGCGGGCCCGCAGGTACATGGGGAGGTCGGTGATATCTCCCCCATCCAGGAGGACCTGCCCGGAATCCGGCCGGGCGAGTCCGACCAGGATGTAGAAGGTTGTTGTCTTGCCCGCGCCATTGGGCCCCAGCAAGCCCACCACTTCGCCTTGTCCGATTTCCAGGTCAACCTGGTCCACCACTTTGCGTCCGCGATATGACTTGCTGAGATCGACGGCCTTGAGCTTCTGCATATCGCGTCATTTCTCGACCCGGTGCTTCGTCAGCGTGCGCAAACCTTCTTCCGAATCCACCAGGATCGTATCACTCGCAAAAAAGAAGGTCAATTCGCGCCCCGTCGTCGAACCTCTGGGACCGTCGTAGAGCGTAGGAGTACCGCCGGATAGGACGAACTTCTGCTCCGCCGCAGTGTAGATCGCCTTCTCCGCCATGCCTTTGCGATCTCCCTGGTGTACGACTACGTTTCTCGTGGCGACGGCTCGCGCCAGTTGCAGGGGGCCCGCACCTGCAGGCGATCCGGTTGGCCGCGAGCCTGCTTGCGAAGAAGCGGCAGAGGGACCGGCTCCGGGAGCGAAGAACAGCTCCAGCGTCTTTGAGGAGATTCCTGCCTGGCTCGAGTCTGCGGTGACGCCGCCATCGAGGAGCGCGCGGGCTTCCCCGCTCCAATAGGTCAGTGTGCCGGAGTGAATCCGCCAGAGATCCGGACGGTCGTTCCGAGAGGCTGCCGAGACGCGTTGGGGCACGGGGAGTGGCGATGTGCCCGCAGCCTGCAGGAACGCCGCGGTGACGTTCCCGCGTGCAGTGAGGCGCTGCGCATCGCGCAGCAGCTCGATCGAATCGGCTTCGATTGCCGAGTCTCCCTGCCAGAACCGCACGCGGCCGGAATAGAATGCCCGCCCACCCGAAGCGTTACCCTGCAAGCGGTCGGCAACCACAAATGCAGGCTGTGGCGCAAAATTGGCCGGACTGGACAGATCTACCTTTAGATAGGTCGTGCGCACGGCACCGTCAGCGTGGAAATCGGCCGTGCGCTGATTGAACTCCGCCGATTGCGCGGCGAGCCGCATGGTCCCGTCGGTCACCTCCATCGAACCGGACAGGGTCAGCGTATCCGTGGCGCGGTCGATCTTCGCGTGATCGGCCTGCGCAGCGTTGTTGCCTTCACGGAAGCGCACCGCCCCTTCCTCATCCACCTCGGTCCATTCGCCCTCGGCATCGAAGTGCACCACCGCTTCGCGCGCGCTCGAAAACTCGATCGGCTTTTCCGGCAACCTGCGTTCGATGCTCATACCATTCTTCGCAGCGATCCCCAGGAGGCGTCCTTGCGTAGCGAAGTCTGCGGTCAACCGTTGGCCGGAAATTCTGGTGATCTCACGCGCAGGTTGGCCTGCCGCTCCGGGGACTTGCCACTCAAATGTGCCCGCCGCAAGCGTCTCGGCGTGCTCGAGTTCGCGCCGCCCCCTCAGGCCCTTCGGCGCAAAGGTAAGCCGGAGCGCGGAAGTTTCCAGGCGTTGCAGGCGCCCGCGGCTGTTCGTCAGCGCGACCACGTCGCCACTCGCAGTGACCTGGTCGGGTTGGTTCCGTTTGGGCACGAACTGCAGCTCCAGCTTCGCCGACGATATGCGGTCTTCACCGGCATCGCGGGTCATGCTGCCCCGCACCGAGCCGTTGGCCTGCGCGCGTTCGGCCCAGCCTTCCGGATTCATGAGGACGACAAACTCATCGGCATTCAGCACCGCGAGCCCGCGTGGCTCGAGGGATTGCAATTCCACCTGCCGCCCGGGCCCTTCCGGCCGGGCCACGACGCGGCGCACGCGATAGTCCGCGTCCAACTCCACCGCCAACTCCTGGGCATGCAGTTCGCGGCTGCCCTGGCGCGCGAGCACCGGCGCGAGTAGGCGCAGGGTGTGTGCGTCGTGGTCGTATTCGAGGCTGCCGCCGGTGACCTCAATCGGCGCGGGAGGTCCCGCCTCGGACGAAAGGGAATGCTTCAGGCGCGACGTCACGCGGACGTCGCGCAGCAACCGCATGACGTTGTCCTGCGAGGAGTAACTCGCGCCGGTGGCGTGGCCTTCGCCGTCGGGAAACCGGAAATCGACGGCACGGTCGGTGCGGGCAATCCCGGTTTCCTTGTCAAAGGAAAGGTTGGTCGTCTCGATGTGCTCCATGTGCGCGGCGGCTTGCGGATTACGCGGGTCGCTTCCGTAGCGCTTCGCGTCTTGCGCGCTCTGGAGGTCGATCTGCACCTTGCCCGCACAAATCACCTGACTGTGGTCCGAGAGGTAATCGCACGCCTGCGTGTGGATGTTGTCGAGCCGCTGCCCTTTGCGGCCGTAGATGGTGATCCAGACGTCTTCGAGCAGACTCTTACTGCCCTGCTTGAAGGCGGTGGCCCGCGAGGCGCGCACCGTGAAAATCGTGCGCTCCTTCTCCACCTTGGAGAACGAGAACTCCTCGGAGCGCTGCTGCACGCTGGGCGGCACCGGCGGCGGTGCAGACTGGGTAACCTTGCGGGCCTGCCAGTTCCGGCGCAGGTACACGCCGGCCACCACCACCGTCAAGAGTATCGCGACGGCCGCAGCCCCTCGGGCGTATCGCGCAGCTTGGCTCGTTCTCATCGTTCCAGGCGGTCAACAACTAAGATGCTCATTCTAAGGCGAAAGGAGGGCGTACAACCGCGGAATTATTGTCCTCAGCCGACCCCGGTTTTGCGTTGGGAGCCGATTTGGGGCCGAAAGGCGGTTCTAGCTACCTCCCTACCAGCCGGAAACGATCGTCGCTCCTAGCCCCGGTGTCGCGTGCAACACCGGGCATCTAATGCGCACCCTTCCGGAGGTCAGGATGCGTGAGAGCCGATCAACGGCCGGTTGCCCGAAAAAGACGGCCCGAGGCACGCATAGCAGGGCGAGGGACGCCGGGCGGACGGTTTCGCTGAGAAGGACAGGCTAATTGGTGGTGTCGACGAAAACCTCATGCTCCGTCCCAAGGTCGCGAGCCGACGGAGTCAGGATCGTCTTCGGGCCGATGAAGATCTTCTGATGCCGAGTGATGGCCATCCGCACGTCGTTTTCACTCACAAAGGGGGAGACCGATACCCATATAGTATTGCATTGATGTCCAGCAGGAGAAAGACCCGTTACAATCCCACGGACCATTCTCATATCGAGGCATCTGAAAAAACACAACATCCACATCAGACACATCCTGGCAGACGGCAACATCGAGGAACATACTGAAGCTGAACGCAGATTAGTCAGGATGCTCAAAGCGGAACCAGCTCTTTTTGAATCCAGAAAAAAGAAACAGAAACAATCGAACAAGCATACGACCAGCAAGCCAAGAAATTCTCACCGAGCAAAGAAATTACGAATAATATCTAAGCTGCACAATAGGGGAATAGCTGCGGTTGTCAATTGCCAAATTTTTATTCAGGTATAAAGATGCGAAGGTGCAGTGTAATTGAAAAGCTGCAGATTGTTCCCGGCTGTCTTGACGATTACAAGAAGCTTGCATTTTCACTACCGTGACAGCTGCCCTGGGCGATTCGCAGCGATTTTTGTTATCAAGCCGGTGAAAACCCTCAACGCAGAGCCGGTCGGCGTTATAGTTTATACAATGCCAATGCAGGAGCGGAGCTTCGAAACATCG
>CAVTZX010000049.1:0-61266 GCA_963739275.1 uncultured Acidobacteriota bacterium
CCACCCGTAATCAGAATGCGACAAAGACAACTGCCAACACGCAGTATGCCTACGCTGCCTAATTAATTAGGTGGCCGTCTCCCTCGTTCAGGCCCGCAGGGCGGAAACGAGGCGTCGATTAGCGGGCTGGCCTGCGGTTGGCCGCCTGAGAGCCGCAGGTGAGATCTCCGCCGAAAGGTGGACAGGCTAGTCGGCAGTCCGTTATTGCCCGTTCCTGAGGGCTGCTGGCGAAAGCAGGAAGCGAACGGGATAAGCATGTAGGCTCCTAACCGTTGGCCTCTTCGGACGGGGGTTCGACTCCCCCCGCCTCCACCATTGTAAGTGCTTTACTTTAGTTAGAGTACCCAACTCCGTTTTCCCGTGTACCCCGCGTGTACCCTTCGTTGCCGCAGACGCAACCGGATCAGAGCGCCCAAGCCCGGCGGACGCTCGCCTCCAACTGTTCCTGTCGGGCCCGCACCCAAGGCGCGTAGTGCCGCTCCGTCACGTGAAACGCCGCACAAGTACGCGAGCGACATCACGCGCACGATCCCGGTCGACGGCACGTTCACGACGCAGCAGCGGGCGATCTACGAGATGGTGCTCCGCGCGCAGACGACGGCGCTGGCCGCCATCAAGCCGGGCGTGACGTACAAGGTCGGTGCACCTGCTGGCCGCGAAGAGCTTCGCGACCGACCTCAAGGCCGCCGGCCTGATGAAGGGCGACGTCGACGAGGCCGTGGCGGCCGGGGCGCACGCGATGTTCTTCCCGCACGGGCTCGGCCACATGCTCGGCCTCGACGTGCACGACCTGGAGAACCTCGGCGAGGCGTACGTCGGCTACGAGCCCGGGCTCGAGCGCAGCACGCAGTTCGGCCTCGGTACCTCCGCCTCGCGCGCACGCTGCAGCCGGGGTTCGTGCTCACGGTCGAGCCGGGGCTCTACTTCATCCCGCAGCTCATCGACCAGTGGAAGGCCGAGAAGACCCACGAGGCCTTCATCAACTACGCCGAGGTCGAGAAGTACCGGGACGCGCGCGGCTACCGCATCGAAGACGACGTCGTGGTGACCGAGACCGGCAGCCGGGTGCTCGGGACCCCGATTCCGAAGGCCGTGGCCGACGTCGAAGCGGCCTGCAAGGGCTGACCAGCCGGCGCCACAACGCGTAGGATGAGCGTGGATGCCTTCTGCTTCAGGCCAGGCAACCGCGGCGCTTCCGACCGACGCCGCCCGGCGCGCGTTCGCGCGGGCTGACGCGTACCCGGTGGGGCTTGTCCGCGGAAACGTTCGACGCCGCGCTCCGGCGCAGCGTGGCCAGCCGCTTTCGCGGCCTGCGGCCTTCGTCCGCGGAGGTGGCCGAGTATCTCGACGCGCTGCACGCGCCGGATCTGGCCCTGGCGTGCGCGTGCGCCGCGGTCACGCCGGGCGCGTGGGAGTCACTTCGTCCGCGAGTCCCGGCCCATCCTGCTGCGCGTGGCCGGGCGCAACGCGCCGCCGGACGCCGCCCGCGACGTGGCCGATTCCCTCTACGCCGAGCTGTACGGCCTCGACGCGCGCGACGGCGTGCGCCGGTCGTTGTTCGACTACTACCACGGGCGCAGCCCGCTCGGCAGCTGGCTGCGGGCTGTGGTGGCGCAGCGGCTCGTCGACCGCGCGCGGGCCGCCAGGCGGTTCGATCCGCTGCCGGAACCCGGCGAGGCCGGGCGAACCGGTTCGCCGGGCGAGATCCTGACCCGGACCGCGGTCGGCTCCTGCCGGTTGTGCGGGCGGCGTTGAAGGGCGCGCTGGCCGGTCTCGACCCGAAGGACCGGCTGCGGCTCTCGCTGTACTACACGCAGGACATGACGCTCGCGGCGATCGGCCGCGTCCTTGGTGAATCGGAGGCGACGGCCTCGCGCAAGCTCGAGCGAACGCGGCGTGAGCTCCGCGCGGCCGTCGAACACCGGTTGCGCGACGAACACGGGATGACCGAACGGGAGGTACGGGAGAGCTTCGACTACGCGCGGACGGACCCGGCGTTCGATCTGGCGCGCACCCTGCCGCCGGGATAGCCGAAAGGGGGATTGCGGCACGGGCGCAAGATTCGGGCGTGAACACGTTCTTCAGATGGAGGGTTCGGTGAGCACAGACCGCCAGCAGGATGCCGGGCTGGACCGGCTCGTTCGCGCGGCGCTCCGGGGGGAGGCCCCGCCGGAGGGAGTGGTGTGCCCCGATGCCGACGCCGTGGCCGCCTATGCCGCGGGCACCCTGTCAGCCCGCGAACGCACGGAACTGGAGCCCCATCTCGCCGCCTGCCAGCGATGCCAGGCCGTCCTGGCGATGCTGGCGAACGACACCGCGCCGGGTGTCCGCGGCTCCGCCAGGTCGCGTGCCGGAGGCCCGGACGTCGTGGTTCAGGATTCCGCGCCGCTTGGCTGGTGCCCGCCGGTGCGGTGGCGCTGGCCGCCGTGCTCTACGTCGCGGTCAAGCCCGGTGTGTGCCCCGCCAGGACCTTCACGCGAGACGGCGCCCGCCGCGTCCATGGCGCCCGAACGGACGATGGCGAAAGGGGCCGACACGGTCGAGGTCGGCGCCCAGCCCGCGGCGAAACCGACGTCACAGGACGCCATGGCCCGCCCGGCTCGGTCGCTCCGAAGCGCCCGCGTCGCCGCCAATGAACTGAAACGGGCGCCCTCGGCGAAGACCGAGACCACGCTGGCGCTTGCGGAACAGGCCGCCGCCGCTCCGCAGCCGGCTCAGTCCCAGCGCGCGCGTCTGGCCGGCGCCAGCCGTACCGCCGTCCGACGCTGGTCGCCCAGGCCGGCCGACTCATCGCCCGGCCGAGCCGAGCCGCGTGGCGGCGCCGCAGGCAACGTCGCGCTGGCGGCTCCGCAGGAGGCGCGCGAGAAGTCCGTCGCTCCGTCCGAGGCGATGGACGCCGCGGTGCCAGGCCTGGAGGCGCTTTGGCGCCGGGCCAATCTGGTCATCGTCGGCCGGGCTGCCGCAGTGTCCGAACGGCCGGATCGACAAGGGGCTCGTCGGCGCGGCCCGCGACTCTGCCAGTTCTCCCGGGTTCGACGTGGTCGTCGTCGAGTCACTCAAGCTGCCGGACGGTGCAAAGGCGGAGAACCGCGTCCTTGTGCTGCCGGCGCCGGCCGGCGCGATCCGGATGGAGCCAGGGACCGAGTACGTCTTGTTCCTCACCCGGGCTGGCGGCGCCGACACGCCGGTCCGGTTCACCACGGTCGGCGCCGGGGCCATCGTGCCCCTCGAGGCGGACAGGGCCGAGATCCTGGCCCGCCTCCGGCGCCTCGCCGACGCCCGGAAGCGGTAGCCTGCAAGAACGCCCGCCTCCCCGTTCTCTCTGCAGAACACGGGAGGTTCCGATGAGACTGACTCGATTCGTTGCAGCATTCTCGGCGATTGCCCTGCTCGCCGGCGTAGCCGGCACCCGCCATGACACCGCTGTCTCGGCGGCCACGCCCACGCCGTCCCAGCCCTCGTCGACCGACGACCAGGTCGACCTCGCCATGACCGTCTACAACTCCAACATGGCGCTCATCCGCGACGTGCGCGAGTTCGCCTGCTGGCCCGCGGCATCCGCAACTGCGCTTCATGGACATCGCGGCCACGGTCAATCCGGCGACCGTGCATTTCCGATCGCTGACCGATCCTTCGCGCGCTGACGCGTCCTGGAGCAGAACTACGAGTACGACCTGCTGGAGCCCGACAAACTGCTGCGCAAGTACGTCGGCCGCGAGGTGACGCTCGTGCGGACGCGGCACGGAAGGCGGCGACCACGCAGCAGGAAGAAGTCAAGGCCACGCTCGTCGCTACAACACCGCGCCCGGTCTGGAAGATCGGCAACGAGATCGTCACCGGCATCGGCGCGGACCACATCCGCTTCCCCGAACTGCCGTCGAACCTCTTCAGCCGCCCGACGCTGATCTGGACGGTGGCCAACCACGGCGCGGCGCGACGCACAAGGTCGAGACGTCGTACCTCGCCGGCGAGCCTGGCCTGGAACGCCGACTACGTGCTGACCGTCGGGCGCGACGACAAGGCGGCGGACCTCGACGGCTGGGTCACGCTGACGAACAGCAGCGGCACGGCGTTCCGCAACACGAAACTGCAACTGGTGGCCGGCGACCTGAACCGCGTGCGCCAGCCGATCAGCAAGATGGCGATGGAGGCGGCTCGACGGTGCGCGACGGCCGACAGCGCCGATGGCTGCAGGAGTCGTTCTCGGACTACCACCTCTACACGTTCGGCCGGAAGACGACCATCGACAACAACCAGACCAAGCAGGTCAGCATGCTCAACGGCACTGGAGTGCCGGTCGAGAAGCGCTACGTCGTCAACGGGCAGGAGTACTACTACCGCAACCCCCGACAGCCCGGCGCGCCGATCAAGGACGAGGTGCAGATGTTCTACCGGTTCAGGAACGACGAGCGCGGCGGGCTGGGCATGCCCATGCCGGCGGGCGTGATTCGTGTCTACCAGGAGTGACTCGAAAGGCGGCGTGCAGTTCGTCGGCGAGGACCGCATCGATCACACGCCGAAGGACGAGACGATCGACCTCAAGATCGGCACGGCGTTCGACGTGGTGTGCGAGCGCAAGCAGACGGACTTCGAGAAGATCGCCAGCATCGGTGTACGAGATGGAGTTCGACATCACGCTCCGCAACCACAAGGACGTGCCGGTCGCGGTGTAGGTCAACGAGCCGGTGGGCGGGACCTGGCGGATGGTGAGGTCATCGCACCAGTGGGACAAGACCGGCGCGTGGGCGGCGGGCTTCACCGTGCCGGTGCCGGCGAACGGGGAGAGCGTCCTGAGGTACCGCGTGCGGGTGACGTACTGAACCGGGGCGTGGGGCGTGGGACGAGGAACACGCCGGGCCGGGGCTCCCGGCCGAGCGACTGCGAGCACGCCGAGTTCGTCAGTTCGCAAACATGACCGCGAGGGGGCGACAGCTGGGGCTGGGGGTACCCAAGCCTGTGCCAGAACAAACTCCCGGCAAGGTCATGTTTGCCGGCGTGTCGACCGGAACAAGGACGGGAAGTCCGGGCCGGCGTGTCCGGCCCGCTGCCGCAAAGACGCTCAGTACCGCCGCACGGACAATCTTGTCGTTGAACTCGCGGTCCATGTCGCGGACGTCACCGCTGACGGTCCGGCAGCGGCCTTTGAAGTACGAATCGGTGCACACCTGCCACCGGCCGCCGCGGATACGGATGGACGAGGCGCGGTCGTTGAACCCGACGGGGCCGAGAATCCGCCACCTCGTCAGCGACGTCGAAGGTCATGCCGCTGTAGTTGGCGTGTTCGAACAACGTCAGCGAGCCACGTCCGCCGCCGGAGCCGCCCGAACCGCCCCAGCCGCCGCCGCCCGGCCTGTTGGAACCACCTGACCCGCCCCAACCGCCTCCGGAACCGCCGGAGCCGCCCCACCGCCGCCGCCGCTGCCGCGCCCGCCGCCCCAGGTGTCGTCGCCCCAGCCGCCGCCTTCACGAATCGACGACACGCGGTTGTTCCACCCGATGACCGGGGTGGCGCCGATTTTGGGTGCAGGGAAGCCGCAACAAGTGATTGCGCGCGGGATGAATGCTCCGCCCGTGTGGTCGCCAGACGGGAAGCGATTTGCGTTCGTATCGAATCGCGGGATGCACAGCTTGATCGGGATCTACGACACCGTGAAGAAAAATGTGGGCTACGTTTCGCCGTCGGTGGACCGCGATACCGCGCCGCAATGGTCACCGGATGGGAAATCAGTGTCGTTCCTGCGCTATCCGGCGCGGCCGATTCCTGCGGCTGGCGCAGGCGGCGGAGGACGCGGAGGATTTGCAGGCGGCGGGCGGGGCGGAGGCGGGCCGTGGTCAGTCTGGGTGGCGGACGTCACGCACAGCGACATCAATACTTACGGAGCCGGCTACTCGCGCGAAGTCTGGAACAACTCGACATTTCAGGCGTCGGTCAACGGCGTGCTTGGCGCCGAGCGAGGTGGAGTTTTCTTTGAGTTGGCAGGCGACCGTTTCGTGTTTCTCTCGGAGAAAGACGGGTGGCAACACATTTACTCGATGCCGGTATCGGGGGGCGAGCCGCAGCTCCTGACTCCGGGCGAATGCGAAGTGGAGTACCTCTCGCTTTCGCCGGATGCGAAGAGCGTTTACTACAACTCGAACTGCGGCGATGTGGATCGACGACATCTGTGGCGCGTTTCCGTGAGCGGCGGCGCGCCGGAGCAGCTCACCAGCGGCGAAGGGCTCGAGTGGAGCGTTCTCGCGACGGGTGATGGCAAGACGCTGGCGTACTTGGGCAGCGGCGCGAAGAATCCGGACATGGTGTATGTGCGTCCGGCGGCGGGGATGAATGCGAAGGCGCGGGTGTTGGCGGCGCAAACGCTGCGGAAGGACTTTCCAACGGAGAAGCTCGTTGTGCCGCAGCAGGTGATTTTTGATTCGGCGGACGGATTGCACATTCACGGTCAACTTTTCGTGCCGGCGAATGCGCAGGCGGGCGCGCGGAATCCGGCCATCATTTTCACCCACGGCGGGCCGCCGCGGCAGATGCTGCTGGGCTGGCACTACATGTACTACTACCGCAATTCGTACGCGCTGAACCAATACCTTGCCAGCCGAGGCTACATCGTTCTTTCGGTGAACTACCGCCGCGGCATCGGCTATGGGCGCGGTTTCCGCATGGCACCGAATAGCGGCGCGGAGGGCGCGGCGGAGTATCAGGACGTCGTCGCGGGCGCGAAGTATCTGCAGAGCCGCGCGGACGTGGACCCGTCGAAGATTGGCCTTTGGGGCGGCAGCTACGGAGGCTACCTGACGGCGATGGGACTCGCGCGCAACTCGGACCTGTTTGCGGCAGGCGTAGACCTCCACGGCGTACATGACTGGTCGCAGCGCATGTTTGGCGGAGGCGGGCCCGGCGCCGCAGCCGCTCCCGCGCCGGATGCCGCGCGCGTCAAGCTGGCGCGCGATTCCTCGCCCGTGGCCTCGGTGAGCACGTGGAAGTCACCCGTGCTGCTCATCCAGGGCGACGACGACCGGAACGTCAACTTCGATCAAATGGTGGATCTGGTCCCGCGTTTGCGCGAGCAGAAAGTCGAATTCAAGCAGATCGTCTTTCCCGACGAGGTGCACGATTTTCTTCTGCATCGCCACTGGATGGAAGCGTACCGCGCCGGCGCCGCTTTCTTTGACGAGCACTTGAAGCAGACCTCGCGGGCGAGCGCAGGTGGCAATCCGTAGTCGAGCGGGACATCGCCGGCGACCCGAGCAGTGCGCCGAATATTGCACCGGCGCGTTCCCGAGGTTCGGGAGCCGGCGGGAGACCACTCCTCCGGAATTCTGTCGTAAACTCTCCCGCGTGATTCTGCATCCAAGCTGTTCATCATGAAGGGTCACGCTCTGTGAAGCCGCGAACTGCCTCCACCATCGCGCTAGCAATCTTGTGCGGCGGCGCAGTTTTGGCACAACAGAAGGCGCCTGCGAAAAGCCTTCCGCCGGCAAAGGCACCTGCGTCGCAAGCTTTGCACCTCGTTCCGCAGCTCACGCCGGGGCAGGTGCTCCACTACCAGATCGAGTTGCGCACCACCACCGAGAACCGTCACGAAGGGCTGGTACAAGACCCACAAGCGGCCACGCAACTGGAAATTTCCTGGAATGCGATTGTCCGCGTCGAGGTGCTCAGCTTGCCGCCCAATCCCGCCGCACCGGCGCGTCCAGCCGGCGCTCGCCCACCTGTGCGCATCCGCACGACCTATGAAAAATCCACGGCCGCAGTGCGCAGTGACAGTTTCGATCCCGCCGCCGCATTGATGGAAAAGCAGTACCAAGACGTGGAGGGCCACGTGATCGAGTTCACGCTTGGCTCCGACGGCAAAGTAGGCGGCGTGAAGGGGCTCGAGGATGTTGTCACCGATGAGCAAGCAGCAAGCGCAGCGCGGCAGTGGGCGACGCAGCTCGTGACGGGCGCGGCGGTCCCGCCCGGGGGCATCGTAAAGGGCCAGCACTGGACTTCCGAACGCCCGGCCGAATCGGCGCCGCTTGCGGGCATCGTCTGGCGCACCGATTCCGCTTACCTACGTGACGAAGCCTGCCACGCGGCTTCGCCGCCCGCGGCCGGCGCGCCGCCGGCCCCCGCCGCAGCCTCCGACGAAACCTGCGCGGTGATCGTCACTCATCTGGCGCTGGGCCAGCCCAAGCCGCTCCGAGATCCCACACCCGACGATTACCGCAAGCGCGGCTTGCGCACGAGTGGAACCTGGCGTGGCACCGGCGAGAGCTTGAGTTACATCTCGCGCCGCACGGGCTGGGTCGTGAGCAGCACGCAGTCGGGAACGGAAAACATGAATGTGACCATCACCAGCGCCAGCAATCGTTCGAGCGTGCGCTACGCGGGGCGCGTGCGGAGCGAGTCGCACATCACACTGCTTCCCGAAGGTGTATTGAAACCCGCGCCGTAGCCCGGCCGGGACAACAACCGCATCACTCGTAACGGAGGGCGACCATGGGGTCCACCCGTACGGCGCGCCAGGCGGGAACGGCGGTCGAGGCCAGGGCCATCAGAATTGTGAACGCCGCGGCGCCGGCGTAGATCGCGGGGTCGGCCGGGCTGACGGCGACCAGCGCCGCCGAAGCCACGCGGGCCAGTGCCGCAGCCGCGAGCGCGCCGAGCAGAAGTCCCGGCAGCGCAAACGCCATCCCTTGCCGCAGGACCATGCGCAGGATGTCGCCGCGTTGAGCGCCGAGAGTCATGCGGATGCCGATCTCGCCGGTGCGCTGAGCCACCGCATAAGCCATCACGCTGTACAAACCCATGGCGGCCAACAGGAGGGCGATCCCGCCGAGGACGCCCAGCAAGCTTGCGGCGATTTTCTGTCCGAAGAGCGAAGCGGCGATGTCCTGCTCGAGCGGCAAGGTCGAAAAGACGGGCAGGGCAGGGTCAATGGCGCGGGACTCCCGGCGGATGGCGGCGATGGCAGCATCGAGGGGCCCCGCAGTGCGAACGAAAAACGTCACACCCATCTCGGGGCGGTAGATTTGCCGGATGGGGATATAGAAATACGCGACGGCGCTCTCGGTCACGCGGTGATACTTGGCGTCTTCCACCTCCAGCGCGCATGTCCTCCTTGACCAGGGCCGCACTCCCAAATGCCTGTTTGGCAGCATCGCGTGCGACTTGAGAATTCGCGCCCGCCTCCTCCTGCTCCTCCGCTTCGAGATCGAGATGAGCACGAACCTCGCGTTCAAGATCGTCTTCGCGCTTCCTGCGGTCGCGACGCCACATCTCACCCCTCCTCGGCCGGGCTCATCACTCGCGCAATCGCCGCGCTGAGTTGTTCCCATTTCTTTTCTTCGGCAACGAGTTGCTTCCTGCCCGTCGCCGTGAGCCGGTAGTACTTGAACTCGCGGTTGCGGTCTTTCGCGAGCTCCCACTTCGCGCTCACCCAACCCTTGCGCTCCAGCCGGTGCAGAGCCGGATAGAGGGAACCGTGCTCCACCTGGAGCACTGCATCGCTGGTGCGCCGAATGTGCTTGGCAATGGCGTGGCCGTGAGCGGGGCCGAAGAGCAGCGTGCGCAAGATCAGCATGTCCAGGGTCCCTTGCATCAATTCCATGCGTTCATGGGCTTCGGTAGACATGGTGGTAGATATCCTACCCTCGATTCTCCTACCAGGGTAGACGTTCTTCCCCTGGTTTTGTTTCATCCCAAAACCCATTCTCTGCGGATCTCCGGCCCCGGGACCACAAGCCGCTTCGATGCAAACCCCTATCGCATTGCGCTATCATAGGCTGTTTATTTTCCGGTTTTTACCGCAGTGTCACGATGAACTTCAGACTTTACAGCGACTACGAGCCCCGCGGCGACCAGCCCGAGGCCATCGACGCAACTGGTCCGCGGGGTGCGAGAGCGGCGAGAAGCACCAGGTGCTTCTCGGCGTGACCGGCTCGGGCAAGACGTTCACCATGGCCAAGGTGATCGAGCGGGCGAACCGGCCGGCGCTGGTGCTCGCCCACAACAAGACTCTGGCGGCGCAGCTCTACCACGAGTTCAAGGCTTCTTCCCGCAGAACGCCGTCGAATACTTCGTCAGCTATTATGACTACTATCAGCCGGAAGCCTACATGCCCGCCAGCGACACCTACATCGAGAAGGAAGCCACGATCAACGACGAGCTCGACAAGCTGCGGATGTGCGCCACGCGCTCGCTTTTCGAGCGGCGCGACGTCGTCATCGTTGCCAGTCGTCTCCTGCATCTATGGCCTGGGCTCGCCGGAGGCCTACTACGGCATGCTGGTGATGCTCGAAAAGGGACAGCAGCATCCAGCGCGAGGCACATGCTCCGGCGGCTGGTGGACATCCAATACGACCGCGGGTGAGGACTTGCGCCGGGGCACTTTCCGCGCGCGCGGCGACACCATCGAGATTTATCCGCCTTACGAAGACAACGCGTACCGTATCGAGATGTGGGGCGACAGATCGATGCAATCTCGCCAGATCGATCCGATCACCGGAGAAGTGCGCGTGCAAAAAGCTCGCCCGCGATGCCGATCTATCCTAAGACGCACTACGTCCATGCCGCGCGACCAGAGAGAGCGCGCCATCGACACCATTCTAAGCAGAGCTCGACTGGTGGAAGCGGGAAGCTCGAGAAGCAGGGAAAGTACGTCGAGGCGCAGCGCATCCACCAGCGCACCATGTTCGACATCGAGATGATGCGGCACGATCGGTTACTGCCACGGCATCGAGAACTATTCGCGGCACCTCACCGGCCGTCTCCCGGCGAACCTCCGCCGACGCTGCTCGACTACGTGCCGCAGGACTGCCTGCTGTTCATGGATGAAAGTCGCACCAGACGGTCCCGCAGGTGCGCGGCATGTACCACGGCGACCGCTCGCGCGAAGCAGACGCTGGTGGAGTACGGCTTCCGCTTGCCTTCGCGCGCTGGACAACCGGCCGCTCAACTTTGAGGAGTTCGAGCACCGCATCGAACCAGGTGATCTACGTCTCCGCCACGCCGGGGCCTTACGAACTGACGCAGTCCGGCGGCGTGATCGTCGAGCAAGTGATCCGGCCCACGGGGTTGATCGATCCCGCAGGTGGAAGTCCGCCCGGTGAAGGGCCAGGTGGACGATCTGCTGGAAGAAATCCGCGCGCGGGCCGAGCGCAACGAGCGCGTGCTGGTGACCACGCTGACCAAGCGCATGGCCGAAGATCTCTCCGAGTATTTCACCGAGATCGGCGTGCGCTGCCGCTACCTGCACTCCGAGATCGAGACACTGGAGCGGGTGCGCATCCTGCGCGACCTGCGCCGCGGCGAATTCGACGTGCTTGATCGGCATCAATCTGCTGCGCGAAGGGCTCGACCTGCCCGAAGTTTCGCTCGTCGCCATCCTCGACGCCGACAAGGAAGGTTACCTGCGCAGCGCCACCGCGCTGATCCAGACCATCGGACGCTGCGCGCGCCACATCGAAGGCAAAGCCATCCTTTACGCCGACCGCATGACGGAATCCATGCGTTCGGCGATCGATGAGACCAACCGCCGCCGCGCGAAGCAGCTCGCTTACAATACGGAGCACCACATCACGCCGCAGTCCGTCATCAAGGCCGTGGACATGCGCCTGGCCGCCATCGTCGAGGCCGATTACGTCACGGTTCCGGTCGAAGACGTGATCCCCGCGGAGATCGCGAGCGAAGAGCAGTTGCGGCAGGTGATCGCGCAGCTCGAAACCCAGATGCGCGAGGCGGCGAAAAAATTCGAGTTCGAGCGCGCAGCGCAGTTGCGTGACCGCATCAAAGCGCTTAAGCTCGCCACAGTGAGCGAGGCCGGCGGCCTGTTTACTCCGTCGGCAACCCAGCCCGCTCAGGAATGAAGAAAGTCAGAATGCTTCCGCGGCGGATGCCTGCGACACTGGCGATTGTCGGTGCAGGGCGTGTAGGGCGCTCGGTCGGGCTCCGCTTACACGAACTGGGCTGGACGATCGGCGCAGTGGTCACGCGCTCTCCGGCCACGGCGCGGCGCGCAGTCAAAGTGATCGGAGCGGGGCGTCCACACGCCGCGCTCACCCGGCAGATCCTGGCGGCGGACTTGGTGCTGATCGCGACGCCCGACAGCCAGATCGCCGGAGTGGCGGCGCAGTTGGCGCGCATGGGGGGAGAGGAATGGCGTGGCAAGGTTGTGCTGCACACCAGCGGGGCGCTGGATAGCTCCGAGCTGCAGCTACTCGCCCGGCGGGGCGCGGCCACGGGCTCGATGCACCCGCTACAGACCTTCAGCGCACGCTCGGCACCGGACCTGGAAGGATGCATCTTCGCGCTCGAAGGCAGCCGCGTTGCGCTGAGCCTGGCGCGCCGGATCGTGCGTGGCCTCGGGGGGATCGCGGTGAACGTGGCCAGCGCGCAAAAACCGGCCTATCATGCCGCGGGCGCGCTGGTTTCCGGTCACATGCTGGGTTTGGTCGAAGCTGCCACGCGCATTCTCATGGAGACCGGCTTCACCAGGCGCCAGGCCATTCGCGCGCTGCTTCCGCTACTCCGTCAGACGCTCGTGAACTTCGAGCGCTTCGGGCCCCGCGGCGCTTGGACAGGGCCGCTCTCGCGCGGAGATTTTGCGACCGTGCAGCGTCACGCCGCCGCGATGCGGCGCTTCCCGCGCGAACAGCGGGAGGCCTATGCCACGCTGGCGCGTCTGAGCGCGATCCTCATCGGAAGGATTGGGCGTGAGGCTCGCGAAAAGCTGGAGCAGGTGCTGTCCGAGCCTGAAAGTTGAAATCGGAAAGGTGAGATTCGCTGTGGGGAGGCCCGTTTGACGAAGCTTCACTTTCCAATCGAGAGCGCCACGCTTAAGAACGGCTTGCGCGTGGTCATCTCGCCGGACCGCGCTGCGCCGGTGGTGACCGCCGGCGTGTATTACAACATCGGGTTCCGCCTCGAGCCGCGGGGTCGCAGCGGCTTCGCCCATCTCTTCGAGCACATGATGTTCCAAGGTTCGGAGAACGCGCCCAAGATGGTGCACATCAAGTTGATCAATTCCTCCGGCGGCGTGCTCAACGGTTCCACGGACTACGACGTGACGAATTATTTTCAGGCCGTGCCCTCGAACGCGCTCGAGCGCATCCTGTGGCTGGAAGCCGACCGCATGCGCGCGCTGCGCGTGGACGACGAGAACCTGCGCAACCAGCGCGACGTCGTCAAAGAGGAAGTCCGCGTCAACGTCTTGAACCAGCCCTACGGCGGATTTCCCTGGCTGGACATGCCGCCGGTGGCCTTCCGCAACTGGGCCAACGCGCATAATTTCTACGGGGATTTTCAGGATCTGGACGCGGCGACTCTGGAAGACGTTCAGGCGTTTTTCAGGACGTACTACGTGCCGTCCAACGCCGTGCTGTTGATGCTGGGGGACGTCGAGTCCGAAGGAGGGATTCGCGCTGGCTCGGAAAAGTATTTTGAAGACATTCCCGCCGCCGCCGCTCCCGCGCGCGGACGTCAGCGAGCCGCCTCAGAACGAAGAGCGCCGCGGCACAGTCGAAGA
The DNA here is from genome assembly GCA_963739275.1 of uncultured Acidobacteriota bacterium. Lineage (GTDB taxonomy): Bacteria > Acidobacteriota > Terriglobia > Acidiferrales > UBA7541 > JBGQGH01. The sequence continues at coordinate 13,503 of CAVTZX010000049.1, forward strand.
AAAATTCGGCACGCTGCCGGCCCTGGCGATCGGTTACCGTGCTGCCGGAGCGGCGCACACCCGATTGGTATGCCGCGGCGATGTTGGACGAGGCGCTGCACGGCGGCCGCGCCGGCCGCATTTATCGCCGGTTGGTGCTCGAGAAGCAGATTGCCTTGGAACTCTCGGGCGGGATCCACGGGGGTGACCTGTTCGGCTATAACGGCCCGGCGCAGATGGTCACGCAGCATCATGCACAAGCCGGAAGTGAGTGCGGAGGAGACTCTGGCGAGCTATGACGAGGTCGTCCATGAGGTGCAGGAGAAGGGAATCGGTGCCGAAGAACTCGCTGCGGTGAAAGTGAAATTCCGCTCCGGGTATATCTCCGATCTCGAAAGCGGCAGCCGGAGCGGGGTACATGCCGCGTTTTGGGCTGATGCACTATCTGGCTTGCTTCACGCTGTTCGACGGCGATGCACAGTTGGTCAATACGATTCTCGAGGGTTTCGCGGATGTGACTCCGGCGCACGTCCAGCGGGCGGCGCAGACATACCTGGTGCCACAGCAGCGCGCCATCGTGGAGCGCCGGCCGGCCGGCAAGGGAGGCTGCGTGATGTCCGCGCCCGCCTCGTCAACCCGGTCCAGCGTCCCCCCTCTTGGCCCTGAGCGGCCGGTCGTTTGGCCGGCGCGCGCGCGCCGCACGCTCGCGAGCGGCCTCGAAGTCGTGCTCGTCGAATCGCACACCATCCCGAAGATCACCGGCCGGCTTCTTTTCCGCAGTGGGAATGCAGCGGCCGCCCGCGAGGCGCCGGGACTCGCGGAGCTTGCGGCGAGCGTGGTTCGCACGGGCACCGCTTCCCGAATCAGCAATCAGATCGAAGAGGATCTGCGCCGCATGGGCGCGAACCTTTCCGCATCATCGGGGGCGGACGCGAGCGAGATTTCATTTTCGGGCCTCGCGGAGTTTGCGCCCGGGCTGCTTGAACTGACCGCCGATCTCGCGCAGAACGCTTCCTTTCCCGCCGGCGAAATCGAGCGCGAGCGCCGCCAGCTTCTCGAGAGCCTGCGCGTAGACCGTACGACGCCCGATTTTCTCGCTGGGGAGCGCCTGCGCAAGGTGCTCTTCGGCCAGCATCCCTACGCCAGCGTCGCGCCGACCGAAGCGCAGGTGGCGAGCATCACGCGTGAACAGATGGTTGCGTTTTACCGGGAGCACTACCGGCCGGGGAATGCGCTTTTCCTTGCGGTGGGCGACTTCGAGGCCGGGCGGATGCTCGAGCAGATCGAAAAGGCGTTCGGCAGTTGGCCCGCGGGGAAGCCCGAGTCACAGCAAGAGCCCGAGGTGCCGGAGTTGCGTCATCGACGCGTGTACCTTGTCCATCTCCCGGATACGGTGCAGACGCAGGTGCTGGTCGGCAATCGAGCCATTACCTTGCGGGATCCGGACTGGTTGCGACTCAGCCTTGCCAATACCATCTACGGCGGCGCATTCAATTCGCGCCTCGTGATGAATATCCGTGAACAGAAAGGCTACACGTACAGCCCGCGCAGCGCGGTGCATCCGCTGCGGTGGCATGGTTACCTGACCATCCATGCCGCGGTGCGCAATGAAGTGACCGCCGCGACCCTGACCGAGATGTTTTATGAAATGGATCGTTTGCGCTCGCTTCCGGTGGGCGAAGATGAGTTGCGGGACGCGCAGAACTATCGCAGCGGCGTTTTTTCGATGGGGTTGGCCACGCAGGACGGCCTGGCGGGCCAGTTGGCCATGGTTTACATGAACCAACTGCCCGAGGATTTTCTGGAAACCTATCGCGACAGAATCCGCGCGCTCTCCGCGGACGACGTGCTCTCCGCCGCGCGCAAGTATTTCGATTCCGCGAATGCGCAGATCGTAGTGGTCGGCGACCGCGCGCAGGTCGAAGAGCAAGCCGCGCTATTCGGCGAGGTCGAAGTTTTCGACGCACAGGGGAATCGCTTGTAGCTGGAACGCGAATCAGCAGGGACTACTGGACATGATCTCCGCCGCCCGGTTTGCTGGAATTCTGGCCGTGGCTCTGGTCTGCATGGGTGTGGTAGCGGTCGGCACGCCCGGGCAGAAAAAGCCGCCGGCGAAGCCGATCGACTTGAACACTGCCACCGTGGAGCAGCTTCAGCAACTGCCCGGAGTCGGCCCGTCCACGGCGAAAGCGATTCTGCAGTTCCGCGAAAAAAGTGGGCCCTTCCGCCGCGTCGAAGATCTCCTCGCCATCCGCGGCATCACCAAGCAGCGCCTGGAGAAGATCCGCCCGTACGTCACGGTTAGCCCCGGGCCACCCCCCAAGAAGAGGCCGAACTGACCCACCGTCGTTCCGCGAATTGAAGTAATTGCGAGCACTCCCTATCCTCTTTGTTTTCAGAGTCAAGTTCTAAGCGCCAAAGGCTCCAGCGGCGAACGCCGCCCAAGTTTGCCGGGTTCCTGGTCCTGGATCGGCCGGGCAGCTCGCGCAATGCCCGGTGTAACCGGCGACACCGGGCCTGGAATCGTCTGAAATGTCCGGCACGTGGAAGAGCCCTACCGGCTCCAGATCGGGGCCTTAAATCGAAAGACGGCGCGTTGTCTGTTTCTCGGCGCCCGGAAGGTGGACCGGTTAACTTGTTGATTCTACAAGAAATGAATCCTCGGCTCGGGTTTCTACGGCCAGGCGTGCCGTCCGAAAAAGAGGCGGGGACTAGAGCACTTGGTGTGTGGATATGGGTGGTTGAATCGCGAGCGGAACCTGCTCGGCGATGGTGAGACCATAGCCGTCGAGGGCCACGACCTTGCGCGGGTTGTTGGTGAGCACGCGGATCTCGCGCAGGCCGAGATCGATCAAGATCTGCGCGCCGATACCGCTCTCGCGCTGGACGAGGCGCTGGCGCGCCAGGTCGCGGTCGAGCTGGCCGCGCGAGTGAAAGCGGATGCGGGGCAGATCGAAGCCCGGCTCCACTGCGGATTCGATTCCGAATCCCCGGCCCGTATGGTGCAGGTAAACGAAAACGCCGCGGTTCGCCGCGACAATGGCGGCGAGCGACCGCGCGATGATTTCCTGGCAATCGCAGGTGGTGGCGGCGAAGACGTCGCCGGTCAAGCAATGCGAGTGCACGCGCACCAGCGGCGGCTGCGCTCCGGCAAGCTCGCCGCGGACAAGAGCCACGTGCAGCTCGTTGTCCGCTTCGCTCGCATAGGCAATCATACGGAACTCGCCGTACCGCGTCGGCAAAATGCTTTCGGCGATGCGTTTGACGTATCGTTCGTGCTGCATGCGGTAGCGGATCAAGTCGGCGACAGTCAGCAGCTTCAGGCCGTGCCGGCCGCAGAACTCCTTCAGCTCCGGGACGCGAGCCATCGAACCGTCGTCGTTCATCACCTCGCAAATGACGCCCGAGGGGTCCAGTCCGGCGATGCGCGCGAGGTCCACGCTCGCTTCGGTCTGCCCGGCGCGGACGAGCACGCCGCCATTGCGCGCCCGGAGCGTGTAGACGTGCCCCGGCCGCGCGAGATCCTGGGCGCGAGTGGCCGGGTCGGTGGCGGTGAGAATGGTCGTGGCCCGGTCGGAAGCGCTGGTGCCGGTGGTGGTGCCGTGGCGCGCGTCGATCGGCTCGCAGAACGGCGTGCCAAATGCCGACGTGTTGCGCGGCGAAATCGGCGCGAGCCCCAGCGCCTCGCAGCGCTGTTCGGTCAGCGTGAGGCAGATGAGCCCGCGGCCGTACTTGGCCATGAAGTTGATGGCCTCTGGGGTGACCTTCTCGGCGGCCATGGTGAGGTCGCCTTCATTCTCGCGGTCTTCATCGTCCACCAGTACGATCATGCGCCCCTGGCGGATTTCCTCAACCGCGTCCTCGACCGTCGCAAAAGGAGGTTTCTCGGGAGACATCTCAGTGCGTCCAGCGTGACATCACGTAGTAGATGAATGCGCCCATGGTCGCGGCTCCGGGAATCGTCAGCACCCAGGCCCACATGATGCGGCGCGTGACGCCCCAACGAACAGCCGTCAGGCGGCGGGCGGAGCCCACTCCCACAATCGCACCGGTGATCGTGTGCGTCGTGCTCACGGGGATGCCGAAGTGAGCGGTGCCGACCAGTGTCAACGCTCCAGCCGTCTCCGCGGCAAAGCCTCCGAAGGGCGTGAGCTTCGTGATCCGCTGCCCCATTGTTCTCACGATGCGCCAACCGCCCGCCATCGTCCCCGCGCCCATGGCCACGTGGCAGGAAATGATAACCCAGAACGGCACGGAGTACGATTTCAGTAGGCCACCCGCGACCAACGCCGTGGTGATGATCCCCATCGTCTTTTGCGCATCGTTCGTGCCGTGGCCCAGGCTGTAGCCGGCGGCGGAAAGAAGTTGCAAGCGGCGGAACCAGCGGTCCACTTTGGAGGGCGACTGGCGGCGCGCCAGCCAACTGGTGATCACGGTGACAACCATCGCCATGACCACGCCCATCAGCGGCGCGACGAAGATGAAGACCACCGGCTTCACCCACCCGTCCACGATGATGGCCGAGAACCCCGCACGCGCGATGGCCGCGCCACCGTATCCGCCCATCAGCGCATGGGAAGAGCTGGTCGGCAGACCCAGCGTGAGTGTGGTCAAGTTCCACAGGATAGCGCCGAGCAGGCCGGCGATCAGAACGTACTCATTCACCATCTCGATCCGGACCATTCCTGTGCCGATGGTCTTGGCGACCGCAGTGCCGAACACGAAGGCGGCGATGAAATTCCAAAAGCCGGCCCACACGACTGCCCAGAGCGGCGTGAGTACGCGCGTGGAAACAACCGTGGCGATGGAGTTCGCCGCGTCGTGCCAGCCGTTCGAAAAGTCGAAGGTGAGCGCGATGGCGATGATGATGACGACCAGATGAAAGCTATTCACGACCGCGCTCCGATGGCACGAAAGTGGGACCAACCCCGGCGGCGCGGGGTCGAAAGAGTGAATGAGGGGGCGTGGTAACGGAGTTCACGCGCTTTTCAGCGTGACGGTCTCAATGACGTTGGCTACATCTTCGCACTTATCCACCGCGGTCTCGATCACTTCAACGATCTCTTTCCACTTGATGATCTGCAGAGCGTCCTTCTCCTCGTCGAAGAGCTGCGCGATGAGCGTGCGGCAGAGGCGGTCGCTTTCGTTCTCCAGCCGGTTGATCTCGATGCAGTAGGACAGGATGTGGTCCTGCTTCCCGAGGGCGCGAACGGCAGCGACCACCTGGCCGGTGGCCTCGTTCAGGATCTTCGCCAGATCCGCCACTCCCGGGCGGACGCGGTGGATGCGGTAGGTGACCATGCGGCTGGCCGCGGCGTCCACGAGGTCCAGCACGTCGTCGAGGCGGCTCGAGAGCAGATGAATGTCTTCGCGGTCAAACGGCGTGATGAAACTCTGATTCAGCCGGGTCATCAGGTTGTGCGTCAAAGTATCGCCGACGTGCTCGAGGTCCTTGATCCGCTCGGCATACTTTTCGGCGCCGTCGTCCTTCTGCAGCAATTCGACCAGGACTTCGGAGCCTTGGTGGATGTTCTCCGCCAAAGCGACGAACATATCGAAAAAACTGTCTTCGCGCGGAAGTATCTTGTTCAGAAAACCGGGCATTCCGGACGTTCCCCTGGTGCGGCGGGACTGCGGAGGTGACTATACCGGAAGCGTCTCGTTGCGGCAAGGCAAGCCACTCTCTCGATTCAAGGGCTTTTACCGGCGCCGCTCCGTGCCGCTAAAGAAAGCAAACGGGGCACCCACGCTTGATCCAAGCACGGGTGCCCCGCGGAACTGCTTGTCCGAAACGTGGGACGAGCATCGTTTCCCGCTCATCGAGAATCTCTCAAGCCTGCTGCAAGCAGGTCACGATTCACGGGTCACGAGACACGTTTCTTAGTACATGCCGCCCATACCGCCGCCGTGTGGACCGCCGGCCCCTGCGGCCTTCTTCTCCTCCTCGCGGATGTCCGCCACCAAAGCTTCGGTGGTGAGCATCAGGCGCGGCCACGGACGCGGCGTTCTGCAGCGCCAGGCGCGTAACTTTGGCCGGATCGATCACGCCGGCCTTGACCAGGTCGCCGAACTCGCCGTCCTCGGCGTTGAAGCCGAAGTTCTCGTCCTTCGAGTCACGGGCGCGGCCGACGACCACAGCGCCTTCGTGCCCGGCGTTCTGGACGATCTGGCGCATGGGCTCTTCGAGGGCGCGCTTCACGATGTTGACGCCGATGGCTTCGTCATCGTGCAGCTTGAGCTTGTCGAGAGCGGAGATGCAGCGGATCAGCGCCACGCCGCCGCCAGGGACGATGCCTTCCTCAACCGCCGCGCGGGTGGCGTGCATGGCGTCCTCGACGCGAGCCTTCTTCTCCTTCAGTTCGGTTTCGGTCGCCGCGCCGACTTTGATGACCGCGACGCCGCCGACCAGCTTGGCGAGCCGCTCCTGGAGCTTCTCCTTGTCGTAGTCGGAGGTGGTTTCCTCGATCTGCGCGCGGATCTGCTTGACGCGGCCCTCGATCTCGGTGGCCTTGCCGCCGCCCTCGACGATCGTGGTGTTGTCCTTGTCGATGGTGATCTTCTTGGCTTTGCCCAGGTCCTCGATCTTCACGTTCTCGAGCTTGATGCCGAGGTCCTCGGTGACGGCCTTGCCGCCGGTCAGCGTGGCGATATCTTCCAGCATGGCCTTGCGGCGGTCGCCGAAGCCGGGAGCTTTCACCGCGGCGCACTGCAGCGTGCCGCGGAGCTTATTGACCACGAGCGTGGCCAGCGCTTCGCCTTCGACGTCTTCCGCGATGATCAGGAGCGGCTTGCCCATCTTGGCGATGTTCTCGAGCAGGGGCAGCAGGTCCTTCATCGAGCTGATTTTCTTTTCGTGGATCAGGATGCGGACGTCCTCGAGCACGCACTCCATGCGCTCGGGGTCGGTGACGAAGTAGGGGGAGAGGTAGCCGCGGTCGAACTGCATGCCTTCCACGACTTCGAGCGTCGTTTCCATCGTGCTTGGATTCCTCGACGGTGATGACGCCGTCCTTGCCGACTTTCTTCATGGCTTCGGCGATGATGCTGCCGATCTGCTTGTCGTTGTTGGCGCTGATGGTGCCGACCTGGGCGATCATGTCGCCCTTGACGTCGCGCGTGAAGGCTTCTTGATTTCGCTCGACCGCCACTTCGACGGCCTTCTCGATGCCGCGCTTCAAGCGCCATCGGGCTCGCGCCGGCGGCCACGGTCTTCACGCCTTCGCGGAAGATCGCTTGCGCCAGCACCGTCGCGGTGGTGGTGCCGTCGCCGGCCACGTCGGAGGTCTTCGAGGCGACCTCACGCACCATCTGCGCGCCCATGTTTTCGAGCGGATCTGGCAGCTCGATTTCCTTCGCCACGGTCACGCCGTCCTTGGTGATGACGGGCGCGCCGAACTTTTTCTCGATCACGGCATTGCGGCCCTTGGGGCCGAGCGTGATCTTCACTGCGTCCGCCAGTATGTTGACGCCGCGCAGGATCGACTGGCGGGAATTCTCACCAGTCACAATTTGCTTCGCCATAGGACTTCATCCTCCTCGGTTGCTTGGATTTCGTTGGAATGTTGTTCGGCCCGGACCCCAACGCACCGGGGGCGCGGGGAAGGGTTACTTCTTGCCGGAAGCGGCCTTCGCCGCGCCGCTCAGTTTCGCCAGGATCTCGTCCTCGCGAAGGATCAGGTACTCCTGGTCCTCGATCTTGATCTCGGTCCCGCTGTACTTACCGAACAGGACCCGGTCGCCCGCCTTCACGTCGAGGGGGACGCGCTCACCCTTCTCGATCTTGCCGGCACCCACGGCGATGATCTCGCCTTCCTGGGGCTTTTCCTTGGCCGTATCGGGAATGATGATGCCGCCCTTGATCGATTCCTTCTCCTCGATTCGCTTGACCAGGACGCGGTCATGCAGGGGAGTCACATTGACAGCCATCGTTGCTAGCCTCCGTTCCAAAAGTCGGGAAGTGTTACGACAGAGTGCGCAACAACACGTTAGCACTCCTTTGAAGCGAGTGCTAATATAGCAGAAAAGCCCTCCATGTCAAGGGTTTAGGTGACGCATACCAGCCTGCCCAAGCGTCCTTCAGACAGGACTAACCGTATATACAACAGATACTTAGCCAGGTGTCGGAGGAAGGCGACACTTGGCTGTTGTCCTGCATCCTGCGCAAGACTAGAATCTCCCGAGGCCATCACGCCTATGTCGGCCATCACTTATGTTCGACTGATCGGTTACACCGCCGGGACGCTTCTCCACCTTTTTCTAGTGATCCTGGTCATTGGCTACCGCCGGCCGCGCCTCTTCGAGCGGGTCTTCTTCTTCCTCGCGCTGAGCCTGTTTCTATTCTACGCGGGCCTACTGCTGCGCCTGAATTCCGAAATCTATTACGCCACGCCACCAATGGGGACCGTGGCGTTTGCCGTAATCCTCGTGGCCGGTGGGTTGGCATTCCTCCCCGCGCTGCTCGTGCACTTGCATGCCGCCTATCGCGAGACCGTTCAGGAGCGCCCAGTTCCAGCCTGGCTGAAGGCCCTCGTCTGGGCGAACTATCTGCCCGTCCTCGCCTTCGCGGCATTCGGCACACCCAGGCTGTTTGAGGCCGCGCCCATGAACTTCCTGCGGCCCGGCGGCCCGCTGGGCTTCGCCTACGGACTGTGGCTCGGCACCGCGCTGCTGGCCAGTTTCTTCTTCGAGTGGCGATTCGTCTCCGAAGAAAGAGAGGCGCGTTTGCGCGGGTTCTACCGCGCGCTCATGGGATTCTTTGCGCTGGCCTTTCCCCTGGTGACTTACACCTATGTGCTCGGGGGGCCCAGTCATGCGTCCTGGTCCAACGGGCTGGCCACGGCGGTGATGCTCGCCTCGATCGTGCCCAATGCCTTGCTGGGGTATTTCGTGCTTCGCTTCAATTTCCTCGACATTGGCGGCCAGCGCAATCTGGTTTACGCGGTGTCGGGAGCCTTCCTCGCGCTGCTGTATCTCGCCGTCGTTCGCCGCATGGAAACATGGTTTGAAGCGGTGCTGCCTCCCGAAGCTACCGCAGCAATTCTGCTCTTCGTTCTGGTGCTCTTCTTCGAGCCCCTGCAAAGGCGCATCGGCCGCGGCCTGCATCGGACCTTTCGCCATCAGGTCGGCCGATTCCAGCGGTTGTCGGCCGAGTTGCAGCAGGAAGCCCGGCGGGGAAACCTGGAGCGGCTGCTGCGCTTCGCCGAGGGACGAATCCGCGATGAGTTCGGACTTGCCCGCGTGCGGATCGCATTGCGAGACGCCGGAGCCAGAACTCCAATCGAAGCGGCTGCGGCCGGGCAAGAAGGCCGTCGATTCTTGCTGCTCCAAGACGGCCGGGAGATGGGCGAGCTCGAGGCCGCCGGACACGGGGCGGGGATCTCCGGAGAGAGGAATGCGGGGCTGGAGCTCCTTGCCGGGCAATTACCGGCCGCGATCGATCTGTGCCGGTTGATCGAGGAAAAACTGGCGCTCGAACGTGAACTGGCCGAGCGCGAGCGCCTCGCCCTGTTGGGACAGATGGCCGCCAGCATCTCTCACAATTTGAAGAACCCGCTCGGCTCGATGAAGACGGTGCTGCAAGTGCAATTGGAAAATCCGGGGCTGCCCGAGGGGTTGCGACGTGATTGCGAGCTGGTCGTCGGTGAAATCGACCGGCTAAGCGCCAAGCTGAATCAACTGCTCCGCTATTCCAAGCCCGCCGTCCGAAGCGGAGCGGCTTCCCAACGCGTGGGCGCGCGCGGGGTTGCGGAACAGGTGGTGACGCTGTTGGGGCGCGAGGCTGAGCGCCGAAACGTAAAGCTGGAACTGGAGTGCGGCGTGGACGAGAGCTTCGTGCGCGGCTCGGAAGAGGCACTGAGCGACGTGCTCACGAACCTCGTCGTCAATGCCATCGAAGTCCTGCCATCGGGCGGGTGCGTCCGCGTGCGGATCGCGCGCAACGCCTGGCAGGTGAAGATCGAAGTGACCGACGATGGGCCGGGCATTCCTGCAGAGCTCAGCGAAAAGATCCTGCAGCCCTTTTTCACGACCAAGCCGAGCGGGACGGGGCTGGGCTTGGCCATCGTCGAGCGCAGGCTCAGCGAGATGCAAGGTGCGATGGGCTGGGAAAGCCCCGTGGCGGGCGGCCGAGGCACGCGGTTTACGGTGAGCTTGCCGCTGGCCGAGGAAGCCGGAAAGGGAAGCGAAGGACATGAAAACCATTCTGATCGTGGATGACGAGCCGGCGGCGCGCTACGGGATGCGCCGCGCCCTGGAGCACAAATACCGCATCGCCGAGGCCGAGAGCGCGGCAGCGGCGCGCGAAGCGATCGTGCGCGAGCGGCCGGACGTGGTGCTGCTCGACATCGTGATGCCGGGAGAGGACGGGCTCTCGCTGCTGCGCTGGATGCGAGAGCACCAGCACGAGCAGCCGGTGCTGATCGTCTCCGCGCTGGACGCGGCGCGGACTGCGGTCGATGCGCTGAAGGGCGGCGCGGCCGATTACCTCGTGAAGGGCTTTGATGTCGAAGAGTTGCGCACGCGCGTGGCGAATCTGATCAAGATGGCGGCGCTCGAACGCGAAAACGAATCGTTGCGGCAACGCCTCGTTACCGAAGGCCAGTTTGGACAAAGCTGGGAGGGAGCGCGGAGATGCGGCGCGTCTTTGAGCTGGCCGAGCGCGTGGCCGGGGCCGATACGACGGTGCTGATCCTGGGAGAAAGCGGAAGCGGGAAAGACTTGCTTGCGCAGGAGATCCACAACCGGTCGGCCCGCGCGGGGCGGCCGATGGTGGCCGTGAATTGCGCCGCCTTGCCGGAAAACTTGATCGAGTCCGAGCTGTTTGGCTATGAGAAAGGCGCGTTTACCGGGGCGGCGCAGCAGAAAAAGGGCAAATTCGAGCTGGCGCACGGCGGCACGATCTTCCTTGACGAGATCGGGGACATGAACCCCATGACGCAGGCCAAGGTCCTGCGCGCGCTCGAGACTCGGACGATCGAGCGGCTGGGCGGCGCGCAGACGATCCCCGTGGACGTGCGCGTGATCAGCGCGACGCATCGCAACCTGCCAGTGGAAATCGCCGCGGGCCGCTTTCGCGAGGACCTCTACTACCGGTTGCGCGTGGTCACGATCGAATTGCCGCCGCTGCGCGCGCATAAGGAGGACATTCCGCTGGTGGCCGATGCCTTCCTCAAGCTTCACGCGGCGCACCTGGGGCGCTCCGCGAGGCTCAGCCGCGCTGCGCTGGATCTTCTGGGGCGCTATGATTGGCCCGGTAATCTGCGCGAACTGAAGAATGCGCTCGAACGAAGTCTGATCTTTGCGCACGGCGATGAAATCGGACCGGAAGATTTGCCCGAAGAGGTTCGCTCGGGTGAGCCCGTCACCGGCCGCGTGCAGGGAAGTGCACTGCCTCTTTCCGAGCCGGATTACCGCGAAGCCAAGCGCAAGTTTGAAGTCGCGTATCTGACGCGGAAGCTGGAAGACCACCGCTGGAACGTCTCGCGCACGGCCGCCGCCGTGGGGCTCCACCGGCAAAGCCTGCAGGAGAAGCTGCGCGAACTGGGCATCCATCGCCCGGGCAAGGGAGCGACGGCCGCGGAGCCAGCTGACAATTGACACAGCGTCACAGTCAAGTCGCAGGGGTCATCCTCGCCGGCGGCGGCAGTGAACGCATGAGCCGGGATAAAGCGCTGCTCAAGCTGGGAGGCGAAACATTACTTGTCCGCACGGCGCGGCTCATCGAGCCGCTCGTTGCGTGCGTCACCATCGTCGGCGCCCCGGAGCAGTACCCGCAGGTGGGCCTGCCTTGCATTCCTGACGAATGGCCCCGCGGTACCGGGCCACTCGGCGGGATCGCCACGGCGCTGCGGCACTCATCGGCGGAGTGGAATCTCGTCCTGGCGTGCGACCTGCCGTACCTGACCCCGGAATGGCTCGACTTCCTGATCTGGCGCGCTGACCTCTGGGGCAGATGCCCTGCTGCCTCAAACCGCAAGCGGCCTCGAACCGCTCTGCGCGATGTACCGGACGCGCAGCGGGCCGGCGATCGCTGCAGCCCTCGATCGTGGAGTTCGAAAGATCACCGACGGCCTGGCCGGGTTCGGGGTGGACTTCGTGCCGCCGGACGAGTGGAAAGCGTTTGATTCCTCGGGGCGGCTGTTCAAGAATATGAACACGCCGGCGGATTACGAGGAGGCGCGCGCGTAGTTCGACACCGCAAAGCAATGAACGAGCGCTACATCGAGTTCCAGCACGTCTTTAAGTCCTTCGACGACAACCTCGTCCTCGATGACGTCAGTTTCCACGTGGACCGCGGCGAAACCTGCGTGATCATGGGGCGCAGCGGGGTGGGGAAATCGGTCACGCTGAAACACATCATGGGTTTTCTGAAGCAGGATTCGGGGCGGGTGATCGTCGCGGGGCAGGACATCAGCGGCTGGAACGAAGACCAGCTCGCCGAAGTGCGCCGCAAAGTGACGATGGTCTTTCAATCCGGCGCGCTCTTTGATTCGCTGAGCGTCGCGGAGAACGTGGCGTTCCCGCTGCGCAGCAATGGCGACGACGATCCCGACCGGACCGATGCGCGGGTGCGCGAGCTGCTCGAGATGCTCGAAGTCGCGCCGATGGCGGAGAAGCTGCCCAGCGAACTGAGCACGGGCATGAAGCGCGCCGTGGCTATTGCGCGCGCGCTGGCGCAAGACCCCGAAGCAATTCTCTATGACGAGCCGACCACGATGGTGGACCCGCTGATGGCCGGCCACGCCGGCGACCTCATCTTGAAACTCAAAGAAAAGTTCCACAAGACCTCGATTGTGGTTACGCACGATACGCACCTCGCGCGCAAGCTCGCCGACCGCATCGTCTTTCTGCACGAGGGCCGCGTCTCCTTCTTCGGCACGTGGAAGGAGTTTGAGTCCAGCCCAGACCGGTTCCTCCAGAATTTCCGCCTGCAGGACGAATTAATCCCTGCGATGGACAAGACGGCATGATCTCGCGTTGCGTCGCGGCAGGAATCGAGCGTGTGGAGGGCGGCGCGCATTCGTGAGAGACTCTCCCGCCAGTCCGTGGGACACAGTTGCGGAGTTGCGGCCGCGCTTCGGGCTTTCTATCGACCGAGGATGCCGGCAAGTGGCCGCCCGCTGGAGTGCGAGGAGCCGATGACCCCATGAGCAAGGAATTCAAACCCTTTGTGCCCGCCGATTCCCAGGAGCCGGAACTGACGGTCAAGGCGGTTGTGCTCGGCGTTCTGCTCTCCGCGCTGTTCGGAGCGGCCAACGCCTACCTGGCGATGAAGGCCGGGCAGACCATCGCCGCGACCATCCCCGCGGCCGTCATCGCCATCGCCGCATTCCGCCTGCCGTTTTTCCGTGGAGGCGTGCTGGAGCAGAACATCACGCGGACGGCCGCATCCGTGGGGGAAGCCCTCGTTGCCGGAACCGCTTTCACCATCCCGGCCTTCTTGCTCGTCCAGGTCGGCGGCGTGGCCATCTGGACGGATTTTCCGGCCACTTCTGGGAATCGGTGCTGATGCTGCTGGCCGGCGGGCTGCTTGGTGTCTTCTTCATCATCGTGCTGCGCAGGCCGCTTTGCGTGGAATCCGACTTGCCGTTTCCGGAGGCCACTGCCTGCGCTGAAATCGTGAAAGCGGGTCAGCATGGAACCACCGAGGCGCCGCGATACGTTTTCAGCGCGCTCGGCCTGGGCGCGGTGCTGCAGTTCTTGACGAACAGCCGGGGCTTTACGCTTTTCCGCGACTCCACAACCGGGTTCATCCAGTTTTCCCGCGCGGTGATCAACCATTTTGATTTTGACAAGAAGCCGATCGGCAGCGTGGCGGCCACCGGCGGCATGCCTTACGCCACTCCATCCGCTTCTCCTGCGCTGATGGGCATCGGCTACATCATCGGCCCGCGCCTGTCGGCCATCAATTTCTCAGGGACGGTTTTTGCGTGGTGGGTGCTGATCCCGCTGGCGCTGTTCATCGATCCCGACCTGGCGCGCCGGCTGGCTTCAGCCTCGGGCGGGCCGGCCTCCTGGGATGTGTTGAGCTACAGCGTCTGGTACAACGTCGTCCGGCCGATCGCCGTGGGCGCCATGCTGGTCTCCGCGGTCTATACGCTTTACTCGATGCGCGAGTCGCTGCTCGCTTCAATCCGCGGAGCGATCAGCGCTCGCAAACATGCCCCCGGGGCTGCGCTTGGAACACGGCTCGACCGCGACATCCCGCCGCACTGGATTGTCATCTCGATCGCCGCGCTGGTGATTCCGATCGGCCTGATCTATTACCGCTTTACGCAGCAGGTGGTTCCCGCCGTGCTCGCCGCCTTGGCCATGACTCTCACCGGCTTCGTACTGTCGGCCGTGGGAGGCTACCTGGTGGGGCTCATCGGGAGCAGCAACCAGCCGGTTTCCGGTCTGACCCTCTCCGCACTGGTGGTTGCGGCGCTGTTGATGGTCGGCGTCGGCGTGCGCGGAATCACGGGAGTGGCCGCGGTGCTGGGTGTGGCTTCAGTGGTGTGCATCGCGTGCTCGGTTTCCGGCAGTCTAATCCAGGATTTGAAGGCCGGCTATCTGCTTGGCGGCACGCCGTGGAAGATGCAGGTGGCGGAGATCATCAGCGTGACCATGCTCGCGTTCTTCCTGATGTTCCCCATCATGGCTCTTCATAAGACGTATGGCATCGGCAGCCGGAGCCTGCCCGCCCCGCAAGCCGGCCTCATGGCCGTCCTGGCGAAAGGAATCGTCAGCGGAGAGATGGCCTGGGGGCTGGTGCTGATGGGGGTGTTCTTCGGCATCGCGCTGATCCTGATCGATGCCCCCGCTCCGATGCTCATCGCGGTTGGAATGTATCTCCCCTTCGAGACCACCTCGGCGATTTTCGCCGGCGGCGTGTTGAAGTGGCTCGCCGACCGCATCGCGGCGAGGAGAAAGCTGTCCTCGGCTGCCAAAGAAGTGTTTGAGCAGCGAGGGACGCTATTGGCTTCCGGCTTCATCGCTGGAGAGGCAATCCTCGCGATCATTCTCTCGGTCGCCTTCATCCTGGCAGAGAAATTCCACTACCCCGATTTTTCATTCACTCGCCTGCTGCTGCACCGGGACGAGCTCGCCGTCTATCAGAATTGGGGCGGCTGGCTCTCACTAGTTGTCTTCGGGGTGGTGGCTTACGCCCTCGTGCGTGGGCCGCTGCGAAAGGGGCTACCCGAGTAGGGAAGGGGTAGTCGCGCAGCTGCCTTCAGCTTCGTATTGGAATTGCTCAGTAGTTGGGCCAGAGACCGGGCGTGGCCAGTTCCACGAGGTGATTGTCCGGGTCTCGGAAGTAGAGGCTCACCCCGCCTTCTTCCCAGTGGACTTTCGATTCGATCGCGATCCCTTTTTCGCCGAGCCTTTTCTCCCAGGCCTCGAGGTCGCTGGCCGGAATCGCAAACGCGAAGTGTAACTGGCCCTCACTGTTGTGGGGAGGAATCACTCCCCCAGGGATTTGGAGCGGCGTCAGGGTTGCGCCGCGCTTGAAGAGAAGAAAAACGTCGCGTCCCGGCACGGCGAACGCGCACATGCGCTCATTCTCAGCCATCTTCTCAAAACCAAAGAGGACCTGGTAGAAGCGAGCCGAGCGCGCCACGTCTTCCACGTGCAGAGCAGTTTCCAGGATGCCCGTGACTTGAGGCATAGGCGCCACTCCTTTCCTTCTGTGATTGGATGATTGAGCCGGCCGGCTGGATTCTCGTCAGAAACCCTGTTCCCGCAATTGCGCGACGCTCAGGCGGGAGGGCGCTGCTTCTTCCCGCGCGAGGAGCAGCCGCTCGACGTACTTGGCGAGGACGTCGCATTCGAGATTCACGGCATCGCCGACGGTGAGGTCGCGCACATTCGTATGTTCGTAGGTGAAAGGGATGATCGCGATGTCTACGATGCCCTCGCTCCACCCGGCGACTGTCAGACTGATGCCGTCGATGGCGAGCGAACCCTTCATCGCCACGTAGCGCGCCAGCTCATCGGGCACGCGGACCGAGAGCCACCACGACGTCGGAGCGTCTGTGGGACCGACGGCCTCGACGCGCGACACGCGGCCTACGCCGTCCACGTGGCCTTGCACGAAGTGGCCGCCGAATTCTTTGCCAGCGGTGAGCGGGCGTTCAAGATTCACGCGACTCCCGGCAGCCAGTTCGCCGAACGCTGTGCGCCGCAGCGTCTCGCCGGAAAGATCGGCAACGAAAGATTGCGCGTCGCATTGGACGACAGTGAGGCAGCAGCCGTTCACGGCGATGCTGTTGGCGATGGCCAGCGATGGAGCGACTTCCGGCGCGCGGATCGTCAGACGCCCGGCGTCGCCCGAGCGATCGAGCGCCGCCACTTCACCCATAAACTCAATGATCCCGGTAAACATCGCGCAGGTATCCTTCCACGGCCCAATCGGGGCCGAAGCGGTAGAGATTGAGGTCTTGTATCAAAGCAGGCGCGAACGGGGTCGCCTTATTCGCGTCGAGCAGGGGCGCGCCGGCACCGCCCGCGAAACGCGGGGCGTAGAACAGAAAAAGTTTATCGACGATGCCGGCGGCCAGTGAAGCGGCGTTCATGCGGGAGCCCGCTTCGATGAGCAGGCTCAGGATCTCACGTTTGCCCAGCGCGTCGACGACGGCGCGCAGATCAGGCTGGCCGCGTCCGCGAACTTGCAGCACCTCGACTCCCCTCCGGCGCAAGGCGCGAGCCTTTTTACCCTCTTGCGGTCGGCGCGTGAAGACGAGCACATCACCATCCGCGGAACGCACGACCTGGGAATGCAGAGGCAGCCGCAGCCGCGAATCGAGCACCACGCGGAGCAGTTTGCGACGGCGAGGCAGGCCGCTGCGATCGGTCAACAGGGGATCATCGGCGAGCACGGTGCCGACGCCGGTGAGGACAGCGTCGGCGGAATGCCGCATGCGATGCACCTCACACCGCGACGCCTCTGAAGTGATCCATCGTTCGTGCTTTCCGCCACGCTTCGCGGGGAGCGAGATGCGCCCATCGAGCGTCAGCGCAGACTTCAGCGTGACCATCGGCCTGCCGCTCGTGATCCAACATGCAAATCCTTCGTTGAGGCGGCGCGCTTCCTTTTCGCGTGCGCCCACGGACACCTCGACTCCCGCGGCGCGCAGCGCTGCAAACCCTTTCCGGAACACGGCGGGATTCGGGTCGCGCATGGCCGCGACCACGTGCCGCACCCCCGCCGCGGCGATGGCCGGTGTGCAAGGCTCGGTGCGGCCATGGTGGCAACAGGGTTCGAGATTCACGTACAGAGTGGCGCCGCGCGCGGCCTCGCCTGCCGCGCGCAAGGCGATGATTTCCGCGTGATCGAACTCATCGTAGCGATGGAAACCTTCGCCAGCGACCCGGCCTTCCTTCACCACCACCGCGCCAACCATCGGATTCGGGCCGGCCAGCGCCTCTCCCTGGCGCGCGAGCGCCAGCGCGCGGTCCATCCACTGTTCGTCTTGCGTTGCTTGGGCGGAAGAATCGCGGGCAGAGGTCATAAGCGGTCAGTCGAAGAGCGAATTGACAAATGTCTCGGGATCGAACGGCACGAGGTCCTGGATTTTCTCGCCTACGCCGACAAAGCGGATGGGCAGGCCGAGTTCGCGCACGATGGCCACCACGATGCCGCCCTTGGCCGTGCCATCGAGTTTGGTGAGCACGATGCCGGTCACTCCCACCGCCGAAGTGAACTCGCGCGCCTGCTGCAGGCCGTTTTGCCCGGTGGTGGCGTCCATCACCAGCAGGACGTCGTGCGGCGCGCCGGGAACGAGCTTCGCCGCCGTGCGCTTCATCTTTTCGAGTTCGGCCATGAGGTTCGACTTGGTGTGCAGATGTCCCGCGGTATCCACGATCACGGCGTCTGTCGCGCGGGCGCGCGCGGCGGCCAGCGCGTCGTAGACGACGGCGGCAGGATCCGCGCCGGGCTTCTGCTTGATGAGCATGGCCCCCGCGCGCTCGGCCCAGATGTCGAGTTGTTCGGAGGCGGCGGCGCGAAACGTATCCGCAGCGCAAAGGATGACGCTGCGGCCTTCCTCGCGCAGGCGGTTCGCCAGCTTGCCGATGGTTGTGGTCTTGCCGGCGCCGTTCACGCCGACAACAAAGACCACCTGGGGCGCGGCCTCTCCCGCGCCATTGCCGGCGGCGGCCTCGACACGGAGAAGCGCGATCAACTGCTTCTTGAGCTCATCCTTGAGCTGCATGCCGTCGGAAAGAGCATGGCGCTCAACCTTTTCGCGCACGCTGGCCAGGATTTCGCGAGTGGTGCGAACGCCTAGGTCGGCGGCCAGCAACGCCTTCTCCAACTCGGCCAGTACCGCTGGATCCACGCGCCGCTCGCCCGTGAGCAGCTCTTCGACCTTTGCAGCGAGCTGTGAGCGCGTCTTGCTCACCGACTCGCGCAAGCGTCCGAGGAGTGACGGCCCGGATTTTCCGAAAATCGAGAACATCAGCGGCGTCCGGCCTGGAGAGCCAAGCCCCCGATTCTAGCAGAAGAGAGAAAAGGGCGCAGAAGAGCGGGTGAAAGTGCGGCGGGGGTACTCAGACAGCGACAGGGACTTCGCCGACCTTCACACTCACGTGGAGTTTGCCAGAGTGGATCGCGGACTCGAGGGCGTCCACGACGGCGCAATCGAACTTTGAGCCCGCCGACGAACGGATCTTGTTCAGCGCGAACTCGAGTTCGAGGGCCGATTGGTAGGGCCGGTTGGTGGTCATCGCGTCGAGGGAATCCGCGACCGCGATGATGCGCGCCATCACCGGGATCTCATCGCCCTTGAGGCCATAAGGGTACCCGCGGCCGTCGATGTGCTCGTGGTGCAGTTCGATTCCGGGCAGCATCTCTTTGAGCTGCGCGACGGGACGCATGATGTTTGCGCCCTTGGTGGGATGCTGCTTCATCAGTGAGAATTCGTCGGAGGTCAGCGCGCCGGGCTTCTTCAGGACGCGGTCGTCCACTCCGATTTTGCCCACATCGTGGAGTAGCGCGGAGATGCGTAGCCGGTCGAGCTCCGCGGCGGTCAGGCCCAGTTCTTTGCCCACCAACACGGAATACTTCGCCACGCGGTCGGAATGGCCGCGCGTGTAAGGATCTTTTTCGTCGATGGCGGCGGCGAGCATGCGGATCGAGCCCAGGAAAAGCTCGCGGTTTTCTTCGGCGGCCTGCTTCAGCCGTTCAACGTATTCCTCGATGTCCTCGGCCATGCTGTTGAAGGTCTCGGCCAGCTCGCTGATTTCTGCCGGGCCCTTCACGGGCGTCCGCTCGTGGAATTCGCCGCGGCTGATGGCGCGCGTGGATGCGGCGAGGCTCCGCACCGGGCGGCTGATGGCCACGGCGAAGAAGTAACCGAAAACGAGGGCGATGAACGTCATCACCGCGACGAAACCCAACGCCTGCGCGTTCAGTTCCTTGACGCCGGCATCTTCGCGCGCCTGGTTGAGGCTGCGCTGCGCGATCACCGCCCAGTCGAGATCCGGGATCGTGCTGTAGGTGCCGACCATTTCGACGGCGTGGTTGTTCTCGGTCGTGGAGAAACGCACGGCGCGCGTGGTGCGGAGCTCTTTGGGCAAGCTCCTTGATCTGTGCGGCGACGTGGAAGGTGGAACTCACGTCGGTGCCGGGGACGAAGTTGCGCGTGTCCGGATGCGCGACGATGTGGCCGTCGCGGTCCACCAGAACACGCTGCGGCCGTGCTGGCTGGTTTCCTGCAACCGCCGCGGATCTTGTCCAGGGACACCACCGCGGCGAGCATTCCAGTGAACTGCCCGCCCACTTGCAGCGGCACGGCCATCACAAACGCGGGCCGGTTCTGCGGTCCGATGGCCAGCGGATCACTCTGGAAGCGAAGCGACTGCACGCAGGCCGTGAACGCGCGCTGCAGCGCGTGGCTGACGAAGGGGTCCCGGTCCGCGGACGGAAGTCGCCCTGGAGCGCCGCTGCCCTTGGCATTCCTTCCCACTGCAGTCAGATAGAGGACGTTTGGGCTGCTCTGGACAAAGTTCTCCAGCAGCCGCGCCACTTGCGGCGCTTGCGCAGGATCATCGACGTCATCAATCAAACCCGTGAGGGAGAGGATCTGGCGCTCGCTGATGAGTTGCTGGTATAGGTTCGATTCGAAGAGCTGGACTTCTTCCGCAAGCGCGCGGGTAATTTGGGATTGCTGGATGGGCTCGGTCTCCTCCAGCGTGCGCTGGCTCAGCTTGAGAACGCGGCTGTGGTAAAGCCCGATGGGAACCAGGCTGATCAGCAGCATTGCGCCCATCACCAGCAAGAGGATGGGAGGGCGCGCGGGGTGGAACCGTTTGAGGCGTTCGAGAAGCACAATTGCTCCGAGCGCTCATTTTCCGGGAGGGACGCCCGACTCACAACTGTACCAACGGACAGGTGTGACAGGATGAAACACAAAGCGGTCAACTGCTCGTCCATGCGGCGGGGCGGCCAGCTGCATCTTGGGCCCCGAACTACTCCTTCCTCAGCTGGCGCTCCATCAATTCACGGATGGCGTCGCGCGGCTCGCGGCCTTCGGAGAGCACGGCGTGCATCTGCCGCGTAATCGGCATCTCAACGCCTGCCTGCGCCGCCAGCTCCATCGTGGCGGCGGTGGTGCCTACGCCCTCCGCGACCATGCGCATGGAGCCGATGATTTCGGCGAGCTTGCGCCCGCGGCCCAGCTCGACGCCCACGGCGCGGTTGCGGCTGAGCGCGCCGGTGCAGGTCAGGACGAGGTCGCCCATGCCCGCCAGGCCGCCCAGCGTTTCGGCGCGTCCGCCGAGGGCCACGGCGAGTCGCGTCATCTCCGTCAGACCGCGCGTGATCAATGCGGCGATGGTGTTCGAGCCGAAGCCCAGGCCTTCGCAAACGCCCGCAGCGATGGCGATGACGTTCTTGACCGCGCCGCCGAGCTCGACTCCCACGACGTCGTCATTCGAGTAGAGGCGAAACGTCGGCCCAGAGAGCTCCTCCTGGATGGCGAGCGCGAGTCCGCGGTCAGCGGACGCGATGACCACCGCAGTGGGATCGCCGCGAGCCGCCTCGCGCGCGAAACTCGGTCCGGACAGCGCGGCCACGCGCGGCGGGAACTTCCTTGAGACGACCTGAGTGATGACTTCCGTCATGCGCGCGTGGGTGGAAGGCTCCAGACCCTTGGTCGCGCTGACGAACGACATCCCGGGCTTCACCGCCGCGAGCATGCGAGTGTAAACGGCGCGCGCGTGGGCGCTGGGCATCACGCCCAGAACGAAGTCTGCGCCCGCAAGCGCCGCCGCGAGGTCGCCGGTGACTTCGACTTCGCGGGGCACCTCGAAGCCAGGGAGAAAAACGTCATTCACCCTGCGGACGCGCAGGGACTCGCAGATCTCCGGCTCGAACACCCATAGGGCGAGTGAATGTTGCGCGCGGCTGCGCGAGAGCACGATCGAAAGCGCCGTGCCCCAGCCTCCCCCGCCGATGATCGCAATCTTCTTCATCTGGTAGCACAGGCACTCTTGCCTGTGCTCTCTTTGGTTCTATTCTCCGACCCCACAGCACCCCTGAGAGTGCCGATCCTACTTCCGCCACAGCTCGAAACGCGGTTCCGTACCGTCCTTGAGCCGTTCAAGGTTTGGCCAATGCTTGGCGATGATCAGGATCGCCACAACAGCGGTCCCCAAGGAGAGCACCCGCGCCGGCGCGTGTCCCGGCGCGTAAAGAATGGAAACCAGCGCCGGCAACGAAGCCGCAGCGATGATCGAGGCCAGAGAAACGTACCGCCAGAAAAACAGAACAATGGCCCAGATGGCCAGCGCACTCGCAACGGCGGGCCAGCAGATGGGCAGAAAAACGCCAGCACCCGTGGCCACGCCGCGCCCGCCTCGGAAGCGGAGCCAGACGGGAAAGGCGTGCCCCACAACGGCCGCCACTGCAGCGGCCACCATCCAGCTGAGGCTGTGCTCCGTGAAGCGTGCCGCAATCCACACGGCGAGAAAACCTTTGCCCGCGTCGAGCAGCAGCGTGGCCACTCCCGCCGCGGCGCCGAACTCGCGCGTCACGTTCGTCGCGCCGATGTTTCCACTGCCGGTGCGGCGGACGTCGCCGCCACCCGTCAGCTTCACAAGCAGAAAGCCGAAGGGAATCGAACCCAGTAGATACGCCGCCAGCAGAATCCACCCGCGCGCGAACATTTCCGCGGAGTTCACGCAGCCTCTCCGGCGAATGCGAAGGTGGCCAGGCGGGTATAGATCGCGCCGCCGCGCTCGAGGCGGCTCTCGAACAGGTGCACTTCCCGCGTTTCCATCGATCCAAACTCCAGTGGACCCGCGTTGCCAACGGCCGCGAGCAACCGCGCGAGGCCTTCTTCGGACTTGAAGCGCGCGAGCGTCAGGTGCGGGTGAAACTCGCGGGACTCCCGCGGGATGCCCAACGGCTCAAGGCGGCGCTCGATCTCCGCGGCCAGCTCGGCGAGGTTCGGCGTGGCTTCAATCCCGGCCCAGAATACACGCGGATGCCGTTCGTTGGGGAAGAAACCCACGCCACGGAAGGCGACGCGCACGGGCAGCGTCGAACGCAGCGTGGAAAGCTCGCTCTGGGTGCGCGCAACCTTCTCGGGCGGGACTTCGCCGATGAATTTCAGTGTGACGTGCATGCTCGCGGGCCGCACCCAGCGCGCGCCGCGGCACTCCGGCTCGAGTCTTTTCTCCAGCGCGTCAATCGCGCTGCGCACTTCGTTGGGGATTTCGAGCGCCACGAAGACGCGCAAGGCTCGCCTCCCGATCAGCCCCGGGAATTGACTTTGGAGGGAGACCGCGCCGGGGACTTGGACTGAGAAGCATACAGGAAATATCGGCGCACGAGTTCGAGAGCATACTGCGAGGCTTGAAAACGGATGCGCTCGCGGTCGCCGGGCAAACGCAGCGGGCGTTCGGTGAAACCGTTTTCGGTGGCCAGGGCGATGTACACCGTGCCCACCGGTTTTTCGGGCGAGCCGCCGCCGGGTCCGGCGATTCCGGTGACGCCCAGGCCCAGGGTGCTGCCCGCGCGGCGGCGAATGCCTTCGGCCAGTGCGCGAGCGACTTCCGGGCTGACCGCGCCCTTCGCCTCGATGATCTCCCCCGGCACGTCCACCCAGGCGGACTTGAGCTGATTGCTGTAGCTGACCACGCCGCCCAGAAAGTACGACGAGCTGCCGGGAATGCTGGTGAGCCGCTGCGCCAGCAGGCCGCCGGTGCAGCTTTCGGCGACGGCGATGGTCGCGCCATGCAACGTCAGTTCGCGCGCGACGACTTCCTCCATGGTTTCGCCGGTGGCGGAGAAGATGTGGTCGCCGAGTGCGAGGGTGATGCGCTCGACCATTTCGTCCAGCGTATGTTCGGCTGCGTCCGCGTCAGCGGACCACGCGCGCAGGTGGATGGCTATCTCGCCCGGCGCGGCGAGGATCGTTGTCTCTACGTCCGAATAAAGCTTGTAAATCGGCGCGATGCGCTGGTCGAGGTCGGACTCCGGAAGACCCGTGGTGCGCAGTTCGCGGCGAACCAGGCGTTTGCCGCCGGCCGCATGAGCGAGGCGCGGCGCGACCTGATCGGTCATCATGGCCTTGAGCTCGTGTGGCGGGCCGGGCAGCAGAACCACGATATGGCCGTCGGTTTCGAGCCAGAGCCCCGGTGCGGTGCCGCGCGCGTTTTCGAGCACGATCGCGCCTTCGGGCACCATGGCTTGCCGCATGTTCACCTCGGACATCGTGCGGCCGATGCGGCGGAAAAGGCCTTCGATCCTGCGCAGCACGGCGTCGTCACGCAGCGAGTCTGCGGCCAAGCAGCTCTGCGAGCGTCTCGCGCGTGAGGTCGTCTTCGGTTGGGCCCAAGCCGCCGATGGAGATCACAAGTTCGACGCGGCCCAGCGCTTCGCGGAAAGCGTCGCGGATCTGAGCGGCCGAATCGCCGACGACGGTCTTGCGCACGACTTCGATGCCGAGACGGTTGAGTTCCTCGGTAAGGAAAAGGGAATTGGTGTCCAGGCGATCGGGGGTGAGCAGCTCCGAGCCCACGGCGATGATTTCAGCTTTCATGATGGAATCGGCGGGCGCATCAGATCGGCAGGGGCAGGCCTTCGACGTCCCAATCAATACTGAACAGCGCATTGGTCGTGGCCAGAATCGCGCGGCGTGTGGGAAGCAGCGCCAGGCCGACCAAGCCCTGTCCGCTCAAGACCAGCTCGGCCTTCGCGTCCGGCGTGATGCGCACGATGCCGCGCTCTCCTTTGTACGACGCGGCGACATAGAGATTGCCGCTACGATCGAACGCCGAACCTTGCGGGCGGCCCAGCCCGCGGAAAAAGTCCGTGATCTTCCCGTGCTGGTCGATGCGATGGACGCGGTCGAAGCTCGATGTCGTGGGCCCGGTCACGTAGAGGTCGCCCTCCCCGCTGAATGCCAGGTGATACGCGGCGATGGAAGGCTCGAGCGTGGCAAACACGAAAATCTCTTTGCCGGGGCCGATCTTGAAGATCGTGCCGCTGCGGTCGCCGACGTAGAGATTGCCCTCGCGGTCGAAGGCAATTCCCGTGGCGATGCCCATGCCTTCCGCCCAGAGCTGCGCGCGGCCGTCCGAGCCCACGCGATAAATGGTCCCGTCGTGGCGGCAGGAAACGTAGAGCGTGCCCTCGCGGTCCAGCGCGAGCCCCGAGGGATTCATCAGCTCGGTGACGAAGGGCTTCACAGTGTAGTTCGCGGTGATGCGGTAGAGCGACACAGGCACTTTCTGCCCGCGCTGCCCGCTGAACGTGACGTAGATGTTGCCCGCGGAATCGACGGCGGGATTCGCGACCGGATGCAAATTGTCCGCGATCTGCACACCGATGGTCACCGGATGCGGCTGGCTTTCCGCGCGCGAAGTGGTCACGAAGACCGCGCCGCTCTCTGCGCCTTCAGGTACGCGCGCGATCAACCGGTTCTCCGCGGCGAGCAGAACGCTCCCTTCCACGCCGCCGAAGCGCACCGCGGGCCGGCGATTGCTGCGCGAATCAAAGCCGCTCCCGTGAATGGCGATGTCTCCGCCAGGAATGGCAGCGGTCGGTGAGACGCGTTCGATGTTGGGCAATCCGTTGGTCGTCAATCCAAATCCCTTTGTTTGGTGTCATTCCGAGCGAAGCGAGGAATCGCTCTTCGTTTCGAGATCAACTGAAGAGGGATTCCTCGGGCCAAAATGCACCGGCCCTCGGAATGACAGCGCGCACTCAACGTGGTGCATCATTAAAGGCCCAGCGCCCGCAAGCTCCAGAGACCGATCGCCGCATAAATGGCCGCGATCCAGTCGTCAGCCATGATGCCCCAGCCGCCGGGCAATCTTTCAGCCTGGCGGGCGGGAAAAGGTTTCCAAATATCGAATACGCGAAAAAGTATAAAGCCCAGAAGAAAATATTTCCAGTTCACCAGACTCAGCCCAAGCGCGCTTGGAGAGCGTCGGTGAGCGAATTCGATCAGTCTCGAAACGGGCACTAGCCATGCGGCACCGAGTAAGAGCGTAAGTTGCTGGCCGGATACTTCGTCGATCACGACGATCTGTGGATCCTTCTCACCGAGCAGTTTCTCTACGACGTTTGCCGCCCAGACTCCAATCAATGCAACAGCGACAGCGAGGACCAGGTTGATAAACAGAGGCCAGGAAACTGAAAGGTCCGCGGAGCCGCCCTGCGAAGTCCCATAACCAGAATACATGCCGGGGAACAGTACTTGAGATGAGTACCAAGTGAGGATCAACCCGGCCACGGAACCCCAGGTGCCGGGCCCAGGTCTCAAGAAGCCAACGCCGAAGATGGTAGCGATGGCCAGTGCGGCTCGCGGTTTGTCCTGCGCGGGAGCCGGCAGTATCGGTTCAGCGGTTGGGCTCATCGGGAGATGGCTCGTCAGGTTCGGATTCGTCGAGCGCGGGCTCGGAGACTTTGTATTTCTCGCTGGCCCAGTTGCCGAGGTCGAGCAGGCGGCAGCGCTCGCTGCAGAAGGGGAAATCGGAGTCCTTCGTCGAGTCGGTCGACTTCTTGCAGATGGGACACCGCGTTTGCATTACCGCTGCCTCGCTACTATTCATTGTCATCCTGAGGCCCGAATTATGGGCCGAAGGATCTCAACGCTGAGATTCTTCGGGCCGAAAACCATCGGCCCTCAGAATGACACCCGCCGGGGAACCCCGCCGGCCTGAAGGCCGGCGCTACAAAGCCTCACCCTAACACGCGCAGGGCGGCGCCAGTGGCAATGCGCGTGACCGTCTGGTGATCAGGCAACACCACGGGGTGCTGCTGCGGCAACTCGCGAGCGCGGTCGAGCACGCTCACCACGCGGCCGATCAGGTCGTAATCGTGCGTCTCGGTGATCTCGACCATGGCGATGTCGCCGGCACTCGGCGTGTACTCTGGATCGGCCGCAGCAATCTCGGTGATGAAAACCTTGCCGTCGATATCCGGCGCCATGCCATCCAGGCGCGCTTCCCAGACGAGTTCGCTTTCTTTCGACGGGCCTTCGAGCAGCGCGGTGTACTGCTTGCCTTTGCGCGCCATCAGCGTGCGCGCGGAAATCTTGCGCTGAATGGCCATCAAGCGGTCGCGGCGCTCGGCGGCCAGCGCGGGGTCCACTTTTTCGTCCAGCGCGAAACTCTTTGCCGTGTCCACATCGGAGTAGCAGAACACTCCCATCCAGTCAAACTTCGAGGCGCGGACGAAATCGCAGAGTTCGCGGAAAGCGGCCTCGGTTTCACCGGGGAAGCCGACGATGAACGAAGTGCGCAGGGCGACGCCGGGGATTGTCGCGCGAATGCGTTCGAGGAGTTTCAGGAAGGCAGCGCCGGTCGAGCCGCGCAGCATCTGTGCCAGGACGTCGCGGCTGGCGTGCTGCAAGGGCATGTCCATGTACTTCACGAGCCGCGGATGGCGCGCAATCGTCTCCAGCAGGCGCGGCGTGACGCGGTTCGGGTATGCATAGAGGAAGCGCACCCAGGCCAGCTCGTCGATCTGAGCGAGGCGCTCGAGCAGCAGTGGCAGGCCGTCGCGCAGACCGAGGTCTTCGCCGTAAGAAGTGGTGTCCTGGCCAATCAAGGTGATCTCGCGCACGCCCCCGCGCGCGAAATTCGCGGCTTCGGCAACGACGGACTCGAATCGCCGGCTGCGAAACTTGCCGCGAAGCTGCGGGATGATGCAGAACGAGCAGGGATGATCGCAGCCCTCAGCGATCTTGATGTAGGCGGCATGGCGCGGGGTCGAGAGGATGCGCGGTGTGAGGTCGTGATAGAGATACGCCGGCGGATCGGCGTCGTGCGCCGCAAAACCATTTTCACCGTGCACCGCCGCGAGAATGCTCTCCACCTCGCCGGTACCGATCACGGCGTCCACTTCCGGAATCAGCTCGCGGATCTCTTTGCGATAGCGCTCGACGAGGCAGCCGGCGACAATCAGTTTCCGCGCGCGGCCGGACTTTTTGTGTTCGGCCATCTCCAGAATCGTTTCGATGGACTCTTTCTGCGCGGGTTCGATAAAGCTGCACGTATTGATGACGAGGACTTCGGCGTCTTCGGCGCGCGGCACGAGTTCGCAACCGTTGCGTGCGAGGATGCCCATCATCACCTCGCTATCGACGAGGTTTTTCGGGCAGCCCAGGCTGATGAAGCCGACGCGGAGCGGGGCTCGTGATTCGTGGCTCGTGACGGGTGACTTCTTTGCCCTGAGCGATTTCCGCGAAGGGTGACTGGTGTCAGACACGTATCAAATTATATCTGTCGTGACGGGCTAATGGGAAACGCGGAGAAGGGCGCGAATGCGGATGAGGAGTTCGGCGAGGGCGCGTGAGTCAGCGGGGCGAGCGCCGAAACGGGCGTCCTGATAAATCGCGGTGAGATCGGCCACGGGCGCGGCGATCGAGGCACTGCTGAGAGACGCGATGAATTCGAGCGGGGTCTGCCCCGGCGCTTTCCGCCAGCCGCGCCGCGCGAGCAGGCGGAGCATCTCTTCGTAGTGCAGCGTGGCGAGATGCGGCAGCCATTTTCCCTGCGAACTGAAGTGCAGCCCCCAATGCATGGCCACGAAGCGCCGGATCGCCCCTCCGCGTAACGCGAAGAGGAATCCCAGCGCTGCGGCGAGTCCGAGCGGCACAAGAACCGCGGCCGAGGACGCGCGAGCTTCGATGGCGCGCAACACTTCGCGGGTCGTGTGCTCCAGCCGCAGAGCGGAAAGGCGCGCGCGGTCGGACCAGTTGCGCGAAGTGCGCTGGAAACTCTCCACCATCGCGGCCTGGTGCAGGAAATCGAAGTTGATGATCCAATCGTTCCAGGTGAGCTCGATCCAATCCCAATAATGTGCCAGGCGCGCGAAAAATCCCCCCTGCTCGCTCGCCCCCGCGGGCGTGGGATCGAACGTGATCCAGCCGAAATCGGGGAAGTAGACCTCGACCCAACTGTGCGCATCGCTGGCGCGGATGATGTAATCGCCGCCGATGTCGTTGAATTCGCCGGGCAGGAACCCGGTGGCGTAGCGCGCGGGAATGCCGAGCGTGCGCAGCATGACGGTCATGGCGGTGGCGAAATATTCGCAGTGGCCTTTCCTACGCACAAAAAGGAAGTGAGCGAGGGGATCCGCCGGAGCAGGGCTGGGCTGTTCGAGTGTGTAGCCGAACTGCGTCTGGAGATAAGTTTGAACGGCCATGGCGCGGTCGTATTCGTTGGCGGCGCCGGAGGTCACGCTCTGCGCGAGTTGCGCGACGCGCGGATCGAGCGGCGGCAGTTGCAGATAGGTTTCGCGGATCTCCGGCGGGATGTCCGGCGGGGAGCGCCGCAGCGTCTCGGGAGAATATGTCGGCAGCCAGGACGAGCCTTCGTAGGCCAGGCGCACGAAATTGTGGAAGGGGTTCGTCACCGAGCCGGTGGTGCGGTCCACGGAGAGATAGCTGCCGCGCGACGGCCGCCCTGCGCGGTCGACGCCATGCGAGAAAGCGCCGCGAACCCGTGACCCGCGTCCGGCGACAAAGAGTGCGTCCGAAGCCATCGGCTCGAGCAAGATCGCGTAAGTCATCGATCGCGGCGCGCCCATCGCATAGGTGCGGGCGCGCTCGCGAAACTTTTCGAACTGCTCGCGGGTCATGCTCGGCTGAGGTTCCGACGCCGGATACCAGCCCTGGATGTCTGGCGTCGAGACAACTAGATCGGGGCGCTCCGTGAACCATCTCCGTCCGTCAAACGACGTCAATGCCGCGCCGCGCCAGTGCGCGCCGGCCCCTAAGGCGGCGTTGCTGTGCACACGAATGCGCATGACCACCGCAGTATTCTTCTTGATCTCGCCAATTCGACCGAGCTCGACGTCGTCGCTGAAGCCGGAGATGAGCGTGGGCTGTAGGTTGTAGCCGCCGAGATAGCCGGCAGTGAAGCGCGGGATGGTGAAAAAGAGAACTCCGCCGAGCGCCAGAGCGAGTAGTGCGACGCTGCCCGCGGTCATGCCCAAGGAACGGTTCAGGCGGCGCGCGGCCGGCGTGCCGGTCTCCAGCGGAGGAGCCACCGCGCCCGCAGCGCCGCGGCGAATCTCCAGGCTGATAAACGTCGAGACACCGAGGAGCAGGAAGAGGAAGAAGAAGGCCAGGAAGAGAGTGTCCACGGTGAGAATCGCGGCCGCGAGCATGTTGGAGAAAGCCACGAGCGCGAGGAAAAGGTGGTCGCGCTGCGTGCGCGCGCTGAAGAGGCGCACGACGAGCGCGATGAGCATCAGGTGGACCGTGGCGAGCAACGCGCCGTAGAGGCCGGGATTGGGTGCCCCGGCCGCCAGCGTATTCGCCATCAGCCAGAGATCCGCAGGGAAGAAGAAAAACGCGGCCCACACCAGGCGCGTGGCAACTTTGTGTGAAAGCTCCGGCGCAGGCTCGGCGCCCGCGTTGCGGCTGCGCCGCCAGCGGAAACCTTTGTAGAGAATCGCGAAAGGCGCGAGCAGGGCAGAAAAGAGGTCCATTTTCCCTGTCGAGACGACCGCGAGAACGCTCACGAGGAGCAGCAGGTAGAGCGAGACCTCGAAATAGCGATCGACCGCAGCGAGGCGCGGGGAGGCGATGGGTGGCGCAGCGGACATGGCGACAATTTCATTCTAGCAGGGACGCGGGATCCGGCCTCGCGCGCGGGGCCAATGAGACAACGGTGGAGCGTGCTGGTCTGTGTAGCGCCGCCCTTCAGGGCGGCGGGTTTTTTCGCCCCGTGCGTCGGAAAAGCAGCCGGGCTGAAGCCCGCCGCTACACAAACAGGGCGCGGAGCGCGGCGCTAGCGATTTTGCGCGTGGCGTTGGAGATGGGAAGCGCGGCAAGTTTATCGAGGCGCAGCGTGCGGAGACGATGCGCGTGGGCGTTGCGCACAGTGGCGGCAGGAAGGTCAGAGACCCGTATGAGGAATGGCAGGAGGGTGACTTCGCGGAAGGTCACGGTGTGGCGCGCGGGAGGCAAGGCTTGCGCGCCGTTGGCTTCGATCCCAAACCGCGAGGCGAGGTGGGCGCGCAACTCAGCGGCGGCGCGGCGCTCGACCTTAAGGGCCGGGAATTGCCACATACGCGAGAACAGGGCGTTCTCTTCGCCGGCGTGTCCATCGGCAGCGCGAACGAGCAGCGTGCGCCTCTCCGGATCGAGAAGCACCGCGGCGGCAAGGCGTACCTTCACTGTGGCGCGCTTCTTGCGCGCGGCGGGGATTTCATCCTGGAGGCCGCGGCGGCGCGCTTCACAGCGGCTGGCGAGCGGGCACTCGCCGCACCTCGGCGCGCGCGGCGTGCAAACCGTGGCGCCCAGCTCCATCATGGCCTGGTTCCAATCGCCGGGCGTGCGTGCGGGAAGAATCTGCTGGGCCAATTCCTGTAATCCGCGCCAGCGAGTTGGCGCGTGCAAATCGCCGCGGATGGCGCCCAGCCGAGCGAGCACCCGTGCGACGTTGCCGTCCAGCACGGCGAGCGGGTCGCGGTAGGCGATGCTCAGCACCGCAGCGGCGGTATAGCGGCCGATGCCGGGAAGGGCGAGCGCGGCGTCGAGGTCGCGCGGAAACTTGCCGGCGTGCTGGGCCACGATGTGCTTTGCCGCGTCATGAAGGTTGCGCGCCCGGCTGTAATAGCCGAGTCCGGCCCAAAGGCGCAGGACTTCGCTGGGTTTCACGCGTGCCAGTGCGCGCGCGGTCGGGAAGCGTCTTAGAAACCGTTCATAGTACGGCACGACCGCTGCCACGCGCGTCTGCTGGAGCATGATTTCCGAGATCCAGATGCAGTAGGGGTTGGCGGTGCGCCGCCAGGGGAGGTCGCGCTTGCGCCGGCGGAACCAGGCGAGCAGCCGGCGCTGTAAGGCACGGAGTTCCTTCGGTGACCAGGCGCGGCGCTCGCGAGGCATGGCCGATTCTCGCACAGAGCGAAGAAATCGAGAGCCAAGAAAAGTAACAGGGTAGTGGGCTAGTTTCCGATATGCCGACTAACCGGAAGTTAGCGCGAAAACAATCCCTTTCCGTTCGATTTATTCGAAATGACGGTCGTGAATTGCGACCAAAGCTCCCGGGAGGTGCTTACGCCACCCAGGCGGTTGCCACGCCGACACGCCGCGAGTGAACTCTCGTGGTGATATCATGCGCTCGTGGTGCCCGCGATGAAAGAGTATGCGAGAAGCGAGGGCCAAGGGTGCACACGTGACTGAACGAGACTCACTGAAGCTCAGAGGCGCGTTTAACCCCAAACTGCAACTGGCTCGGGCTGTCTTACTGACCGCAATAGCGGTCGTGATACTCATTGAACTCCGAGGGTCCGAGTGGGCGAAACACGACTTCCAAGTTGCCCCCTTTGCATTCTTGCTAGGCGTGGGAGTGGGCATTCCGATAGGTACTTGGAGGTTCCGGGCCCTGAACGACGTGCTCCCCGAGGTAAACGGAATCCTGCATCTATCCGAGACACAAGCGTTTTCCAAGACCCCCTCTGGTGCCAATCTGCTGCACATCGAGCGCCTGATACTGGCCGGAGCATTTGTCGTGTGGTTCCTCATCGACGCACACTCGAACGGGAACTTCATATTAATAGGTTCACTGGCGACTTTCATGCTTGGCGAACAACTGACCGGCCACACGATTCCGTTTCTCAGGCTTTGGAGAGTGTCGGCACACCGTGACCGCACCAGCACAACAAATGGCTAGGTCATTTGTAGCTGGACGGGTCGCCCAGGCGTCGTGGTTTGTGAGGATTTCGGGTGCCGCACCCTTCGAAATCAAAGGGTCGGGCACCCGCGCGGTTGCTCCAACAGTACCGGAAGCTTAGACCACGGTAATTCAGGAGTCCAGTTGGTCCCGAGCGGGTCAAGCGAGTGAGTCACTGCCTGATAAACGGGGTTGCTGGAACTTGGCCCGTTACCAGAAAACGAGGACGCTGAGGCGCATAGATCGCAGAGGGATGCAGAGAACCCTAACGCTCAGAAATCGGGGCGATGGAGGTCGAGGAATCAATAAGTTACTAGATTGCAAATCCACTCGGGGAGCGAAAACCGCGCCGGGGGGGTTCAACTCGGCGGGAGCGCTCTCTAGTTCCCCGGTGTAACCGGCGACACCGGGCCTGGGAGCGTCCCAAACGTCGGGCACGTGGTGAGGCAGCCTGGCAGCGATCGGCCCGCAAATCGCCTCCTATTGCGTTTTGGCTCCCAGTCATAAGGGGCTTTCCCCTTGGAAAAAAAAGGCTTAGTTCGTTCCGAAACTAGAGCGAGTCCAGGAATATGAGGTAGGAGGAGGTCCACAAGCTGGTGGGGATGGAGCCGCGCGGGCGGCTGGTGAGGACGATTTTGAAGACGCCAGC
Organism: uncultured Acidobacteriota bacterium; assembly: GCA_963739275.1. GTDB lineage: Bacteria > Acidobacteriota > Terriglobia > Acidiferrales > UBA7541 > JBGQGH01. Next base: position 46,252 of record CAVTZX010000049.1, read on the forward strand.
ATCTTCCGCGACAGAGGCCAGGAAGTCTCTGGCGGCGTCTGCAGGCCTGGACTCGACCAACGCGAGCTGGCGCAGGATGGGGTAGACGGCCTCGTGCGCCGGAGCCAGCGGCGTGCCGCTACCCACGGTGCACAAGCCGATGACGGAATCGATCTCGTAGAAGTGCCACGCCAGGCAGGCGCAGAGCGTGACGCCGCGCTCGAACTGCGCCGCGAGGCGCGGGTCCCGAGCAGCGTCGGCCGGCACAATGGGATCGAGCACCAGCAGGACGCGGCGCTCGTCCTCGCGCGTGAACTCACGTACTTTGAGCGTGCCGGATTTCGCCGAGGCCTTCCAGTCCACGAAGCGAGCGCTGTCGGTGGGCGCGTAGTCGCGGATGGAGTAGAGGTCGTGGCCGCGGCCGCGCACGAAGCTCTCCAGTTCGCCGCTCACCAGCGGTAGGACTTCGTAGAACTCCTCGGTGGGCGCGACCTTGGGATAGACCAGCACCTCGACCGGCGATTCCACCGTGCGCGTCTTCTGCAGGAAGCCGAAGGGGAATTTCGTCTGCAGGCCGAAGGCTTCCTCGCGATAGATGCCGCGGCGGGGGAACGTCACTTCAATCTTCTGCTCCACTGCGCTGCGCCGCGGCACATAGGGGAAGTACGCCGGGCGGGAGAATGCTTCGGTGGTCGGGCCGGCGGGGAGGACCTCCTTCTTGCGGCGCTTTTGCTTGCCGACCACGCGCACGGAGAACGAGGGCAGCGTCTGTTTTTCGTTGCGCAGTTCGACGGTGGCGAAAATGGGCTGCTCGGCAAAAATGTGTTCCGGCAGGCCGAGCTTGAGTTCGAGGCCGCTCAGAACGATGCGGGAGACAATGCCGGAGAGCAAAATCCCCGCGAGCAAGCAGGAAAGGATCAGAAAGAGCAGGTTGTTGCCGGTATTGAGCGCGGCCAGCGCCACGACCAGCACCCCCGCGAGATACACAACGCCTTCGCGCGTGAAGCGGTACTCCATCGAATAGCTGAGCCAGCGCAGCGCGGTGCGCCGCGCCAGCCCCGGCACGATGGCGATGGCCACCCAACCGGCGAGCAGCAGCGCCGCGATTGCCGAGATCGCGGCTTCGACCAGACGCCCGGCCTGTGCCGCCCCGCCGGAATGGAGGGCCAGCAACAGCGCGAGGCTGAGCGCGGCCATGGCAATCGTGAAACTCTTCCATCCGGGTTTGTCGAGTCCGGCCCACCAACGGGCGAGTCTCGATTCCGCGGCTGGAGTGTTCATCAGAGGGGGACGCGGGTGGATTCGACGATGTCCCGCAGGATGCTTTCGGCCTGTTCGGATTTCTTCTGCGTGCTGAGATAGCGCGTGTTGACGACGACGCGGTGGGCGAAAACGGGCACGATGAGCTGTTTGAAATCGTCGGGGATGCAGAATTCGCGGCCGTCCGCAAAGGCGCGGGCCTGCGCCGCGCGATGCAGCATGACCGAACCGCGCGGGCTGACGCCGAGGCTGAGCTGCTCGGTCTGGCGCGTGCGCTCGACGATTTCCAGGGCGTAATCGAGCAGGCTTTCTTCGACGCGCACGCGCTCGACGGCGTCCTGCATGGCCAGTATGTCTTCCCCTTCGAGGATGGGGCGAAGGTTGTCGATGCCCGTGCCGCCTCCGGCGTGATTGCGCAGGATGTCCTTCTCGCTCTCGCGCGAGGGATAGCCCATGCGCACGCGCAGCAGGAAGCGGTCGAGCTGCGATTCGGGCAGAGGATAGGTGCCATGATGCTCGATGGGATTCTGGGTGGCCAGGACGAGGAACGGCCGCGGCAGCGGGATGGTGCGGCTGTCCAGCGTCACCTGCGCTTCGTTCATGGCTTCGAGCAGCGCGGACTGCGTTTTCGGCGTGGTGCGGTTGATTTCGTCGGCCAGGACGACATTGGCGAAGATCGGTCCGGGCTTGAAGGTGAACTCCTGCGCGGCCTGGTTGAAGACGCTGATGCCGACAACGTCCGAGGGCAGCAGGTCCGAAGTGAACTGGATGCGCTGGAACGTGCAATGGAGGGAGCGGGCCAACGCCTGCGCGAGCGTGGTCTTGCCCACGCCGGGGACGTCTTCGATGAGCAGGTGGCCCCGCGCCAGCAGGGCGATGATGGCCAAGCGAATGGCGTCGTCTTTGCCCTTGATGACGCTGGAAACGTTGCGCTGGAGCTGCGCGATGCGGCCGGCGGTGGCGGTCGTGGTCATCGGTTGAAAAAGTCCAGGCGTTCTGTTAGAAACAATTTGCCGCGTTTTTCGGTCCGTGGGCGATTAGCTCAGTGGTTAGAGCGCTCCCCTCACACGGGAGAGGTCCAAGGTTCAAGTCCTTGATCGCCCACCATGCCTCTTTGGGGGCCCGAAACCGCCATTCTAACGGAATTCGCTGGTGTCAACCATTCTGCGCTATCTCGAGTTTCTATCCCTGGCAACGTGGGTGGGCGGGATTGTCTTCCTGAGCGTTGTCGTGGCCCCGGGCGCGTTCGCCACGCTCGGCAGCCGCGACCAGGCGGGGGCGCTGGTGGGCATGGCGCTGGGAAGGCTGCATTGGATCGGCGTCGGCGGGGGAGTGATCTACCTGCTCGCGCGGATGGCCGATGCGAAATCGATTTCGGCACTGTTCAAGCCCGCTGCGGGGCTTGTCGTCGTGATGCTGGCGCTGACGCTTTATTCACAGCTTGGCGTCACGTCCAAGATGGCCGGGCTGCGCGCGCACATGGGCTCGGTCGAGCACACGGCGGAAACGAGCCCGCTGCGCGTGGAATTCGACCGCTTGCACCAATGGTCAGTGCGGATCGAGGGCGCGGTGCTACTCTGCGGCCTTGCGGCGATGTTCCTGACGGTCCGCGCGAAGGAGTAACGCCGGTAGATCACAGCGTGACTGGTGACTCGTGAGACCCGCTCCGATCATGCTGATTTAGATGATTTCTTGATTTTCCTCGCGTTTTTTCCCGCCAACTGCACGGCGCGCCACATATACCAGCTCGCGACCGTGCGATAGGGCCGCCAGCGTTCGCCGTATTCGGCGAGTTCGCGCGGCTTGGGAATCTTCTTCTTACCGTAGGTGAGCGCGAAGCCCTTCTGCACGCCGTAATCGTGTACGGGGAGCACGTCCGGTCGGCCCAGCCGGAAGATCAAGAACATCTCGACCGTCCACGCGCCGATGCCGCGCACGGTGATCAGCCGCTTCACCAATTCCTCGTCAGAGAGTCTGCGCGCTTCCTCCATCGTGGGGACGATGCCTTCGATGGTTTTCTTCGCGAGATCGCGCACCGCGGCGATCTTCGCGCCGGAAAGCCCGGCCTTGCGCAGCGTCGGGAAACGCACGCGCAGGAGTTCTTCCGGCGTGGGGCGGCGACCGTTTGAGCCCATCGCCTTGATGCGGGCGAAAATCGTCGCCGCGGCCTTGCCGGAGATGCTCTGGTAGGCGATCGCCTCCAGCAGAGCCTCGTAGGGCGATTGCGACTCTTCGATTTCGAGTTTGAACTCGATGCTGCGCGCGATGACGCGCGCCAGGCGCTTGTCCACTCGCGACAAGTGGTCGATCGCTTTCCGGTGGTCGAATGGATCCGCGGAGAACGGCGCCATAAGCAGTTCGTGAGGATAACAGAGGCGCCTTTGGCGTCACAATCGTGTGGCGTGCCGAATCTTCGGGGTGTGCTAGATGCGCGTCTGATGCAGACGGGGATCATCGGGCTTCCGCAAGTCGGCAAGACCACGCTCTTCAAGATTCTGACCCACGTGCATCTGGACGCGCACGCCGCGCACGCCCCTACGCATGTGGGTGTAGCGAAGGTGCCGGACACACGCCTGGACAAACTGGCGGCACTCTTCAAGCCGAAGAAGACCACACACGCGGCGGTGGAGTACGTGGATGTGGGCGGCATGATGAAGGACCGCGCGAAGGACGCCACGGTGCTCGCGCCCTTGCGCGAAGTCGACGCGCTGGCGCACGTGGTGCGCGTATTCGAGAATCCCCGCGTGCCGCACGCCTCAGGAAAGATCGATCCGCTGGGCGACGCGCAGACGCTCGATTTGGAGCTCATGCTGAGCGACCTCGACCAGATTACGCGGCGCATGGATCGCGTCGAAAAAGACCTGAAGAAAAAGAAAGAACCAGTGTTGGAGCACGAACTCGCCTTGCTCGTGCGTTGCCGCAGTTCGATTGAGAAGGAGCAGCCGCTGCGCGAGCTGGAGTTCACGCCCGAAGAGCGCAAGGCGCTGACCGGCTTCATGTTTCTTTCGCAGCGGCCGATGCTCTATGTGCTCAACCTGGGCGACGATGAGGTGGCCGAGATCGCTACGGCGGTGGAGCGGCACAAACTCGCTGCACTGGCCGGACGCAAGAACACGACGGTCTTGCCCGTCTGCGGGCGCATCGAAGCCGAGCTCGCCGAACTGGAAGGCGCCGAAGCCGCGGAACTGCTCGCTTCCTACGGGCTGAAGGAATCCGGGCTTGACCGCCTGATTCACGCGACGTACGGGTTGCTGGGCCTGATTTCATTCTTCACCGCCGGCGAGCCGGAGGCACGCGCCTGGACCATACGCCGCGGCGCTACGGCAGTCATGGCCGCGGGCGAGATCCATACGGACATTGCCCGGGGGTTCATCAAGGCAGAAGTCGCGCACTGGGATGACTTGCTGGAAGCGGGCGGCTGGGCCGGCGCGCGCGAACACGGCAAGATGCGCCTGGAAGGGAAGGAGTACGTCGTGGCGGACGGCGATGTGATTCTCTTCCGCCACAGCGGCTGAGGCCAATCGATGCCGGGATTTTCCGAATCGCGGATGCTGCTGGCGCTCCTGCTGGGACTGACGGCCGCCACAGCGAACGTCCTGGGCGGTTACTTTATCGTGCGGCGCGACTGGTCGCAGCAGTATCTGAAATATTTCCTCGCGTTGGGCGCGGGCTTCATGCTGGCCGCGGCGTTTCTGGAAGTGATCCCCGAATCGACTCGACTGATCGGCGAACGCGCCTGGATTCTTGTGCTGATCGGCTATTTCATCGTGCACCTCTTTGAGCACACGCTGGCGCCGCACTTCCATTTCGGCGAAGAGACGCACGTCAACGAGATGGCGCCGCAACATGCGGGCCTGGCGGCGCTGCTGGGACTCGTGATCCACACGTTTTTTGACGGCGTGGCCATCGCCTCGGGCTTTCTGGTCTCCACCTGGCTCGGCGGCGTCATCTTTCTCGCCGTGTTCCTGCACAAGCTGCCCGAGGGTTTTACGGTCTCTTCGCTGATGCTGGCCAGCGGGCAGAGCCGCCGCGTGGCGCTGCTGGCTTCGGTTCTGCTCGGTGCCGCGACGCTGGCAGGAGTGCTGCTGATGGCCGTGTTGCGAAGCCAGGTGGGCTACGCGCTGCCGATTTCCGGGGGCGTTACGGTTTACGTTGCGGCGTCGGACTTAATGCCGGAGGTGAATCGCGAGCCGGGGGTGCGCATGGCGCTTCTGGTCTTCTTGGGTCTGATCCTGATGCTGTTTCTGAAGCACTTTGTGCATTTCTAGATTGTGCCACCCCTTCGCCTCTTCTTCGTCTTCCCGAGGGGTAAAACGGATATGGCCAGGTACGGCAATCTGTTGAAAAGAGCAACTTTTCGCGCCAATCGGGGTTCGATAGACTGTGGAGGCCATGGCGAGGACCGACGTCCAACTGATGCTGGACGTAAAAGCCGGGGACACCACTTCCTTCGAGCTTTTGCTTTGCAAGTATCGCAAGCCGGTCATTAATTTCCTGTACCGCATGGTGCGGGATCAGGCCGCGGCCGAGGACTTGGCGCAGGAAGTGTTCCTCCGCGTGTACCGCGCCCGCCGGGAGTATGCTCCCAACGCCAAGTTCACCACCTGGCTGTTCCGCATCGCCACGAACCTTGCGCTGAATGCCGTGCGCGACACTCGATACCAGCAGTTGGAGATTTCGCTGGATCAGCCGGCGCGCGGTGAGAGAGCGGATCAGCCGGGCATCAGCATCCCGGATCGGCGGCCGGGGATCGAAGAGGCGTTGATGGAGCGCGACCGCGCCGCGTATATCCGCCGCGCGATTGAGACGCTGCCGGAAAAGCAGCGCGCCGCGGTGTTGCTCCACAAGTACCAGGAGCTGGACTACGACGAGATCGCCAAGATTCTGCAATGCTCGGAAAGCGCGCTGAAATCGTTGCTGTTCCGGGCGTACGAGACGTTGCGGGTGCAACTTGCGCCCCTGGTGGCGCAGTCGCAGCAGGGAATTGGTGAGTGAGCTAGTCATAGAAAGAAGGGCATCATGAGTTGCAAACGGATGGAAAGCCAACTGATCGCCTACATGGACGGCACGGCGACTGAAGGCGTGCGGCGCGAAGTGGAGAAACACATTGCGGATTGCGCGGCGTGCCGCGCACGCGCGCGGGAGTTCAGTGTGGTATGGGGAGCGATGAGTGCGCTGCCGGCTATCGAGCCTTCGCAGGCTTTCGATGCGCGCCTGCGCGCGCGGCTCGAGGTCGAACCGGTGCGGCAAGGCTTCTGGGCCGGAATTCTGCCCTCGCCGCGGCTTGCGTTTGCCGTTTCACTTCTGTTGCTCTTCACTGTGTGGCTGTCGAACCGCCCGGCAGACGTTGTGCCCGGCCCGCCGGCCCCAACCGAGGCCGAGTTCAAGATGATTGAAAACCTGCCAGTGCTCGAAAACTACGACCTGCTGGCAAATTTTGACGTGCTGTCGGATTTGCCGGCCAAGCCGGCTCCGGCCAGGCAGTAAGGCAACGAGGATTCGGATGCCTTCGCGGTCTGCAAAATGTGCGCGCGTGCTGGGGATCCTTCTCCTGGGCGGATTTGTGTGCCAGCCCGTGCTCGCGCAGCGCGGACGCGCGCAGGGGAGGAAGAAAAACCCACCCGCCACGCAGAACCTGAACCCTCAACCCGGAAAAGCCAATCCGGGACCGAACGGAGCAAACCAGCCGGGAAAGCAGCCCGGCAAGCAGCCGGAGGAAAATGGACCGCGAGGGCTCAAAGGACTTCCGGGCCCGTGGATGGAGCGGCTGCGGTCCTTGCCACCCCAGGCCCAGGAGCGCTTCATGCAGAACAATGAGCGCTTCAAGAACCTGCCTCCCGGACAGCAACAGGAGATTCGCCGTCGGCTGGAAAGATGGAACAGCCTGACTCCCCAGCAACAGCAGAGAATGCTCGAGAACGAAAGAAAACTGGAACAGATGACCCCGGAGCAGCGGCGCTATATCCGGCAGGAATTGATGCCGCGCTGGCAGGAACTGCCTCCGGCACGCAAGCTGGCTATCCGGCGTCACCTGAACGCGCTCAGTGGCTTGAGCGACGCTGAGCGTGAGGCCAAGCTGAACAATCCCGATTTCATGCGCGGTCTGAGCCCGGACGAGCAGAAGATGCTGCGCGACCTGAGCAGCCTGCGGGTCGGCCCCGGGTCGGATCCGGGCGGCGATCCTCCCTCCTGAGTTTTTCCCGCGTGCAGCGCTGCCGCTTTTTCTTCTCCTAACTCTTTCGAGACAATTCGGAAGGTGTGTACCGGAAGCGCGCGCCTAATCGTCGCTGCCACACTTTTTCCCACCACCATCCCTTGTGGTTTCGGCTCAGACCGGGCGCGAGGCCGCAGATTTCCACAAGAATCTTCCCAGAAATCACGGATTTCGCTTGACAAGTCTTTTGGTCTGAATACACTCGTGGGTCAATGTGGGAGAAAGTGGTGATTGATGTAGGTTCGTGGTGACCGGGGGACCAAATCCTCTCGCTCAAGGCTGGCTCTCGAATGCTCCGGGGAAACTATCCAGCGAAAGTGGACGAAAAGGGCAGGCTCAAGATCCCCGCCGCCTTCCTGACCTCCCTGCGCGATTTCGGGGTGGATTTCTACGTTACCAGCGAGAACGGGGACTACGTCCGCATCTACCCGATGAAGGTCTGGCAAGAAATCGAGGAAAAGCTGGCACGGCTTTCTTCGCACAACCGGACCAAACAAAAGTTCCTCACGCGGGCCAACTACTTCGGCCAGGCGGTGGAACTCGACGGGCAGGGCAGGGTGTTGATCCCGGGGGTTCTCCGCGAGTCGGCACAAATGAAGGGTGACGTGGACGTCCTGGGAAACTTGAACTACCTGGAAGTCTGGAATCACGCACGGTTCCTGGAAAGCTTGAACAAGAGCCCGATCACGGAAGAAGACTACAAGACTTTGGACGATCTGGGCATTTGAGTTTTGAGTGCGTTGCATACGCCGGTCCTGGCCAGCGAGGTCATCGAGGCGCTGAGGATTCGGCCAGACGGAACGTATGTGGACGCCACGGTGGGGATGGGCGGGCACGCGCTGGAAATCGCGCGGCGGCTGACCACCGGACGGCTCTTGGGAATGGACCGCGACCCGCAGGCGCTGGAAATCGCCCGGGAGCGGCTGAAGGCCTACGATCGGCAGGTCATTCTGGTGCAAGCAGAGTTCTCGAGGATCGGCGAGGTCGCGCAAGCAAACAATTTGCCGCTCGCAGACGGAGTGCTGGCGGACCTGGGCGTGTCGAGCCTGCAATTGGATCGCGCGGATCGCGGTTTTTCGTTCCGCTTTGCGGGGCCGTTGGACATGCGCATGGATTCCGCGGCCGAGTTGACCGCCGAAGAGATTGTGAACCACTGGCCGGAGAAGGATCTGGCCGACCTGCTCTACGGCAAGGCGGAAGAGCGGGCTTCACGCAGAATCGCCAGGGCGATTGTTCGCGCGCGTCCCGTGCGGGACACCGGACACCTGGCAACGGTTGTGGCAGGGGCCCTTAAAGTAAGGGGAAGGCAGAAACTGCATCCCGCGACAAAAACGTTTCTGGCGCTGCGGATTGCGGTGAATCGAGAGTCGGAGGAACTCGAGCAGTTTCTTTCAAGGATCCCTGCCACGCTTTCTTCCGGAGGACGCTGGGTCGTGCTGAGCTATCACTCGCTGGAAGACCGGCTAGTGAAGCAGGCGTTTCAGCGGTACGCTGCCGAGGGCGTCCTCAAAATCCTCACCAAAAAAGTGGTTCAGCCGAGTGCGGAGGAAGTCCGCACGAACCCGCGCGCGCGAAGCGCCAAGATGCGCGTAGCGGAAAGGCGTGCCGGCCCGGGCGAGCCGGCGGAAAGTCCGCTGCCATGACCGAATTCTTTACCGTCAAGCAGATCGATAATTCCCGGCTGACGCGGGCGGCTGGGCCCACGCGCGTGCGTGAATGTCTCCGGCTGGTGCTGCTGTGCGGCGCGATCGCCGCCGTGGCGCTTGTCTATGCGTGGCAGCATTTCGAGTACATCCAGATGCGCGTGCAGATGGAAGAGCTGAAGGCCGCGAAAACGCAGGCCATCGAATTGAATCAACAACTCAAGCTGGAAGTGGCCGGGCTCCGCTCGCCAATGCGCATTGACGCGATTGCCCGCGGCCAGCTGGGCCTGAGCGTGCCCGTGCCCGGCCAGGTGGCTCCGGTGCAGGGGCCGGCGGGCTCGGAGTTGGCCCGGTTGGGCGGGCAGGCCCGCCTGGATGGAGCGGCGCCGTCGCGCGCTTTGCCGGCGGATTCCCGTTAGAGCTGGAATGAAGAATGGCTGCACGCGGCCCGCGCCGGCGCCCTGCGGCCGCCGCTTGAGGGTAGAAACCTTGTAGGCCGGAGTCCTCGGTAGGGAAATGGACCTGCGCAGTCCCCGCGTCCGGTTGCTGTTGGTGGCCGCTTTCGCAATGCTCTGGATGGGGGCCGCGCTGTTCCGCCTGGGTTACCTCCAGCTTTTCCGCTACAGCGACTATTTCTCCCGCGCGCAGCACCAGCAACAGCGCATCATTGAAATCTCTCCACGACGCGGCCCCATCTACGACCGCAATCACCGCGAACTGGCGATGAGCATTCCAGTGGACTCCTGCTTCGCCGTGCCTGCGGAGATCGCCGATCCGAGCATGGCGGCGCGGCTGCTTTCCGGAGTGCTGGACGTTTCACCGGACGAAGTCGGGACGAAGCTTTCCTCCTCAAAATCGTTCGTCTGGATCGCGCGCAAGCTCTCGCCGGAAAAGGCCGAACGCATCCAGGCGCTGAACTTGAAGGGCGTCTACTTCCAGAAAGAGAACAAGCGCTTCTACCCCATGCGCGGGCTCGCGGCGCACGTCATCGGTTTTGTGGACATCGACGAGAAAGGCCAGGGCGGGATCGAGCACGAGTTCGACGGCCAGATCCGCAGCAAGCCCGGACGCATGATGATCCTGACCGACGCGCGGCGGCGCTGGATCGACAGCCGTGAGAATCTGGGCGACGCGGGAGCCAGCGTGGTCCTCACGTTGGACCAGAATATCGAGTACATCGCGGAGAAAGAACTGGCCCGGGCGATCCGGGAGACGCGCGCGATCGCGGGCACGGTGGTGATCCAGGACCCGAACACGGGCAAGCTGCTCGCGGCGGCGAATTGGCCGGTGTACAACCCGAACTCGCCGGGGAAAGCTTCGCGGAAAGCCGTATGGACCGCGCGATTGGCGCGCTCTATGAGCCGGGCTCGACCTTCAAGCTCTTCACGCTTTCTGCCGCGATCGAAGAGGGCATCACCAATCCCAGCGAAGTGATTGACTGCCAGATGGGCGCCATCTACATCGCCGGGCATCGCATCCGCGACCACAAGCCGTTCGGCCTGCTGAGCGTCTCGGAAATTCTGTCGCATTCAAGCGACGTCGGCGCGATCAAGGTCGGCCTGCGGCTCGGCGCGCCGCGGCTCTACAGTTACCTCCGCGATTTCGGCTTCGGGAGTCCCACCGGGATCGACCTTCCCGGTGAAAGCCGCGGACTGTTGCGGCGCCTGGAGAATTGGACGCCGGTTTCCGTGGGCTCCATTTCGATGGGCCAGGAGGTGGGCGTCACGCCGGTGCAGTTGACCACCGCGGTTTCAGTCATCGCCAACGGCGGCCTGCTCTATCGTCCGCATGTCGTCGAGGAAACAACTCGCAATGGACGGTCGATGCCGAGTGCACAGCCCGAACCGAAACGCGTGATCAGCGAGAAGACAGCCGCCACGCTGCGCCAGATGATGCAGGGCGTGGTACTCGAGGGCGGAACGGGAACGAGAGCGCGGTTGGACGGATATACAGTCGCGGGCAAGACGGGCACAGCGCAGAAGATCGATCCGGCCACGGGCCGCTATTCGCTCTCGCAGTACATCGCGTCGTTTGTGGGTTTCGCGCCGATCAATTCGCCGGCGGTCACGATTGTTGTCGCGCTGGACTCGCCCGCGGGTCTGCACGAAGGCGGCCAGGTGGCGGCGCCGGTCTTCAAGCGCATCGCAGAACAAGTCTTGCCGTACCTGAACGTGCCGCACGACGTGGCCTTACCGCCCGAACTCGAGCGCGCGGCCCTGCGCGGAAAGAAAGGCGCGGCGCAGGCAGCGTCGGAAGACGATCTGAGCGACTTTGCGCCCAACCAACTGGATGCTGGGACGACGGAACCGGCAGCGCCAGCCGCGCCGGCCGGTTCGCTGCTGCAATCCGCGCCGACAGTGGAGATTGCCGAAGGCGAAGGCGTGAAAGTGCCGGACGTGAAGGGCGAACCCGTGCGGAACGTGACGCAGGAGTGTCTCCGTCTGGGCCTGAGCCCAGCGCTGGTTGGCACCGGCCTTGCAGTGGAACAGGTTCCGGAGGCTGGAACGCTGGTCCGCCGCGGCAGCCGCGTCACGGTGCGCTTCGTGCGCTCGACGGCGCTGGTGCCGGCCGCGTCCCGACAGAGGAAATGACTTTGCCTGCGCGAGCGAAACGCACAAGAAAAACAGCCGATTTGAGGCCCAGGCCGCTGCGGCCTATACTGGTGACAAAGGGAATGAAACTCGGCGACCTCTTGGTCGGGGTCGAGCTCACCCAGCCCGCCGGACCGCCCGACGTGGAAATTGCCTTCGTGGCCTACGATAGCCGGCAGGTGCGCCCCGGAGCGCTCTTCGTGGCCATTCGGGGTGAAAAGACGGACGGAAACCGTTTCGTCTTCGACGCCGTGGAGCGCGGCGCGCGTGCCATCGCGAGCGAACTGCCGCGGCCCGTGAACACATCCGCGCCGATTCCACCCCATGTGCAGTGGGTGCAGGTCGCGCAGGCGAGACATGCGCTGGCGACCATCGGGGCCAATCTCCACGGGCGCCCCGCAGAGAAGCTGAAGCTTATCGGCGTAACCGGCACGAACGGAAAGACGACGACAACTTACTTGATTGACTCGATCTTGCGCGCGGCTGGGAATCGCACCGGCCTGTTTGGGACGATTGCCTATCGCACTCCAGCGGGCGAGCGTGAAGCGAAAAACACCACGCCGGAATCGCTCGACCTGCAGAGTTTCCTGGGCGAGGTGCGCGACGCCGGCGGGAGCCATGCCGTGATGGAAGCGAGTTCGCACGCCCTGGCGCTCGACCGCCTGTGGGGGTGTCCGTTCGCGGTGGTTGTGTTCAGCAACCTGACCCGCGACCACCTCGATTTTCACAAGACGTTCGACGGGTACTTCGCCGCGAAACGCCGCCTGTTTGAAGGGACGGGCGCGGGGCGCCCTGCGATCGGCGTGGTGAACGCGGACGATCCCTATGGCAAGCGCCTGGCGGGGCTTGCGCAACGCACGCTGACCTATGGCCTCGAAAACGGCGCGGACATCACGACGAAGAAATTCGGGCTGTCGTTTTCCGGGCTCGAGTTCACCGCGGCCACGCCGGAAGGAAAATTCGCGGTGCGCTCGCCGCTGGTGGGGCGAATCAACGTGTACAACATCCTCGCCGCGATCGGCGCAGGCCTCGGCCTGGGGATTTCCCGCGAGCACATCCTCGCCGGAATCGAACAGCTCCAAAGCGTGCCCGGCCGTTTCGAGCGCGTTTCGCTGGGCCAGCCGTTCCTGGTCATCGTGGACTACGCACACACCGACGACGCGCTAAAGAACCTGATCGCAACGGCGCGCGAGCTGAATTCTGAAGGCCGCATCATCACGCTCTTCGGATGCGGCGGTGACCGCGACCGCGCGAAGCGTCCCTTGATGGGCGAAGTCGCGGGCCGTGGCAGCGACGTCGTCGTGCTCACCAGCGACAACCCGCGCAGCGAGGATCCGCTGCTCATCATCAACGATGCCATGGTGGGCCTGCAGAAAACGGAGGCAAAGTGCATCGTCGAGCCGGACCGCGGCGCGGCAATCGAGCTGGCATTCGATGAGGCGCGGGCCGGCGACATCGTGCTGCTGGCCGGCAAGGGACACGAAACGTATCAGGTGCTGCGCGAGCGCACGATTGATTTTGACGACCGCGAGATGGCGCGACGGGCGCTGCGCCGGCGCGGTTTTGGTACGTAACCCGGCTCTGCGCGGAGCGCTGCGGCGGGCAGGCCCGCCGGGGGCAGGCGGCTTGCATCTATTCATGCCGGAGGAGCGGCGAGGGGGAACTCGAGAACCTTGAGACCCGGCCCGCTGAGGATCCAATGCGGTGGACGCTCGAAGAAGTGGCTCGCGCTCTGGGTGTTGCGCGTCCCGCGGGGCTTGACCCCGTGGCCCGGCTGGCCGGTGTCTCGATTGATTCTCGCACTGTCGGCACTGGAGAGCTGTTCGTGGCCATACACGGACCGCGTCACGATGGACACGCTTTTGTGGCCGCGGCGCTCGAGCGCGGGGCTCGCGCAGCCGTGGTGGACGCGCGGCGCGTGGCGGAGTATCCCGGCTGGATCCGCGACCGTCTCTACGAGGTGCCGGACACGCTGGTGGCGCTGCAGCAACTGGCGCTCGCCGTTCGGCGCGCGTGGGCAAGACCGTTGGCAGCAGTCGCCGGCTCGATCGGGAAAACAACAACAAAAGAAATTCTGGCGGCGCTGCTGGCCGCGAGGTTCCGCGTTCTGAAATCGGAAGGCAACCTGAACAACGAGTACGGCGTCCCGCTCACGCTGCTGCGGCTGGACGGGACGCACGACGTCGCTGTGGCCGAACTGGGGATGTCGCACCGGGGTGAGCTGGCACGGCTGGCGCAGATCGCCGAGCCGCAGGTCGGTGTGATCACGTGCGTGGCGGTGGAGCACCTGGAGTTCTTCTCCTCGGTGGAGGAGATTGCGCTCGCGGAACGCGAGCTGATCGAGAACCTATACGGGCGCGAGACCGTGGCGGTGCTCAACGCGGATGACGAGCGCGTGACGCGGTTCGCGGAATCAGCACGAGGCCGAGTGGTCTGGTTCGGGCTGGGTCCGCGAGCGGAGTTTCGCGCGGAAAAGGTGGAAGACCGCGGGGCGGCGGGGACGGCATTCGATTATGTGTCCCCGGCAGAGCGCGCGCGGCTGGAGTTGCCGCTGGTCGGCGCGCACAACGTGCGCAACGCGATTGCGGCGCTGGCCACGGCGAGCGTGTGGGGCATCACGGCCGAAGATGCCGCGCGCGTGTTTCCGCATCTCGCGCCGGCGGCGTTGCGCGGCGAGGTGCTGTGCTTCGCGGATGGTTTTACCGTGCTCAACGACTCTTACAACTCGAGTCCCGCGGCGCTGGCTTCGGTTGTCGACTGGCTCGTTTCCGCCTCAGGTTATTCGCGGCGCATTCTGGCCGCCGGGGAGATGCTGGAGCTGGGTTCCGCATCGCCGGAGCTGCATCGCGAGGCCGGGCGCCATGCGGCGCAGAGCGGAGGAATCGACTGGATCATCGGCGTTCAGGGTGCCGCCCGGGAACTCGTGCGCGGGGCGGTGGAAGCGGGTCACGCCGCGGCGCGAACGCAGTTCTTCGCGGATTCGCAGGAAGCGGGGAAATTTCTGGATGAGATCGTCGCGCCGGGCGATCTCCTGCTCGTGAAGGGCTCGCGCGGCGTGCGCATGGAACGCATCGTTGAATTGTTGAAGGCGCGGCATCCGCTTGCGGGCGAACCGGCGGGACGCCCTGTGAGCGTGAAGGATCGGGGCTGAGATGCTCTACTACATCTTCTATGTGCTGCTGCAGCCTCACTTCAAACTGCTGAACGTGTTCCGCTACATCACCGTTCGCACGGCGTACGCGAGCTTGACCGCGCTCTTCCTTTCGCTTGTGCTGGGGCCCTGGGTGATCCGCAAGTTGCGCGAGATGCAGATCGGGCAGTTCATCCG
>CAVTZX010000050.1:0-26717 GCA_963739275.1 uncultured Acidobacteriota bacterium
GGCAGAGGGCCCGCAAAGGCATCAGGCGAAGGCAGGCACACCGACGATGGGTGGTGTGCTGATCGTCGTCTCGACGATTGTACCCACGCTGCTCTGGGCCAATCTGGACAACCCCTACGTATTGCTCGCCATGGCCGCAATGTTGGGTTTTGCAGCCATCGGGTTCGTGGATGATTACAACAAAGTGGTGCGCAAGCGGAGCCTGGGCGTCACCGGCCGGACGAAATTCGCCCTACAGTCCCTGGTGAGTTTCGCGGCGGGAATCATGCTCCTGCTGCTGACGACCTTTCACATTTACTCCACGCAGCTGACCGTGCCGTTCTTCAAGAAGTTTCATCCCGACCTCGTCGTTCACGCTTTGCAGCACAACGCCTATCTGTGGCCGCTGGCATTCGTGCCGTTCCTGCTGTTTGTGGCTGGTGATTTGGGCTCTCAAACGCCGTGAACCTTACCGACGGGCTCGACGGGTTGGCGATCGGTTGCACGGTGATTGCCGCGGGCGCGCTGACGGTGCTCACCTACATCAGCAGCAACTCCCGCGTTTGGCCAACTATCTCGAGATTCAGTACATCCCGCGCGTCGGCGAACTCACCGTGTTCTGCGGTGCGCTGGTCGGCGCGTCGCTGGGCTTTCTCTGGTACAACGCGCATCCCGCGGAAGTGTTCATGGGCGACGTGGGGTCGCTGGCGCTGGGCGGAACATTGGGGCCGTCGCGGTGATCATCAAGCAGGAAGTGCTGCTGCTGTTCGTCGGCGGAATTTTCGTGATCGAAGCGCTCTCGGTGATTTTGCAGGTGGGTCGTTCAGATTGCGGGCAAACGGATCTTCCGCATGGCGCCGCATCCACCACCATTTCGAGCTGCTGGGGTGGAGCGAATCAAGATGATCGTGCGCTTCTGGATCGTCGCGCGGTGTTTTCGCGCTGTTTGCGTTGAGCAACGGTGAAACTCGAGGTAGGCGGTGGCATGAGACCAGGGATCGAACTGCAGGGGAAACGCGTTCTGGTCGTGGGACTGGCGAGGACGGGCATTGCCACGGCGCTTTTCTGCGCCGCGCGCGGCGCGCGCGTGACGGCCACGGAAGAGCGGCCGGAGGGCGAAGGTGGCCGAAGCGGCCGTAAAGTTGCGCGCCGCGGGATGCACGCTCGAGCTGGGTGGCCACCGCGCGGAGACGTTTCTCGAGCAGGACCTGATCGTGCCCAGCCCGGGCGTGCCGTTGGCCATGCCACATCTCGTGGCGGCCCGCGAGGCGCGCATTCGCATTTGGAGTGAGATCGAGCTGGCGTGGCGCTTCCTGCGCGGTCGCATGGTTGCGATTACCGGCTCGAACGGAAAAACAACGACGACTGCGCTCGTGGGTCATATTCTGGCAACGGCGGGCGTGCCCGTGATCGTTGCGGGGAATATCGGCACACCGTTGATTTCGCGCGTGGAGACTTCGAGCGATTCGACCGTTACGGTCGTCGAGGTCAGCAGCTTCCAGCTCGAAGCCATCGATCAGATGCGGCCCGATGTCGGGGTTTTTCTGAACCTGACTCCGGATCATCTGGATCGCCACGCTTCGATGGAGGAATACGGCCGAGCAAAAGGGCGCCTCTTTGAAAATCAAGCGGAAGCCGACGCGGCGATTCTGAACGCGGACGATCCCGCGACGACGCCATTCGCACCTTCGCGGCCGCAGGTGTTCTGGTTCAGCCGGGATAAGCGCGTCGCGCGTGGAGCGTTCTTGCGCGAGGACGAAATCGTCTTCCGCCGGGACGGCGCGGAGACGGTGCTGCTCCGCCGGGGGGATATCGGGCTGCGCGGCCTGCATAACCTGGAAAACGTGCTCGCCGCCTCCGCGGCGAGCTTGCTCGCCGGCGCTGCGCCCCCGGCAGTTGCCGCCGGGGTGCGGAGTTTCGCGGGCGTTGAACACCGGCTGGAGTTCGTCGCGGAGATCGGCGGCGTCGATTACTACAACGACTCCAAGGCCACCAATGTGGATGCCACGCTGAAGGCCGTGGACGCTTTTCCTGGTCCACTCCTGATTATCCTCGGCGGCAAAGACAAAGGGAGCGATTACACCATCCTGCGCGATCCGTTGCATCGCTGGGCGCGGCTGGCGCTGCTGATCGGCGCGGCCGCAGACAAGATCGCCGGCCAGGTGACGGGCGCGGTGGCCATCGAGCAGGCCGGGACGCTGGAACGCGCGGTGCGGATTGCTTCCGAGCGCGCGCAGCCGGGAGACACGGTGCTGCTGGCGCCGGCGTGCGCGAGTTTCGATCAATTCGAGAATTACGAACATCGCGGGCGCGTCTTCAAACAACTCGTCCGGCAACTTCAGCTGCGCGCGGGCGGCGTGCCGGCGGGAAAAAACTGATGTTTTCACGCAATCTGCATACCGACCGTTGGCTATTCCTGGCAACGTTGGCACTCTGCCTGATCGGCGCGGTGATGGTGTTCAGCGCATCGGCGCTCACCGCGCGGGAGGAGTACGGCAATGCGTACAAGTTCATCGCCCAACAACTTGTCTGGCTCGCGCTCGGTCTTGCGGGGATGTTCCGTCTGATGAATGTGGACTACCACAAACTGCGCCAGCCGAGCGTGATTTTTACGGCTCTGTTCGTCGTGCTGCTGCTCCTGGTGGCCGTTTTTTTCCTGGATAAGTCGCACGCCACGCACCGCTGGCTCAGGTTCGGGTCTACGGGGAAAAAGCTCGGCCAGCCGTCGGAGCTGGCCAAGCTTGCCGTAATTCTGTACCTGGCATGGTTCCTCGAACGCCGCAGGAAGCCGCACAGCTTCGGTGTGAACGACATCAAGAACTCGCTCTTGCCCGCGCTGGGACCTGTCCTGCTGTTTAGCGGGCTCGTGCTGTTCGAGCCGGACTTGGGTACGTCAGTGGAGATCGCGCTGATCGCGCTGGTCGTGCTGTTCGTCGCCGGGCTCTCATGGAAATACGTTCTGGGAGCGCTGGCCGTGGCCGTGCCCGCAATCATCCTGGCCATCACCCAAGTGTCTTACCGCTACGAGCGCTTCATGGGCTTTCTGAATCCGGACGCCGATCCGCAGGGTCGCGGATTCCAGTTGCTGCAATCACTGATCGCGGTGGGCTCGGGCGGCTTCTTCGGCGTGGGGCTGATGGAGAGCCGGCAGAAATTGTTTTATTTGCCGGAAGCACACACGGATTTCATCTACGCGGTGATTTGCGAAGAACTCGGCTTCATCGGCGGCGTATGCGTGCTCGTGCTCTTCGCGGTCTATGGCTGGCGCGGGCTGCGTGCCGCCTTGGCGGCGCCGGATGATTTCGGGCGATTCGCGGCGCTGGGCATCACCGTGATGGTCGTAAGCCAGGCGCTGATCAATTTCGGCGTGGTGCTGGGGCTGATGCCCACGAAGGGGATTCCCCTGCCGTTCATCAGCTATGGCGGCTCGAGCCTCTTGGTGATGCTGCTGGCCACCGGCGTGCTCCTCAATATCTGTCAGCAAGCGGAACCTGCCCTCCCGGCGGGCAGGTAGGAATTGGCCGCGGGGGGCGAAGCGGGTTGTGCCATGAAGCTGCTGATCGCGGGCGGAGGCACCGGCGGCCACGTTTTTCCGGCGCTGGCCGTGGCGCACGAATGGTTGCGCAGGGAGCCTGGGAGACAAGCGGTGTTTGTGGGTACACAACGCGGGATGGAAACGAGGCTCGTGCCCCAGGCGGGGCTGCCGCTCGAGTTCATCCACTCGGCGGGCCTGAAAGGCATCGGGGGAACTCGCTTCCTGCGCAATGCCGCGATGCTGCCACGGGCGCTCTGGGATTCCACCGTGATTCTGCGACGCCACCATTTCGCCGCCGCATTCGGCGTGGGCGGCTATGCTGCCGGGCCGGTCATGCTCGCGGCGGCGATGCATTCGCTCCCGACGGTGATCTTCGAGCCGAATGCCGAGCCCGGGTTTACGAACCGCGTGCTGGCACAGATGGCCACGCGCGTGGCCACGGCGTACGAATCCACGGCCGAGCGCTTGGGCCGCAAAGCCGTGCTGACGGGCTGCCCGGTGCGCGCAGAGTTCTTTGCCGCGCCGGAGAGGGCGCACGTTGCACCGTTTCGCATTCTGATCACGGGCGGAAGCCAGGGGGCACTGGTGATCAATCGCGCGGTCATCGATTCGCTCGACGTCCTGCTCTCGCGGAAAGGCCAGATGAGCGTCGTTCATCAAAGCGGCGAACGCGATTATAATGCTGTGCGCACAGCCTATGCGCGGCGCGGGTTTCCCGCGGAGGTGGCGCCCTTCCTCTCGAACATGGCCGAGCGGTTCGCCCAGGCGGACCTGATCATTTGCCGCTCGGGTGCGATCACCGTGGCGGAAGTGGCCGCGGCGGGTCGCGCCGCCATCTTCATCCCCTTCGGAGCCGCCACCGATAGCCACCAGTTGCGCAACGCCCAGGCGCTCGAACGCGCCGGCGCGGCGCGGGTGATTCCGGAAAGCAAACTCAGTCCGGCGCGCCTGGCCGCGGAGATTTTCGCGCTTCTCGACCAGCCCTCGGGCCTTGCCGAGATGGAGCGCGCCGCGCGGCAGCTTGCGCGGCCGCACGCCACGGAAGACATCGTAGATGTGATCGAGGAGGTGGCGCGGCCATAATGGTCACCTTCCGGAATTTCCAACGCATCCACCTGATCGGCATCGGCGGCATCGGGATGAGCGGCATTGCGGAGGTGCTGCTGACGCTGGGCTACGCGGTCTCGGGCTCGGACCTCAAGTCTTCCCCGATCACGGACCGGCTGACCAATCTGGGCGCGCGGGTTGAGCTGGGACACCGCGCAGAAAACGTGCATGGCGCGCAGGTCGTGGTGGTCTCTTCGGCCATCGGGCGCGCAAACCCCGAGGTCGTCGAAGCCCACCGGCTGAAAATTCCGGTCATCCCGCGCGCCGAGATGCTCGCCGAGCTGATGCGCCTCAAGTACGGGATCGCAGTGGCCGGCGCGCATGGCAAGACCACGACCACCTCGATGGTCGCTTCGGTGCTCGCGGCTGCGGGGCTCGACCCTACGTTCGTCGTCGGCGGGCGCGTCAACCAAGCCGGCACGACGGCGCGGCTGGGGCGCGGCGAGTACATGGTGGTTGAAGCGGACGAGAGCGACCGGACGTTTCTGCTGCTCGCTCCGGTGGTCGCCGTGGTGACGACGATCGACCGCGAGCACCTGGACTGCTACCAATCGCTGGAAGATATCCAGGATGCGTTCACACAGTTTGTGAACCGCGTGCCGTTCTATGGCGCCGCCATTCTCTGCATGGATGACCCCAACGTTCAGGCCATCTTGCCGCGCGTCCAGCGTCCGATCATTTCGTACGGCACCGCAAGCCAGGCGGACCTGGTGATCAGTGACGTGAAGCTGCAGGGGCTGGGCA
Source organism: uncultured Acidobacteriota bacterium (assembly GCA_963739275.1). Classification (GTDB taxonomy): domain Bacteria; phylum Acidobacteriota; class Terriglobia; order Acidiferrales; family UBA7541; genus JBGQGH01. Next base: position 5,366 of record CAVTZX010000050.1, read on the forward strand.
GCGAATTCCGCATCACGTACAAGGGCGAAGACCTCGGCCTCTTCTGCCTGCACGCCCCCCCGGGGATCCACAATGTGCGCAACGCGACGGCGGCTGCAGCAGTGGGGCTGTACCTCAATGTGCCGCCGGAGTTGATCCGCGAGGGCCTGGACAAATTCACGGGCGTCGGCCGGCGCTTCGAGATCAAGGGCACGGTCAACGGCGTCACGCTGATTGATGACTACGGCCATCATCCCGCGGAGATCCGCGCCACGCTCGACGCGGCGCGCGGCTGCGGGTACGTTCGCCTGCTGGTGCTGTTTCAGCCGCATCGCTATACGCGCACCAAGCACCTCTGGGACGATTTCTGCATGGCGTTCAACCAAGCCGATGTCCTGGTGGTCACGGACATCTACGCGGCGGGCGAAGCGCCCCTCCCGGGCGTCACCGCGGCGGCGCTGACAGAAGCGATCCGCGCCGCCGGCCACAAAAATGTCCACTACGAAAGCTCGATGCAGACCGGCATCGAGTTCATCCTGAAGGAAGCACGTCCGGGGGACGCGGTGCTGTCTATCGGCGCGGGAAACGTCAACCGCGCGCTGGGTGAACTGGCCATCCTGTTGGGCACGAAGGTGCACGCGCACGATGCGGATTGAAGACCAAGAGCTGCTCGCGGGTCTGCCTCAACTCGGCGTGGAGTTGCATCCGCGCGTCTCCCTGGCAGATCACACATCGCTAGGCATCGGCGGCACGACAGATCTCCTGTTCATCCGCGAGCACAAGTGCCTGCCGGAGCTGCTTCGGCGACTGGACGCCGGCGGCATCGCGCACCGCTTCCTCGGCGGCGGCACCAATGTGCTGATTCAGGACGGTGAGCTGCCCTGGACGGTGCTCCAACTCGCGCGACACGAGCCGGAAGTGCGCCTCGAAGGCAATTTCGCGTTTGTGGATGCCGCTGCGGATCTCGGCCGCACCGTCACATTCTGTGCGAAGCACGATCTCGGCGGGATGGAAGGCCTGATCGGCGTTCCCGGCACGGTCGGCGGGGCGCTGCGCATGAATGCGGGAGCGTACGGCATGCAAATCGGCTCCTATGTGAGGGAAGTGGAAGTCTATCGGGCCGCTCGCCGGGAGATCGAAACCCTGCGCGGCTCCGAGATCAGCTTTGAATACCGTCACACATCGTTCGCGCCTGATGATATTATGCTGGCAGTGAAACTGGAGCTGCCCTCCAAACCGTACCGCAAAATCCTCGAAGGCATTCGCATCTGCAATGAGAAACGCCGGGCCAGCCAGCCGCTGAACCAGAAGAGCGCGGGCTGCATTTTCAAGAATCCTCCCGGTGGCTCCGCGGGCCGCATGATCGACGAACTGGGCCTGAAGGGGCATCACGTCGGCGACGCCCGCATCAGCGATCGTCACGCCAATTTTTTCGTCAATGCGGGCCACGCCAGCGCGGCGGACATGCTCGCGCTGATTGCCGATGTCCGTGAGCGCGTGCGCAGCGCCTACGGTGTCGAACTCGAGAACGAAGTCATCGTCTGGAGAGGGTAGGGAGTCTATGGCCATCGAACCCGAAGCCCTGGCCCCGGATGTCCTGGCGGACGAAGAACCTAAGTACCTGCGGCGGCAGAAGCCGATGGAAATCCGGCGCCGGCGGTTCGGCCGCCGGAGCTGGCAGAGTTTCCGCCGCTGGATGGTGATCGTTCCGATGACCGTGGTCGGCGCGGCGCTTCTCTACGGCGTCGCGGATTTCTTTCTCTTTTCGCCGCGGGTACTCCTGGCGCATGCGGATCAGATTATTGTCACGGGGAACCATTTCATTAGCCGTACGTCGATCCTGGAAAAGTTCGTGGCCGACCGCGGGCACAGCGTACTGCGCGTGCCGCTCGCGGAACGCCGTCACGCGATTGAAGAACTGCCTTGGGTCGAGCAGGCCACCGTCGAGCGGCTGTTACCGAACCGCATTCGCGTCGAACTCGTCGAGCGCACGCCGGTGGCATTCCTGCGCTTGCCCGCGGATACGGCGCTCGTGGACGCCTACGGCGTGATTCTGGAGCGCCCGCAGGACGGCGACTTCCGGTTTCCGGTCGTTGCGGGGATCACCGAATCCATGCCACGGGAGCAGCGCGAGCAACGCATGCAACTCTACTCGCAATTCATGAAGGAACTCGACGTCGCGAAGCCGGGTGCCGCGGAGCACGTCAGCGAAGTGGACCTCTCCGACGGGAAGGACCTGCGCGCTACGCTGGCAGGCGTGGCCGCCCTGGCCGGGTCGAGCGTGCGTGATCAGGAGGCGGTGTTTGTCCATTTCGGCGACAGCGATTTCGGGGCAAAGATTCGTCTGCTAGCCGAGAACTTTGCGGAGTGGCGCGCCAGCACGGGCCGCGTGGACTCGATTGACCTGCGCTTCAAGCAGCAAGTTGTCGTGAATCCGGAGACGAACACCACCGCGTCGAAGGCGGCGCGCCCGCAGACGGCCGGCAAGCCGCGCTGAGACGATCTGTATGCAGGGGCGTTGCTTGCCGCGCCCCGAGTTGTTTGAGGAATAAGGGAGCGGCGGATTGGCGAAGAAGGATCGTTATCTCGTCGGGCTCGACATCGGCAGCACGAAGACGTGCGCCCTGATCGCTGAACTCGAAGAGACGGATGTCAAGTTCCTGGCGCTCGGCGCGGCCGAATCGAAAGGGCTTGCGCAAAGGGCTCATCGTCAATCTCGATGCGGCCGTCAGTTCGATTCGCCGCGCGGTGGAGGAGGCCGAAAGCGTGGCAGGCGTCCCCGTGGAATCGGCCCTGGTCGGCGTGGCCGGGAGCGCACGTCCGCGGCGTGAACAGCCGCGGCGGAATCGCACTGGGCCACGCGGCAGCGCGAGATTCAGCGGGAAGACGTTCGCCGGGCGATGGACGCGGCGCGCAACATTTCGCTTGCCGCGAGGACCGGCAGATGCTCCACGTGCTGCCGCAGGAATTCTTCGTGGATGCGCAGGACAGCATCCGCGACCCGATGGGCATGGTCGGGCAGCGCCTCGAGGCGAACGTGCACATCGTCACCGCCTCGGCCGCGGCGGCGCAGAACCTGGTGACCGCGGTGAACCGCGCGGGCGTGCGTGGTCTCCGACACCGTGCTCGAGCCGCTGGCCGCGGCGGATGCCTGCCTGACGCAGGACGAGCGAGAGCTGGGTTGCTGCCTGCTCGATATCGGCGGCGGCACTACGGAGCTGATCGTCTATCACGGCGGCATGGTGCGGCACACGGCGGCGATTCCCGTGGGCGGCGATCATTTCACGAACGACCTGGCCGTCGGCCTGCGCACGCCCATTCCCGAAGCGGAAAAGATCAAGCGCGAGCACGGTTGCGCGTTGCGCGAATTGCTCGGTGAAGACCAGCCCATCGAAATCGCCAGCGTGGGCGACCGCCCGCCGCGCACCGTGTTTTCGCGGATGCTCTGCGACATCATCGAGCCGCGCGCGCAGGAACTGCTCGGCGCTGATGCGCGACGAACTGCAGCGCGCCGGGCTACGACACGCAGATCCCCGCGGGTCTGGTCCTCGCCGGCGGCGGCGCGCGCCTGCATGGCCTGCTGGAATTGTGCGAGCGCGTCTTCGGCCTGCCGGTGCGCCTCGCCACGCCGCGCGGGTTGGCGGGAATGCCGGAGGAAGTCGCACAACCGGAATACGCCACCGTCGTCGGGCTGGCGCTCTACGGGATGAAGGCGCGGCGGCAAGCCGCGCAGCGTCCCGGCACGTGGACGGCGAAGTTCAAGAGCATGTTTGCCGGGGCATGATCGGAGAACGCGCGCCCGCCTTCGCGGGAAGAAGCGCATCGGTGGGTTGGCCGGGGATTGAACAGAAACCGAGGGGAGAAAATCATGACGCCGAAGGAAGGGGGAATCCGCATTTCATTCAGCGAAGAGCAGCAACAAGGCGCGAAGATCAAAGTGATCGGCGTGGGCGGCGGCGGGTGCAACGCCGTGAACCGCATGATCCGTGCCAAGGTCGAGGGCGTCGAGTTCGTCGCCGCCAACACCGACCTGCAGGCGCTGAAGCTCTCACAGGCGCCGGTAAAGCTGCAACTGGGCGCGAAGCTCACGAAAGGGCTCGGTGCCGGCGCCAATCCCGACATCGGGCGCAAAGCCGCGCTCGAGGATACCGACAGGATCATCGAGGCGCTCGAAGGCGCGGACATGATTTTCATTACCACCGGCTTGGGCGGAGGCACGGGCTCGGGCGCAGCGCCGGTGGTGGCCTCGCTGGCGAGCGAACTCGGCGCGCTCACGGTCGCGGTGGTGACGAAGCCGTTCGCGTTCGAGGGCAAGCGCCGCATGATGCAAGCGGAGCAGGCGCTCTCGGAACTCGTGGGCTGCGTGGATACCGTCATCGTCATCCCCAACGAGCGGCTGATGGACACGGTCGAACGCGGCACCAGCTTTTTCGAGTCGTTTCGCATCGCCGACGACATCCTGCGCCAGGCCGTGCAAGGCATCAGCGACATCATCACTGTCCCCGGGATCATCAACCGCGACTTCGCCGACGTGAAAACGATCATGCAGGGGCAGGGCTACGCCGTGATGGGCACGGCCGTCGCGTCCGGCTCGAACCGCGCCATTGACGCCGCGAACCGCGCCATCTCCAGCCCGCTGCTCGAAGATAATTCGATTCAAGGCGCTCAGGGGATTCTCATCAACGTTTGCGGCTCGTCCAGTCTGACGCTGCATGAAGTGCACGAAGCGTCTTCGATCATCCAGAAGGCCGCGCATGAGAACGCCAACATCATCTTCGGCGCGGTGCAGGACGATGCGATGAAGGAGTCCGTAAAGATTACGGTGATCGCTGCAGGCTTCCGCGAGACGGCGCGCCGCCAGCCGCACCAGAAGCCGTCGTATCTGCCGAAAACCTGGAAAGCCATGAGGGAGCAGCAGATTCACGTGCCCAACGTGGTGCAGGAGGTTGCGCAAAATGTCGGCGAGGCGATCAACCAGGTTCCCGCCGACGATCTCGACGTGCCCACGTTCCTCCGCCGCCAGGCGCAGAAGGCGTAGCGCTCCAGGGCATTGCTTTGTAGGGGCAGATGGGCATACGCCCCTACAACGACCATAGAAACGAAAAGGGCGGGATCTTCACGATTCCGCCCTTTACCTTTTCCGGAAAACCAGAGTCTAGATAAACAGGCCCTCGTCGGGCGGATCGGCGCTGCGTTCCGCCGGGCGCCGCCGCGCGCGGAAGAACTCCAGCCCCGCCTGAATTCCTTTGATGAGCGCCGAAGCCTGCTGTAACGGGGCCCATACGCCGCGGCGGATGCGCACACCCGCGTCCTCGACGGCCTCGAGCGTGCCGGTCAGGATCTGGTCCACGTGGATCAACTGATTGCGCAGGCGGTCGGTGGCCTCGGAGAAGATGCGATCCACCTTTTGTGCCTGGCCGCGCGCCAGGTGCACGATCTCCGATGCGTCCGCGATCATTGTGGTGATGCGCGGCTGGGTCTCGTCAAGGAAATGTTGCATGCGCGAGAGGATGGGCGTCAGCCGCGCCTGAAGGTCGGTGGCGACCTGATTCATCCGTTCGGCGGTCCGGCGAAACTGCAGATACATCGCCAGCAGGATGAACATTTGCAAGACCACCGCAAGGGCAGTCACGATCACAAAGGCCACAAGCCAGGAGTCCATTCACGTCCCTCTATTGAGCTTTCGACTTCTCCCGTTGGTACGCATCGCGGCCCGCTTCCACTGCTGCGGTCAGAGATTCCTTTTCACGCGACGCGGCTGCCTTGCCGCGTTCGAGGATGTCCTCCGCGCGCTCGCGGAGCTCACGGGCCTTCCTCTGCGCATATTCTTTGCCCTCTTCGGCTTTCTTGGCCAGGAATTCGCGCGTTTCCTCGCCGGATTTCGGGGCGAAGAGAATGCCGAGCAGCGCGCCCACGCCCAGACCCACGAGGAAGTAACTGACTTTGGAACCGGTGTTGTCGCCCATGGCAAACCTCCCAGCTGAAAGTAGCACACCTCGCCGCCGCAGGCAATGCAGGGAGAACCGGAGTCCCGAGGCAGCCTATCTGGCCGAAGCGCCATGGAGGTGTTCGTACACGCGCTCGGCTTGCGGGCGCGTGACGACACGCGAAAGTTCCTCCACGCTGGCTTCGCGCACGCGGGCCACGCTGCCAAATTTGCGCAGCAGTTTTTGCGCGGTGCGCTCGCCGACGCCGGGGATGTCCACGAGTTCCGAGCGCACCGTGCGTTTTGCGCGGCGGTTGCGGTGAAAGGTCACGGCGAAGCGGTGCGCCTCATCGCGAATTTGTTGGATGAGGTGCAAGATCGGCGAGTGGCGCTCGAGGATCACGGGCTCGTCCTCCTGCCCGAACACGTAAATGATCTCCTCCTTCTTTGCGATGCTGGCCAGCGGCTGATTGATGATCTCAACCTGTTCGAGCGCTTCGGCGGCGGCGTGGAGCTGCCCGATGCCGCCGTCGATGAGGGTCAGGCCGGGCATGGCGCGTTTTTCATCGCGCAGACGGCGGTAGCGGCGCTCGACCGCCTCGCGCATGCTCGCGAAATCATCGTTGCCGGTCAGGCCCCGGATGATGAACTTGCGGTAGGCGGACTTCTTCATCCGGCCGTCTTCCCAGGTGACCATCGAAGCCACCGTGTCCGAGCCCTGGATATGCGAAATGTCGAAGCTCTCGATGCGCCGCGGAACTTCCGGCAGGTTGAGCGCGTTCTGTAGCGCTTCGGCGATGGCTTTCGAGTTCGGCTTGAGCACGCGAAAGCGCAGATCGAAAGAGTGGCTGCGCGTTTTTCTGCACGAGTTCGAGGAACGCGTGCTTCTGGCCGCGCTGCGGCGTAAAGATTTCGACGCGGCGCCCGGCACGCCCGGCTAAAAGCCGTCTCGAGCAATTCGTGATCCGCCACCTCCATGGGTACGTGGATTGCCCGCGGCAGGTAGGCGGCTTCGAGATAAAGCTGTTTCAGCAGGGAGGAGAGGAATTCGCGCGGGTCGAATTCCTCGAGATCTTCCCAATAGAAATCGCGGCGGTCCACCACGCGCCCGCCACGCACGTGGAAGACGTTGACGGCCACCAGCGGCGGCTCGGCGTACCAGGCGATGACGTCCGTGTCGTCCCCCTGCGCCGCGGCCACTTTCTGGCGCTCCTCGATGTCCTCGACCGTGCGGATGAGATCGCGGTACGCCGCGGCCTGCTCGAAGCGGTCTTCGTCCGACGCTTTCTGCATGCGCTCTCCGAGGCTGCGCATCAGGTCAGTGCGGCGGCCTTCGAGGAAGAGCTTCACATCGCGCGCGGCTTCGGCGTAGCGCTCGTCGGAGGTGAGCCCCGCGGCGCACGGGCCGAGGCAGCGGTGGATGTAATACCGCAAGCAGGGCCGCGGGTGCGTGCGCGTCAGATCCACGGTACACGACGGCACGAGAAACGTTTTGTGGATGAAATGCACGATGCGGTGCGCGAGGCTGTGGCCGAAATACGGGCCGAAATAGAGCGAGCCGTCTTTTTTCAGCCGCCGCGTGACGTACACGCGGGGATACTTCTCAAACGCGGTGTAGCGGATGTAGGGATAGGTCTTGTCGTCGCGCAGCATCACGTTGAACTTCGGTTTGTGCTGCTTGATCAGGTTGTTCTCGAGTGCGAGCGCCTCCTGCCAGTTGTCCACGACGATGTAAGCGAGGTCGGCGATCTCGCGCACGAGCGAGCCGGTCTTGGCATCCAGGGCGCTGTGCGCGGTGAAGTACGAGCGCACGCGATGGCGGAGCGACTCCGACTGGCCGACGTAGAGGATCTTTCCCGCAGCGTCTTTGAAAAGGTACACGCCGGGCTCGGTGGGGAGGCTCGCGACTTTTTCTTCGAGGTCCATCGCCGGGTGGAAGTAGAATCAGGATGTGCGCTCCTGCGGCGCACACACGGACAACTTTCATCATAGCAAAGCGAATCTAAACGCTGCCAGAAGCCCGATGAGGCCCCCTCTCACTGCCGCTCTCCTGCTCGCTGCACTTGCGTGGATGTCGGGCGTGTGCGCGCAGGAAAAAATCAACACGGCTGCGATACCGCCTCCTCCACCGGAGGAGCATGCATTCGACCCGCTGCGCGCGGCTAAGAGCCTCGAGGTGGGCCGCTACTATTTGAACAAGCACAACTACGACGCCGCGATCGAACGTTTTTTGGACGCGGCCAAAGCCAAAGAAAACTTCGCCGAGCCTTACCTCCTGCTGGGAGCGGCCTACGAACAAAAGGGCGACAAGACGGGCGCCCTCAAGGCTCTGGAAACTTACCTCAAGATCCTCCCAATGTCGCCTGAGGCCGACAAAGTGCGCAAACACATCGAAAGGCTGAAGCGGGAAATCGCGAAGGAATCCCGCGCTAAGTCAAGGTGAGCTTGCCGAGCAGTCCCTGATGATTGTCATTCCGAGCCTGCAGTGCGGGCGAGGAATCCCTCCTCATCCAGAATGGGAGCGAGAGGGATTCCTCGGCCCGTCAAAGACCGACGGGCCTCGGAATGACAACGTGCGGTCTCTTGATTTTACCGCATGCGTTCGAGGAATCGGCGCGCGCGGTCGAAGTGCGCGAAGCGGCGCTCCTCCCTGCGGAATGCGGCCGAATGGGCTTGCAAACCGCAACTCGCCGCGCGGATGGGATGCTTGACGTGCAGCATCTCGTGGTAGAGGACGTACTCCACGACAAATGCGGGGACTTCCGGGCGATCGAGGCGCATATTCATCACGATCTGATCCACGCCGGGATCGAAGCAGCCGAGTTGCCGGCGCAAGGCGCGGCCACTCCAGCCGAGGCGCGGGCAACGCAGCCGGCCGGAGAAGTAACGGCGGTTGAGCCGCGCAAACATCGGCGCGAGGTCGTGCGCCTTACCGCGTGGGCTGCCCTGGAGCTTGCGTCCGCGCGAGCGGCGCATGCGGTTGATGCGGCCTCGCGTGCCCGCCGCGAGCGTGAATTGGCGGTAGGCCTCGAGCAGATCCCGCGGCGCGCGCCGCCGGTAGAGCTGGGCGAGAAGGATCGCCGCGGCTCCCTCCACGACGACGAGCGGGGCCTCGCGCAACAAGTCCGAAAGCCGCACCAGCGCTGCGTCTTGGCGCAGGCGGATCGTATGCATCAAGTTTGCGTAGGGAAAATACTCGACCACGAAGTGCGGCGGTCGGCCCTGGCATCCCAGTCGCGTGTACAAGCGGTGAAAGATGCGCGCGCCGCCGGGCACTGCGCTCGACCCGCTGCGTCCTCGCTTCATTGCTTGCGACGCACCGGCGGCGGAGCGATGTCCTTTGCCGCCTTGTCGGCGTCCTTCAGCGCGTCCTGGGTGGCCTCGATGGCGTCGTCCAGGGTTTCTTTGTAGCTCTCGACCTCCGGCCCGTTCTTGGCGAGATCCGTGAGGTAGGTGAGGAATTCCTTGCCCTTGGTCTGAAACTCCTTGACTGCCAGGTGAATGTCCTGCTGCTTTTCGATGGCGAGCACCATCAGGTCCGCGCCGTCGTCCACACAGCCCGCATAGGCGTTGATCAACGAGTTCAGCCGCTCCGCGCGGCGCCGGTCGGTGCTGGGATGGGCGAGTTCGTACTTCAGTTTCGTAATGCGGTCGGTGGCGAACGTGAGAAACAAGTGGATGCGCTCGCCAGGGGTTTCCGCGTCGCGGATCTTGTCCGCTTCGCTCGAGCTGAGATACTCCTTTTTCACTTGCGGCGCGGCTGCGGATGCGCCGGTGGCGTAGCAGAGGATTATCACGATGAAGGCGTAGATCGATTTTCGGACAGACATGGCGGGACTACTCCTCATGCTTTTCTTTCGGCCGCTTGCCCGGCTGGCGCGGGAAGAGCATGTTAATTAATTCCGCGTTCACCTGAACAACATCCTGCCGTGCAAGCTGGAACGGCACGCGCGGGCCTTCGGGTATTTTTCGGATGACGCCGTCAATCTCCGCGAGTGCTTTGCGCAGGTGGATTTGCAGCTCTTTGAAGCCGCTCGGCCTACGTTCCGCGTCCACCCCGGTGGCCTTCAGGCCCTGGAACGTACCCTTCACCTCGTCGCGGTACTCTTCGAGCTTCTTGCCGGACTCGATGTAGTCTCCAGCGTCCGCCAACCGCTCCACCTCGTCGAGTTGCGCTTCTCCCAGGTGTGGCAAGAGTTTCGCACGGCGAACGGGATCACTTTCCTTCTTGTAAAGTTCGAGGTACGCGGCGGTGCGATCCTGCGGAGTTTGTGCGGGGGCCGTGAGGCAGGGCGCAAAGAAGGTCGCCGCCAGCCAGACTGGATGCAAGCGCCGGGCCCACATGTTCGACTACCTCTTCTTCTGGAGTTCGTGAGTCAGCGTCAGAATGCGTTGCCGCGCCTGCCAGTCCTGCGTGTCGTTCTTTCCTTGATCGAGCTCGAGGAATTTCTGATAAGCGGCAATCGCTTCCGGTTTCTTGCCCAGGGTATCGTAGCACGTCGCGCGCACAAACATCGAACCCGGGGTAGGCGGCTCGCGTTTGTCGAGTAGATCGAGAGCGGCGAGCGCCGAAGGACAATCCTTCGCCAGGTAATAGACGGTCGTGAGGTCGCGCAGGGCGTCGGTCATTTGCAAGTCCAGGGTCAGGGCGCGCCTCAGCTCCTTTTCCGCCGCAGGAAAATCGCGCATGGCCAGCAGGATGCGGCCGAGCCGCGCGTGCAGCGTTGCGTTGTCCGGAAACTGCTGCGTGGAAACCTGCAAAGCGTCCCGCGCCTGGGGCCACTGCTTCTGCGCCATCAGGATCTTGGCGCGCAGCATGGCGCTCGCCAGGGACGGCGCGGCGCCTGCATCGGCGCGATCGAGCTCGGCCAGTGCCTGCTCATATTTTTCCAACTGTACAAGCACGGAAACTTCTTCGCGGCGGCTCTCCCGGTCCTCCGGCGTCGCGGCCAGATATGTTGCGAAAGCATTGGCGGCGGCTTCGTATTTTTTCTGCACCATCAGGCTTTCGGCCAAGCCGAGTTGCGCTCGCGCGGCCTCCGGCTTGATGGCGAGCGCTTCGCGGAAACGCGCTTCCGCTTCGGCGGCGTGATTGGTCTGGAGCATTACGCGCCCCAGAGCAAATTGCACCTCAAAATCTTTCGGATCGAGCTTGGCGGCTTCCAGGTAGGACGCAAGCGCGGCGTCGAGGTTCTTGCTGCGCTCATAGGCTTGCGCCAGCAGGTAGCGCGTCCGCGCGCGGTCGGGCATCAGTTCGGCCGCCTGGCGCAGTGGTTCGATGGCCTGCGCGGGGTCCTGGTCGAGCAGCAGGATTCCCAGGTTGACGTAGGCTGCAGTGAGCTTCGGGTTCAGCTCGATCGCCTTCTGGTATTCCGTTTTTGCTTCGGGGGTGCGATTTAGATTGGAGAGCGCATACCCAAGCTGGAAATGAATGTCCGCATCGTTCGGGCGCTGTGCGAGGTAGTTCTGCAGTGGCGCGAGTGCCGCAGCATAATCGTTCTTGGTGAGCGCGTCCGCGGCTTGCCGGAGCAGCGCAGCGAGTGGGTCCGGCTGGGGGTCGGATTTCGCCGGCGGAGGCGGCGTCTTCTGCGCTTTTTGCGGCGATTGCGAAAGAGCGAGTTGCGCGCCAATCAGAACGAAACTTGCCAGAGCGAGCGAGCGCGTTGTGCGTTGCATCTTCATCGCTTGGAGGGAAACCGGTTGGGCGTGGGCGCCGCGCCGCCGCTGTGATGGTTTCCGTTGCCGCGGGAATTCGCGTGGTTGTTCAAGACGCGCGCAAGAAATTTACCCGTGTAGGACTGCGCGTTCCGCGCCACCTGCTCGGGCGTGCCGGTGGCCACGACGCGGCCGCCCGCCTCGCCGCCTTCGGGGCCCAGATCGATCACCCAGTCCGCCGATTTGATGACGTCGAGATTGTGTTCGATGACCATCAGCGAAGCGCCGCTTGCGAGCAGCTTGCGGAACGCGCCGAGCAGTTTCTGGATGTCGTCGAAGTGCAGCCCGGTGGTCGGCTCATCGAGAATGTAGAGAACCCCGGGTTGTCCTGCCGCGTAAGATGCGCGGCGAGCTTCAGGCGCTGTGCTTCGCCGCCGGAGAGCGTGGTGGCCGACTGTCCCAGGCGCAGATAGCCGAGGCCCGACTTCCTCGAGGATGCGCAGTTTGGAGACGATTTTGGGCACGCTGCGAGAAAAAGGCCAGGGCTTCGCGCACGGTGAGGCCGAGCACCTCGTGGATATTCTTCTCGCGGTAACGCACTTCGAGCACGCCGCTCTTGAAGCGCGTGCCGCGGCACTCCTCGCAGATCAGCTCGACGTCGGCCAGGAACTGCATCTCGACCGTGACCGTGCCGTCGCCCTGGCAGGCTTCGCACCGCCCGCCCGGGATGTTGAAGGAAAAATGGCCGGCGGCTGTAGCCGCGCTTCTTCGCTTCGGGCGTCGCGGCGAAGACTTCGCGGACGGCGTCGAAAGCCTTGAGGTAGGTGGAAGGATTCGAGCGCGGGGTGCGGCCGATCGGCGATTGGTCCACGAGCACGACTTCGTGAAATCTGCTGGTCGCCCTCGATGCGCTCGCAGAACTCCTTGATATTGCCGCCGCTGCGCTTGCGCGCTTGCAGCGCTTTGAAGAGAACGTCGTAAACGAGCGTGGACTTACCTGATCCCGAAACCCCGGTGATCGCCACGAGCGTGCCGAGCGGAATCATCAAGTCGATGCCCTGCAGGTTGTGCACGTGCGCGCCGAAAATGCGCAGGAACTTGCCGTCGGGTTTGCGCCGCAGCGAGGGAACGGGGATGCGCAGCTCGCCGCTCAGGTAGCGGCCGGTGATGGAGCTGCGAATCCCCGAGCCAATTGCGAGCGCGGCCCGGCGAAGAGGATCCTGCCGCCCATGTTCGCCCGCGCCGGGCCCGAGATCGAGCACGTAGTCCGCCGCGGCAATGGTTTCGGGATCGTGCTCGACGACGAGCATCGGTGTTGCCCGGCGTCGCGCAGGGTTTTGCAGGATGTCGATCAGGCGGTGCGTGTCGCGGGGATGCAGGCCGATCGAAGGCTCGTCGAGAACGTAGAGCGCGCCGACGAGGTGCGACCCGAGCGACGTGGCGAGCTGGATGCGCTGCGCTTCGCCGCCGGAAAGCGTGGAGGTCAGGCGGTCAAGCGAGAGGTAGTCGAGGCCGACGTCGTCGAGGAACCCCAGACGCTGGCGGATCTCTTCCAGGATTTTCTCGGCGATCTTGGCTTGCGCCTCGCTAAGCTGAAGTTGCGTTGAAGAAAGCGCGCGCCTGCGTTCACGGTCATCGCGCAGACTTCCGTAATCGGTTTGCCTTCGATGCGCACGGCGCGCGCTTCTTCGCGCAGACGCGTCCCGCCGCATTCGGGGCAAGTGGCGTAGCCGCGATAGCGGCTCAAGAAGACGCGCACGTGCAGCTTGTATTTCTTGCGCTCGAGCCAGTTGAAAAACCCTTTCACGCCGGCGTAGCCGCCTTTGGGGTCTCCGTCGAGAATCTGAGCGCGTTGCGGCGCCGTGAGCTGGCGGAAGGGCACGTCAACCGGAATGCCGCTGCCGCGGGCAAAGCGTTTCATCTCCGCCTGGAGCGCGCGGTAGCGCGGTTTTGTCCAGGGCTCGATCGCGCCGTCGTTGAGTGTCTTGCTACGGTCGGGGATCACCAGGTCGAGGTCGAAATCAATCGTATTGCCGAAGCCCTGGCAGCGCGGGCACGCGCCATAGGGATTGTTGAACGAAAAGAGGCGCGGCTCGGGCTCCGGATAGGCCGCGCCGCAGTTCTTGCACTCGAAGCGCTCGTTGAAGATGAGCCGCTCGATTTGGCCACCCGGCTCAGCAGGTAGAAATTCCAGAATCGCCTCGCCGTGTCCTTCGCGATAGCAGATTTCGACGGAATCGATGAGGCGCGAGCGGCTCTCAGGCTGCACGGCGAGGCGGTCCACCAGAGCGTAAACGGGTCTTGCGAAATCGAGATCGAGCAGCGTTTCCGGCGAAGCAAACTCATGCACGCGGCCATCTTGGTAGAGTCGATTGAAGCCGCGCTTCTGCAATTCGCCGAGGGCTTCCTTGATGGCTTCCCCTGCAGGCTTTGTGCCCTTTCGCGCGGCGCCTTTGCGCGTGAGCGGTCCGGCGCCCGGCGCGGCGAGCGAAAGGGCGTAGAGCACGTAAAACCTTCGCCCCGCGGACAGCGAGAGCACGCGCGCGGCGATTTCGTCCATGGTGTCGCGGCGGACTTCCCGCCCGCACTTCACGCACATCGTGCGGCCCGCGCGCGCGTAGAGCAGCCGCAGGTAGTCGTAAATCTCCGTGGCGGTGGCCACCGTCGAGCGCGGGTTGCGCGTAGCATTTTTCTGCTTGATGGCAATCGCCGGAGCGATGCCGGAGATTTCGTCCACGTCCGGCTTTTCGATGCGTTCGAGGAATTGCCGCGCGTAGGCGGAAAGCGACTCGATGTACCGCCGCTGGCCTTCGGCGTAAATGGTGTCAAACGCCAGGCTGGACTTGCCCGAACCGCTGACTCCGGTCACGACGGTGATGGCGTTGTGCCGGATCTCGAAGTCGAGGTTGCGCAGATTGTGGACCCGCGCGCCGCGGACGCGTATAGCCTCGGTTTGCTGGTCGGGGAGTGTGGGACTCTCTGTAGCCAAACGTGACCTCTACATGGGGTTCGACGCGCTCTGCCTAAACTTTGAATTATACGTCCGCGCGGCGCGTGGTTCAAACGAACCTTTGGTCAGTCAAATCGTCAGTCAAGTGAGTAAGTGACTAAAGTGACTTTCACTGACATAAGGACATGCGCAAGAACGCTTGGGCAGTCGCCAGATATCGGGCTAACTCGTTCAGAATCAAGCACACCTGCGGCTTGCTTGCGTCCCGGAGCGTCGAATGTAGGATCCGCCTATCGCCCACTGGCTTTGGGCTGAAAATGAAAATGCCCGAGCGGCGCCGCTCGGGCGATTCTTTCTCCCTACACCTACACCTTAGCACACACGTCAAGCCCCCATCCGGAGCTTCTTAGACGGATAAATGCCGTCGCGTCAAGAAGGTGCGGCGAAACGGGGCCAGAATCGTCAAGTCGCGACCCTGCGGAAGAATCCTCGCTGTGCCCGCGCGGCCAGACGGCCGCTTCGGCTAAGGTGCAGCAGGTGCCGGGCCGTAAAACTTCCAACTGCTGCTGTAGTCGCGAGTCAGCTTATGCTTCGTGAGGCTTGCGCGGATCATTTCCACGGGGATGCGGTTTTCGCGCAGCACGGCGTCGTGGAACTGCCGGTTCGTCATCTTGCCCGAATCCACCAGCTCTTTGCGCAGCCCGTAGAGCTGCATCCCGCCGAGCAGATACGCTGCCTGATAGAGTGGGCTGTAGCCTCCGCCGAAGGAACGGCGGACTTCGCCCGCGGCGTTCTCCCGTTCATGTCCCACCCGCTCGACGAGAAAGTTGATGCACTCGTCCGGCGTCATCTGGCCGAGGTGAAACTTGAGCGAGAAGATGATCCTCGCGCAACGATGCATGTGCCAGAACAGCGCCCCGACGCGGTCCTCCGGAGTCTTCTGAAATTTCAGGTCCCACATCAGAAGCTCCCAGTAGAGCGACCAGCCCTCGGTGATAAAGGGCGTGCCGCCGACGACGGACCGGTAGGGCTTGAACCGTGCCGCCACGTACCCCTGCAGGTGGTGGCCGGGGATCAGCTCATGGAAGACGGTGGCGCGCGACATCGGGATATTGTTGCCGCGCATGCTCATCATCTTCTGTTCAAAGCTCATTGAGTTGACGGGATAGGAGACGCTGATGACCTCGCCGCCGGTGAAGAAAGGATTCACGAGCTGCCGTTCGGGCGACATCATTTCCATGCGCCAGGTTTCGCGGGCAAGCGGTGGGATGGTGATGAGGTCGTGGTCGTCGAGGAACTTCACCGCCTCGTTCGCCAGATCGCGGATCACCTCCGGCTGCTTGCCTGGATCGACGTGCATGGTCTTCACTTTCTCGAGCGCCTTCTTCCAGTCGTCGCCGAAGCCCATCTCGCGCGAGGCCTTTTTCATCTCGTTCTCGCACCAGACGAACTCCTTTTCGGCGATGGCGATGAGCTCCTCGGGCGTGTAAGGGATCATTTCGTACGCCAGCTCATTCATCAGGCCATCGCGGCCGATCGGGCTGCCGATGATGTCTTCGGTTTCGCCGGGGCGTGCGCCTGCGCCGGGGAATTGGCCGCCGAATCCGCCGGGAATGCCACCACCGCCCGTTTGTCCTCCGCGTCCGCCGCCACCTGCAGCACCCGCGCCTCCGGCTCCGCCGCGCCCGCCACCTCCAAGGCCTGCGGCTTGGTCGCCGCCGGGCGGGCGCAAGCCGACGACGCGCTCGCGCAGGTAGCTGGCGTAATTCTGTAACGCGGTGTCGGCTGTCCGGTAGGCTTCTTCGTCCCACCAGGTAAACAGGGGATCGTACCCATTGTAAAAAGTGAACCACTGACGGAGCGTGTTGCGCAGGGCGTTCACGCTGCTTGCGGCACGATTCGCGACGACGCGGCGTTTGCGTGCCGCTTCCGGACTGTTGTCGGCCCGCACCATCGAATCCACGGCCCTCCGTGCGTCGTCAATCTGCTTCGGCAGGCCGCTCAGCGTCTTCGCGGCTTCCTCCGGGTTCACCGGCTGCATCTTGCGGCGCGTTTCTTCCAGGGTGACGATGGTCTGCGCAAACGGGATGTAGGGCGCAGTCTCCGCAACGTCGCGAGCTTCGAGTTCCAGTTGACGCACCTCATGCGCGAGCAAGTTCCGGAAGAGGATGTAGTCCACCTTGCCGTCCTGGCTCATTGCGTCGAAGTTCAGCTTCGTCAGGCGTGCTTGCCACTCGGTGTAGAAGCGCTTGAAGCGCTCCTGCCGCGCCGGCGAGGCTTCGATGCCGTATGCGCGGAAAAGATTTCCGCGATCCGCGGCGAACACCTGAATCAGCGGGCGCATCTCGCTATTCGAGGAATCGAACTCGGACGAGTCAGCCGGCTGCGCGCCGCCCGGCGCGGCATCTTTCCTTTGATTTTGGCTGAAAGCGAATCCGGCAGGGGTGGCGCTTACCAGGACGAATAGCAGGATTGAGGGCGTCACTTTTCTCACGATTTGCTCCTTCTCGGTCGAGCTTCGCGGTCGGGCACCACGGCGGCTGGCTCGCGAGTATAGCACCGGGAACAGGAGAGCACTTTATGGGACGGGACGAACGATCAGGAAGCCGCGGGCTCACTCACTATCGCCGGTAGGAAGAGGAGGGGAAGGGGAGCGCTCTTGACTTGTCCAAAGCTCCGCGACGCGCGGTGCGCTCCGTTGCGGTTGCCGCACGTTCCGCGCGCGCGGAACGATGTGTTAGATTGAAGGCGACCTCCTGCCGAGGTGAAAGAGTGCCTGCTTTTTCTCGCGTGATCTGGATCGTGCTCGACAGCGTCGGCATCGGAGAACTGCCCGACGCGGCGGAGTACGGCGACGTGGGCCGTACCACTCTCGGCCATATCGCGAAGTCGCGTCCGCTGCGCATTCCGAACCTTGTGCGGCTGGGCCTGGCAAACATCGCGCCGCTCGAACACCTTACGCCGCCCGAGCGGCCAGACGGCTGCTTCGGCAAAGGCGCCACGCATTCGCCGGGCAAGGACACCACGACGGGGCACTGGGAGATGGCCGGGATCTGGCTCGACCAGGCGTTCCCGGTTTACAAGAACGGTTTTCCGCGCGACTTGATCGAGCGCTTCGAGAAGGCCATCGGGCGCAAGACTCTCGGCAACAAACCGGCCTCCGGAACGGAAATCATCAAGGATCTCGGCGAAGAGCACGTGCGCACGGGCTACCCGATCGTTTACACGTCGGGCGACAGCGTTTTTCAGATCGCTGCGCACGAAGAGGTGATCCCGATCGCCGAGCTGTACCGGATGTGCGAGATCGCGCGAAAAATGCTCGATGGGCCGCACAAAGTGGGCCGCGTGATTGCCCGGCCGTTCACCGGTACTCCGGGCAATTTCCGCCGCACCGAGCGTCGCCACGACTATGCCGTCGAGCCGCCGCGCCCAATGCTCCTCGATATTTTAGTTGAACGCAACATGCCGATCTTCGGAGTCGGGAAAATTCACGACATTTACAACGGCCGCGGCGTCAAGCATTACGTCACGACGAAGAACAATGCCGACGGCATGGACAAACTCCGCGCGGCGATGAATGAGCGCGCCGCAGGGCTGATTTTCGCCAACCTCGTGGATTTCGACATGCTCTTCGGACACCGCAAGGATGTAGAAGGCTTCGCGAGGTCACTCGAAGAATTCGACGCGCTGCTCGGGCCGATGCTTCAGGCCATGAAGCCGTCGGACTTGTTGATGATCACCGCCGACCACGGTTGCGACCCGGACAACTTCAACCCCTCGACCGATCACTCCCGCGAGTACGTGCCCATTCTTTGCTTCAGTCCCGGCGGGCGGCGCGGTTCAAACCTCGGCGTCCGCCAGACCCTGGCGGACATGGGGCAAACGGTGGCCGAGAATTTCGGCGGCGTGATCCCGCACGGCTCGAGCTTTCTCTCCCTCATTTCGGCCTGAGTTCCGATCTCGGACCTCTGACGACTCGCCTCACTCATAACGCAGCGCGATGATGGGATCGACGCGTGTAGCGCGGCGCGCGGGGATGAAACAGGCGAGCAGCGCGATTGCGGGACACCTGTCGCAGAATCGGACGCTGGTCTAGGCGATTGCCTAGTTCCCGCCGCTGGCCTGGGGTCCCTTCGGCGCGTAGTAGCCGTTCCGGGTGCGCACGGAAAGCTTGCCGTGTCCGCGAGGAGAGAGCACGTCCACCTGCACCGCGCGGAAGGTGCCGTCGCGGCTGGGGTTGGTCGGGTAGTAACCCAAAGAGTATTGGTTGCGAATGTCGTGTGCGATCTGCGTGCAGATTGCTTCCGTATCCCCGACGCCCTCGGGGAAGAAGGCCAACCCGCCGGTGGCCAGCGCGATCTCTTCCAGTGCCTTGCGAGCGCGCTTGCGGGACCGGTTGTTTTCTTCACCGAGCAGGCCGATGGCGTAAACCACGGCGTCGGACTGCTGAGCCTCGTGCACCGTGGCCTCCAGAGTCTTGCGGCTGGCATTGTCCTCGCCGTCCGTGACGACCAACAGCACACGTTTGTCCTTGTGGCCCTTCTTCAGGTGGTCGAGTGAGCCCACCAGTGCGTCGTACAGGGCGGTGGACCCGCGTGCGTCCACGCGTTCGAGCGCTTCCTTCAGCTCGTTGACGTCGCTGGTGAAGTCCTTGTCCGTGTCCAGATAGAAATCGTCGTTGAAGTTGACGACGAAGGCTTCGTCTTGGGGATTGCTCGTCTTGACGAAGGTCATCGCAGCCGTGTTCACTCGCTCGCGTTTGTCGCGCATGCTGCCACTGTTGTCGATCACCAGGCCCATGCTTACCGGGACATCCTCGCGCTTGGCGAAGTCCAGCTTTTGCTCAACCTTGTTCTCGAAAACGCGGAAGTTTTCCGGCCTCAGGTCACTGACGAAGCGGCCGCGCTCGTCCACCACCGTCGCGTGAAGCACCACTAGGTTCACATCGCTCTTCACCCGGTATTGTCCGTCGCCCTTGTGGACGGGGGGCGGGGGCGGTTGCTGAGTGGACGTTTGTTGTGCGCGCGCGGGAAGGCCGAGCGCAATGGCTCCCACAGCCAGCGTCAGCAGGAAGAGGAGAGAAGAAAGGTGCGCGAGCCTAGTGGGTCGGGGCATAGTACCCCGTCTTGGCGTAAACACTGAGGGGCGGAAGCCCCTTGGGCGGGCGGAGCTTGACTTTGATTTTTCTCCACTTGCCGTCGCGCGCGTGGTTGCTTGGTCTATATCCCAGAACATATTGGTTGCGTAACTCCATGCCGATCTTCGCGGCAATGTCGGGCAGGTCGTTCAGGTTTTCCACCGGAAACGCCCGGCCGCCGGTCATTTCGGCCAATTCCGTCAACATCGAAGGCCCGCTCAACTCCTCGGGGGTTCGATTCCGCACGCCGATGGGATCGTAAATCCCGATGGCGTAGAACTGGACGTCCGACTCCTTCAGGAAGTTCTTGATATCGCTTTCGTTGTACCGGCTATGATTATCCCCCCCGTCCGATATGATGAGCAAGGCCCGCTTGGCGTTGCGTGCACCCCTCATCTGGCTGAGCCCCAAATAAACGGCATCCAGCAGCGCAGTGCGCCCGTGCGCTCCGGTAAACATCAGCTTGTTCTGAAGCTCTTCGACGCTGTTGGTGAAGTGGCTGGTGAGCTGGGCGCGGTCGTTGAACTCCACCAGGAAAAACTCGTCCTGCGGATTCGCGGTCTTGACGAACTGGTAGGCGGCCTGGCGCGCCTTGTCCACCTTGTTGGACATGCTGCCGCTCATGTCGAAGACCAGGCCAATGGATACCGGCACGTCTTCGCTGGAGAAGTGGACGATTTCCTGTTCCAGGTTGTCCTCGAAGATGCGGAAATTGTCGCTGTTCCAGGCCGGTGACCAGCCGGTTATAAGGATCGGTGACCGTGGTATTCACCAGCACCAAGTCCACATCAATCTTGATCTCTTTTCCACCGGATTTCTGCTGCGGATCTCTGGCCCGATCGGAGGCAGGAGCGAGACTCTGCGGGATCGCCGGAAGAGCGATCAGAATGCAAGCCACCACCAAAGCCAGCACGCCCTGAAGTTGCTTGCCCTTCACCGCTTCCTCCGCCAGCCCATTCCGCGGGCTGGGTGCGGCGCGACTCTGAGCTTTAGCGGCATTCTACCATCCCACACTGCGAACGCAAGCCTCTCAATGCAGGGGCCCACGGGCCAGTGTGATAGCATTCCATGCGATGCCGTCAGCATCCGGAAGGATTCGATAGAGGTGCATGTCCTCGCCGTCATCCCCGCGCGCTATGGTGCCACGCGGTTGCCGGGCAAGCCGCTGGCAGAGATAGCGGGCAAGCCCATGATCCAGCACGTGTGGGTCACGACATTTCGCGTGAGTCCCTTGCGCCAGCCGGAAGCGGCTGTTGTTGTCTCCGTCTTCTCTGCCGTCAGATCGCTGACTTTACCCGATTTTTGACATTTTTTCAATAAGCATATTTTTCGTCGTGGAACAAGTTCTTGACGAGCCCTTCGTCGCATAAAAATCTTGCTTCTTTTTAGGAGTTACTATAAACTAACTGACGAGTACGCAATTATTCCATAGGACAGGGAGGAGTACCGTTATGCCGGAAGTGGTGCTGGTCTCGAACGTTGAGAAATTGGAAAAACTCAGGCCTTACCTGGAGGAGTCGTTCAAGAAAGGGAGGTATTCGGAGATTACCCAGGCCGTCGGTATGCACTCCCTTCTTATCGATCCGCAGCATACGATGAAAGACCAGTCCAGTCTGTATCACACTGTCCTGAAGTTGATAAAAGACCGGATCAGCGAAGGCAAAGGGAAAAGCTATGGCAGCAATACGATGAGTCAGGCTACACA
>CAVTZX010000051.1:0-11980 GCA_963739275.1 uncultured Acidobacteriota bacterium
GGTGGAGTTGCGCCTGCAACACCAGCTCTTGGGTAACATCCCGCCGGATTGAAACGCAGTGGGTAATCGCCCCGGTTTCATCGCGGACCGGGGTAACGGTCACATCCTGGTGGCTGAGTGTTCCGTCCTTTCTCCGCGTCGTGATCCTTCCGGACCACGGGTTCCCCTGGCTGACCGCTTCAATCATCTGCCGGTGGAGTGCCGGATCGCTGGCGCTACCGGCCACCTGATCAGCACTCAAGCCGACGACTTCCTGGTGCGTAAAGCCACTGGTTCGCTCAAAGGCGGGATTGACGTACAGGATCTCGCGATCACGCTGGTGATGATGATGGATTCCGTTGCCTGCTCAACGGCGGCCGCCAGGCGGGTGAGTTCCTGTCTGAATCCGCTTGAGGTCGGTGATGTCTGTGTGCACGCCGACAAGACCGAGTATGTTACCTTGTTCATCCTTGATCGGATAGGCCTGTAAGCGAATGCTCAGGGCGTGCCGATCCTTATCCATCATCACAACTTCGCCAATCCACGACTCTCCCCGCATCAGCGCCGCAAAGACCTCGCGTCCCACATCTTCATCGGCGTAAACAGTCGATGCGGCTCCCACCTTGCCATGCACTTCATCAACGGATAATCCAAACAACCTCGTAAAGGCCTTATTCTGATAATAGTGTTGTCCTTCAGGAGTGGACATGCCGATCGCATCCGATGCGTCATCCACGGCTCTCTGGAAGTGTAATAATCTCTCCTCCGCCCGCTTGCGCTCGGTGATGTCGGCGTAGATCCCCACCATGCCCATGATCTGGCCATCGGCGTCGCGCAACGGCACCTTGGAGGTCCACCCAGAACTGCGACCCGTCTGGCCGGTCCTGGGGCTCCTCAAAGCAGAGTTTGGACGTGCCCGACTCCATGACGACCCGTCGTCCACCCGATACAGTTCCGCCTGCTCCCGCCACGGGAGCTCAAAGTCGGTCTTGCCCACGATCTCAGGTGGGTCGTGCAGGCCGGCTTCGCGGGCGAAGCGCGGGTTGCAGCCCAGGTAGATGCAGTTTCGATCCTACGCTTGCCATCGGCCAGCAAGCGCCGCGCAATTGCCGCCCCCGTGTACCCGAACGCCCCGGTCACCACATTCAGGCCAGCCATATGGCCTCCGGCACGTCACCGCGCTTTCCCTCACCTTTGTGCGACCGTCCCCGAAACTGCAGAAGTTGGCCTCGAGCGCGGAATGAAGCTGCCGATGACGATTCCAAGAAGCAATACGGACACAACCAGCCCGATCAGCGCCCACTTGAGTTGTTGGCTCACCTCGTAGACCGCGGACGATCCAGACTCTGGCTCGAGCCGGTAACTCATGGCGAAGATCAAGGGCACGAGGATGAGTGTGAGCACCGAGAACGCCGTCCAGAAGCTGGCGCGTTCCCGCGTACCACACAGGTCGAACAGAATTGTTTTTAAGTGTCCGCGCAGGTAAATGACTGCGAGGGTCGAAACCAGTAGCGTCACACCCAGATCGAGCAGGAATAGACTTGTAAGCGTCACGTTCTACCTCCTCATTCCCGAAGTCCCGGAACTCTGCTCAGTTGCAGGCCCAAGCTCACATCTGCGGTTCGCACACGCGCCGCGGGCCGCGAAGGCACGATAGCGCGCGCGAAGGAACCGCATGACACCGGGCACCTTCGCCTGAGCGTAGAGCGGCCGCGCCCACCAGACATCGCGGCACAGGCGCACGATCGCGTCCGCGCCGCCGAAGCGCTGCCCGTCAGGCAGAAGAAGATGCATCTCGCTCAGCAGTTCCTGCTCTGGGAGATTCAGCAGGGCCTGCACGCGCGCGTCCTGCAGAGGAGCGAGGCCGTAGCCGCGGGGCTCGATGATGCGCGCCAGACGTTGCGCGGTGGAGACGCAAAACGGACAGTCCCCATCGTAGAAGACCCAGCCGGCGCGGGCGCTGCGCCCCTTTCCGTCGGTGATTTCTGAAATCAGTGAAACCATCTTCGACAAAAAAGCCGGCCTCGCGGCCGGCCCTCCTACTTCCCTACCAGCTTGCGCATCTTGCCGCGCAGCTTGGCTACCCCGCGCAGCGCGCCCGGCGGCATGCGGCGCACTTCCTCGTACAGCGTCGTGATCGTGGTCAGAAACTCCAGCATGGACTCGATGCGGCGCCTCATCTCTGTATTGTCCGCTCCGCCCTTCTCCAGCTCCCTGAGACACTCCTGCAACAGCCTCAGCGTGGGATCAATCTCGCGGCGTTTGCGCTCCTCGATGATGATGCGGAACATCTCCCAGACGTCCTTGATGGACTCGAAATGATCCCGGCGGTCGCCGAGGACGTGCACGACGCGCACAATGCCCCAGGCCTGTAGCTCGCGGAGGCTCGTGCTCACGTTCGAGCGGGCGACGCTCAGCGTCTGGGCGATGTCTTCAGCGTGCAGCGGCTCCGGGGAGAGATAGAGCAGGGCGTGGACCTGCGCGACGGTGCGATTGATGCCCCAGCGGGTGCCCATCTCACCCCAGTGGAGGATGAACTTCTGCGCGACCGGCGAGAGGTTGGGCATAGGCGTCTGTTATTTCTGTCTATACAGACAGTACAGCAGTAACGGATTCTTGTCAAGCGGATTCTTCGCCCCACCAGGGCCGCGGCGCGCCCCCCTGCGCAACCCCACTGCGCCGGCTGGCGCCTGGAACGGACATCTCCGGTGCACGACTCGTAAATTGCACTTGTTGAATGAGGCCCTCGCTCTTACACTCTTCTTCCTGCAGCGGCCCTGCGGCACGGGGGGCTGCACCGGCGCGCTGCATCAGCCGCGCACTACCCTTCGCGGAGAACCGCTTGGGATCGTTTTGGCAGGACACAGGCTACGCACTCCGCTTGCTCCGGAAGCAGCCGGGATTCGCCGCCATCGCCGTTTTCACGCTGGCGCTGGGCATCGGCGCGAATACGGCGATTTTCAGCGTTGTTGACGGCGTATTGCTGCGGCCCCTTCCCTTCCCGCATCCCGAGCAGCTGGTGCGAGTAACGGCGGACCTCCGCAAGGTGAACCTCCACGATTTCGGCCTCTCCTTCAACGAGCTCTTCGACTACCGCGATCGCTCCGGCGTTTTTCAGGAGATTTCCGGTGTCATGCCGCTCAGCGCCAATCTCACCGAAGTCGACCGGCCCGAACGGATCGAGGTACTCCTTGTGGACGCGACCTACTTCGAGGTGCTTGGCGTCCAGGCGCAAGCCGGCCGCGTTTTCACCGCGCAGGATTACCAGCCGGGCAGCGTTCCCTTGGCGGTGATCAGCGATGGCCTATGGCGCAGGCGTTTCGGCGGCGATCCACAGGTGGCCGGCAAGAAATGCCAAATCGACAAGGACGCCTACACGATTGTGGGCGTGGCGCCCGCGGGATTCCACCATCCGGGCCGCGGTCTGCAATCCGATGTCGAGGTATGGGCGCCGTCTGGCTGGGTGGGCCCGCCATTCGATCCGCACCCCATCCGCAACTTGCGCCTGTTACCCAGCGCCATTGGCCGGCTGAAGCCCGGCATCACGGTCACGGCCGCGCAGACGCGTCTCGACAGCCTGGCTGCCGCACTCTTGCAGGAGTATCCCAACGACTATCCCCTCAATGCGGGCTGGGCCCCGCACCTCGAACCCTTGCAGGATCACCTCATCGGCAATGTGCGGAAGACGCTCTATCTCTTGCTGGCCGCAGTAGGACTCGTGCTCCTGATTGCTTGCGCAAACGTCGCCAACCTGCTCCTGGCGAAAGCTTCCGACCGGCAAAGAGAAGTCGCGGTGCGCACCGCGCTGGGGGCGGGGCGCGGGCGGCTTGTGCGCCAACTCCTCACCGAGAGCATCCTGCTTGCTGTTCTCGGCGCCGCGCTGGGAGTTCCTTTGGCGGCGTGGGGTGTACAGCTCTTGATCGCTTTCAGTCCCGCGAATCTCCCCCGGCTCGGCGATATTTCCGTCAGTCTTCCCGTACTCGGCTTCACGTTCGGATTGTCGGTTCTCACGGGCATAATCTTCGGACTTGCACCCGCTTGGCAGAGTTCACGAGTAGACTTGCAGAACACGCTGCGGGAATACGGCCGCGGCACGATCGGAGGACGTCGTGGAAGCCGCGCGCGCAATCTCCTGGTCGTCTCCGAAGTGGGGCTGGCGCTGATTCTGCTGGTCGCAGCCACGCTGCTCGTGCGCAGTTTCTGGCTGCTGCAGAACGTGGACCCCGGCTTTAACCCGCACAACCTGCTCACCGCGCAGATCTGGCTACCCCAGCCGAACAATCCCGAGGCCGGTCCCTATTTTCAGCACGCGCGCCGAGTCGCTTTCTTCAAAGAGGCCATGCGGCGCATTTCCGGGCTGCCCGGAGTGCGCAGAGTGGGCGGCACAACAAACTTGCCGCTGGCGGCCGCTCCCAGCCTCATGCGTTTCACCCTCGAAGGCGAGCCGCCCGAATCCACGGAGGTCAACACCGCGCAAACGGCTCGCATCACGCCGGGCTACTTCGAGGCCATGGGAATCCCGCTCCTGCGCGGACGCGATTTCGCAGAGACGGACGACGAGAAGACCCCTCTGGGGATGGTCGTGAACCAGGCCTTTGTGCGGAGATACTTTCCGGACCAAAACCCGATCGGCCAGAGAATCCGCCAAGGCAGCCATCGAAATCCTGGCGATTGGCACACCATTATCGGCGTGGTAGGGGATGTGCGCACAGAGGGTCTGGAGATCGAGGCCAAGCCACAAGCCTACCGCTCCCTCTTTCAGGTGTCCGTACTCAACATGACGCTTGTGATTCGCGGCGCCTCCGAACCCAGCGGCCTGATCGAACCTGTCCGCCAGGCTGTCAGCCAAGTTGATCCCGATGAGCCGGTATTTGCCGTGCGCACAATGGAAAGCGTCATCTCCACAGCGGTCAGCCAGCGCCGATTCGCCATGACCTTGCTGGGACTTTTCGCCGTCGCCGCGACGCTCCTCGCGGCCATCGGCATCTACGGCGTGATGTCTTATCTGGTGACGCAGCGCACGCACGAGATCGGGATTCGCATGGCCCTCGGCGCGCAAAAACGGGACGTGCTGCGGCTGGTGGTCGGTCAGGGGATGCGGCCGGCGCTGACGGGGGTTCTGCTCGGGCTGCTCGCCGCGGTCGCCCTGGGGCGTTCGATGTCCGACCTGCTTTTCGGAGTGAAGCCGACCGACCCGGCAACCCTGGCGGCCGTAGTGGTGCTGGTGGCCGGTGTGGCGTTCGCCGCCTGCTACCTCCCCGCGCGGCGCGCCACACGAGTGGACCCCCTGGTCGCTCTGCGGCACGAGTAAATCGTGCGAGCGCCGGCGCTCACGTCATCGCCGGCAGGTTCGCGCTCAGTTCCGGCACTTCGATGCGGATGAGCGTACCTTGTCCCTCGCGGCTCGAAATCTCCATGCGGAAATCGTCGCGGTAGAGCACGTGCAGCCGCTCGTGGACGTTGCTGATCCCGATGCCGTCGCCATACACCTGCGGCATGCGGTCCTCCGGGATGCCCACGCCATTGTCTTCCACTTCGATCACCAGGCGGCCGTCCCGCGAGGAAGTCCGCAGGCAGATGCGTCCGCCTTCGAGCTTTGAGGCGAGGCCGTGCTTCAGGGAATTCTCCACGATCGGTTGCAGCAGCATGCTGGGCACGAACGCATCGAGGGTATGCTCGTCGATTTCCTTGGAGATCTGGAGATTATCGCGGCCGAAGCGCGCGACCTCGATGTCCAGGTAGTCGTCGATGAAATCAAGCTCCTCGCGCAGCGGCACGAACGTCTCATGCTTGCGCAGCAGGCGGCGCAGGATGTTGCTCAACTTGATGACCACGACGCGCGCCATGTCCGGATCGAAACGGATGAGCGAGGAGACCGTGTTCAGCGTGTTGAAGAGGAAGTGCGGGTTGATCTGGCTGGAGAGCGCGTCCATGCGCGCCTTGAGAAGAAGTTGCTGGTGCTGCTCCAGGTTCATCTCCATCCGCGCGCTGTTCCAGATCTTGATGGGCACGGCCACAGCCATGATCGTGGCAATGAGGATCACCACAAGCTGCCAGACGTCTTTCGCCGGAGTGTAGAAGAGCCAGCCGGGCTTCACCGCCTGCCCCAGCGCTTGCCTGGCCAGCCCCAGTGCGAGGCATCCGGCCAGCGGCAACATCTCCCAACTGCCGCTCCGCTCGCGCACCAGCCTCATCAGCCAGCGCGGGATACTTAAGAAGGTGAAGGGCCCCAGATTCCAGATGTCCTCTTTGTTGGCCATTACCTGACGGATCAGGCCGCCCAGCAGCCCCGCCGCCGCCGCGAATGGCATGGAAAGCCACTCATGATGGGGACGCAGGAAGGCGGGTAGGCTGATGATGGCCCCGCCGAGCGGTCCTACCACCCGGCCGCCGAGCAGGCCGAGCAGAAACGATCCCGTCCATCATCAAGTCGGCAAAGCGGTAGGGCTGGTCCTGCCCCACCAACCGGAGCGCTACGCCGAAGGCCAGCGGTGGCGTCAAGAGCACCATCAGCCGCACCTTCTGATCGAAGTCGCGGTTTTCGTTGTAAAGAACGCGCCGGAAAGTGGCTGAGCGCACGAGCAGAGCCGCCAGCGAGCCCGCTGCACCCACCTTCAGCAGAAGCGTGAAAAGTAATTCTTTCCAGGGAAGAGCTTGTTCCATCGCCCGTCTGCCCGCCACAACCCTAAGCGAATCGCGCCCCGGTGTAAAGCGCAGGAGAGCCTCTGCTGCTATAATGGCATGTTTGCGATGAAGCGACGTAAATCAACGCGGAACAACAGAGGCGCAAGACGTACCCGGCGCTCTCCTGCTGCGGTGCGCGTGGTCGCGGAGGCGCAGCTACCCACGCGGTTCGGCCGCTTCACCATCCTCGGCGTCGAGGGTCGCACGCCGGAGGAAGCTGCGGTCGTGCTTCGGCGCGGACACCTGAATGGCAGAACGATTCCGCTGGTGCGCATTCATTCACAATGCCTGACCGGCGACGCGCTCAACTCCGAGCGCTGCGATTGCCGGGCGCAACTCGAGCTTTCCTTGCGCCTGCTGGGCCGCACTTCTGCCGGCCTCCTGCTCTACCTCCCCCAGGAGGGCCGCGGTATCGGCCTTCTCAACAAGCTTCGCGCCTATCAGTTGCAGGACGAAGGGATGGATACGGTGGAAGCCAACCACAAACTGGGTTTCGCCGACGACGCGCGCGATTACCGCTTCTCGGCCGAAACGCTGGCGCTGCTCGGCGCGCGCCGCGTGCGTTTGCTCTCCAACAATCCGGACAAGGTACGCCAGCTCGAGGCCGCGGGCATCGAAGTGGTGGAACTCGTCCCCTGCCAGCCGCGCGCCTCGCGCACCTCCCGCGCCTACCTGAAGACGAAGAAGGCGAAGATGGGCCACCTGCTCGCCGGCCTCTGAGTCTGGGGGATCCTGCATTTTTCAGTTGACAACGTGCCGAGGTGTGTCGATACTAAACCGTATGGTTAAGTATTCGTCCGCGCTCCTGGACGCCACCTTTGCGGCCCTCTCGGATGCCACGCGCCGCGCCATCCTCGCCCAGCTCGCCCTCGGCGAGACTTCCGTCACCCGCCTGGCCTCCCGTTTCGAGATTTCCCTTCCCGGGGTGACCAAGCATCTGCGCGTTCTCGAGTCCGCGGGCTTGCTACAGAGCACGAAGACCGGCCGCGTGCGCCGCTGCCGCCTTACGGCAGAACCCATGAAGTCCGCCGCGGACTGGATTGCGCACTACCGTCAGTTCTGGGAATCCCAGTTCGATTCCCTGGCCCGTTACCTGGAAGAAACACAGAAACAGGAGAATGCCTCATGGCCAAACCCGACACCGGTTCGGAATCAAAGCTCCGGCTCCGGCGCACGTTCGCGGCGCCGCGCGAAGAGGTATACCGTGCCTGGACCGATCGCGAAGCGCTAGAGAAGTGGATGTGCCAGGACGTGCCATCCCACCGCGTCAAGTATCTGGAACTCGACGTCCGCCCCGGTGGCAGCTACGCGATAGAGGTGACGGATTCGGCCACCGGCGAACGATTCATCGGCCGGGGCAGTTTTCACGAAGTCGCTCCCCCCGAGAAGCTGGTGTTCACTTGGGGCTGGACGAGGAAACAGGGCGGCCAGGAAACTCCCCTGCACGAGGAAACCCAAGTCACCGTCGAATTCTTTGCCCGCGGCAGGTCCCCCGAATGTGTCCTGACTCACGAGAATTTCCGGACCGCGAAGGAGCGCGCGGAGACCGAGACGGGCTGGAACGGCTGCTTTGACGCTTTGGCTCTCGTGGTTGAGAAATCCTAGTCGGAGAGGAAACGAAATGGCTACGCCACAACAAGATTCGGAAATGCGGCTTCAGGTACGGCGCACGTTTCCCGCGCCTCGCGCGAAGGTCTATGCGGCCTGGACGGAGCGCGAGCAGCTCGAGAAATGGATGTGCCGCTCCAGCGAGACCCGCTGGACGCGCTATCTGGAATTCGATTTCCGCGAAGGCGGATCGTATCGGCTCGAAACCGGCCTCGCGGGATCAGACACCTTCCATTTGCGCGGGACCTTCCGCACGGTGAAGCCGCCGGAGAAGCTGGCCTTCACCTGGGCCTGGGAACGCACCTCCGCCACGGGGGAAAAAACCGAGGAGATGGAGGAAACGTTGGTCACGGTGGAGTTCCATGAACGAGGCAACTCGACCGAGGTCATCCTGACGCACGAGGGATTCCACACCGGCGAGCAGCGCGACCGCCACACCTCGGGCTGGAACGGCTGCTTCGACCTGCTGACGAGACTTCTCGCAGCGTGACCCTGCGAATCCGCGGACAAGGAGCGCGCGCATGACGAAAGCGATTCAGCAAAATGATCGCCACGCCTCCGAGCTTGACTCCAAAGCCAATCTGAGGGGAGAGGTCGTGGGGGCCAACGGCTGGTTGCGACCGACCAGTGCTCAGAAGTTCGGGCGTGCGTGGCTGGGACTGACTGCGGCCCTGGCGATCCACGTCACCGATGAAGCGCTGACAGATTTTCTCTCCTTCTATAACCCCGGCGTCCTCGCGATTCGCCAGCGCATACCCTGGCTCCCTCTGCCGACGTTTACCTTCGGGGTTTGGCTCGCTGGCTTGATTGGGCTGGTGCTTATTCTGCTGGCACTCTCACGCCTTGCGTTCCGAGATGCCCGCTGGATGGGGGTGCTCGCTTACCCGTTTGGTGTGATCATGCTGTTCAACGGCCTGGGCCACATCGGTGGGAGCATTTACTTCGGCCGATGGATGCCCGGTGTGTACTCCGCCCCGCTGCTTCTGGCCGCTTCCATCTACCTGCTGGCAGCGGCACGGCGATTCCGGGCCCAGCCCGCACACTGACCCACCGGCCTAACCGCCCCCCACGAATTGAACGATCTCGAAGCGGTCGCCGGGCTCGACCAGCGTCGCGGCCCACTGCGCGCGCGGGAGGATCTCCAGGTTGCGCTCGATGGCCACGCGGTCGCCGCTGATCTTCAGGTGCTCCAGGAACTTTTCGACGCTCAGCCCCGAAGGCACTTCCCGCTTCTCGCCGTTGATGGTCACGCTGCAGCTCTGCGTCATGGGAGGATTCCCGCCGTCAAAATGGCCCCAAGAACAGAAAGAAATCCCGCGCGGTGCAATTGACCGCGCGGCGTCTGGGCCGCTATTATAGCTGCGCCGACGATGAGCGGAAACTATCTTCAAAGCTACGCGCCGTTGCTGCTTCATCTGCTGGTCGCCATGGCTTTGGCCGGCATCATCCTTCTGCTTTCCACCTTCGTCGGACAGCGCCGGCCGACGCGCGCCAAAATGCAGGCGTACGAGTGTGGCGTACAGCCCGCGGGGGATGCGCGCGAGCCCTTTTCCGTGAAGTTTTATCTGGTGGCGATGGTCTTCATCCTGTTTGACGTGGAGGCCATCTTCCTTTACCCCTGGGCCTACGTGTACCGCGAGCTGCAGGGCTGGTTCGGGTTTGCGGAGATGCTGATCTACATCCTGATCCTGCTGGTCGGCTATATCTATCTCTGGAAGAAGGGCGCGTTGGACTGGAACCGCTGAGGCGCCCGCCGGGACTTCTTTCTGTGACCGAAGCTCTGGACCTGGACCAAAATCCGGTCGTGGCCAAATTGCGGGCCTGGGACGCGCAGGCCATCGCGGACGTTCAGTTGTTCCGCGGCGAGCTGACCATTGTCGTGCCCCGCAAGCACCTGCGCCGCGCCGCCGAGTATCTTTGCCGCGAGCCCGGACTCGAATTCACCCTGCTGTCCGATGTGACCGGCGTGGACCGTTTCCCCGCCGAGCCCCGCTTCGAGCTGAACTACCACTTGCTCTCGATCCCGCGGCACGACCGCTTGCGCCTGAGGGTGCTCGTTCCGGGGAACGATCCGGTGGCGGAGACGGTCACGCCCGTCTGGCCCACCGCCGACTGGCACGAGCGCGAGGTGTTCGATCTCTTCGGTGTTCGCTTTGCCGGACATCCCGACCTGCGGCGCATTGTCTTGCCGGAGGATTGGGAAGGCTACCCGCTGCGCAAGGATTATCCGACGGAGGGCCCGCGCTGAATCTCACGCGGGCAGCTGGAGTCATGGGAACCACAGTCAACACCGTTGCCGGCCCCACCCGAACGATGGTCTTGAGCATGGGCCCGCAGCATCCGTCCACGCACGGCGTGCTGCGCGTCGTTCTGGAACTCGACGGCGAGACCGTGGTCAAGGCCCGCCCGGACATCGGCTATCTGCATACCGGCATCGAGAAAAGCTGTGAGTCGAAGACCTACTCGCAGGCCATCACCCTGACCGACCGCCTCGACTATCTGGCGTGTCTCTCGAACAACCTGTGTTACTGCCTCGCGGTGGAAAAGCTGCTCGGACTCCAGGTCCCCAAGCGCGCGCAGTACATCCGCGTACTGCTCACGGAGCTCACGCGCATCGCCTCGCACCTGGTCTGGGTCGGCACGCACGCCATGGACCTGGGCGCACTTTCGATGTTTCTCTATACCTTCCGCGAGCGCGAGGAGATCCTCAAGGTATTCGAGTTGGTCTCCGGCCAGCGCATGATGACGAGTTATTTCCGCATCGGCGGCCTGGCTCTGGAGCCGCCGGCGAACTGGCTCGAGCCGGTGGCCCGCATCGTGAGGACTTTTCCCGGCTGGATTGATGAATACGAAGACTTGCTGACGCAGAACCCCATCTGGCACGCGCGCACGAAGGGTGTCGGTTACCTGAGCCCCGACGACGCCGTCGCTATGGGCGTCACCGGCCCGATGCTGCGCGCCACGGGCATCGCCTACGACGTCCGCAAGTTTTTTCCCTACTCAAGTTACGATGAGTTTGACTTCATCGTGCCCACTCGCACCGAGAGCGACTGCTACGCGCGGTATCTCGTGCGCATGGCGGAGATGCGTCAGAGTCTCAAGATTGTCCAGCAAGCCATGCAGAAGATCCCCGCCGATGGCCCTATCAACGCCGACGCGCCCGGCATCGTGCCGCCGCAGCGCGAGCAGATGAAGACCGAGATGGAGGCGCTCATTTACCACTTCAAGATTTTCACGGAGGGCTTCGCGCCGCCGCCCGGCGAGGTGTACCAGACGATTGAATCGCCGCGCGGCGAGCTGGGGTTCTACGTGGCCAGCGATGGCTCCCCAAAGCCCTGGCGTGTGAAGGTCCGCGCGCCTTCGTTCGTGAACCTGCAATCGCTGGGGAAACTGACGGAAGGCCGCCTGATCGCCGACGTGGTGGCCTGCATCGGCACAATTGACATCGTCCTGGGAGAAGTGGACCGCTGACCGCTGCGCGGCCAAACGACACGATGACCTTGCCCGAAGCGCTCGAAGCGAGATTCACGCAACTCCTCACGCGCTATCCGGTGAAGCGCTCGGCCCTGGTGCCTATGCTGCTCTACGCCCAGGATGCCTTTGGACACGTCAGCGACGACATGATCGCGGAGATCGCACGCCGATTGGACTTGAACACGCTCCAGGTGACCGAAACGCTGGTGTATTACTCCATGCTGCGCCGCAAGCC
>CAVTZX010000052.1:0-6932 GCA_963739275.1 uncultured Acidobacteriota bacterium
CGCCGGGCGCTTCCACGTCCAGGTCTGCACGAACGTCTCCTGCATGCTGCGCGGCGGCAACCGCATCTATGAGCACGCGCAGAAGCGCCTGGGCATCGGCCACAAGGAAACCACGCCGGACGGCAGTTTTCGCTCGAAGAGGTCGAGTGCATCGGCGCGTGCACCGGCGCGCCGGCCATGCAAGTGAACTACGACTTCTACGAGGAACTGATCCCCGGAAGTTCGACGCATCTTTCGACAGTGAGCGGGACGCGTCCCGAAGCGGCGTGCCGTGCACCGGCGGCTCCCTTCACGAGCGCCATCCGGCCGAAACGCCGTTCATCAGCCAGCGCTTCGGCATCCCGATTCGCACAAGATCGAGGTATATCGGAAATACGAGGGCTACAGGCGCTCGAAAAAGCGCTGAAGCAGATGACGCCGGAATACATCATCGAGGAAGTGAAGAAGTCCAATCTGCGCGGCCGCGGCGGCGCGGGCTTTCCGGCCGGCATGAAATGGAGCTTCGTGCCAAAGGATTCGCCGAAGCCCAAGTACATCATCTCCAACGCCGACGAAAGCGAGCCGGGCACCTGCAAGGACCGCCCGCTGATGGAGATGGACCCGCACCAGTTGATCGAGGGCGTGATCATCGCCGGGCGCGCTATCGACGCGAACGCGGGTTACATCTACATTCGCGGCGAGTACCGCTACGTCCAGGAAATCGTGGATCGCGCCATCGCGGAGGCCTACGCGCGGGCTATCTCGGCAAGAACATCCTCGGCTCCGGCTTCGATTTCGATCTGCTGCACGCATACCGGCGCCGGCGCGTACGAGTGCGGCGAAGAGTCCGCGCTGATGGAATCGCTCGAAGGCAAGCGCGGCTACCCGCGCATCCGGCCTCCCTTCCCCGCCGTCGTCGGCCTGTACGGCTGCCCCACGATAATCAACAACGTGGAGACGCTGAGTTCCGTCCCCGCGATCATCCTCGAAGGCGGCGAGGCGTACGCCAACCGCGGCACGCCGAAGAATGGCGGCACGCGGCTGTTCTGCGTCTCCGGACACGTGAATAGGCCCGGCATCTACGAAATGCCGCTGGGCTTCAACATGAAGCGCTTCATCGAAGAAGTTGCCGGCGGCATGCGCGGCGGCAAGAAACTCAAGGCCGTCATCCCCGGCGGGAGTTCCTGCCCGCTGCTTAACGCGGATGAGATCGACATTCCCATGGATTATCGATTCGCTGGCCAAAGCCGGCTCGATGCTCGGCTCCGGCGGCATGGTGGTCATTGATGAGGAAACCTGCATGGTGGACCTCGCGCGGCGCATCATGCAGTTCTACGCGCACGAATCCTGCGGCTGGTGCATTCCCTGCCGCGAAGGCACCTCCTGGCTGCGCAAGATGCTGGAGCGCTTCCACGCGGGTGCGGGCCGCGCCGAAGACATTCCGCTGATCGGCGAACTCGCGAAGAACATGTTCGGGCGCACCTTTGCCCGTTCGGCGACGCCGCGGCCATGCCCACGATCAGCATCGTCAAAAAGTGGCGGCACGAATTCGAGGACCATCTGTAGGGCCAGTGCCCTTACAAACCGGCCGAAGCATTCCTCGGAGCGCGGTAGGACGCGCAGACCCATGGCGGAACAGAAGCTCATCACGCTGAAGATCAACGACCGCGAGATGCGCGTCGCCGCCCGGCACGCTGGTGATCGAAGCGCGCGCGGCGCATGGGGATCGAGGTGCCCTCGTTCTGCTATTATCCCGGCCTATCGCTGCAGGCCGCTTGCCGCATGTGCCTGGTCGAAGTGGAGAAGGCGCCCAAGCTGCAGACCGCGTGCACGCTCGTCGCCGCCGACGGCATGGTCGTTCGCACCGACACCGAGCAGGTCCACACGCCCGCAAGGACATGCTCGAGTTCCTGCTCACCAACCATCCGCTCGATTGCCCGGTCTGCGACAAGGGCGGCGAGTGCGAACTGCAGGACATGGCCTTCCGCTACGGCGCCGACACGAGCCGCTTCGTCGAAGAGAAAAGACACACGCCCCGAGGAAAAATGGTCCGAGCTGGTCTATTACGACGCGCCGCGCTGCATCCTGTGCTTCCGCTGCGTGCGCGTGTGCGACGAGGGCATGGACGTCAAGGCGCTCGGCGTCGGCAAGCGCGGCGCCTATTCGGTCGATCATCCCCAATCGCGACGATCATCTCGAGTGCGAAGAGTGCGGGATGTGCATCGACATTTGCCCAGTTGGCGCGCTTACCAGCGGCACCTACCGTTACAAGACGCGGCCCTGGGAGATGAAATACGTCTCCACGGTCTGCGCGCACTGCTCGAACGGCTGCAAGACCACGCTGAGCGTCCGCAACAACGAGATCCTGCGCGCCAACAATCGCGACCTCTCCGGCATCAACGGCGACTTTCTGTGCGTCAAGGGCCGCTTCGGCTTCGATTTCGCGAAGCACCCGGAGCGGGTTAAGCAGCCGCTCATCCGGCGCAACGGCAAGCTCGTTCCCGCTTCGTGGGAAGACGCGATGGGCGAAGCCGCAAGGCGCCTCGTTGGAATCCACGAAACGCACGGCCCCGGCGCGATCGGCTTCATCGGCTCCAATCGCACCTCGAACGAAGAGAACTACTCCTTGGGCGCCTCGCGCGCGCCACATTCGGCACGAACAACATGGACCATCATCGCACCGCGGATTACTCGGCCCTCTTCGCCGCGCTCTGGGCGAGCCGGCGCGCCGATGGCCACCATGGGCCAGCTCCACGAAGCCCGCGCGATCCTGCTGGTCGGCAATGACCCCACCGAGCAGAATCCCCTCGTCGCCTGGCAGATTCGCGCTGCCATGCGCCACCATGGCGCGCGGTTATACGTTATCAATTCACAGGACATACGACTGCGCCGCAAGGCGGAGCAGTTCGTGCGCGTGGCGGCCGGGACAGAAGCAGACGCCGTCCGCCGGCTCGCCACGGGCAAGGGACCCTTCGATGCGGCGATCGCCGCCGCACTCGTCTCGCTGAAAGCCGCGATCGAGCAGGAAGCCGACGTGATCCTGGTCTTTGGAGCGGAGATCACGGGCGCAGCCATCCGCGACCTTGTCACCTTCGGCTCGAGCCTCAAAGGCCGCTCTCGCTACATCGCTCTGGGCGGCTACGCAAATTCGCGCGGCGCCGCCGACATGGGATTGCTTCCCGACCGCTTGCCCGGATACGCCCCGGTGCACGATCCCGCCGCGCGCGACTCCTTCGGCAAGCTCTGGGGCGCAACGCTTCCCTCCGAGCACGGTCTCAGCGCGCGCGAAATGCTGGATGCTGCCGCGAGCGGAAAGCTCAAAGCGCTTTACGTCGTCGGCTCGAATCCGCTCAAGACATTTGGCGTCTCCGCCGAGCGCCTCGCGAGCGTCGACCTGCTCGTTGTCCACGAGATGTTCATGACCGAAACCGCACAGCACGCTGACATCATCCTTCCCGCCTCCTGCGCGTATGAAAAGGACGGCACGGTGACCAATACATCCGGCGAGGTGCAATTGCTGCGTAAGGCGGCTGACGTCATGAACATCTCGTGGACAACGAGCAGGTCGACGCTCGCGAGGCGCTCGGCGGAGACGCCAAATGTCTTGAGCGGATTCGAGCCGACGACGTAAAGCGCTTTGAGCTTTCCGCTCGCGGCAGCATCCAGCATTTCGCGCGCGCTGAGACCGTGCTCGGAGGGAAGCGTTGCGCCCCAGAGCTTGCCGAAGGAGTCGCGCGCGGCGGGATCGTGCATGCGGGGCGTAGCCGGGCAAGCGGTCGGGAAGCAATCCCATGTCGGCGGCGCCGCGCAATTGCGTAGCCGCCCAGAGCGATGTAGCGAGAGCGGCCTTTGAGGCTCGAGCCGAAGGTGACAAGGTCGCGGATGGCTGCGCCCGTGATCTCCGATCCAAAGACCAGGATCACGTCGGCTTCCTGCTCGATCGCGGCTTTCAGCGAGACGAGTGCGGCGGCGATCGCCGCATCGAAGGGGCCCTTGCCCGTGGCGAGCCGGCGGACGGCGTCTGCTTCTGTCCCGGCCGCCACGCGCACGAACTGCTCCGCCTTGCGGCGCAGTCGTATGTCCTGTGAATTGATAACGTATAACCGCGCGCCATGGTGGCGCACGGCAGCGCGAATCTGCCAGGCGACGAGGGGATTCTGCTCGGTGGGGTCATTGCCGACGAGGAGGATCGCGCGGGCTTCGTGGAGCTGTCCATGGTGGCCATCGCCGCGCCGGAACTCGCCCCGAGCGCGGCAAAGAGGGCCGAGTAATCGGCCGTGCGATGGTGGTCCACGTTGTTCGTGCCGAATGTGGCCCGCGCGAGGCGCCCAAGGACGTAGTTCTCTTCGTTCGATGTGCGATTCGAGCCAATGAAACCGATCGCGCCGGGGCCGTGCGTTTTGTGGATTCCAACGAGGCGCCTTGCGGCTTCGCCCATCGCGTCTTCCCACGAAGCGGGAACGAACTTGCCGTTGCGCCGGATGAGCGGCTGCTTAACCCGATCCAAGTGCTCCGCGAAGTCGAAGCCGAAGCGGCCTTTGGCGCAGAGGAATTCGCCGTTGATGCCGCTCAGGTCGCGATTGTTGGCGCGCAGGATCTGGTTATTGCGCACGCCGAGCGTGACCTTGCAGCCGTTGGAGCAGTGCGCGCAGACCGTGCTGACGTATTTCATCTCCCAGGGGCGCGTCTTGTAACGGTACGTGCCGCTGGTGAGCGCGCCAACCGGGCAGATGTCAATGCACATGCCGCACTCTTCGCACTCGAGGTGGTCTTCGCGGTTGGGGATGATCGTGGAGTAGGCGCCTCGCTGGCCCACACCGAGCGCCTTGACGTCCATGCCCTCGTCGCACACGCGCACGCAACGGAAACACAGGATGCACCGCGGGGCGTCGTAGTAGACCACCTCGGACCATTTTTCCTCGGGCGTGTGTCTTTTCTCTTCGGCGAAGCGGCTCTTGTCGGCGCCGTAGCGGAAGGTCATGTCCTGCAGCTCGCACTCGCCGCCCTTGTCGCAGACGGGACAGTCGAGGGGGTGATTGATCAGCAGGAACTCGAGCATGGACTTGCGCGCCGCGTGGACCTGCTCGGTGTCCGTCCGCACGATCATGCCTTCAGCGGCGACAAGCGTGCACGCGGTTTGGAGCTTGGGCGCCTTTTCGACTTCGACCAAGCACATCCGGCAGGCGGCCTGCAGCGAGAGGCCGGGATAGTAACAGAACGAAGGGACCTCGATCCCCATGCGCCGCGCGGCTTCGATGACCAAGGTGCCGGGGGCGACGCGCGCCTCGCGGCCGTCAATTCTCAGCGTGATGAGCTTTTGTTCCGCCATGGGTCAATGCGGCGTCCTCAGCGCGCGCCGATCAATGCCTCCGCCGGTTTGTACGGGCACTTGCCCTTCAGATGGTCCTCGAATTCGTGCCGCCACTTTTTCGCGATGCTGATCATGGGCATGGCCGCGGCATCACCGAGCGGGCAGAAGGTGCGGCCGAGCATGTTCTGCGCCAGTTCTCCGACCAGGGGAATGTCTTCGGCGCGGCCGCCGCCGTCGTGGAAGCGATCGAGCATCTTGCGGAGCCAGGTGGTGCCCTCGCGGCAGGGGACGCACCAGCCGCAGGATTCGTGCGCGTAGAAATGCATGATGCGCCGCGCAAGGTCCACCATGCAGGTCTCCTCGTCAACCACCACGACACCGCCGGAGCCCAGCATCGAGCCGGCCTTGGCGAGCGAATCGAAATCCATGGGGATGTCGGACTCCTCGGCCTTCAGCAGCGGACACGAACTCCGCCGGGGATGACCGCCTTGAGTTTCTTGCCGCCGCGGATGCCGCCGGCAACCTCTTCGATCATGCGGCGGAGGTTGAAACCCAGGGGCAGCTCGTAGATGCCGGGCTTGTTCACATGGCCGGAGACGCAGAACATCCGCGTGCCGCCGTTGCGCGGCGTGCCCAGGCCGGCGTACCACTCGCCGCCTTTCAAGATGATCGCGGGGACGAAGAAAATCGTCTCCACGTTGTTGATCACCGTGGGGCAGCCGTAGAGGCCGATGACCGCGGGAAGGGGGGACGGATGCGCGGATAGCCGCGCTTTCCTTCGAGCGATTCCATCAACGCAGACTCTTCGCCGCACTCGTAGGCGCCGGCGCCGGTATGCGTACACAGCTCGAAATCGAATCCCGTGCCCAGGAGATTCTTGCCCAGGTACCCTGCTTGGTAGGCCTCCGCGATGGCGCGATCGACGATCTCTTGGACGTAGCGGTACTCGCCGCGGATGTAGATGTAACCCTGGTGCGCGTCCACGGCACGCCCGGCGAGGATCACGCCTTCGATCAACTGGTGCGGATCGAATTCCATTAGCGGGCGGTCTTTGCAAGTGCCCGGCTCGCTTTCATCCGCGTTGGCGATGACGTACTTGGGCTTGGATGCATCTTTTGGCACGAAGCTCCACTTCATTCCCGCAGGGAAGCCGGCGCCGCCCCGGCCGCGCAGGTTGGACTTCTTCACCTCTTCGGTGATCTGCTCCGGGTGTCATCTGGGTCAGCGCTTTTTCCAGCGCCTGATAGCCCTCATGTTTGCGGTATACGGTGATCGTGTTTCCGTTCGGGATGCCGAAACGCCGGCTACAAACAGGCGTTTCGGCGGGATGGCGCTCGTGGATCGAGCCGCCGGTGTACGGCACGCCCTTCGGGACGCGTCCCGTCTCAAACTGGGCGAACAGATTGTCCACCTTCTGGGGAATCAGTTCCTCGTAAAAGTCGTAATTCACCTGCATGGCCGGTGCGCCCGTGCATGCGCCGATGCATTCGACTTCCTCGAGCGAAAACTTGCCGTCAGAAGTCGTTTCCTTGTTGCCGATGCCGAGGCGCTTCTGCACGTGCTCATAGATGCGGTTGCCGCCGCGCAGCATGCAGGCGACGTTCGTGCAGACCTGTACGTGGAAGCGCCCGGCGGGCTTGCG